>NZ_CP117431.1:6107500-6883092 GCF_030687415.1 Pseudomonas sp. FP603
GGTGGTCGCCTTCGCCACTGGTGTTCCTTCCTATATCTACGCATTTCACCGCTACACAGGAAATTCCACCACCCTCTACCATACTCTAGCTCGTCAGTTTTGAATGCAGTTCCCAGGTTGAGCCCGGGGATTTCACATCCAACTTAACGAACCACCTACGCGCGCTTTACGCCCAGTAATTCCGATTAACGCTTGCACCCTCTGTATTACCGCGGCTGCTGGCACAGAGTTAGCCGGTGCTTATTCTGTCGGTAACGTCAAAACAATTACGTATTAGGTAACTGCCCTTCCTCCCAACTTAAAGTGCTTTACAATCCGAAGACCTTCTTCACACACGCGGCATGGCTGGATCAGGCTTTCGCCCATTGTCCAATATTCCCCACTGCTGCCTCCCGTAGGAGTCTGGACCGTGTCTCAGTTCCAGTGTGACTGATCATCCTCTCAGACCAGTTACGGATCGTCGCCTTGGTGAGCCATTACCTCACCAACTAGCTAATCCGACCTAGGCTCATCTGATAGCGCAAGGCCCGAAGGTCCCCTGCTTTCTCCCGTAGGACGTATGCGGTATTAGCGTCCGTTTCCGAGCGTTATCCCCCACTACCAGGCAGATTCCTAGGCATTACTCACCCGTCCGCCGCTCGCCACCAGGTACAAGTACCCGTGCTGCCGCTCGACTTGCATGTGTTAGGCCTGCCGCCAGCGTTCAATCTGAGCCATGATCAAACTCTTCAGTTCAAACATCTTTGGGTTTTTAAGAAACCCTAAACTTGGCTCAGCAATCGTTGGTTATCTTTGATTTCTCGCGGAGTAACTTGTGATGCTGATAATCTTGTTGACTATCAGTCTGACTCCACAAGCACCCACACGAATTGCTTGATTCAGTTGTTAAAGAGCGGTTGGTTAAGATCTTTCGTCTCAACCGAGGCGCGCATTCTACAGCAGCCTCTGTTGCTGTCAAGCGGTTATTTTCAGAAGCTTTCAAAGTTTCCTTTGCAACTTCAACCACTTGCGCTTCCGATCTCTCGTTAGCGGGAGGCGAATTCTACAGCGTTACTCGCTGCTGTCAACACCTCTTTTTCTCCGCTTTCGACCGAGAAGATCGAACCGTCGATAAGGCGAAAACACACTGCCCTACCAACTCCTTCTGGCTTCGATGAACTGAAGCGTAACCACTGCCGAAAATCGCGTAACTCTTTGTTTACCAAGGAGTTTTCCGTTTCGACTGCGCCGGAAGTGGGGCGAATTATAGACTTCCAGAATCTGCCGTCAACACCAATTTTCACATTTCTGTCATATAAGCCCAAAAACCCCGAAAACACGAAGGCCGACCTCAAGAGGTCGGCCTTCTTCCCTTCTACTTACAAGCTAGGGAATGCGAATTGTGAAGCTTCATGGCTCGCTCGCTGCGGCCAGCGCTGGGTAATAGCCTTGCGACGAGTGTAGAAACGCACGCCATCCGGACCATACGCATGCAAATCGCCAAACAGCGAACGCTTCCAACCGCCAAAGCTGTGATAAGCCACTGGCACCGGCAACGGCACGTTGACGCCGACCATGCCCACTTCAATCTCATCGCAGAACAACCGCGCCGCTTCCCCATCACGGGTAAAGATGCAGGTGCCATTGCCATATTCGTGATCGTTGATCAGTTGCATCGCTTCTTCCAGGCTGTTGACCCGAACAACGCACAGCACTGGCCCAAAGATCTCTTCTTTATAGATGCGCATTTCTGGCGTGACGTTATCGAACAGACAACCGCCCAGGAAGAAACCTTCCTCATGACCGGCCACGCTCAGACCACGACCATCCACCACCAAAGTCGCACCTGCTGAAACGCCGTCTTCTATATAGCCACTGACTTTATCGCGAGCCTGACCGGAAACCAGCGGTCCCATATCCAGGCCACAGGTCGTACCGGCACCGATTTTCAACGCCTTGATCTGCGGAGTCAGTTTGGCCACCAACGCATCGGCCACCTGATCACCGACGCACACGGCCACCGAGATCGCCATGCAGCGCTCACCGCACGAACCGTACGCCGCGCCCATCAATGCGCTGACTGCGTTATCCAGATCCGCATCCGGCATCAATACCGCGTGGTTTTTCGCCCCGCCCAGCGCCTGGACACGTTTGCCTCGCTTGGTGCCTTCGGCGTAGATGTATTCGGCAATCGGCGTCGAGCCGACAAAGCTCAGGGCTTTGACTTCCGGCGCTTCAATCAAGGCATCCACCGCAGCCTTGTCGCCATGCACCACACTCAGCACGCCTTTCGGCAGGCCGGCTTCCAACAGCAACTGAGCAATCAGTAGCGTCGAGCTTGGATCGCGCTCGGACGGTTTGAGGATAAAGCAGTTACCGCAGACGATCGCCAGCGGATACATCCACAGCGGCACCATGGCCGGGAAGTTGAACGGGGTAATACCGGCCACCACGCCCAATGGCTGGAAATCCGACCAGGCATCAATGTTCGGCCCAACGTTACGGCTGTACTCGCCCTTGAGAATTTCCGGTGCAGCACAGGCGAACTCGACGTTCTCGATCCCGCGCTTCAATTCACCGGCCGCATCTTCCAGGGTCTTGCCATGTTCTTCACTGATCAGTTGGGCGATGCGGGCTTCGTTCTGTTCCAGCAATTGCTTGAAGCGGAACATCACCTGAGCACGCTTGGCCGGCGGAGTATTACGCCAGGCCGGAAACGCAGCTTTGGCCGAGTCGATGGCTTTTTGAATGGTTTCACGGCTGGCCAATGGCAGCTTATGGATCGCCTGACCGGTGGACGGGTTGAACACGTCGGCCGTACGACCGTCTTCGGTCACCAGTTCGCCATTGATCAAATGCGGGATAAGGCTCATGCGGGGCTCCTGAAAAGTTGTCCACAGGCGCCCGCTAAAGGACGCCTTTATAGAGAGGGAAAAATCAGTCGATCTTGTTCAGCACTTCGCCGACCGCGTCGAACAGGCGATCGAGGTCTTGCGGCTTGCTGTTGAAGGTTGGGCCGAACTGCAGGGTGTCGCCGCCGAAGCGCACGTAGAACCCGGCTTTCCACAGCGCCATGCCGGCTTCGAACGGACGAACGATGGCATCGCCGTCGCGAGGCGCAATCTGGATAGCACCGGCCAACCCGTAGTTACGAATGTCGATGACGTTCTTGCTGCCCTTCACACCGTGCAGTGCGTTTTCGAAATGCGGTGCGATCTCCGCCACGCTCTGCACCAGATTTTCCTTTTGCAGCAGGTCGAGTGCTGCCAAGCCTGCGGCGCAAGCCACCGGGTGTGCGGAATAGGTGTAGCCGTGCGGGAATTCCACCGCGTACTCAGGCGTCGCCTGGTTCATGAAGGTCTGATAGATCTCGGAGCTGGCAATCACTGCGCCCATCGGGATCGCGCCGTTGGTGACTTGCTTGGCAATGCACATCAGGTCCGGCGTCACACCAAAGCTGTCGGCACCGAACATCGAACCGGTACGACCGAAACCGGTGATCACTTCGTCGAACACCAGCAGGATGTTGTGCTGATCGCAGATCTCGCGCAGACGCTTGAGGTACCCCTGCGGCGGAACCAGCACGCCAGCGGAGCCGGCCAATGGCTCGACGAATACCGCTGCGATGTTCGAGGCATCGTGCAGTTCGATCAGCTTGAGCAATTCATCCGCCAGCGCGATACCACCCTGCTCCGGCATGCCACGAGTGAAAGCATTGCTCGCCAACAAGGTGTGCGGAAGATGATCGACATCCATCATCGCCTGACCGAACAGTTTGCGGTTGCCGTTCACGCCGCCGAGGCTGGTGCCGGCGATGTTCACGCCGTGATAACCACGAGCGCGACCAATCATCTTGGTCTTGGTCGCCTGGCCTTTCAGGCGCCAGTAGGCACGAACCATTTTCACCGCCGTGTCCGCACACTCGGAACCCGAGTCGGTGAAGAACACGTGATTCAGATTGCCTGGGGTCAGGTCGGTGATTTTCTCGGCCAACTGGAACGACAGCGGATGACCGTACTGGAAGCCCGGCGAGTAATCGAGGGTGCCCAATTGCTTGGCCACCGCTTCCTGGATTTCCTTGCGGGTGTGCCCGGCGCCGCAGGTCCACAGACCCGAGAGCGAATCGTAGACCTTGCGGCCCTTGTCGTCTGTCAGCCAACTGCCCTCGGCCGCCACGATCAGTCGCGGGTCGCGCTGGAAATTGCGGTTCGCGGTGTAGGGCATCCAGTGAGCATCGAGCTTGAGCTGGCTGGCCAGGGAAGTCGGGGCGTTTTCAGGCACGTTCATGGGCAAAACCTCGCAGAGCAAATAAGCGGCGTGGAGATCAAAAGCGTTCTTGCAGCTAAATTGCCACGGGGATAAAGTCGATGAAATCCAACTTTTCTAACCTTCAGTCAGCCAGCTACTAAACTTTGAGTAAACAAAGCATGAGCAGCCGTCGTCCCGATCCGCTGGCGCAAGTCAGTGACTTTGATATCCGCCTGTTGCGGATTTTTCGCAGTGTCGTGGAATGCGGCGGCTTCTCCGCGGCAGAATCGGTGCTGGGGATCGGTCGCTCGGCGATCAGCCAGCAGATGAGCGATCTGGAGCAACGCCTGGGCCTGCGTCTGTGCCAGCGAGGTCGCGCCGGTTTTTCCCTGACCGAAGAAGGCCGCGAGGTCTACCAATCAGCGCTGCAACTATTAAGTGCGCTGGAAAGTTTCCGCACCGAGGTCAACGGCCTCCACCAACACTTGCGCGGTGAGTTGACCATCGGCCTGACTGACAACCTGGTCACCCTGCCCCATATGCGCATTACTCATGCCCTGGCGCAGTTGAAGGAGCGTGGCCCGGACGTACAGATCCAGATCCGCATGATCGCGCCCAATGAAGTCGAACAAGGCGTGCTCGACGGTCGCTTGCATGTCGGCGTGGTGCCGCAAGCCAGCGCGCTATCGGGGCTGGAATATCAACCGCTCTACAGCGAACGCTCGCTGCTGTATTGCGCGGTCGGCCATCCGTTGTTCTATGTCGACGACAAACAATTGGACGATGAACGCCTCAATAGCCAGGACGCCATCGCCCCGACTTTCCGCTTACCCGCCGAGATTCAGGCCCACTATCAGGCGCTCAACTGCACCGCCAGTGCATCGGATCGCGAAGGTATGGCATTTCTGATTCTGACCGGGCGCTACATCGGTTACCTGCCGGATCACTACGCCAGCCTTTGGGTGCAGCAAGGCAGATTACGTGCGCTGAAACCCAAGGCACGTTTTTATGACCTGAGCCTCGCATCGGTTACACGCAAGGGCCGTCGCCCGCATCTGGTTCTGGAGAGCTTTTTGGAAAGCCTGGCGGCGACGCGCTGAACACTTGCTCGCGAAGGCGGTGTGTCAGTTGCATAAATATCGACTGACACACCGCCTTCGCGAGCAAGCCCGCTCCCACAGGGATTATGGTGTTCAGGTTTTATCGCAACAGGACTTGTCTGCGGCCTGCGGGTGCGCTATCAACGCATCTGGTTGCACCCATTTACCTGTTCGGAAGTGCCTATGACCTTTGAAGTCCCAGCCCACGGCGGCAAACCCGCCAGCCGCATTCGTCAGAAGAACGAAGAGACCATCATCAAAGCCGCCGAAGACGAGTTCGCCCGTCACGGGTTCAAAGGCACCAGCATGAACACCATCGCGCAGAATGCCGGGTTGCCCAAAGCGAATCTGCATTACTACTTCACCAACAAACTCGGTTTGTACGTGGCGGTGCTGAGTAACATCCTTGAATTGTGGGACAGCACCTTCAATACCCTGACTGTCGAGGATGATCCGGCAGAAGCATTGACGCGATACATCCGCGCAAAAATGGAGTTCTCCCGGCGCCAGCCACAGGCTTCGCGGGTCTTCGCCATGGAGGTCATCAGCGGCGGCGAATGCCTGAGCGCGCATTTCAACCAGGACTATCGCATCTGGTTTCAGGGCCGGGCGGCGGTGTTTCAGGCGTGGATCGACGCCGGCAAAATGGACCCGGTCGACCCGGTGCACCTGATCTTCCTGCTGTGGGGCAGCACCCAGCATTACGCCGATTTTTCCACGCAGATCTGCCGTGTCACCGGGCGCACCAAGTTGACCAAGCAAGACATGGAAGACGCCGGCAACAACCTGATCCGCATCATTCTCAAAGGCTGCGGCCTGACGCCTGCTATCTAAGACACCTATGCCTTTTACCCTCAGCGGCTTTTGCGAATACCGCGAAGAGATTCGCAAAAGCCGCTTCATCACCCTCGCCGGGCCAATCACCAGCGCAGCTGATGCTCAAGCGTTCATCGAGCAGCACAGTGATTTGAGCGCCTCGCACAATTGCTGGGCCTGTAAGCTCGGCGATCAATACCGCAGCACTGACGATGGCGAACCCGGCGGCACCGCTGGACGGCCGATTCTGGCAGCGATCGAAGCGCAGGATTGCGATCAGGTCGCGGTACTGGTGATCCGCTGGTATGGCGGCATTCAACTGGGCACCGGCGGCCTCGCCCGGGCCTATGGCGGCGGTGCCAACAAATGCCTGCAAGGGGCGCCGAAGGTCGAGCTGATCAGCCGGGTGCCGGTCAGTTGTGCCTGTGCGTTTGGCGAGTTGGCCCTGGTGAAGCTTCGGGTAGCGGAACTGGGCGGTTTGGTCGTGGAAGAAACCTTCACGGCCAATGGCGTGGAACTGCAATTGGCGATCGGCGATCGGCAGATAGAGACCTTGCAGATGCAGCTGGCGGATTTGAGTCGCGGGCGCATTTTGTTGCAGCGATAAAAGAAAGATCAAAAGATCGCAGCCTTCGGCAGCTCCTATTCCGACCGTGTACTTGAGTAAGGAATGCAATCCTGTGAGAGCCGCCGAAGGCTGCGATCTTTTGGGGCGCCCCGATTTGCCCTGCATTCGATACTTGCCCACATCTGCTGTGCACCCGGCTGTGGATAACCTGAGCACATTCCGCTGTAACCCTTCTGTCATGCGGCTTTGCGGGCTTTGCTCATTTTTCATCCAAATCCCCAGCAACAACATTTATTCCACGTAAAAACAATCAGTTAGAGCGGTTTATCGCCATTAGTAGAAAGCCCCTCAGTGCTTATGCCCCTCCGGTCGGCTTGCGCACAGATACTGTGGAACAACCTGTGGATAACCCGTTCATGGCTGGCGCTGCCCCCTGTCTGACATAGCTTGCAGGCTACTGCTCGTTTTTTGATCAATTCACCGCGCGCAAAACCGGAGCCTGATCAAAGAACGTGCCCTCAAGTGGTGCCTGATTCGGAATTGGAATATGACAAGGACCGCCCACAACGCCTATGCCAGCAAGGCCTTGCCAATTTCCTGACTCAATGGCCAGGAAATTGCTTTATCCCCAGGCATAACTTCTGTCGACCTGAGCCTGTCATGTCCAACCCTGTGCCGATCCCCGATCAAATACCTCGCCTGCAACTGCGCAGAATCAGCAAACGTTACCCCGGTTGCCTGGCCAACGATGCCATCGACTTGAGCATTGCACCCGGTGAAATCCACGCCCTGCTCGGCGAAAACGGTGCGGGCAAAAGTACACTGATGAAGATCATCTACGGCGTCGCTCACGCCGACTCAGGGGAGATGATCTGGCAGGGCCAGCGCGTGACCATGCGCAACCCGGCCCAGGCTCGCGGCCTCGGGATCGGTATGGTGTTCCAGCACTTCTCGCTGTTCGAAACCCTGAGCGTGGCACAGAACATCGCGCTGGCAATGGGCGCGGCGGCGGGAACACCGAAGCAGCTTGAGCCGAAGATTCGTGAAGTGTCCCAACGCTACGGCATGGCCCTGGAACCGGAGCGACTTGTCCACAGCCTGTCCATCGGCGAGCGTCAGCGGGTGGAAATCATTCGCTGCCTGATGCAAGACATCCGCCTGTTGATTCTCGATGAGCCGACATCGGTACTGACTCCGCAAGAGGCGGATGAGTTGTTCGTCACTTTGCGCCGACTGGCGACCGAGGGCTGCAGCATTCTGTTTATCAGCCACAAGCTCGGCGAAGTACGCGCGTTGTGCCACAGCGCCACGGTGTTGCGCGGCGGCCGGGTGGCCGGGCATTGCGTGCCGGCGCAGTGCTCGGATCGGCAACTGGCGCACTTGATGGTCGGTGAAGCCGCCGAGCTGATCACCGAGTATCCAAAGGTCATTGGCGCTGATTCTTTTTTGAATGTGACGGGATTGTCCTGGCATAACCCGGACCCGTTCGGCTGCTCCCTGAAGGACATTGATCTCGACGTGCGCAGCGGCGAAATCGTGGGGGTCGCCGGAGTGGCCGGCAATGGTCAGGATGAGTTGCTGGCCTTGCTCAGTGGAGAAGAACGACTGTCCCGCGATGACAGCGCAACGATCAGTTTCGGCGGGCAACCGGTGGCGCATCTGCGGCCGGATGCACGACGTAAACTTGGCCTGGCATTCGTCCCTGCCGAGCGTCTGGGCCACGGCGCGGTGCCGGAGCTGAGCCTGGCAGATAACGCCCTGCTCACTGCATTTCAACAGGGGCTGGTCAGCAATGGGCTGATCCAGCGCGGCAAGGTCGAAGCGCTGGCCGAAGACATTATCCGCCGCTTCGGGGTCAAGACACCCGATGCCCAGGCTCCGGCTCGCAGCCTGTCCGGCGGCAACTTGCAGAAATTCATCCTCGGCCGGGAAATCCTTCAACAGCCTAAATTGCTGGTGGCCGCGCACCCGACCTGGGGCGTGGACGTCGGCGCAGCCGCGACCATTCACCGGGCGTTGATTGCCTTGCGCGATGCTGGCGCGGCGATCCTGGTGATCTCCGAAGACCTCGACGAACTGTTCCAGATCAGCGACCGCCTCGCTGCGTTGTGCGCAGGTCGATTGTCGCCCCTGAAGGCTACCGTCGACACCCGCCTGATCGACGTTGGCGGCTGGATGGCCGGCCAGTTCGACACACCTCAATCACCTGCCCCCGTCACGCTTTAACGGAGTGTCACATGCTGCTTTCTCTCGAACCCCGTGGCCAGCAATCTCGCCTGATGGTGTGGTGCTCGCCGTTACTGGCGGCCGTGTTGACGCTGGGCTGTGGCTCGCTTCTGTTTATCGCCCTGGGCCACGATCCGTTGCTGACCTTGCACACGTTGCTGATTGCACCGATAAGCGACTTGTACGGCGTCTCCGAATTGTTGGTCAAAGCGCTGCCGATTCTGCTCTGCGCATTGGGCCTGGCGGTGGCGTATCAGGCGCGGATCTGGAATATCGGCGCCGAAGGTCAGTTGCTGCTCGGCGCCCTCGCTGGCAGTGCGCTGGCGGTAAACATCATCGATATGCAAAGTCGCTGGGCGCTGGCGCTAATCCTACTGGTCGGCACCTTGGCCGGTGCTGCATGGGCCGGACTGACGGCGTGGTTGCGCACGCGCTTCAACGCCAATGAAATCCTCACCAGCATCATGCTCAATTACATCGCCCTGAACCTGCTGCTGTTCTGCGTCCACGGCCCGCTGAAGGACCCGGCCGGGTTCAACTTTCCAGAGTCGGCGATGTTCGGCGATGCCAGTCGACTGCCGCTGTTGATGGAGGACGGTCGGGTTCATGCGGGGGTGTATTTCGCCTTGCTCGCGCTGGTGGCGGTGTGGGTGTTACTGCAGAAAAGCTTTGTCGGCTTCCAGATCAAAGTACTCGGGCTGGACAAGCGCGCCGCAGGTTTCGTCGGCTTTCGCGAGAAGCGGCTGATCTGGCTGGCGTTGTTGATCAGCGGCGGCCTGGCGGGGTTGGCCGGGGTCTGCGAAGTCACCGGGCCGATCGGTCAATTGGTGCCGCAAGTCTCGCCGGGTTACGGCTATGCGGCGATCACCGTAGCGTTTCTCGGGCGGCTGAATCCCATCGGCATCCTGTTTTCCAGCTTGTTGATGGCGCTGCTGTACATCGGTGGCGAGAGCGCGCAGATGAGCATGAACCTGCCGCAAGCGATCACTCAACTTTTCCAAGGGATGATGCTGTTTTTCCTGCTGGCCAGTGACGTGCTGATTCTCTACCGCCCGCGTCTGAACCTGTGCTGGGTACGGCGCACTTCGACCACCGCTGTACACGCAGGAGCCTTGTGATGGATATCGATCTGCTGAGCAATATTTTCTACGCCATGGTTCGCTGCGGTACGCCGTTGTTGCTGGTGGCGCTGGGCGAGTTGATCTGCGAGAAGAGCGGCGTCCTCAACCTTGGTCAGGAAGGCATGATGCTGTTTGGTGCGGTGATCGGTTTCATCGTCGCGCTGAACAGCGGCAACCTCTGGCTTGGCGTGTTGCTGGCGATGCTCGCCGGGATGCTGTTGTCGTCGCTGTTTGCCCTGGTGGCGCTGGTGTTCAACGCCAATCAGGTGGCGACCGGGTTGGCGTTGACGATCTTCGGCGTGGGCCTGTCGACCTTTGTCGGCGCAGCGTGGGTTGGCAAACCGTTGGCGGGTTTCGAGCCGGTGGCGATTCCGTTGTTGAGTGAAATCCCGCTGATCGGGCGGATGCTGTTTGCCCAGGACTTGTTGGTGTACCTGTCGTTCGCGCTGTTCACGTTAGTGGCCTGGGTGATTCTGAAAAGTCGCGTCGGGTTGATTATTCAAGCAGTCGGCGAAAACCCGGATGCCGCCAGCGCCATGGGCTTGGCGGTGTTGCGAGTGCGTACGCTGGCGGTGCTGTTTGGCGGGGCGATGGCGGGGTTGGCCGGGGCTTATTTATCCCTGGCCTACACGCCGATGTGGGCGGAAAACATGAGTGCCGGTCGCGGCTGGATTGCCCTGGCGCTGGTGGTGTTTGCCAGTTGGCGGGTGTGGCGATTGTTGCTCGGAGCGTATCTGTTCGGTCTCGCCAGCATCCTGCATTTGGTGGCGCAGGGGTTAGGGCTGGCGATCCCGTCGAGCCTGCTGGCGATGCTGCCTTATGTCGCGACCATTGTGGTGTTGGTGCTGTTGTCCCGGGATGCCGTGCGCACACGGTTGTATGCGCCGGTTTCGTTGGGGCAGCCGTGGCGGGCCGGGCATTAGCGGAGGCTTCAAGGGCCTCATCGCGGGCAAGCCCGCTCCCACAGGTTTTGTGTCGGTCGAAAATTCCGTGTTCACCAAAATCACTGTGGGAGCGGGCTTGCCCGCGAAGGCGCCCGAACAGGCAACACTTGAACAACGCCCCACGCCAATTCAAAAAACAGGAAAATCACCAATAGCGAACTCGCCCCATGGGCCAAGGCATAAGCTAGCCAAGCCGAAAACAGAAACCTCCCCACCGCGTCATACCGCCCAAATACCTGCTGCGGATCACGAATCCGCAACACCGCCCAGACACACACAATCGAACCCAACAAATTCGCCATCAGCATGTGCATCGGCTCGAACGGTGGTAGCTCGCCAGGCAAATTGAAAGTCTGGCTCAGGCTCAAGAACACGCCATGCAATGCCGCAAAACTCCACGGCGTTACAAAAGCAGCAGTCACGATCAGGTCGTACCACGCACTGCCCCGCACTACTTGACGATATTGCGTTGAAGTCCACATCGGCATTGCTCCATAAATTCAGGGAGCAACAAGGCTAAAGCCTGGAGTATGCTCCAGGGTCAAGCCCTCTCGAGACCTCAAGATGCGCATCGGTGAATTAGCCCAGGCCAGCGCTGTCAGCCGCGACACATTGCGCTTTTACGAGCAGCGCGGATTGATCGCCGCGCAACGTAGCGCCAATGGTTATCGCGACTATCCGGCGGAGATGGTGCAGCTGGTGCTGTACATCAAGACCGCTCAGCGACTGGGCTTTACCCTCGGCGAGATCGGCAGCAGCGTCGCCGCGTTGTGGCAGGCGCCCGACCCAGCCAATGCCGTTACCCAACTGCTGCAAGACAAACTGAACCTGATCGAAACTCGCATCGCAGAACTCGATGTCTTGCGTCAGGAACTGCAACATCGGCTGAGCCAACGTTGTCCTTTGAATCCGTGATTTTCATCCATCAAGGAAGCCATTCATGTCCAAGGCAAAAAACGCACTCATCATCGGCGCCTCCCGGGGCTTGGGCCTCGGTCTGGTGAAAACCCTGCTGGCCGATGGTTGGCAAGTCACCGCCACCGTGCGCAACCCGCAGAGCGCCGAAGCCTTGCAAGCGTTAGGCAATGTGCAAATCGAAAAACTCGACATGGACGATCAGCAAGCAGTCATCGCCCTTAGCCAGCAACTCAAAGGCGAGGTGTTCGATCTGTTGTTCGTGAATGCCGGGGTCAAGGGGCCGGAGGTCCAGACGCCGGGCGGCGCGACGTTGGCCGAGGTGGGTCAGCTGTTCTTCACCAACGCCGTGGCGCCGATCAACCTCGCTCAGCGTTTCGTCGGGCAAATTCGTGAAGACAGCGGCGTGCTGGCGTTCATGAGTTCGGTGCTGGGCAGTGTGACCATGCCCGACGCGCCGGAACTGGCGCTGTACAAGGCCAGTAAAGCAGCGCTGAACTCCATGACCAACAGCTTCGTCACGCAATTGGGCGAACAGAAACTCACCGTGCTGTCGCTGCACCCGGGTTGGGTGAAGACTGATATGGGCGGTGAAGGCGCGGACATTGATGTTGAAACCAGTACCCGCGGGTTGATTGATCAGGTGAATGCGTATGCCGGCAAGGGCGGGCATCATTTTGTGAATTACCGGGGTGAGACCATTCCCTGGTAACACCACATTCCCCTGTGGGGGCCGGGCTTGCCTGCGATAGCATCACCTCGATATCACTGAAAGACCGAGGTGCCTGCATCGCGGGCAAGCCCGGCTCCCACAGGGTTCTGCATCGTCTGGTCGGGGAGGCTTGCCCGCGAAGCTTTTTTGTTCGAAACTCCGCACCTCGCCCCCCCCCCGCGGCGACCCTGGATCAGCAGACAGGGCAACACTGAGCTGGCAACCCTGAACCCAACTTTCAGAGGAGCCGGCCACCATGCCTGCGACCCGTACCTGGTTAAAAAATCCCCTCGCCATTTTCACGGCCAACGCGCTCGATGCCCGTGGCGGTCTGGTTGTGCAAGACGGCTTGATCGTCGAAGTGCTTGCCGCCGGCCAGCAACCGTCCGCGCCCTGTGACCACGTTTTCGATGCTCGCGAACACGTGATCCTGCCAGGGCTGATCAACACCCATCACCACTTCTATCAAACCCTGACCCGTGCCTGGGCACCGGTGGTTAATCAGCCGTTGTTCCCGTGGTTGAAAACCCTCTATCCGGTCTGGGCTCGCCTTACCCCTGAAAAACTTGCCCTCGCCACCAAAGTCGCGTTGGCCGAATTGCTGCTGTCCGGTTGCACCACAGCCGCCGACCACCATTACCTGTTTCCGGAAGGCCTGGAAAACGCGATCGATGTGCAGGTCGAGAGTGTTCGCGAACTGGGGATGCGCGCCATGCTCACTCGCGGTTCCATGAGCCTTGGCGAAAAAGACGGCGGCCTGCCACCGCAGCAAACCGTCCAGGAAGGCGAAGTGATCCTCGACGACAGCCAACGTCTAATCGCCGCGTACCACGAGCGCGGCGATGGGGCGCAGATTCAGATCGCGCTGGCGCCCTGCTCACCGTTCTCGGTGACCCCGCAAATCATGTCCGCCAGCGCCGAACTAGCGAACACCCTCGACGTGCGCCTGCACACGCACCTGGCGGAAACCCTCGACGAAGAAGACTTCTGCCTGCAGCGTTTCGGTCTGCGCACCGTTGATTATCTGGACAGCGTCGGCTGGCTCGGGCCGCGTACCTGGCTGGCCCACGGCATTCATTTCAACCCCGACGAAATCGCCCGACTCGGCGCGGCCGGCACGGGCATTTGCCATTGCCCGAGTTCGAACATGCGCCTGGCTTCCGGCATTTGCCCGACGCTGGACCTGACCGCTGCGGGTGCGCTGCTGGGTCTGGGCGTAGACGGTTCGGCATCCAACGATGCGTCGAACATGATCCTCGAAACCCGCCAGGCGCTGTACATCCAGCGGCTGCGTTACGGCGCGGAAAAAATTACGCCGGAATTGGTGCTGGGCTGGGCGACCAAAGGCTCGGCGAGTTTGCTCGGGCGCAGCGATATCGGTGAACTGGCGGTGGGCAAGCAGGCGGATCTGGCGCTGTTCAAACTGGATGAACTGCGCTTCTCCGGCAGCCATGATCCGGTGTCGGCGCTGCTGCTCTGCGGCGCAGATCGGGCGGACCGGGTGATGGTCGGTGGCAAGTGGCGGGTGATCGACGGGCAGGTTGAAGGACTGGATCTGAAAGGGTTGATTGCCGATCACAGCCAGGCAGCTCGGCAGTTGATCGCCGGTACCTGACACAACACCAAACAAATGTGGGAGACGCCCGCACCAGTGGATGGCGTGGATTGGTGAGGGCGCACCGGGATGGTTCTGTGGTGGTCGTCAGGGGCTCTTCGCGGGTAAGCCTCGCTCCTACGGGATTTACGCAGGTCATGTGGGAGCGAGGCTTGCCCGCGATGGCCGTTACGCGATTTCGATCCATTTGTTGTCCTGTTGGTCAGCAATTTGCATTGCCCTCCTCCATCTCACAACAAAATGGAGTTCCAGTTCATGCAAAAACGTCCGTTGAAGCAGCTGTTTTGCGCTGTCGCCGCAGCCATCGGTCTGAGCGCCAGTCTGACCGCCAGTGCCGCCGACCCGCTGAAAGTCGGCTTCGTCTATATCGGCCCGATCGGTGACCACGGCTGGACGTATCAGCATGAACAGGGACGCAAGGCGCTGACAGACAAATTCGGCGAGCAGATCACCACCAACTATGTGGAGAACGTCGCCGAGGGCGCCGATGCCGAGCGGGTGATCCGCAACATGGCCAAGGACAACTACGATCTGATCTTCACCACGTCTTTCGGCTACATGAACCCGACCCTGAAAGTCGCCAAGCAATTTCCCAAAGTGACCTTCGAACACGCCACCGGCTACAAGCAGGACAAGAACCTCGGCACTTACCTGGCACGCACTTATGAAGGCCGCTACGTCGGCGGTTTCCTCGCAGCGAAGATGACCAAGACCAAGAAAGTCGGCTACGTCGCCTCGTTCCCGATCCCGGAAGTCATCCGCGACATCAACGCCATTCAACTGGCCCTGAACAAGTACAACCCGGGCACCGAGATCAAAGTGGTGTGGGTCAATTCCTGGTTCGACCCGGGCAAGGAAGCCGACGCCGCCAACGCGCTGATCGACCAAGGCGTGGATGTGGTGTTCCAGCACACCGACAGCCCGGCACCGATCCAGGCGGCCGAACGTCGCGGTGTGTATGCCGTTGGTTATGCATCGGACATGGCGCACTTCGGGCCGAAAGCGGTGCTGACGTCTATCGTCAATGACTGGGGGCCGCATTACATTCAGGCGACTCAAAGCGTGCTCGACCACACATGGAAATCCCAGGATTACTGGGGCGGTCTGAAGGAAGGCACGGTTGAGCTGCCGATCAGCGACCTGGTGCCAGCTGCGGTGAAAACCGAAGCCGGGCAGATCATTACCGACATCAAGAGCGGTGCCCTGCATCCGTTCACCGGGCCGATCAAGGATCAGGCCGGTGTCGAGAAAATCCCGGCGAGCGCGACGGCAACCAATGCGCAACTGGCGTCGATGAACTACTACGTCGAAGGCATGAAGGCCCAGATGCCGAAGTAATTCCTTTGAGCCAAAACACAGTACCTGTGGGAGCGGGCTTGCCCGCAATAGCGGACTTTCAGTCAACAAAGATGTTGGATGTGCAGACGTCATCGCGGGCAAGCCCGCTCCCACAGGACTTTCTAGTGTTTTCCGGTCTGCGTACTCTTCAGGACAATCGCATGAACAGCCTCCCAATCATCGACATCAGCCCGCTCTACAACGCAGATCAAAACGCTTGGCAATCCATCGCCACACAAATCGACCGCGCCTGCCGCGAATGGGGCTTTTTCTATATCAAGGGCCACCCGATTTCGGCGGAGCGCATCGATGCCGTGCTCAACCACGCCCAACGTTTCTTCGCCCTGCCCACTACTGAAAAACTCAAGATCGACATCACCCAGACCCGCCACCACCGCGGCTATGGCGCCATCGCCACCGAGCAACTCGACCCCAGCAAACCCAGCGATCTGAAAGAAACCTTCGACATGGGCCTGCACCTGCCGGCTGATCATCCCGAGGTTATTGCGGAAAAACCTTTGCGCGGTCCCAACCGTCATCCGTCGATGCCCGGTTGGGAATCGCTGATGGAGCAACACTACGTCGACATGCAGGCGCTCGCTCAAACCCTGCTGCGAGCCATGACCCTGGCGTTGGGCATCGAGCGTGACTTCTTCGATAGCCGCTTCAAAGAACCGGTCAGCGTGCTGCGAATGATTCATTACCCCCCGCGCCACACGGCCAGCACCAAAGATCAGCAAGGTGCCGGCGCTCACACCGATTACGGTTGCATCACCCTGCTCTATCAGGATGCCGCTGGCGGTCTGCAAGTGCGCAATGTGCAGGGCGATTGGATCGATGCACCGCCGATCGAAGGCACGTTCGTGGTCAACCTCGGCGACATGATGGCGCGCTGGAGCAACGACCATTACCTGTCGACGCCACACCGGGTGATCAGCCCGTTGGGAGTGGATCGGTACTCGATGCCGTTCTTTGCCGAACCGCATCCCGACACCGCCATTGAATGCCTGCCCGGTTGCCAGGACGAACGGCATCCGGCGAAGTATCCGGCCACCACCTGCGCCGAATTCCTGCTGTCGCGCTTCGCCGATACCTACGCCTATCGACGGCAACAGGAAGCCGTGTAATGAACCGGCTGGTCAGGTTTTGCTCATTGTTTCTGCGGGCATCTGTAGAATGCCCTCATTGCACCTGATGAGATTTCAAAAATGTACGACTGGCTGAACGCTCTGCCCAAGGCAGAATTGCACTTGCACCTGGAAGGTTCGCTGGAGCCTGAGCTGCTGTTCGCCCTGGCCGAACGCAACAAGATCGCCCTGCCGTGGAGCGATGTCGAAACCCTGCGCAAGGCTTACGCCTTCAATAACCTGCAAGAGTTTCTCGACCTGTATTACCAAGGCGCCGACGTGTTGCGCACCTCTCAGGATTTCTACGACCTGACCTGGGCCTACCTGTTGCGCTGCAAGGCGCAGAACGTGATTCACACCGAACCGTTCTTTGACCCGCAAACCCACACCGACCGTGGCATCCCGTTCGAAGTAGTGCTCAACGGCATCGCCGCCGCATTGAAGGATGGCGAGCAGCAACTGGGCATCACCAGCGGTTTGATCCTCAGTTTCCTGCGTCACTTGAGTGAAGACGAAGCGCAGAAAACCCTCGACCAGGCGCTGCCGTTCCGCGACGCGTTTGTCGCCGTGGGCCTGGACAGCTCGGAGATGGGCCATCCGCCGAGCAAGTTCCAGCGGGTGTTCGATCGTGCGCGCAGCGAAGGCTTCCTGACCGTGGCCCACGCCGGTGAAGAAGGCCCGCCGGAGTACATCTGGGAAGCCCTCGACTTGCTGAAAATCCAGCGTATCGACCATGGCGTGCGCGCCATCGAAGACGAGCGCTTGATGCAGCGGATCATCGACGAGCAGATCCCGCTAACCGTGTGCCCGTTGTCGAACACCAAACTCTGCGTGTTCGATCACATGTCCCAGCACAACATCCTCGACATGCTCGAGCGCGGTGTAAAGGTCACGGTGAACTCCGATGACCCGGCCTACTTCGGCGGCTATGTCACCGAGAACTTCCACGCGCTGTACACCGATCTGGGCATGACCCAGGATCAGGCCAAGCGCCTGGCGCAGAACAGCCTGGATGCGCGGCTGGTAAAGTAGTAAGTAACACCGCAAAACACTGTGGGAGCGGGCTTGCCCGCGATGAGGCCAACTGTCTCAACATCGAGTCGGCTGACAGTCCGCTATCGCGGGCAAGTCGAATCGTCGCACCGCCGCTCCCACAGGAACTGTGTTCAGCCGACGATCTCTACTTCGCTCAATTCTTCCAACGTCTTGCCCCGGGTCTCCATCCCGAACATCCACACCACCCCCGCCGCAATCGCAAAGCACATCGCCCCCAGCGCAAACACCCCGCCTTGCCCGGTCATCGGGAACACCAGCCCGGTCACCAACGGCCCGAGCAACGACCCCACGCGGCCGATGGCTGAGGCGAACCCCGAACCCGTGGCGCGTGCCGATGTCGGGTACAACTCAGGGGTGTAGGTGTAGAGCACGGCCCACATGCCGAACAGAAAGAACTGCATCAGCAGCCCCGAGGTAATCAACAGACTGACGTTGCCGCCGAACACCGCACTCTGGCCATAAAGAAACGCCATGATCCCGCCGCCGAGCATCGTCACGACGCACACCGGTTTACGCCCCCAACGCTCCACCAGCCAGGCGGCCATGAGGAAACCGGGAATCCCGCCGAGAGAAATCAGCACCGTGTAATACACCGACTGGGTCACGGCGAAACCCGACTGTTGCAACAACGCACTGAGCCAGGACGTCAGGCCATAGAAACCCAGCAAAGCGAAGAACCACACGCTCCAGATCATCATCGTGCGCTGGCGATACTGCGGCGACCAGATCTCCCGTAACGCAGAGAAGAAAGTGCCCGGTTGACTCGCCATCCGTGGCAGGCGAATGGGTTCAGGCAGATCCGCACGGCCCAGTGAAGCCCGGACCCGATCTTCGATGCCGAGCAAGACCTTATCCGCCGCATCATGATGCCCGGCCTGCTCCAGCCAGCGCGGAGACTCGGGAATGAAAAAACGAATCGCCAGGACGAACACCGCCGGCACCGCCAACACCAGAAAAATGTCGCGCCAGCCAATCACCGGCAACAGGAAGTACGACAGCACTCCAGCCGCGACGAAACCGAGCGGCCAAAAACCATCCATCAATGCGATGTAACGCCCACGTCGCTTTGCCGGAATCAGCTCTGACAGCATCGACTGAGCAATCGGGAATTCCATGCCCATGCCGATCCCCAGCAAGACTCGGAACAGCGTCAGCGTTTCGACGTTCTGCGCCGTGGAGCATAGGTAGCTGGCGATACCCCACAGCACAATGCTCCACTGGAACACCGGTTTTCGCCCGAAGCGGTCGGCCAACATGCCGGACAGCGATGCACCCACGACCATGCCGAAGAAACTCGAACTGGCCAGCAACCCGGCCTGCGCCGTGCTCAGGCCGAACTCGGTTTTGATCGAGCCGAGGAGGAACGTCATCATCGCCAGGTCCATGGAGTCGAAGAAAAACGCCAAGGCAATGATGATGAAAATGATGCGGTGATAGCCGCTGATGGGCAGCCGTTCCAATCGTTCTGCCGCGCTGAAGTTTCGTGTTTCCATGCCACATTCCCCCAATCCTGAAAATCCCCGGATCGAGTGTGCGCGATAGCGGCTGGGGATTATTGCTAAATGCGACCTGTCCACAGCTCTGAACGACGCCTGAAACAAAGATCCCGGACGTCGCACCTCAATGGCTCTAAAACGCCATTTCCAGCTCGGTTTCCTTGGCGAATCGATGGATTTCCCGCTGCCCCGCAGCGGTGATCTGCAAGGCTCGCGAATCGTTGGGCAGGCTCAACCAGCCGGACTGCATGAACAGCTGCAACAACGCAGCGCCCAGCGCCCCCCCCATGTGCGGGCGTCTTTCGCTCCAGTCCGGGCAAGCGCAGGCGACTCTGCTGTTGCGATGAGCCAGCGCCTGGATGAACACACCGCGTGTTGCCAATTGTGTAGCGCCCTTGTGAGTGATCATGACCCGCTGATCGAATTGCTCGATCCAGCCCGCATCCAGCAGACGCTGGTAGAGGTCGGCGGCCAGGGTACCGCCCAGATGGTCGTCGCAGAGTCTGGCCCGCAGCAGTGACGAAGGCGCCGCCTGAGGTTTGGCGATAGGGCTGGTGCGTTTGAAAACCTCTGGAATGTCCCGAGGCGCGCTGGCCAGGGTCGCGCTGGCCAAGGCCTCTATCGCGGCGCCGACTTCGGGCGCGGCAAGCCGGAAAAACCGTTTGCGTCCACGGGTTTCGACTTTCAACAGACCTCCGGCGGACAAACGCCCTAAATGCGCACTGGCCGAAGACGGCGACAGGCCGGCCAGCAACGCCAGCTCTTCGGTTTGCCGCGCCGAGCCGTCCATCAAGGCCCACATCATTGCGCTGCGCTTTGGGTCAGCCAGCAATGTGGCGATCTGGCTGATGCAAGGTGCATGTTCCATGTATTCACTCCCTGTTGAATCGTTTCGTCTACTGCTCAGAGACATCTTGACCAGTAATGTGTCGTCGGCCAAGACGCGAAAACCGTCATAAACCGGTAAAGCCACCCACTCACCCAGGCCATTGCTTCGCGGGTGCAATGAAGGTCCGGTGATGACCATTGGGTCTGACCGAATCGAACCTGAACTCGCCATTGCGAGGTCGACGGTGCGTACATCAGGCGAGCGCTAGTATAAGCGGGTTAACCGCCGGTTCCTGCCCTCGGGGGCCCATTGGTGGTGATAGTTCCTGACAGAAATTTCGCTATTTGCCTGCGACTAATGATCGACATCCGATTTCGTCGGAAATTGACTGCTTATACGAGCGCATCGGCTGGCAAGCATTTCCCGCAAAAGGTTCACCGGCTTACTCAATTGTGCGCGATGGGCGCACAGCAAATTCAGCGGTGCGCGCTCACAGAGCAGTTCCGGCATCAGCACTTTCAACCGACCGGCCAGTACATCGGCGGCGACATCGAGCCAGGACTTATACGCAATCCCCGCCCCCGCTACGGCCCACAGACGCACAACATCGGCGTCGTCACTGAAGCGATCGCCACTGACCGTCAGGCTCACTTCGCGTTTGCCATCGTGGAAACTCCAGTGATCGTGGACCCGGCTGCCGAGCATGAACAACAGGCAATTGTGCTGAGCCAGTTGCTCCAGATGCCGAGGTTCGCCATGCCGGGCCAGATAACTCGGCGCTGCACAGAGCACGCGACGGTTCTGCGCAGCGATGGGCAACGCCACCAGGCTCGAGTCTTCCGGCTCGCCATAACGCAGGGCAATGTCCACCGGTTGGCGGAACAGGTCGGCGATGCGGTCGCCCAGCAGCAACCGTACCGTGAGTTTCGGATGCTCGCGCTGAAACTCGTCGAGCCATGGCAACAGCAGGTTGCGACCGAAATCCGAAGGCGCCGACAGCTGCAAAATCCCGCTGACCTGATCTTGCCCGCTGGCCAGCAAGCGGCGGCCCTCATCGAGATTGCTCAAGGCTGCCCGGGCGTATTCCAGAAAGCCCTCGCCTTCAGCGGTCAGGCGCAGGCTGCGGGTAGAACGGGCGAGCAAGCGCGCGCCGAGTTGCTGTTCGATGCGCTTCAACGCCGCACTGGCCACTGCCGCCGACATATCCATCACCCGCGCCGCCGCCGACAGACTGCCCAGGTCCGCAGCCCGAACGAACAACTGCAAGTCATCGAAACGCAACATCGTCAGCCCCGATTATCAAAAAAATATTGAAAGAGACTGCTCTTTTAGCGGGTTTTATCTTGCCGGGAAATAACCAATCATCTGTCCCATCGAAATCATTCCCTCTGAGGAACCCACCATGAAAGCCATTGCCTACTACGCCTCCCTGCCCATCAGCGACGAAAAATCCCTGCAAGACATCGAACTGCCAGAACCGGTCGCCGGCCCGCGCGACCTGTTGGTGGAGGTCAAAGCCATCTCGGTCAACCCGGTGGACACCAAGGTCCGCCAGAACGTCCAGCCTGAAGGTGGCGCGGCAAAGGTGCTGGGCTGGGACGTGGCCGGTGTGGTCAAGGCTGTCGGCAGCGAAGTGACCTTGTTCAAGGCTGGCGACAAGGTGTTCTACGCCGGCTCCATCGCCCGTGCCGGCGGCAATAGCGAGTTGCATGTGGTGGACGAGCGAATCGTCGGCCATATGCCGAAAACCCTCGGTTTCGCCGAAGCCGCCGCCCTGCCGCTGACCGCCATCACCGCGTGGGAACTGCTGTTCGAACGCCTGCAAGTGCGCGAAGACAAAACCGATGAAGGCCAGAGCCTGCTGATCGTCGGTGCCGCTGGCGGCGTGGGTTCGATCCTCACGCAACTGGCCAGCCAGCTCACCGGGCTGAAGGTCATTGGCACCGCTTCCCGTGCACAAACCCAAAGCTGGGTGCGTGACCTGGGCGCCGACCAGGTGATCGATCATAGCCAGCCGCTGAGTGAAGAACTCAAACGTGCGGGGTTCGAGCATGTGACCCACGTCGCCAGCCTGACCCAGACCGATCAACATCTGGATCAACTGGTAGAGGCGTTGGCGCCGCAAGGCAAACTGGCGTTGATCGATGACCCGAAGTCGCTGGACGTGACCAAGCTCAAGCGCAAGAGCCTGTCACTGCACTGGGAATTCATGTACACCCGCTCGCTGTTCGAAACCGCAGACATGATCGAGCAGCACAAACTGCTCAACCGCGTCGCCGGGCTGATCGATGCGGGCACGTTGAAAACCACGGTCGGCGAACACTTCGGGACCATCAACGCAGCCAACCTGCGTCGTGCCCATGAACTGCTGGAGAGCGGCAAGTCCAAGGGCAAGATTGTGCTTGAAGGGTTCTGACCCAAGGATCAAAAGATCACAGCGCCTACAGGGGATGACCGAAATATCCGGGATGTACTTCGCCGTCCCCTGTTGCCGTCAGTCAGAGAATTGACCGTTGTCACAATTGCGATCGTATTCGGGTCTACAATCGAAAGCTCTGCGAACAATCATTTACGTGATGTCTTTTGCGAGACGTCTTTTACAAGAGGAGCTCCGCAATGAAGATCCTGATAAAAGAAGTGGCAACATCCCGCTGGCAGGTCCGCCTGGATCAACACGCTGTGATGTTTCGCAGTGAAGCCGAAGCGCTAGCCTTCACTAAAACGCTTGAAGCGCGCTTGCACGCGCCCCATCAGTTTCCCGACCGTCAGCAGCGCGCTGCTGGCTGAGTCCGTCCTCATACCTGGGCTTGCGTCAACGCCCGGGCATTTTGCAAACGTCGGGTGAGCGTCGCCGCGCTCACCACCAGAATCCCGCACAGGCTGATGACCATGGCCATCGGCATGGCGCTGCCATCGTGCAAAACACCCACCAATGCTGCGGCCCCGGCGGCGACGCTGAACTGCAGGCAACCGAGCATCGCCGAGGCACTGCCCGCCCGCGCGCCCTGCCCGTTCATGGCGCAGGCCGAGGCGTTGGGCACAATGCAACCCAGGCTGGCGATGCAGAGGAAAAGCGGAATCAGCAACGGCCACAACTGCGCGGTGTGCAACGCGCTGACCGCCAACAGAGCCAGACCGCCCGCCAGA
This sequence comes from Pseudomonas sp. FP603, assembly GCF_030687415.1. NCBI lineage: Bacteria > Pseudomonadati > Pseudomonadota > Gammaproteobacteria > Pseudomonadales > Pseudomonadaceae > Pseudomonas > Pseudomonas sp. FP603. The sequence goes on from NZ_CP117431.1 coordinate 6,130,738, forward strand.
TAGAGCCAGACAGTACGCGCCAGTAAAAAGGCCGGACCGCGCTTGGCCAGCATCCGGGCATTGACCTGGGCCACCAGAATGAAACCCGCCGCGTTAATGCCGAACAGCCAGCCGAAATGCTCGGCCGGCACGCCATAGAGTTTGATGAAGACGAACGGTGAACCGGCGATGTAGGCAAACATCCCGGCGATGGCGACACCACCGGTCAGGGCATGGCCGAGGAAGATGGGGTCCGCCAACAACCGGCCGTACTGACGCAGCGCGCCCGACAACGGTTGGCGCGGCACATGGGCCGGCAGACTTTCCGGCAGCCCGAGGGCCACTGCCAATCCTGCCAGTGCACTGAAACCGGTCAGCACCAGAAAGATCGATTGCCAGCCAGTCGTGTTGACCAACAACCCGCCCAGCATTGGCGCAAGAATCGGCGCCAGGCCCATCACCAGCATCAACTGCGAAAAGACCTTCGCCGAACCCACCGCATCGCATTTATCGCTGACCACCGCCCGCGAAATCACCATGCCCGCGCAACCGCCCAGCGCCTGGACGAAACGTGCGCCGATCAACCACTCCAGCGTCGGCGCATAGGCACAGGCCAATGAAGCGACGGTGAACAAGCCGACACCTGTCAGCAAGGGAATCCGTCGCCCGAAGCGATCCGCCACCGGGCCGTACGCCAGTTGGCCAATGGACAGGCCAAGGAAATAGGCCGCCAGGGTCAGTTGAACGTGTTTTTCGTCGGTGCCGAAAGCGAGCGCCATCGCCGGGAACGCCGGCAAATAGAAATCGATCGCCAGCGGACCGAAAGCGCTCAAGGCGCCGAGAATCAGGATTGTACGGAGGTTCATCAGGCGTCCAGGTTAGGCATGCAGGTTGGCCATGGATCGGCAGGCCAACAGTCTAGCCGGGCGTGGACGCCTTGAACATTCCGTTAGGTCGCTAACTATTAAAAAATCAGGCCAATTTGACGCTATAACCTTCTTCGCTGATCGCAGCGATCACCTGATCGGCCGTCAGCGCGCTTTCAACGCCGACTTCTTTTGCCGCCAGATCAATGCGCACGCTGGCCGCGGGATCCTTGGCTTGCAGCGCCTGAGTGATGGCCTTGACGCAATGACCGCAGGACATGCCTTCAACGTTGAACACTTGCATGGGACGTCTCCTTAATGGGGCCCTTTAATGAGGGTTGGTGGCAGTCTCGAGCTTGCCACCATGGCAAGGTCAAGTTCTCAAGCAAGCTGCCGGGCTGGCAATCGGCGCCGCGCTCGGCCAAGCTGCGTCCATCTATGACTCGACATCAGGAGATTCAGCCATGCGCTGGTCAGCTCTCAGCCTGTTTGGCTTACTCAGCCTCTTTGCCGCGACACCTTCGGTTCAAGCCGCCGGGGAGGACTACGGCGTGCTGATCATTTCCCGCGAGCGCCTGGAAGTGTCGACTTCCTGCGAGATCGGTGTGTACATCCAGGATCAGCTATCGGCGCGACTGTTCCAGGAACAGAGCACCTCATTCAACCTGCCGCCAGGCAATGTGTCCCTGCGCCTCAAACTGCTGCCGGGCCAGGCCCCGGGTTGCAACCCGGGCATGCTCGCACCGGGTTCGCAGAACATCACGCTCAAGGCCGGGGATGTGTTGAAGTTCCGGATTGCGATGACGCAGGAAGGGATGTACCTCAAGCCTGCGGCTCTCGGGTATTGATCACCCCCTCGCTCCTACGAAGTGCAGAGTCGCGAGACGATTTGCAGAGTGGCGCTTGACCTTGCCAGCATGGCAAGGTTGATCCTGTAGGCAATTTCTACAGGGAGCGTGACCGATGTCCGAATCCACCACTTTCGATCTACCGATTGCCGGCATGACCTGCGCCAGTTGCGCCGGGCGTGTCGAGCGTGCCTTGAGCAAAGTTCTCGGCGCCACGGCCGTCAGCGTCAACCTGGCCACCGAACAGGCCCGGGTTCAAGCGCCCAGTGACAGCCTGCCGGCCTTGATGGAGGCCGTACAGCAGGCCGGTTACAGCGTGCCACAGCAGAGCCTGGAATTGACCATCGACGGCATGACCTGCGCGTCCTGCGTCGGCCGCGTCGAACGGGCACTGGCCAAGGTGCCGGGGGTGAAGAGTGTCAGCGTCAACCTGGCCAACGAGCGTGCACACCTCGAATTGCTCGGCCAGGTCGACCCGCAAACTTTGCTCGATGCCGTGACCAAGGCTGGTTACTCCGCCAGCGTCTGGGAAGTTGAACACCCGCAAACCGACGATCAACAACAACGCCTGCACCGCGAACGCTGGGCCTTGCTGGCGGCCATCGCCCTCGCCTTGCCGCTGGTGTTGCCGATGGTGCTGCAACCTTTCGGCGTGCACTGGATGCTCCCTGCGTGGGTACAGTTCGCGCTGGCGACGCCGGTGCAGTTCATCTTCGGCGCGCGCTTCTATGTCGCTGCGTGGAAAGCCGTGCGCGCCGGCGCCGGCAACATGGATTTGCTGGTAGCCCTGGGCACCAGTGCCGGCTACGGCTTGAGCGTTTACGAGTGGGCCACCGCCGCCGGCCGTCTGCCGCACCTGTATTTCGAAGCCTCGGCGGTGGTGATCGCTCTGGTGCTGCTGGGCAAATACCTGGAAAGCCGCGCCAAGCGCCAGACTACCAGCGCCATCCGCGCCCTTGAAGCCCTGCGTCCGGAGCGAGCCATTCAGGTGATCGACGGCCGCGAACAGGAGGTTGCGATCAGCGCTTTGCGCCTCAACGATCTGGTCATGGTCAAACCCGGCGAACGTTTCCCGGTGGATGGCGAAGTGGTGGAAGGCCAAAGCCATGCCGATGAAGCACTGATCAGCGGCGAGAGCCTGCCGGTACCGAAACAACCAGGCGACAAGGTCACCGGCGGCGCCATCAATGGCGAAGGTCGGTTGCTGGTTCGGACCTTGGCGCTTGGCGCGGAAACCGTGCTGGCGCGGATCATCCGCCTGGTCGAAGACGCGCAGGCGGCGAAAGCGCCGATCCAGAAACTGGTGGATAAAGTCAGCCAGGTGTTCGTACCCGTGGTGCTGCTGATCGCGCTGGCGACCTTGATCGGTTGGTGGTTGTACGGCGCACCGCTGGAAACCGCGCTGATCAACGCCGTCGCAGTGTTGGTGATCGCCTGCCCTTGTGCGCTCGGGCTGGCCACGCCGACGGCAATCATGGCCGGCACCGGTGTGGCGGCGCGCTACGGGATTCTGATCAAGGACGCCGAAGCCCTGGAGCGCGCTCATGAAGTCAGCGCCGTGGTGTTCGACAAGACCGGCACACTGACTTCGGGTGCGCCGCGCATCGCGCATTTGAGTGCCATCGAAGGTGACGAAGCCGCCTTGCTGCAAATGGCCGGCGCCCTGCAACGCGGCAGTGAACACCCGCTGGCCAAGGCTGTGCTGGATGCCTGCGCCGAGCGCGGCTTCACCGTGGCGAATGTCAGCGACAGTCAATCACTGACCGGGCGCGGCATTGCCGGCAGTCTCGACGGTCGACGGTTGGCCTTGGGCAATCGGCGCCTGCTGGAAGAAAGTGGCCTGAGTGCCGGACCACTGACCGATTCCGCCACCGCTTGGGAAACCGAGGGCCGGACCCTGTCCTGGCTGATCGAACAAAGCCCTGAACCGCGAGTGCTCGGCCTGTTCGCCTTCGGTGACACGCTCAAACCCGGCGCCTTGCAAGCAGTGCAACAGCTGAGCGCACGGAACATCAGCAGCCATCTGCTGACCGGCGATAACCGCGGCAGCGCCAAAGTGGTCGCCGAGGCGCTGGGCATCAGTGATGTCCACGCCGAAGTATTGCCGGCGGACAAAGCCGCCACCGTCGCCGCGCTGAAAAAAACCGGCGTGGTGGCGATGGTCGGCGATGGCATCAACGACGCGCCGGCCCTCGCCGCGGCAGACATCGGCATCGCCATGGGCGGCGGTACCGACGTCGCCATGCACGCGGCCGGGATCACCCTGATGCGCGGCGATCCACGGCTGGTGCCGGCGGCGCTGGAAATCAGCCGCAAGACCTACGCGAAGATTCGCCAAAACCTGTTCTGGGCCTTCGTCTATAACCTGATCGGCCTGCCACTGGCGGCGTTCGGCTTCCTCAACCCGGTGCTGGCCGGCGCGGCCATGGCGCTGTCGAGCGTCAGCGTGGTCAGCAATGCGCTACTGTTGAAAACCTGGAAACCCAAAGACCTGGAGGACAACCGATGAACATTGGCCAAGCGGCCCGCCAGAGCGGTCTGAGCGCGAAGATGATTCGTTACTACGAATCCATCGGCCTGCTCAAGGCGGCCCATCGCACCGACAGTGGCTATCGGGTTTACGGCGACGACGATCTGCATACCCTGGCGTTCATCAAGCGCTCTCGGGATCTGGGCTTTTCACTGGAAGAGGTCGGCAAACTGCTGACCCTCTGGCAGGATCGCCAGCGAGCCAGTGCCGACGTGAAGGCCCTGGCCCGTCAGCACATCGACGAGCTGAACCAGAAGATTCGCGAACTCGGGCAACTGCGCGACACCCTGCAAGACCTGGTAGAACATTGCCAGGGCGACCACCGCCCGGACTGCCCGATCCTCAAGGAGCTGGCGTCGGGGTGCTGCGCCGAACCCGCCCATTCCTGAGCGCCAACCCCTTCGCCACCAGCAACGTGGTGAGGGGAATGCCGTGGAACAACAGCACCACCGCGCCGGGCGTCCACCAGGAATAGAACGGCGCGGCGATCAACATGCCAATGCCGAACCCGGTCATTTGCAGCAGCGTCAGAAAGCTGAAAATCGGCAGGCGCAGGTTGTCCGGTTCACGTTGCAGACGTGACATCAGGCCGACTTCCGAGAACCCGTCGCCCAAGCCTGCGGGCAATGAAAACAGCAGCAAGCCATAAAGGGTTTGCTGTTGGAACATCAGGATGAAGCCACAGGACATCAACAGCACGCCGAAGAAAAATCGCCGTTCCAAGTGCGCGTTGTCCGCACCTTTCAGGCGACTGGCGATTCGCGCTCCAATGAATTTCCCGCTGGCCCAGACTGCCAGCATCAGGCCGAGCGTGGTGCTGGCCGACTCGGGTGTCAGCAGTTTTGAAATGATCGGGAAACCGACGTTGTGCGCGGCACTGCCCAGCGTATCGGCCATCGCGACGGCAAGCATCGCCGCCAGCACCGGCGCTGTGCGCAAGCCCTGACGCAGAGCCGGCCATTCGCCTTGTTGGTGAAGAGGTTCCTCACTGAGTGCCGGTCTGGAAAACCGCAGCGGCACTATCAGCAGCGCCGCCAGCAGGTAAGTGGCCACGTTCAGGGCAAACACCGTTTCAAAGCCAAACCCCGCTACCAATAACCCCGCCACCAGACTCCCGCCGACCATCGCCGCAGACGACGCCGAGGTAATCCAGGCGTTGGTCTTGAGCAGCTGCGCCTTATCGATCATGTGCGGTAATTGGCTGTTCAGGCCAATGGCGAACATCGAATTGCCGAACCCCAGCCCGAACGCGATCAGCGGTAACAGCAGCGTTTGTTGGGTGACCGGCAACACAAGCAGCAAGCCCAGCAAACCGGCGCGCAGCAGGTCGAAGGCAATCAGCGGCAGGCGCCCGGCCCAGCGGCGATAGAAACGGGTGCCGATCAGGCTGGCAAAGATGCCCCCGGCTACACGACTGGCGAGGAAGATGCCGACGCTCATGGCGCTGTTGCTGAGCAGGTAAACGTAGGTGGCCAGGGCAACCATGTTGAGGAAAGCGCCGAAATCCGAAATCAGCCGGGCGACGATGATCAGTTGGGCATTGCGGGTGGAGTTCACATTCAGTCCTTGAGTGTGGGGAATATCGCCGTTGTGGATTGTCTGGTCTGACGCCATCGCGGGCAAGCCACGCTCCCACAGGTCAGGTGTCGATCATAGAATCCGGGTGCAACACAAAACGTGTGGGAGCGGGCTTGCCCGCGATGCAGACGACGCGATCCGAAAAAAAACATCTACAAAAAACCCGGCCGAAGCCGGGTTTTGGGTCAATCGATCACTGCATCCACGGTGGCGGCGGCTCTTCGGCCTTGCTCGGTGGCGCATCGTCCGCAGCGCGGATCGCTTGCTTGCGCTCTTCATCGAGGCGGGCCGCCTCGATCTCGCGCATGATCCCGCCGACGTCCGCCAGCTCTTCCGGCTCGTCGAACTCGCCGGTCAACACACTGGCCGGGTGCAAAGTGCCGGCTTCATACAACGCCCACATTTCCTTGGCGTACTTGGTGCGTTTCAACTCCGGTGCAAAACGACCGAAGTAAGACGCCATGTTGCCCACGTCCCGCTCCAGCATGTTGAACGCGTGGTTGTTGCCCGCCGCATCCACCGCTTGCGGCAGGTCGATGATGACCGGGCCGGTCGGCGTCAGCAGTACGTTGAACTCGGACAGGTCACCGTGCACCAGACCGGTACACAGCATCAGCACGATCTGCGAAATCAGAAACGCGTGATATTCGCGCGCCTGATCCGGCTCCAGCACCACATCATTCAGACGCGGCGCGGCATCGCCGTACTCGTCGGCCACCAGCTCCATCAGCAGCACGCCTTCGAGGAAGTCGTACGGCTTGGGTACCCGCACACCGGCGCCGGCCAAGCGGAACAACGCCGCCACTTCGGCATTCTGCCAGGCATCCTCGGTTTCTTTCTTGCCGAACTTGGATCCCTTGGCCATCGCTCGAGCCTGCCGGCTGTTGCGCACCTTACGGCCTTCCTGATACTCGGCCGCCTGACGAAAACTGCGTTTATTCGCCTCCTTGTAGACCTTGGCACAACGCAGCTCGTTGCCGCAGCGCACCACATAAACAGCTGCTTCTTTACCACTCATGAGTGGGCGCAGCACCTCGTCGACCAGACCGTCCTCGATCAGGGGTTCAATGCGTTTTGGAGTCTTCATCAGCTTTTATTGTGGGTCCTTTATTACCAAACACGCGAAAGTCATTCGTTATACGGCAATCCTCTCATTCGCGGGAGGGGTTGCCGACCTATGAACATTGCGGATGCACACAATGTGCCGGATTAATCAGGCAAAACCCATCGACCGCTCAGGATCATAGCTGAGCCTGCACCACTTGTTGACGAAGGGATGCGAGGGTATTTGCGACAGAATCTGACACGTCGATCTACCCTTCGCCGGATTTCTCTCAACAGACCTCAATTTCCTCGCTCATCAGCCGAAGGCATTAGAGGGAACAGAAATTGTCCGACGATCGTAAACGTTTACAGCTGCCAATAATCCGCGAGTCATCTGCACTGCGTGGGCCTACAAGAAAAAACTGGAGCGCGGATGAACATCAAACAGAAGTTGACCTGGGCGTTTGCAATCATCGCCTGCTTGCCCGTGGTGCTGGTCGCCACCCTCGTGGTGCTGAACTTGCGCAGCGATGCCAAGGATAATTTTGTCGACGGCAGCGGCCGCGAGATTCGTCAGGTCAGCAATGCCATGCAGCTGTTCTTTGACGGCATCAGCCAGAACGTCGATTACCTGGCCACCCAACCGCTGATCAAGAACTCCGACGACAGCCTCAAAACCTACATGAGCGCCAACGCCGAGAGCATTCCCCAAGGCGAGTCGGACAAAAAAATCTTCGCCCTCCTCCAGGACCTGGGCAACAGCCACCCGGCCTATGCTTATGCCATCCTTGGCACCGCAGCGGGTGGTTACGTGTCCTGGCCGGACGATGCGAAGCTGAGCAATTACGACCCGCGCCAGCGCCCTTGGTATAAAGCCGCGCAGGCCAAACCCGGCAAGCCATTTCGCACCGAAGCCTATTACTGGGCTCAGGATGACGCGACTTACGTCAGCACCGTGCGCACCATCGATAACAAACTGGGCAGCAATGGCGGCGTGGTCAGCATCGACGTGACGCTCAAGCAACTCACCGAAATCGTCAAACAGATCAAACTCGGCGAAACCGGCTACCTGATGCTGGTGGAAAACACCGGCACAGTACTGGTCGATCCGAAGCAACCAGCACACAACTTCAAAGCCCTCAACAGTCTCGGCGACGGTTACGCGCAACTGGCCAAGGCCGGCAAAGGGCTGGTGGAAGTCGAGCTCAATGGCGAGCGCTACATGGCCAACGTCTGGCCGTCGGAACAACTGGGCTGGACCTTTATCGGCCTGATCAAGCAAACCGACGTGATGAGTTCGGCCACTCAACTGACCTGGCTGATCGCGATCATCGCGGCGGTACTGGCGGTGTTCTTTGCCATCGTCGGCGCCAGTTTCGCCAGCCTGATCGTGCGGCCGATCCGCAGCGTGGCCAGCGGTCTGGAAGGCATCGCCCAGGGCGAAGGCGACCTGACCAAGAACCTGCACATCCGTGGCAGCGACGAAACCGCGCAACTGGCCAACTGGTTCAACCAGTTTCTGGCGGCGATTCGCAACCTGATTCAAAGCATCGGCGGCGCGGCGACCAAGATCCTCGCCACCTCCCAGAGCTCGACCCAGGTGTCCAGCGACATGGCCGAAGCTGCCGGGCGTCAGCGTGAAGCGGTGGACATGGTGTCCACGGCGTTCCACGAAATGGTCGCCACCGCCAACGAAGTCGCGCGTTCCTGCAGCCAGGCCGCCGAGTCGGCGGACAGCGGCCAGCGCCAGGCGCGCGAAGGTCAGCAACAGATCGATGCCGCAGTGAGCAGTGTTGATCGCTTGAGCCAGGAAATCGAACAATCGGCGCAATCGATGCAACAGCTTGAGCGCGATAGCAACGACATTCAGTCGATCCTTGGGACCATTCGCTCGATCGCCGAACAAACCAACCTGCTGGCGCTGAACGCGGCCATCGAAGCGGCCCGGGCGGGTGAACAGGGTCGTGGTTTTGCGGTAGTGGCGGATGAAGTTCGCGCCCTGGCCAAACGGACTGCCGACTCCACGGCAGAAATCGACGGGCTGCTGGGCAACCTGGCCAAGCGCACCAGTCAAGTGACGCAGCAGATGCATGCGAGCCTGGAAGTGTCTCAGCAATCGGTGACCCGTATCGGCGAAGCGCGCAGCAGCTTCGGGCAGATTCGTGAATCGGTGGATGTGATTCGCGACATGAACACTCAGATCGCTACGGCGGCTGAGGAACAGCATCAAGTGGCCGAAGACATCAATCGCCACATCAGCCAGATTCATGGCGACGCGCAGTTGGTGGCGGAACTGGCAAACTCGGCGCGCCTGGATTCTCAGAGCCTGGCGGGGTTGTCGAATGAGCTGGATGGGTTGGTTCGGCGGTTCAGAACCTGACCGGATACGGGTGGCCGCTACGCGGCCAATCGCGGGCAAGCCCGCTCCCACAGGGTTTGTGTTGTCCTTGTGGGAGCGGGCTTGCCCGCGAAGGCGTCATTACTGCCTAAACAATTCCCCCGGGGTAAACCCGAACAATCCCTTGAACGCCACAATAAACGCCGACGTCGAGTCATACCCGCAAGACAGCGCGGCATGGGTCACGCTGTTCCCCTCCTCCAGCAAACTCAATGACGACAGCAGCCGCATGCGCTGCCGCCAGCTGCGGAAGCTCAAGCCGGTTTCACGCTGGAACAAGCGCATCAGGGTTTTCTGCGACGTGCCCAAACGCTCGGCCCATTCCTGCAAGGTCGCATTGCGCTCCGGGCTATCGATCAGCTCGTTGCACAAGCCCAACAAACGTTCATGCCGGGGCAACGGCAGGGAAAACCCCACCTCCGGCAGACTCGCCAATTGATCCAGCAACACGCCCACCAATCGCGCCTCCTGGCTGTCGCCCTGTGGATATTCCACGGGAAGCAGGCAAAAACGCTTGATCAGCTCCCGGGCCAATGGCGTGACTTCCAGAACCCGGCAACGCCCGTCCGCCCATTGGCAGTCCTCGCGGCGCACGTACAGGCTGCGCATCTCGGCACGCATTGAGGTCACGACCTGATGCTCGAGATCCGCCGGAATCCAGATGCCCCACTGCGGCGGCGCAAAGAAACTGCCCTCGGCGGTATGCACACCGAGAACGCCGCTAATGGCGTAGGAAAACTGCACCCAATCGTGACGATGCGGCGGCGTCCACGAACCGGCATTCAGACTTTCCGCGCGCGCATACAACGGTCGCGGCAACACCGTGAGCGTAGGAATGATTCGTTCGAGGGAAAGTTGTCCGTTAGTCGGCATTGATTGGCCTTATGTCGCAAGACGGCTGGTAGAGCCGACGTTAGGCTAAGTCATCAATTCTTACAAACGTATTCGGTGCCGGTCATGCATGCCTTCAAACACCTCAAACGCGTGGTCACCGACTGGTTTTTGTGCGGCATGCTGCTCGCCACGCTGCTGGCGTATTTTTTCCCGACCTTCGGCGCCACCGGCGGCGGGATGCACGCGGAGTACGTGATCAACATCGGCGTGTTTCTGGTGTTCTTCCTCCATGGGGTCAACCTCTCCAGCGAGCAGATCCGCCATGGGCTGAAAAACTGGAAGCTGCATGTGATGGTTCAAACTTTCACCTTTGCGGTGTTTCCGCTGATCTGGCTGCTGAGCGACAAGCTGCTGGGTTCGCACATCCCCTCACTGCTGATGCTCGGTTTCCTCTACCTCTGCGCCCTGCCCTCGACCATTTCCTCGTCCGTGGCCCTGACCGGCAGCGCGGGCGGCAACGTACCGGCAGCGATTCTCAACGCGAGCCTGTCCAGCGTGCTGGGGATTTTTCTGACACCGTTGCTGGTGAGTTTCGTGGTCGGTAGCGGCGCGGGGGGGATCGATCTGGGCTCAACCTTGCTCGACTTGTGCGCCATGCTGCTGTTGCCGCTGGTGCTTGGGCAATTGCTGCGGCCGTTCCTGGGCAAGTTTTTCGCTCGGCACAAGCGCTACACCAACATCGCCGACAAACTGGTGATTCTGCTGCTGGTGTACTCGGCGTTCTGCAACTCGATGGTGTCGGGGATGTGGCAGCAACAGGGCAACGGCGTGATTCTGACTGCGCTGATGGGCAGTACGATTTTGCTGGCAATCATCCTGTGGATGACCACCCGCACCGCTCGCGCGCTGAAGTTCAGCCCTGCCGATGAGATTGCCGCGGTGTTCTGCGCCAGCAAAAAATCCCTGGCGGCCGGCGCACCGATGGCGGCGCTGATCTTCGGTGCCAACCCCGGCCTTGGCCTGATTCTGCTGCCGATCATGATCTATCACCCGTTGCAGTTGATCGTCTGCTCGGTGATGGCCGAGGGTTACGCCAACCGCAACCGGGAACTGGCCGCGCAGCAACGCGCGACGCAGTGCTCAACCCTCAATAATCAGGGCATCAATAATCAGGCCCTCAGTAATCAGCGCTCGATAATCGCCGTCACGCCCTGACCGCCAGCGGCGCAGATCGAGATCAACCCTCGGCCCTTGCCCGCCGCGTCCAGCAGTTTCGCCAGGTTGGCGACGATGCGCGCACCGGTGGCGGCAAACGGATGCCCGGCGGCCAGTGAGCTGCCTTTGACATTGAGCCGGCTGCGGTCGATGGAGCCCAGCGGCGCCTCGAGACCGAGACGGGTTTTGCAGAACTCCGGATCTTCCCAGGCCTTGAGTGTGCAGAGCACCTGAGCGGCGAATGCTTCGTGGATTTCGTAGTAATCGAAATCCTGCAAGGTCAGGCCGTTACGCGCCAGCAAACGCGGCACGGCATAAGCCGGCGCCATGAGCAGCCCTTCTGCGCCGTTGACGAAATCCACCGCCGCCGCTTCGCCGTCACGCCAATAGGCGAGGATCGGCAAGCCGCGCTCTCTCGCCCATTCCTCACTGCCCAGCAGCACCACCGACGCCCCATCGGTGAGTGGCGTGGAGTTGCCCGCGGTCAGGGTGCCCTTGGCGCTTTTCTCGAAGGCCGGTTTCAGTGAGGCGAGTTTTTCCAGGGTCAGATCCGGGCGCAGGTTGTTGTCCCGGGTGAGGCCGAGGAACGGCGTCATCAAGTCGTTGTGCCAACCTTCGGCGTAGGACGCGGCCAGTTTCTGATGGCTTTCCTGGGTCAGCTGATCCTGCTCATCGCGCGGGATGCTCCAGGTCTGAGCCATCATTTCACAGTGTTGGCCCATCGACAGGCCGGTACGCGGCTCGCCGATGCTTGGGAAGTCGGGCATCAAGTGGCGGGGACGCAGTTGCAGGAAGGTTTTCAGTTTGTCGGCGGTGCTTCGGGCGCGGTTGGCTTGCAAGAGGATCTTGCGCAGGCTTTCGTTGACACCGATCGGCACGTCCGAGGCTGTGTCGACACCGCCGGCAATGCCACATTCGATCTGACCCAGGGCAATTTTGTTCGCCACCAACAACGTCGCCTCCAGCCCCGTGCCGCAGGCTTGCTGGACGTCATAGGCCGGCGTCGTCGGCGACAACCGCGAGCCCAGCACGCATTCGCGGGTCAGGCCGTAATCGCGCAAATACTTGAGCAGCGCACCCGCCGCCACTTCACCCATGCGCACACCATGCAGGTTATAGCGCTCGATCAGGCCTTCCAGTGCTGCGGTGAACATCGCCTGGTTACTGGCAGTGGCGTACGGCCCGTTGGACCGGGCAAAGGGAATACGGTTACCACCGATAATCGCGACGCGGCGCAGCTGAGTCATGAAAAAGCTCCTTTTAATCAACTATGAACACCAAACCCACAGGGGGGCTGCATTTCCTGAAAGTCCTGCTAAACCCAATCTCAAACTAACCTGCAATGATCAAGCGTAGGCCGTATCTCGTGGGTCGAACGACTAATTGCCGTTCATGGTCCACACTTTTAATCCCAGTTGCTGGAGCATGATCCATGTCTGACCGCTATATCGACTTCGCCAATTCGTCCATCGGCCATCGTGTGGTCGGTGCCCTGGGTCTGCCGTCGCCGGTACGACTGGAACGCTGGCAAGCAGGCCGGCTGCGGCCAATCGAGGGGGCGTTGTTGATTGGCGGCGGCCCGCTGACAGAAAAAGTGGGCAGCCTCGCCAACCGCCTGACCGACACGATTTACAGCTACGGCACCGATCCGACCCTGGCCACCGCGTGGATTCCCGGCCACGGTCAGAAACTCAAAGCCGTGGTGTACGACGCCAGTGACCTGGTGCAGGTCGATCAGCTGAAACAGCTGCGCGAGTTCTTCCAGCCGCTGATGAAAAACCTCGATCACCATGCACATCTGGTGATTCTTGGCCGAGCGCCAGAGACCTTGAGCGATCCCTTCGCCGCCAGCGCCCAACGCGCCCTTGAAGGGTTCAGCCGTTCGTTGGCCAAGGAACTGCGCAGCGGCGGTACTTTGCAGCTGATCTATGTCGGCGAAGGTGCCGAAGATCAACTGGAAGGCCCATTGCGGTTTTTCCTCTCGCCCAAAAGCGCGTTCATTTCCGGGCAAGTCATTCGCTTGAAGGCGTGTGAGGCGCAGGTGATGGACTGGAGTCGTCCCTTGTCGGGACGCAAGGCACTTGTGACGGGCGCGGCTCGCGGCATCGGCGCTTCGATCGCTGAAACCCTGGCCCGCGACGGCGCCGAGGTGATTTTGCTCGACGTGCCACCGGCCAAGAGCGATCTAGAAGCCTTGGCCGCACGCCTCGGCGGGCGCGGCATCACCCTGGATATCTGCGCCGAAGACGCCGCCGCACAATTGATCGAGCACTTGCCCGATGGCATCGACATCGTGGTCCACAACGCGGGCATCACCCGCGACAAAACCCTGGCCAACATGACCCCGGAATTCTGGGACGCGGTGTTGGCGGTCAACCTCAACGCGCCGCAAGTGCTCACCAAGGCTTTGCTCGACAGCGGCACCTTGCGCGACAACGGCCGAGTGATTCTGCTGGCGTCCATCAGCGGCATCGCCGGCAATCGCGGGCAAACCAACTACGCGGCGAGCAAGGCCGGGTTGATCGGCCTGGCCCAAGCCTGGGCGCCGCTGCTGAGTGAGCGCGGCATCAGCATCAACGCCGTAGCGCCAGGGTTCATCGAAACCCAAATGACCGCGCACCTGCCCTTCGGCGTGCGCGAAGCTGGGCGACGCTTGAGTTCGTTGGGCCAGGGCGGCCTGCCACAAGACGTCGCCGAAGCCGTGGCCTGGCTGGCACAACCGGGCACTGGAGCATTTACCGGGCAAGCATTGCGCATTTGTGGGCAAAGCGTTTTGGGAGCCTGACCATGACCACCAACTGGCAAACACTCCATAGCGAACCGGGCCTGCAAACGCTGTATGTGAAGGCGGCAATGCGACGAAAAATCACCGGCACCACCCTGCCTGACCTGGGTTATCACTGCTGGGTCAATGTCGATCCGAAACGCCTGGAAGCTTATCGCAAGGTGTGTGGCTTCGCCGACAACGGGCTGCTACCACCGACGTATCCACACATCCTGGCGTTTGCCTTGCAGATGCAATTGCTCACGGCCAAAGCGTTTCCATTCCCGCTGCTGGGGCTGATTCACTTGAGCAATCGCATCCGCATCTTGCGCCCCATGGGCGGCGTGCACCGGGTGCGGGTCAGCGTGAAAGTGCAGAACCTGCAACCCCATGCCAAGGGTGCGACGTTCAATTTGGTGACGACGCTCGATGATCAGTTGGGGCCGCTGTGGGAGGCTGAAAGCCAGATGCTCTGTCGCGGCGTCAAACTGGAAGGCGAGCCTGTCGAGGAAGCGTTTGCATCAACGCTGTCACTGACCGAAGTGGCCCACTGGAAAGCGCCAGCGGACATTGGCCGCCGATACGCCAAGGTGTCCGGGGATTACAACCCGATCCACCTGAGTGCGATCAGCGCGAAGCTCTTTGGCTTTCCCAGCGCCATCGCCCATGGTCTATGGAACAAGGCCCGTACGCTGGCAGCCCTGACCGATCATTTACCAACGGCCAACGTCGAGATGGCGGTGCAGTTCAGAAAACCGGTGCGCCTTCCCAGTGAAGTGACGCTGATGTCCAGCGCGGCGGGGTCCAGCGGGGATTTTCAGTTGATGGGCGCGGGGGATCTGGAACACATGGTGGGGCAGTGGCGGCCGGTTGCCTGATGGTTCGGTCTGATCGTTCCCACGCTCTGCGTGGGAACGATCAGACCGTGGGGCGATGCCCCAGATGGAATACCTACACCGCAGATCAGGAACCGACCAAACCCCGAGGCTGCGGAAACAAATTATTCAACGTCTCCAACAACCGCACGTGATAAATCGGCTTGCGAAACAAGTCCAGCACCTGCAACCGCAACATATCACTCACATCCTCCATATCCGCATGCCCCGACGTCACAATCACCGGCAAATGCTGACGGGCCGTATGCTCACGCAACCGCTTGATCAACGACATGCCACTCTCCTCCGGCATCCGCAAATCAGTAATCACCAGCGCAATATCAGGATGACAAGTCAAATGATGAAGAGCGAGTTTGACCGACGTTGCGGTAAAACAAGTAAAGCCCTCGCCCTCCAGCAACTCGGCCAATTCCAGCAACGCATCCTCCTCATCATCGACCAGAAGAAGCTGTTGGCGAGGAATCGCTGGAGCGTTCATGGGTAACACCTGCAATGGACTAAGCCTTGACGTTAGAAGCCCTTTGCGGGATTGGCAAATGACTGCCTGTTGCCAGCCTTAAAATCAAAGCGCGGCGGAAATTGTGGTGAACATGTCGGTGACACTCGTGGCGATGGGTGTCGCAAATGCTGCCAGCGCAACGGCCACCATACCCGCAATAATCGCGTACTCGATACCCGAAGCACCTTCAGTCTCTTTGGCCAGACCTTTGTAAGAAACGATTTCGGATTTGATCTTCTGAACAACTTTAGTAAAGGACATGAGATGCCTCCTATGACAGCGGATGTTGCACAGCTGCAACATGATTCCCCTATGCCAGCATCAGCATTGTCGGCAAACCCCGCACCAACAACTGTAAGAACCTATTAATACTTAAGCAGTACCAAGTTCATTGACGTCACAAAACAGCGCTTTTGGCTTCAAGCCGTTACTTTTGTCAGATATTTCCCGCCCTGTAATGGCGTTTTGCTCTACCTGCGCTACGGTCAAATAGCGAAATAGTTCCATGTTCATCGCTGCCTGATTGCGAAGTCATCTCGTTAGCACTCTTGGGGGGCGTTACGCAGCAGGAAAGGGAGAGCCGTCATGAACAGTCGCGTCACCATGGGCCTGGCCGGGCTTTTTCTGGTAGGCGCCATCATTGCCGGTTACTGGGGGCTGGCGCTGAGTCGCCAACCGGTACCCGAATCCGTCGCGCAACCCGGCACATCATCGACCCCACTACTGGCGCCGGCGGACGACCCGACCCGCCAACCGGTGGTTGTGCTGCTGCGTGACATAGCACCGTTCGAACAAATCACCGCAGCCGATGTGACCGTGGAGAAACTCCGTACCGCTCCGGCCGGCAGCCTGTCCCGTCTTGATCAAGCCATTGGCCGAATGCCTTGGCGCACGCTGACTGCCGGCAGTTGGCTCAATGATGAAAGTTTCGAAACCGGCGGGGCGCTGGCACGAATGATCCGCCCCGATGAGCGCGCCCTCGCCGTGGCGGCGGATGATGTGATCAATGTCGGCGGTCAACTGAGCCCCGGCGACTATGTCGACGTCCTGCTGTTTCTGCGCATGGACACCAACAACCTCCAGCAATCGGCCCAGGTCGTGGTCCCGGCATTGCGGGTGCTGGGTGTCGGCGACCAGTTGGGGCTGATGAACGATGGCCAGCCTGCCAACCCGGCGCGCAGCAACGAAGAAAGACTCAAGCAGGAACAGCAGCGCGCCAGCGCCCGCACCGTTTTGCTCGCCGTCCCCGAACCTCTCTTGAGTCGCCTGATGCTCGCGGCGCAGGTCGGTGTTTTGCGCCTGGCCGTGCGCAGCGCCGAGGAAAAACGCCTGAACCAATACTGGGCCGGCAACCGTGATTCAAAGG
This sequence comes from Pseudomonas sp. FP603, assembly GCF_030687415.1. Classification (NCBI taxonomy): domain Bacteria; kingdom Pseudomonadati; phylum Pseudomonadota; class Gammaproteobacteria; order Pseudomonadales; family Pseudomonadaceae; genus Pseudomonas; species Pseudomonas sp. FP603. Next base: position 6,147,555 of record NZ_CP117431.1, read on the forward strand.
CGAGCCTGGCCAGTGCCAATCGCGAACTGGTGCAGTTCAGTCAACTGGCCCTGGCCGGCACCCCCAAACCCGTAAGCGGCGGCGCGGCACCGCGCAAGACGGGCGTGGAAGTCATCCGCGGCAATGAAGTCACCCAACAAACGCCCTGAATCGAGCGAGGACGCTTCTCCATGCGCAGACGTTTCACGCAGTACTTGCTCGACAACGGCTGCTTCGATAAATGCAGCGGGTTATCGCAATGAGCCAGCCCCAGAACCTGAGTCAGACGTTCCTCGCGATCACGCGTAACAGCACCGACTTCGAGTGGCTGCAAGGTGCGCTTGCCCCTTTGGGCCGAGTGATCAGCGCCGGTGGCGGCAACCTCGATGAGCTCTTGACGCTGGTGGACGTGACCTTCGCCAGCCTGGTGTTCGTGGGCCTGGACCGTGAACATGTGGTGGCCCAGAGCGCGTTGATCGAGGGTGCCCTGGAGGCCAAACCGATGCTCGCGATCGTCGCTTTGGGCGATGGCATGGACAACCAACTCGTGCTCAATGCCATGCGTGCCGGCGCGCGGGATTTCGTCTCTTATGGCTCACGCTCCAGTGAAGTTGCCGGCCTGGTGCGCCGCCTGAGTAAACGCCTGCCGACCGTGGCGCCGAACCTGCAACAGAGTCAACAGGGAGGCCTGACCGTGCTTTACGGCGCGCAGAGCAATGCCGACGGCGCGTTGCTCGCCAACCACCTGGCGCACGTGGTGCAAAAGAGCGGCCAGCAGACACTGTTGCTGGATCTGGGCCTGCCGCGTGGCGACAGCCTTGCGTTGCTGGGGCTGGAGAGCTCGTTTCATTTCGGCGATGCGTTGCGCCATCTGAGGCGCCTCGACGCGACGCTGATCGACAGCGCCTTCACCACCTGTGACGCCGGGCTGCGAATCCTCGCCTACGCCAGCAACGACGAACCGCTGGAACAGACCAGTGCCGCCGAGCTGTACATGTTGCTCAGCGCCTTGCGTCAACATTTCCAGCACATCGTGGTGAACCTCACCGGCCAGTCGGACAGCGAAGCGTTGCGCACCTTCGTCAGCCATTGCGACAAGTTGCTGTGGTACACCGATCAGAATGTGCTCGACTGCCGACGCAACCTTGAGGTGCTCGGCCGCTGGCGCGAAAAAGGCCTCAAGCTCGATCACGCCAGGTTGCTGGTGGACCGCTATCTGCGCAACGTCGCGCCAGACTCCGACACGTTGAGTAAAAGCTTCGGCATGGAGGTTATGGCGGTCCTTGCCTACAGCCCGGAAGTACGGCTCAACGCCAAGAATCAGGGGGTGAGCCTGTTCGAATTGGCCCCGCGCGAAAACCTGACCCAAAGCCTGCGCGCCCTCGGCGAACGACTGGCCAAACGCTCCGAAGACCTGGACAAACCCAAGGCCGGCTGGTTTGACCGATTGAGGGGCGCGCAATGAGCGGGGAAAGACTCTTCGGCGCGCCCTCCCACGGGTCGACCGGCAATACCGACCACGAGGGCCTGAAACTGGTGCTGCACCGCTACATCATCGACGCCATCGAAGAGTCCGGAAAAAACCTGCTGGAAGGTTCGCGGCCAATGCTGTCGCAGTTCGTCATCGACAAAGTCGCCGAGTACATCGCCCGTCTGCACCTGGCGATCTCCCGTTATGAGATGGAGCGGCTGGCTGAGGAAATCGTCGACGAGCTCACCGGTTTCGGCCCACTGGAGGTGTTGCTGCGTGACTCGACGGTGACCGAAATTCTGGTCAACGGCCCGCACCGGGTGTTCGTCGAGCGCGAGGGTGTGTTGCACCTGAGTGACCTGCGATTCATCGACGACCACCACGTCGAGCGGGTGATGCAACGAATTATCGCCCCCTTGGGCCGACGGCTCGACGAGTCTTCGCCGATGGTCGATGCGCGCCTGCCCGATGGCAGCCGGGTCAACGCGATCATCCCGCCCATTGCTCTCGATGGCCCGTGCCTGTCGATTCGAAAATTCCGCAAGGACATGCTCAAAAGCTCCGACCTGATGGCCATGCAAACCATCGATCAGGCGATCTTTGAATTTATTCAAGAGGCCGTGGGCAAGCGCTGCAACATCCTTGTCAGCGGCGGTACCGGCACCGGCAAGACCACGCTGCTGAACATTCTCAGCCAGTTGATCGCCCCTCACGAACGGCTGGTCACCATCGAAGACGTCGCCGAATTGCAACTCGGCCATCCTCACGTGGTGCGCCTGGAAACCCGACCACCGAATGCCGAAGGCCATGGCGAAGTGAAGGCCAGCGATCTGATTCGCAATGCGCTGCGGATGCGCCCGGACCGAATCATCCTCGGCGAAATTCGCGGCGTCGAAGTGGTCGACGTGCTCACCGCGATGAACACCGGGCACGACGGTTCCATGAGCACCGTACACGCCAACAATGCCCAGGATGCGCTGTTGCGCCTGGAGACTTTGGTGGGCCTGACCGGACGCGCCATCGCTGAACGGACCCTGCGGCAAATGATCTGCGCGGCGCTGGACGTAGTGATCCAACTGACGCGCCTGCCCGATGGCCGCCGCTGCGTCAGCGAAGTGGTGGAGGTCGTCGGTATTCGTGATGACATCTATGTGACCAATACGCTGTTCCGCTTCGACCGACGCACCGGTTTCGGTTTTCTGCGCGAGGCGGTCAACCCCGCCGGCGATAAACTGCGTCGTGAGTCGGCGCTCTCTCCCTTATCGCCCTGAAGGGTCACGGCATGCTCAAACCGGCGCTGCTCATCCTGATTTGCCTGACGTTGCTGGGCCTGTCGATCCGTTTGTTCTACAACGGTCTGCGCCAGACCGGCATCGATCGAACCCTCGGTCGCTTGATGCAGGGGCAACCGCAACTGGCGGTGGCGAAATCATCCTGGGCAGGCCTGGAACGAGCCTTTCTACGTGCCGGCCTCGGTCGTCCCACCGAGCGCCTGGGGTTGTGGCTATTGCTCTGGGCCCTGGGCATCTTGCTGGGTTTTGCCCTCGCGAGCTGGATCGGTTTGCTGGTGATGTTGCTGATGCCGCCCCTGGCTTTGCGGCTGTACATCAGTTGGTGCTACCAGCGCCGGCTCAAGCGCATGATCGAACAACTGCCACCGTTGCTCGATCACACGGTGCGCAGTCTGAAGTCCGGGCGCACCCTGGCCGATGCCGTGCTGGTCGCCATCGACGCCGCCGAAGACCCACTGAAAAACGCCATGGGCCGGATTCAACGCAACGTGCACTTGGGCGTCAGCCTGCCTGACGCTGTCACGGACTTCGCCGAACTGTACGAGAAAGACGAGTTTCGCTTGTTCGCATTGGGCCTGAAGGTCAATCACCGCTATGGCGGCAACGCCAGTGAACTGTTTGAGAACCTGATCAAAATGATCCGCGAACGAGACCAGGCTGCGCGCCAATTACGCGCCATGACGGGCGAAACCCGCATCACGGCGCTGGTGCTGGCCCTGATGCCCGTGGGGCTCGCCGCTTACTTCTTGCTGTCCAATCCGAAATACCTGCTCGCCATGTGGAACAGCAGCTCGGGGCAAATGATGCTCGCGACCGCGTTCGGCCTGCAGGTCGTGGGTTGCCTGGCGCTGTGGCGCATGTTGCGTAGCGTATGAAAATAGCCCTGCTGATCAGCGCACTGTTGTTTCTGGCGGCCACGCTGTTGCTGCTCAGTGGGCTGCTGGACCAGCATCGGCGTGCTCGCCAGGTGGCTCAACGACTGGACGGCAAACCGCTGAGCGACCACCGCGTCAGTCACTGGTTGCAAGCGCTGGGCGACAGCCGCATCGGTCAGCGCTCGGTCAAACTGGACAACGAAACCCAAATGCTGCTCAACCGCCTCGGCTGGCGCAGCGCCCGGCAACGCTCGCTGTTCGCTGCCTGCCAGATCGGCATACCGGTGCTTGCGTTGGTCCTGAGTCTGTTGATCCAGAGCGTGTTCTTCCCGCAGGTGAACAACCACTGGATCACCCCGGCCTTCGCCACCGCCCTCGGTTATTTGCTGCCCAAACGCTTGCTGGCCGCCGCCGCGTACCGTCGGCAAAGACAACTGGCGATCGAGATTTCGACCTTCATTCCACTGCTGCGCATCCTGTTCGAATCCGGCATGGCGGTGGAGCAGTCGTTGCGCGTGCTGAGCATCGAAGGCAAACAATTACTGCCGGCCCTGACCCATGAACTGCGCCTGATACTGACGCGGGTCGATTCCGGTCTGGAGCTTGGCGAAGAACTGAACAAGGCCACCCAGTTACTGGCGGTGGACGAGTTCACTGACACCTGCGTAATTCTTCAGCAACTGATCCACCAGGGCGGCGGCGCCATGAAATCACTGCTGGGACTCAAAATGCTGCTCGATGACCGACGCCTGACACGCTTGCAGGAATACATCTCCAAGATGTCCGCGAAAATGTCCGTGGTGATGATGTTGTTTCTCTTCCCCGCGCTACTGATCGTACTGGCCGGCCCCAGCTTCACCGCTTTGGCCCGGGCCTTTGTTCGTTGAAAGACCAACGGCGATCCCGTAGGAGAGAGGCTGTGGCCAGGGGGCTTGCCCTATGCCAGTCAGTTAAGGGGGATATTGAATCTGTGGCGAGGGGGGGGTCAGCTGTGTTGCGCAGTTTTTGGTATGGCCACGTTATCCAGCATCCGGTTCACCGCCAGTTCTGCCAGCATGACGATCTGTTGAATCGCCATCACCGTGTGCCGGTGCGGCCCTTCCAGATACCCCGCAATATCACTCGCCATCACACTGGCCTGGGCCAACGATTCACAGGTGTGGGCCAACAGGTCTTCGTCTTTGATATCCGGCGCAACCATGTACATCGTGCTCGGCTTGCGGGCCACGGGTGATTTGAGGGCGGATGGGTTGAGATAGTGGTCGAGCGCGCGGTTAGCGGCGTCGTGGAATTTTTTTGAATCAGCAGATTCGTAAGGGGAAACGTTGTCGGTTTCTGGGGGATTTGGGGTTGCTTTGAACATGGTTACACCTCTGGGATGAAATGGAGCCACTTCCAAATTGCCGCGATGCAATTTGGGGTGGCAGCTGTACGCGGGTTCGCGGACCGATCCCTGAGGCTTGCTCGGCATACCCGAAGGTATCCCGCGCACAGTCGCCATGACACGAAACGACAGACACCCAAAAGTGTTGTAGTTCGGTGGAGCGATTATGCCTCAAGAATCGAGCCGCGACGCCCGGTCGCTGAATTGTCAGCGACGGACAAAGGCTAGAGACGCAGCGTCCGACGGGCAACCTGAAAAACATGTGGGAAGGTTCTGATGTTTTTACTGATCAATAAACATCGCTGTCTGTAAGGCCGCCATCGCGGGCAAGCTCCCACAGTGGAGAGGCGTGCACCCGCCCCTCACCACTCAACAGGCCGAGCGTTAGCTTGCCTGCAGCTTTTGATCTGGCTTTTGATTTTGATCCACCCGCCCCTTCGGGAGGCTGAGAGGAGGTGTTCATCTGGGGATTGGCGCGCAGCGCCGTTCGACGCAGTCGAACCCATCGCATGTAGGTCGTAGCGAAGCAGACCGTAGGGCGATGCCCCCAGATGGATACCGGAGCGAAGGAACGCCGAGCCTCAGCGAGGGGCCGGACGCTTGGGGCGAGACCTTTTGGTTCCTTTTGGGGCGTTTGCCAAAAGGGACTCGCCGTAAGGGCGAAACCATAAGCCGCCGTTACCGCAGAAATGGATATGTACACCAATGAAACAGCGTACACCCGAAAAAACTCAGTGCGCAGTAAGCCGCCGCACACCAGCATTACCAGGCGACAACGCCAACGCCACCTGCGTGCGGTTATGCATATGCGTCAACCGCAACACCTGCGACACATAAAGCTTCACCGTGTTCTCGGTAATCCCCAACTCACAGGCAATCTGATAATTGGTCTGCCCCTTGCCCACCAACCGCGCCACTTCCAACTGCCGCGGCGACAGCTGATTGAAAACCGCCGGCATCTCCACCCGCGCCACCTCACTGACTCCGTCAGCCGAATCAGATAAAGGCATCGAGGACGGTCCCCGACGAACCTTGTCCAGATCCTGATACAGCTCGTCGATCGACTCACAAAGGTACTGCAACTTCTGACTCAAATGCCCCAACTGCAGGTTTTTTTGCCGCTCCTGCAAGACCACCTCCTGGCGCTGCAAACCTTCAAGCAACTCCGCCAGATCTATCGGTTTCTGATAGTAGTCAGCAAACCCGGCGCGCAATGCCTTGATCACATCCTGCTTGTCTGCGCGACCGGTGAGCATGATCGCCTCGAACGCCCGGTGCTTGCCGGACAGCTGTTGCAACGTCTGGACGAGCTGAATGCCATCCATGTCAGGCAGCTGCAAATCACAGAGCACCAGACCGATATCCTCATACTCATTGAAACGCTCGATCGCCTGCTTGCCGGACTGACAAGGAACACAGCGATAACCATTGCGCTCGATGAACTCGCACAGCTCTTCGACAATCAATGGTTCGTCATCGACCACAAGGACTTTTATTGCCGAGATACGCTTGTTCACGTGTCACTCCATGCCAAGTCTGGCTTGACCGTTCCTGAACCCACGACCCATAGGCTGTACAACAACTGTTGTTGAAAGTAGACGCACTTTCCAACTATGTACATAGAACGAGTGGCGCCCGGCGACTAATGCATCCAGACCAGAGTGAGCAACATGCCCACCAGTACGAACGGCGCAAAGGGCTGCTTTTTTGACGTTCCAGGTCCCAGGTAACGAAGACGATCTCTAAGCCCCTGCCCCATATACAGCCAGAGTCTTGGCGCCAACAGCAGCCAGAACACACTGGCCAATCCGGCGCCGATGAAACCGCCGAGCAGGTGCATACCGTCCGTCGCAAGGCCCAGCGTCGCCATCAGTTTCACGTCGCCCGCCCCCAGACGTTTCAATGCATAACCGGGCAAGGTGAAGGCCAGTGCCAACAACAAAGCCCAGCCGCCCTGTACCGCCTCGGCCCCCAACCATGTGGTGCCTGTCCACAATAGATACGTCAGCGCCAGTACACCCGCACCAAGGGTCAGGCCATTGGCGATGTGCCGCTCTCGGACATCCTGTGCTGCGCAAAGCGTCAGCCAGATCAGTAGGACAAAGTTCTGCATCCGGTAAAAAACGTCCGTTTTGGCTGAATGATTCTATGCTGATACTACGTCGTGATGGTCAGGGTAGACGCACTCATGAAAACAGGCCTCCCCCGCAAACAAAAAGGTGCCGTGGCGATTGAGTTCGCTTTGGTGTTCATCATCTTTTTCGCCGTGTTTTATGGGTTGGTCAGTTACAGCCTGCCGCTGTTGCTGATGCAATCATTCAATCAATCGACGGCCGAAGCGGTGCGCCGCAGTGTGGCGCTGGACCCGAGCACCGCCAATTACGACACCGCCGTCAGAAACATAGCAACTACCGAACTGACCCGGCAGCTGGCCTGGATTCCTGCCGCGCTGAACTTCAATGTGGCCACCGACGCCAGCGCCACCTACACCGGTGGGGTGCTGACGGTCACCATCAACTACCCCACCAGTAAACTGAATCAAGTCCTGCCGTTTTTGGTGCTGCCGGGGATCGGCTCGGTGCCCAATCTGCCGGCGACCCTTACCGCCCGATCGAGCCTGCAATTTTGAGTTCCGGAGACAAGCTCTTCGGGCGCCTGCTCAATCGCCAACCGCCACAGCCCTCGAACAGTGCGGACACGCCGAGCGTGCAACGTTTCGGTTTGCAGCTGCATCTGAATGACGAGGGCCGAGTGATTCAACTGAGCGGCCCCCTGCGGCATCTGCTGGCGCAACAAATGCCCGGCGCACAGGCACCGCATCTGCTCGATTACCTCATGCCCCATAGCGGCCTGTCGGTCGAAGGCGCGCCTGCCGAGTGGCAGGGACAGAGTCTGGACCTGGATTTTTTCAGCCTCGGCGAACAACCTCTGCATCTGCGTGGCTGGGTACAGCCGTTGGGCGAAAACTGGTTGTTGCAGTTGATCGACATCGGCGACCTGCTGCTCGAACGCCGACAAGCGCGCAGCCGCGAACAATGTCAGTTGCTCGCGGCGCAGATCAGCGAACAGTTGCGCCTGTGCAGCCTGACACGCTTGCCCGAGGTGCTGGTGGAGCAACTGCAAGGCCTGGCCCAGCGTTTTCAGATCCCGTGCATCGCCATGGCCTTGCTCGACGAACAGGCAGAGGGTTGGCTGATCCACCAGCATTACGCGGCCTTCGATGCACCCGGGTTGTGGGAAATCGATCAACGCCTGGGGACCGGCCTCGACAGTTTGAATGGCTCCGCCCCCCAACAACTGATCCCCAGCGAACACCCGCGCCTGCAAGGCATCTTCGGCAATGCCGAAGGGTTCGCCGTGCCTTACCACAATGCCTTGGGCGTGGTCGCCTGGTTGCTCTGTGGTTTCTACCCGGTGCAACAGCGTGCCCCCGACCTGAGCGAGCGCGACTGGTTACAACTCACTGCGGCCCTGGCCGGCCCGCTGCTTGAGCGCTTGCGCGAGCATCAGCACCATCTGCAACTGGAGCGGCTGGAGTCTCTGCAAGCCTTGCTCGGCACCGGTTGGTGGGAGGTCTTCAGCGACACCGCCGAGGTGCAATTGGCGCCGTCGCTGGCCAGTACGCTGAACCTTGCGAACACTCGTTTGCCGCTGCACGACTGGCTCGAACAGATCCACCCCGCCGACCGTGAAGAGCTGACGATGCGCCTGCAAACCTTGCAGGACGAAGGCACGCCGTTGCTGCTGTGCGTGCGCCTGCATCGCCCCGACGCGGTGCAAACGTCGATTTGGTATCGACTGCAAGGGCAAGCACTGGGCCTCGGCAGAAACCGGCGGCTGGTGGGCTTCATGCTCGACATCAGCGACATCAAAAATCAGCAGCAGAACGCCGCTGCCGCCCATGCCCGGCTGGACAACCTGATCGCCAGTTCACCGGCGGTGATCTACGTGCAGCGCTATGTCGAAGGTGCGTTGCAACCGACATTTTTCAGCGACAGCCTGTTGCCGCTGCTCGGTTGGTCGCTCGCCGATTGTGCCGCCGGCGCGCTGGTGGAACGGGTCCATCCCGAGGACCGCGACCGCTATTTCGAACGCACCCGGCAACTGCTGCGCGAAGGTTCGGTGCGTGCCCGTTATCGGCTGCGCGACAGCCGCGGCGATTACCACTGGCTGCTCGACGAAGCCAAACTGCTGCGCGACGATCTCGGGCTGCCGGTGGAAGCCGTGGGGCTGTGGCTGGATGTCACCGAAGCGACCCTGGCCGCCGAGAAAGTAAAACAGAGTGAAGAGCGCTATCGGATCCTGGTGGAAGATTCCCCGGCGATGATCTGCCGCTACCTTCCTGACCTGACGTTGACCTTCGGCAATCGCCCGCTGGCGACCTATCTGGAATGCCAGCCCGAGCAATTGCCGGGGGTGAACCTGGGCAGCTGGATGTCGCCGGTACAGCGCGAAGCGTTCCTCCAGCGCCTCAGTCGACTGAGCCCGGAGTTCCCGGTCAGCACCGCGCAAATCAACCTGCAACTGCCGGGACGGGAACACGCCTGGTGGGTCTGGTCGGATCGCGGAGTGTTCGACGAGCAGGGTCGCTTGCTGGAGATTCAAGCCGTGGGCCGCGACAACACCGAGGTCCGGCGCGCCCAGCAACAACTCACCCAGAGCGCGAAAATGGCCACCCTCGGCGAAATGGCCACCGGGCTGGCCCATGAAATCAATCAGCCGCTGAACGTGATGCGCATGGCCATCGTCAATGTGCTCAAGCGTCTGAGCAATGGCGATGTGCAAATCGATTACCTGACAGACAAACTCAACCGCATCGACGCGCAAGTCCAGCGCGCCGCGCGGGTGGTGGATCACATGCGGGTATTCGGTCGACGTTCAGAGATCGAGCAGCACCCGTTCAATCCGGCTCAAGCCATCGAGGGCACGCTGTCACTGCTGTCCGAAGGGATGCGCGGAAAAGGCGTCGAGCTGCGGGTCAGCGAGACCGGATTTGAAGTGCAAGTGCGCGGTTATGTCGATCAACTGGAACAGGTGCTGATCAATCTGATGGTCAATGCGCGGGATGCGCTGCTGAGCAAACGCGAGGCCGACCGAGAGTTCAAACCGTGGATTTCGGTGTATGCCGAACGTGATGAATACTCGGTGCGACTGTGGGTCGAGGACAACGGCGGCGGTATCGATCCACGGTTGCTGGAACGGATTTTCGAACCGTTCTTCACCACCAAACCGGTGGGCATCGGCACCGGGCTCGGGTTGTCGGTGAGTTACGGCATCGTCGAAAACATGGGCGGCAAGTTGAGTGTAAGAAACTCGACCGAGGGCGCGCGGTTTTGTATCGAGTTGCCGATTGCCACGGACAATCAGATCACCAGCGTCGCGCGCCCCGAATGACAGCTGAGATTGGCGCCGACGTCGACCTTGTTCAAATCGATCCCGAGGCTTAGCAGCAAGGTATTGATCAAGCTGTCGAGCAACGGGCTGAGCACGCTGTTGATCGCGCTGATCAGCAAGGTGGTGACGTTGCTCAGGATGGCTCCCAGACCGCTGACAAGACTGCCCGACGGGCCATACATGTCCACGTGAATGTTAAGCGGGGTGTCGAGCAGGTTGCTGACAATACTGCTGGTGGTGAACGAGTAGTAGAACGGTGGCTGATTGATTTCCGGCAGGCTGGTGGCAGGTGGTGCGGAATAGATATGGGAAATGTTGGCGTTCGCCGCCACGCTGGTGTCGGCAACGATATCGATGCCGCCACCGACGCCGGGCACACGCGGATCGCAGGTAATGGGCAAGAACAGCAGCCGGCGACAGGTTTTGATCCCGATATCGATCACCTTCAACGGCTGCACCATGACTGCCGGCGGCGTGGTGTTGCTGCCGAACATACTGGCCGCATCGATCCGGCCTATTTTCAGATTCACCAGCGACGTAGTGGTGTTGGTGGTCAGGGTCTTATTGGTGTTGCTGATGCAGCTGTAGGCCGTGACGTAACTGTTGGCACTGGCGACGTCCAGCGCAACGTCGAGCCGTATCGGCCCCGGCAACACCATAATGTCAGGCGTCTGGCAGGGCACGCCGATGGCACAGGTCAGTGAATTGAGCACCGCCACCAGGTCGAGATTGAGCAAGGCATTGAGGGTGTTGGTCAACGGTCCTGCCAGATCCGCCGCCGCATTGACCAGCGCCGCGATGGCGTCCAGCGCTGGCAAGTCGATCGACAGCAATGTGCGAACCTGCGCTGTTCTCACGTAGATCCGATTGGGTCCCAATGGATTCAGCGCCGCGTTTTTCGGGTTGCCGATTGCCGAGAGTTGCGGCGGTTCCAACACTTGCACCCGGGCCGTGATTTGCGCCAGCCCCGCCAGATTGATCGGCACCGTTGCCACCAGACCGTTGTTCTTGTTGGCCAGTTGCACGATGCCTTCGATCAGGTTGAACACACTCACCGTAGTCGCGAACGTTGAGATATCGCTACCGCTCTCGACGTGCAGCATATTGCCCAGCACCACGGTGGTCGAGCCAGCGGCAACCTTGAGTGCTTGCAGCCCGACGATGGTCGCCGTCGCGCCGAGAGTGCCGCCGGGGTCCAGCACATTGACGGCAGTCTGGATCAGTTGACTGACGGCCACCGAAGCGCCCAATACCTGGCCATACCCGGCGGCGCTGAGGCCAAGGTCGACCTTCAGCCGATCGAGGTAACTCAGCAGGCTGATGTTGGTGTTCACCAAACCGTTCCAGCCTGCCACGGACAGGTTCAGATTGCCGCCCAGTAAACCGCCGAACAGCCCATTGAGCGTGTCCGACTTGCTGCTATCGATGTTCAGCGCCGTCGTGCGGATGGTCAGCGATGCCAGCGGAGGTGGCAACGCTGCGACGGCGGTCGCGGTCAGGTTGAGGGTCGCCCCGGCTGGAGCACCGCCAAACACGGCGCCGATGCCACCGGCAAAACTCTGCGGGATCGAATGGCTGACGATCACCCGAATGGCTTCGCTGCTGCTCGGATCAGCCGTAAAAACCCGAAGATTATTGGCGTCCAGGGTCAAGGCGCCACAGGCGACCGTCAGGCTGCGCGTAGGGTCAGGAAGGGTGAAATTGTTGCGATTTGCGCTGGCGGTGGCGTAGGCGGTAGCGGTGGCACCTGTGGCGCAATCACCGTTACGCGTGGCAGCCTCCAGCGCGGCCATATCCGCCACCCGTTGCAAGCTGCGTTTTTCCAGGTACAGGCGGCCGCTGTCGACCACCAGCAGCAGGAACACCAAGGCCATGCCCAGAGCCAGCACCGCCATCAATCCGATCGCTCCCCGTTGCCGGGCCGGGCTATGAAACTGCAAGCAGGGAGACATGGCTCACTCCTTTGCCGGCGCACTGCCGCGGGCTACCTCCAACGATGTGAAGCAGTGTAGACAAGGGTCCGCCAGATTGCTGGCAACATGCTACTGCCGATGACAAAGAAACCATGAGGAGCGAGCCTGCTCGCGATGACGGCGGCACATCTGAAGTTGATGTGACTGACAGACCGCTATCGCGAGCAGGCTCGCTCCCACAGTGGATCGGTGGTGTTGGTTTAGTGTGGTGGATAGTTAGCCAATATCCGCGCGACCGTCTCGCGGATCGTATTGCTGCGGTCCTGTGGATTCGGTGTGCGGCTGAGCGTCTGCTCGTCGCTGCCGCGCCACACCAGTTTGCCGTCCTTGCCATCGAGCAGGTCGACCTGGATGGTCGCCACCTTGTAGCTGATGTTGCGGGTTTCGTTGTACATCGGCCCGCCCCAGTAGCCGTACCATGGGCCACCATAACCGCCGCCATAGTGGGTGGTCACCTGTTGCTGGCGATCTTCGACGATCAGGTAGGCCTGTACCTTCAGGTCCGAGCTGGCACCGGCGGCGGCCGGGCGCAAGCCGCGTTGATCCAGCTGATCAGCAACGGACTGACGGATGCGTTGTTCGGTCAGGTCACTCTTGATCCGTGGATCATCGGGACGGTATTGCACGGCGGGCTCTTTCCAGCTCCAGCTACGATAGGCGGCAAAGTCGCGGCTGGCATCGAAGTCATGATTGACCTGGTTGGCGGCGCAGGCAGTGAGCAGCGCGGCCATGGCCAGTAAAACGAGACGGCGGAACATGATTTTTCTCCGATTGAAGACATGATCCAGCGGGATGCTTCCTTTACAGGAAGCTAACTAGGAGGATACGCCGACATGGCCTTTTCGACAGCTTCGCGTATGGCATCGGCACGCTCGCTCTGGCTGCCCTGACTGCTGGTTTCGGCACTGGCACTCCATACCGGCTGGCCGGTGCTCGCGTCGAACAGATCGACGCGCACCACCACGACTTGTACCTGATAAGTGCGGATGACCGGCACCGTGTTGTACATGCCGTAACCGCTGCCGTAGCGGTTGTAACCGCCGTAACCGCCGCCGTAATAACCGCCGCCGTAACCATAGTCGTCCTGGACCTGACGCAAACGGGTTTCCAGATGCAAATCGGCGCTGACCCACAGGTCCGCCGGGCGGTTGTCGTGCAGTGGGCGTAAGCCGCGTTGATCGAGGGCATTGCTGACCGCTTCAGCTACCTGCTCCGAGTCGGCCCAGGCTGTGCCCGGTGGCAGGCGCCCGTTGAGCCAGGCCCAGCTGCGGTAGCGCCCGTAATCCCGTGGCGGCGCCGGGTAGGCGCTGCGATCGAAGGTGGTGGCGGCCTGAGGCGGTGCCGGCGGCAGGGGATTGGAGGTCGCGACATAAGGGTTGCTGCCCTGACAGGCCGCCAACCCGAGACAGATCACCAGCAACCCTGAACGACTTTTCATATTGCGCTCCGATCAGATCGGCCGACAGATCCAGTGCAAATAGCGCCCAAGCCCGGCGAAACTTGGGTGACGGCGGTGAGCCAGTTCCATTTCCAGCAAGTCCGGCAGTTCGACGCGGGCCTGGAATTCCACCGGCATGTAGTCGTAAAAAACCCGCACCCCACTCTGGGTTTCGACTTGCCACATGCTCTCAAGTTGCGCCGCCAGTTCCCGTGGATCCAGTGGCTGCTGTGGAGTCAGGCTCTGCTTCTCGCCGGCCATGTCGTTCTTGCGCATCTTGCGGAAATGACCCTTGAGCAGGTTGCGGTAGATCAACGCATCGCGGTTGTAGAACGCCAGGGACAACCAGCCGTCCGGCCTCGTCAACTGATGCAGTACCGGCAAAATCGCATGGGGTTCGGCCAGCCATTCCAGCACGGCGTGGCACAGCACCAGGTCGTAGGGTTCGGTGAGCTGACCGAGCAGGTCCTGCCACGGCGCCTGAATGAATGTCGCCGTCTGCCCGGCTTCGGCGAAGCGCTGACGGGCGCCTTCAAGCATCGGTTCGGCGGGCTCGGCGAGGGTCACCTGATGACCGCGCTCGGCCAGCCACAACGACATGTGGCCCAGGCCGGCGCCGATGTCCAGTATGCGCAACGGGCGGTCCGGCAGGGTTTCGGCCAGGTCGGCCTGCAGCACGGCGAGACGGATCGCACCTTTGGCGCCCCCGTAGATTTTTTCGGCGAAGCGAGTCGCCAATTGATCGAAATGACGGTCGCTCATCAACTGAACCGCCGTTCGCTGTCCGCGAGTTTGCTGCGTACCACTTCATTCATGTCCAACCCCAACTCGCTGCATAGCAGTAGTAGATACAGCACGATGTCGCCGACTTCCTGCCCGACATGAGCGAGCTTGTCCGCCGGCAACTCGCGCGACTGGGCTTCGGTCAGCCACTGGAAAATCTCCACCAGCTCGGACATTTCCACGCTCGCGGCCATGGCCAGGTTTTTCGGGCTGTGAAATTGCCGCCAGTCATTGCGGTCACGAATGGCATGCAGGCGTTCGGTCAGTTCAACAAGGTTCATCGGGCTCTCCTGAAGGCGTATAGCTTCAGGGGGATGGCGGGTGAAGGCAAGTGGCAGCGTTGTGCCTGCGTACTTGCGCCATACTCAAAAAGAATCGCAGCCTTCGGCAGCTTCTACGGGAACCCGGGAGCACGATCGATAGCCCAAGGCTCGGATCCGGCAACTACGCCATCATTCCATCAGGACGTACACATGCAGGTAGAAAGCTTTTTCGAATGGCTCGGCCAGATAATCGGGTCGGCCATCCGGTTCATCATCGACGCCCTCAGTGGTCTGTTCAACCTGTTGAGCAACGCCGGCAGCAATTTTGTCGAAGGGTTGGCCCAGGCCCTGGGCATGGAAACTTCGATCATCAGCATCATCACGCTGATCATCGGGCTGATGCTGCTGTGGGCAGCGATCCGCGCCTTCATGAACGCGTCGATCATCATGGGGATTATCTGGTTGTTGCTGGGGTTGTGGTTGCTGAGCTGGATTATTCACTAACCCCCCCCACATTGGATCTGTGATGTTTTGTAGATTACGTTCACTTGGCTGAACACAATCTGCCGCTACAATGCAGGCGCCCCAAGGAGCCTGCATGCCCAACCTGATTGCCGACTGGCGCGACCGTCCGACCCATCGTCGAGTCTGGGCGCTCGCCGCCCCGATGATTCTCTCGAATATTTCCGTTCCGCTGGTAGCGCTGGTTGACAGTACCGTCATCGGCCATCTGCCCCATGCTCATCAACTCGGCGCCGTCGCGGTGGGCGCCAGTCTGTATACCTTTCTTGCCTGGGCCATGGGCTTTCTGCGCATGGGCTCCACCGGGTTTGCCGCCCAGGCTGCCGGGCGCGGGGATGGCGCAGCGTTGCGGCAGATTTTGCTGCAAGGTCTGTTGTTGGCCATGGGCCTGGCCATTTTGTTGGGCGCATTGGGCGTGCCGTTGAGCGGGGTCGCGTTGCACTTCATGCAACCGTCGGCGGAGCTGGATCAACTGACCCGCGACTTCTTCCACACACGGCTGCTCGGCCTCCCTGCGGCGCTGGCCAGTTACGCGCTGGTGGGCTGGTTCCTCGGCACCCAGAACGCTCGGGCTCCGCTGGCGATTCTGCTGAGCACCAACCTGGTCAACATCGCGCTGAACCTGTGGTTCGTGCTCGGCCTGGAGTGGGGCGTGGTCGGCGCGGCCCGGGCCTCGGTGATCGCCGAGTGGACCGGCGCGCTGATCGGCCTGTTCATGACCCGCAAAGCCCTGCGCGCCTACCCCGGCCATATCGCCTGGGCCGCGCTGGCGTTGTGGCAGAGTTGGCGCCCATTGCTGGCGGTCAATCGCGACATCTTCATCCGCAGCCTGGCGTTGCAGTCGGTGTTTTTCCTGATCACCGTGCAGGGCGCGCGGCTGGGCGATGCCACGGTCGCCGCCAATGCGTTGCTGCTCAACGGCCTGCTGCTGACCGCCCACGCGCTGGACGGTTTGGCCCACGCGGTCGAAGCACTGTGCGGACACGCCATCGGCGCTCGCGACCGAGAGGCCCTGCGCCGCTCATTGGTGGTGGCGTGCGGGTGGTCGTTGCTGGCGAGTGTGGGGTTTGCCTTGCTGTTTCTGTTCGCCGGGCACCTGTTCATCGAGATGCAGACCGACATCCAGAGCGTGCGCGACACCGCGTTCCTTTACCTGCCTTACCTCGCGGTGCTGCCGCTGATTGCCGTCTGGAGTTACCTGCTCGACGGCCTGTTCATCGGCGCCACCCGCGCCCGGGAAATGCGCAACGGCATGCTGCTGACGTTGATCCTGCTGCTGCCCTTCGCCTGGGCGCTGCAAGGCTTGGGCAACCACGGACTGTGGATAACCTTCCTGTTGTTCATGTTGCTGCGCAGCCTGACCCTTGGCGCGTTCGCCTGGTACTTGCGCAAGCAAGACAGCTGGCTCAAGGGATGACGAGGGTCAGCTTCAGGGGTGATCGTTCTGCCACTGGTTGCGCAGGCTATCGAGACGCTCCTGCTGGGTGGCTCCCGACAACGGCTGCCCGGCCACTGCGTCGGGATGCTGCAAGCGCAACCATAACCAGTCATCGAGCACCGGGCGTTCGCTGAAACCCAGCGCCAGCCCTTCCTGCAGGTAAGCCCACAAGCTGTTGTAGTCGGTGTCGGTGGATCGGCTCCAGCGCCAGGCGTGTTGTTCCAGCAGACAGCTTTGCAAGGTATCTCGCTGACGCAGGCTGAGGCTTTCTTCGATGGCCAGGGGCCTGACGGCAAGCCGCGGATTGAACAACTGCTGCCAGCCCTGACAGCCAATGGCCCGATCGGCCCAGGTGCCACCGAACCAGCGCAACTGATCGATCGGACCTAGCCAGCGACTCAGCTCCTGCGCATCGCAGGCATCGAAAAAATAACTCGCTGTGTGTGGGTTGTAGTAACTCAACAAGGCCCGATGATGCAGACCCAAGGTGACCGCGAGCATGCGTCGCAAATGCTCCAGCAGCTGCGATGAAGAGGCTTCACTGACCAGCAGCAACCCGCTCCAGCTGTGTGGCGCACTTTGGCACAGCTCGGCCAGTGCCGGGCATTCGCGAAGGTCGACCAACACCGGCCCGTGCTCACGCAACGGGTGAAATTCGGTGCCTTCGAACAGCCGGAACCATCGGACATGAGCAAACTGTTGCCGCAAACTCGCACCGGCCTGAGACTCGCCCGGTACATCGAGCAACAGCCATTGCGGGGTCGAGTCGGGCGCCTGAACGGCGATCATGCCGCACCGCTCTGGCCGAGCTGCATCGCCGCCCGGCAGGTGCAAAGGGCCTGCGCGCAATGACTGAAACTGCCGCCGCCGGGCAGCAGGCACAGGAGCACCAAGGGTTCGCTGGATTGCAGCAAGCACTGCAAGCCCTCGAGCACCGGGCTGACATCGGTCGTCAAGGAGGGTTGCAGGTCGGGTATGACTGGCTCTGCACTGGAGGCTGCGCCGGGAAGAAATCCGCTGATCAAGGGTTGATCCGGATCGCCTTCGATAAAGCTCACCAGCACCTGCGCCCCTTCACTCAACGGCAGGGTGCCAGCGCCTTGCAGCTCGGGAGCCAACGGCAACCAGCAGTGGCTGGGCGCTGCGCCCTCCCCCTGGTAAAGCCAGTCGAACTGCACCGCAACCGGTCTGGACAGATCCGGTTCAGACTCATCGACCTCGACCACCCACGCCCGCTGCAGACTGTGCATCCTGGGTTTCACGCCCGAATGAGGTGCCACGAAAGGCATTTCCTGCACAACGGCCCGTAGTTGGTTGCTATAAGGAAGCTCTGGTTCCTGCCCTCCCTGATGCTCGACATGGGTCAGTAGCCAGAGACGATTCCAGTCCCCACACGGGTGACCGGACAGCGGCATCAGTTGGCCGCTGCGCAGGGTCGCCAGATTCGTCTGGCCTTCGGCAATTTGCCCGCAGCCGTGCAGCTTGAACTGACGCACACCTGGTTGTTCGTTCTCACCCTTGAAGACGCTCTCTTCGCCACGGCTAAACTGCCCCAGGCCATCACCGAAAACCAGACAGTGTCCGCATGAGCGGTGTTCGAAGTAGTAATGAAGCCGTTCCTGGGCGCACAGACGCTGGAGAAACTGCAGGTCTGATTCCCGGTACTGCGTGCAGAAATCACGGGACGGGTAATCGCCGCTCAGGTCGAAGCGCCGATCCTTGCCGGCAATGCCGTGCTCCTTGAGTACTTGAGCGAGAATATCCGGCACCGAGCACTGGCTGAAGATTCGCTGATTGAAGCGCTGGGCCAGACACGCCAGCCTGGGTCCCAGACGCACACGGCATAGCCCGGGCTCACTGCCATGGCCGAGCTGAACGAGGCCCAGCAACTGCCCGTGAATACCCTGCCCCCGGGACCCGAAGTGCAAAAAGGCCGAGCGATACAGCAGGCTTGCGAGGTCCAGCGTCGGGTCATCGTTCAGCAGATCCACGTCGAACACAAAAGGCTTGCTGATGGCTTCACTACCGGTAAAGGCCAAGACCTCAAAGGAGTCGGGAAGACCCGCTATATCCAGACGAAATGACGGCTCGTTGGCTGGATCGAACATCGGCGATTCTCTACAGGAGGGGCGGCCGGGGATTCTCGCTGAGAGACATGGCCGAGTAGAGTGCCGAAGTACAACTTAGGAAATGACCTACGTGAAAAGAAGACCACATCGCTTGGATAGCCCGGTCTGTGGGTCATTTCGCTTGAAAAAAGAGAAGCGTCGCACCAGGTCATCTGAAATTTCCCCAAGGTATGGTGAATTTTCAGACAACCTGATGCGTGCAGTGCCTTACCTCAAGAAGACAGGTAAGACGAACGGGTCAGGCCCAGACGCAAGGCATCGAGGAACTGGGTGCGCTCGGCGGCGCTGATGCGGGCACTGGCGCACTTGTCGCGGTAGTGGGTCATCAGCTCTTCCGGCGACAAGTGCACGTAGCGCAGCATGTCTTCGATGGTGTCGTGGGTTTCGATACCGGCGTGGTACACGCTGCCGTCGGCGTTCTGGTAGATGTTCACCGAGTCGGTGTCACCGAACAGGTTGTGCATGTCGCCGAGAATTTCCTGGTAAGCACCCACCAGGAAGATCCCCAGCAGATAGTCTTCACCTTCGTTCAAACCGTGCACTGGCAAGCTGGTTTCGATGCTCTGCTCATCGACGTATTGTTTGATCTTGCCGTCGGAGTCGCAGGTCAGGTCTTGCAGCACCGCGCGGCGCAGCGGCTCTTCGTCGAGACGGTGCAGCGGCAGGATCGGCAGGACCTGGCCGATGGCCCAGGTGTCCGGCAGGCTCTGGAATACCGAGAAGTTGCAGATGTACTTGTCGGCCAGCTTGTCGTTGAGTTCGTCGAGCACCTGACGGTGGGAACGCTGACGGGCCTTCAATGAGTTGTGCAAGCGGCGGCAAACGGCGAAGTAGCATTGCTCGGCCAGGGCTTTTTGCGCCAGGGTCAACTTGCCATCGGCGTATTGAGTGGCCACGTCGCTCATGTAGTGCGTGGCGCGCCAGTAGGTCTCGGTGACCATTTCGATGTCGGTCGGGCCGAGCAGGTCAACCAGCCACTGCACGGTTTCCGGCAGCTCTTCCTTGTTATCGATCTTCGGCACGTCGTCGTTATGTTTCTCAACGTCGGTCACCTGCACCACCAGCATGGCGTGGTGAGCAGTCAGGGAGCGGCCGCTTTCAGAGAAGATGTTCGGGTGCGGCAGGCTCTGCGCGTCGCAGAACTCCTTGAGCATCCCGACCACGACACCGGCGTAATCGTCCATGTCGTAGTTGATCGAACTGGCGTTACGCGAGTGAGTACCGTCGTAGTCCACGCCCAAACCGCCGCCGACGTCGATGTGATCCACCGGCAGGCCAAGGTTGCGCAACTCGCCGTAGTAACGGATCGCTTCCTTGAAGCCGTGCTGGTAGTCCGCCAGGTTGGCGATCTGCGAGCCCATGTGGAAGTGCAACAGGCGAATGCCCTGATCCAGACCGGCAGCGCGGAAACGCTCGACCACCGACAGCAGTTGCGCCGCCGACAGGCCGAACTTGGATTTTTCGCCACCGGTGTCTGCCCACTTGCTCGACGCCAGGGACGACAGACGCACGCGCAAGCCGACCTGCGGCTTGACCTTGAGCGACGCCGCTTCTTCGATCACCAGACCGACTTCGGATTCTTTCTCGATCACGATGAACACGTTGTGACCGAGCTTCTGGCCCATCAGCGCCAGACGGATGAACTCGCGGTCCTTGTAACCGTTGCAGACGATGGTGCCGCCCTTCGGCGCCAGCGCCAGTACCGCCAGCAGTTCCGGCTTGGAGCCGGCTTCCAGACCGATGGAAACGTTCTGGGTGGCGATGATGTTTTCGATCACCGCTTCCTGCTGGTTGACCTTGATCGGGTACAGCGCGGTGTACTTGCTCTGGTATTCCAGGCGCTCGATGTTGGCGTCGAACGCGCCGGTCAGCTGACGTACGCGGTCTTGCAGGATGTCGGGGAAACGCACCAGCAACGGCAAGGACAAACCGCTTTTGCGCAGTTGGTCGACTTGCTCGAACAGGTCGATAGGCGAACTGGTCGGGCCGTTCGGACGAACTTCGACGCGACCGGCGTCATTGATCGCGAAATACCCGGCCCCCCAATGGCGAATCCCGTAAACACTGCGGCTGTCCGCAACTGTCCATTGGCTGCCATCGTCTTTGCGTGTGCGTCGTACGGACATCGAAGTCCCCTATAAAGAAGTCATAGAGCGTCGCCTTGAGTTCAGGCCGGCGCAGTCTAAAGAATGAAAATGACGGTTCGTCAACGAGGGGGTAGACCTCGCTGACTGCAGTGAGTTTAGAAACCGGTCATGAACAGGCTCTGTGAAAACCATGGTGACGACGCCAGCCCCGAATGAAATCGGGACTGGATCAAGCCGCGGGTGGTTTTCACAGAGGCTGCTAGCCGCCGGACTTCTTCGCTTTGAAACCGTGTTTGATCAGTTCGGCCAAGAGTAGCTCGACATGATCGCCCTGGATTTCGATGATCCCGTCTTTTAACGCCCCACCGGTCCCGCAACGTTTCTTCAACGTGGTGGCCAGTTCCTTGAGCGCGTCTTCGGCCAACGGCACGCCGGTGATGGTGGTCACCGTCTTGCCGCCACGGCCCTTGCTTTCGCGACGCACGCGAGCGATGCCGTCGCCGGCCGGGATAACGGTTTGTTTGCAGATGCAGGCATCCACCGGTTGACTGCAATCCGGGCAATGACGACCTGCGTCGGTGGAAAATACCAGGCCACCAAGGGCGGCGAAGGATGCGGCTTTTTTGGCCACCGGCAATCCTCTTGGGAGGACAAAGACTGGTCGTGGCAGATGCCATCGACCGCGAAGCCCCACTCAGGCAGGGGCAGCGCTACTGAGCCGGGCACTGCCGGTTCAGTTTGAAAAGGTCGCGCAGTGTAACGGCAAAAACGCCGATTGCTAAGAGCCAATCGGCGCCAATTTACAGCTCTTTTGCGACGTCATCCCCTTGGGCACGAAGATAGCGCTTCAACGCCGCCAGAGAGTCCGGGCAATACGGCTTTTGCTGGATTTCCAGCAGAACCTGATCGATCGAGATAAAGCGCGCTTCCAGCACTTCTTCCGGCTGCAGGATCAACGGTCCGTCCCACACCGCCGAAAATGCCGAACACCAGAGCCGATTGCCGGTGTCCTCGAAGAAAAAGTGATCATGGGCAGTCAGTTCCACACCGCTCACGCCCAGCTCTTCTTCCAGCTCACGGGCCGCCGATTCGGCGTAAGTCTCGGTGGCCAGCACCATGCCGCCGGCCGCCACGTCCCAGTAACCGGGGTATATCGCTTTGCTCAGGGTGCGCCGGTGCACGCACAGTTCACCGGCAGAATTGAACAGCATGATGTAGGTGCCGCGCCCGATCAGCTCGCGTTCGCGCAGCTCGGAGCGGACCAGAGCGCCGAGCAGGTTGTCCTGCTCGTCGACCCAGGCGATCTGTTCGGCATCGGAGGCCGCACGATGGGCGGCCTCACGCATGTCATCGACGGAGCTATCGACCATGACTCAGCCCTGATTGAGCAGTTGACGCAAATCGATCACCGCGGCGTTGGCCCGGGAGATGTAATTGGCCATGACCAGCGAGTGGTTGGCCAACACACCAAAGCCGCTGCCATTGAGGATCATCGGGCTCCAGACCGGTTCTTGCGAGGCTTCCAGTTCACGAATGATCTGGCGCACGCTGACCGTGGCGTTCTTCTTCGCCAGCACATCGGCGAAATCGACTTCGATAGCACGCAGCAAGTGGGACAACGCCCAGGCCTGACCGCGGGCTTCGTAGAACACGTTATCGATCTGCAGCCACGGGGTTTCGACGACTTCTTCGTCAACCTGCGGCACCTGGCCGAGGGCCGGGACTTCAGTCTTCAGTGCGGTGTTGAGCTTGACCCGGCCAACACTGGCCGACAGCCGTTGCGACAGCGAACCCAGACGGGTTCCCACATCACCCAGCCAGTTGTTCAGGTTGTCGGCGCGGGCATAGAACAGCGCGCTTTTCTGGTCAGGCCCCGACAGACGCGCCTGATAACGACTCAGGGAATTGATGCCTTCCTGATACTCGGACTCACTGGATGGCAGCACCCAGCTTTTGTTGTCGAAGTTGAAACGCGGCTCGGCCTTGGCCAGGTCGGCGTCTTCGGTGGACTGCGACTGCGAGCGGGCGAAGTCTTTACGCAGCGCACGGCTCAGGTCGCGGACCTGGACCAGCACGCCATATTCCCAGCTCGGCGTATTATCCATCCACAGGCCCGGCGGGAAACGGTCGTTGGAAATATAGCCGCCCGGTTTGGTCAGCAAGGTGCCGGCAACGGTCTTGAGGGTTTCCACCGTGGTGTACCCGACCACCATCTGCTTGCCTTCTTTCTCGGCCGCCACCTGGGCATTCTGCTGAACCGGGAACAGCGCCGGCTCCTGGCTCCAGTACCAGCCCAGCGCGATCGCCACCAACAGGTAAAGAACAATCAGAGTAGCCAGCGCCCGGCTGAACAACAGGCCGCCAAAATAACTGCGGGTGGCCGATTTCGGTTCAGCGGCACGCTCAGGCGCGCTGCCTGTGCGGTTCTTCCAGTCCAGCATGGCGGTATCCTTTCAATCACTTGAGTTCATCGGTTCGACCACAACCCTACGCCATCGTGCGTCATTTGCCCGCATTAAATCCGGCGGGACACAGCGAACCACACAATGACTGCAGTCGAGTCGACACTATAAATGAAGCACAGCGTTGAGCCTATGCGACCAGTCGGTCAGAAACTGAATGAAGTCGCTTTGCAGATTATTGACATACGACACTCATGCAATCGGAAAGAGGTGCTAGCATAGAGCCACCAGTCGATCTCAGCATGCACCCTAACTAGTAGTCAGGATATGACCGAGCCAGAAGACCCCAGCCGTGAGCGCCTCAAGCACCACTTTGCCCAGCGGGTAATTCATCAGGCACGTCAGATTCTTGAGATATGGCAACGCCTGCAGCGCAACGAATGGTCCACCACCGACTTGTCGGAATTGAGTGAAGCTAATCTGCGCCTGCTGCGCTTTGCCGAACGTTTCGAACAACCGGAACATACCCAGCTGGCGCGCCACATTGGCCAGTCGCTGGAAGCGGTGGACGCCAACCGCGGACGTCTGAGCAGCGGACTGATCACTGACCTCAATCGCCTGATGCAGCGTCTGTCCCGCACCGGCCTGCGCCATGGCGACCAGCTCGAACAAACCTTCCTGCCGCCGCTGCGCAAACCGATCTACGTGATGTTGCAGGATCACGACCGGGCCGAGCGGCTGGCCAAGCAACTTGAATTCTTCGGGCTCAGCGCTCAATCCCTCGACAGTGTCGCCGCGTTCCGCTCCTCAATGGTCGAGCGGTTGCCGGCGGCGATTGTCATGGACGTTGACTTCAGTGGCGCCGGCATCGGCCTGAAACTGGCGGCCGAAGCCCAGGAAGGCCTCGATCAGCCCTTGCCACTGTTGTTTTTCAGCCTGCACGAAACCGATACTCCGACCCGCCTCGCCGCCGTGCGGGCCGGTGGCCAGGAATTTCTCACCGGCACCCTCGAAGCCTCGAGCCTGTTGGAAAAGATCGAAGTCCTGACCTGTGTCGCCCAGTACGAACCTTATAAAGTGCTGATCATCGACGACTCCCGCGCCCAGGCCTTGCACACCGAACGCCTGCTCAATAGCGCAGGGATCGTCACGCGGACCTTGATCGAACCGATCCAGGCCATGGCCGAACTGGCGGACTTCCAGCCGGACCTGATCATCCTCGACATGTACATGCCGGCCTGCACCGGTACTGAATTGGCCAAGGTGATCCGCCATAACGACCGCTATGTCAGCGTACCGATCATTTATCTGTCGGCCGAAGACGACCTGGACAAGCAGCTCGACGCCATGAGCGAGGGTGGCGACGACTTCCTGACCAAGCCGATCAAGCCACGGCACCTGATCACCACCGTACGCAACCGCGCGGCGCGGGCGCGCAATCTGAAAGCACGGATGGTGCGTGACAGCCTGACCGGTTTGTACAACCACACCCACATTCTGCAATTGCTCGAAGACTGTTCATTCCGCGCCCGGCGCGAAAACAAGCCGCTGAGCTTTGCGATGCTCGACATCGACCACTTCAAACGGGTCAACGACAGTCACGGCCATCCCATGGGCGACCGGGTGATCAAGAGCCTGGCGCTGTTCCTCAAGCAACGGTTGCGCAAGACCGACTTCATTGGCCGCTACGGCGGTGAAGAGTTCGCCATCGTCATGCCGGACACGGATATCGAATCGGCCTACAAGGTGCTCGATGAAATCCGTCAGCGCTTTGCCGAAATTCATTACCCGGCTCAGCCTCAGGATCTCTGGTGCACCTTCAGCGCCGGCGTCGTCGAACTGCGCGAAGACTCTGACAGCCTGCTGATGGCCAGTCAGGCAGACGAAGCGCTGTACCGCGCCAAA
Source organism: Pseudomonas sp. FP603 (assembly GCF_030687415.1). Taxonomy (NCBI): domain Bacteria; kingdom Pseudomonadati; phylum Pseudomonadota; class Gammaproteobacteria; order Pseudomonadales; family Pseudomonadaceae; genus Pseudomonas; species Pseudomonas sp. FP603. Next base: position 6,172,890 of record NZ_CP117431.1, read on the forward strand.
GACGCCGGACGCAACCGCGTGCAAGCCGCGCGGGAGTCAAAGCAAAGTGCCACTTTTTCATCGGAATCGACCCATTCGGTCATAACCCTGTAACAGAAACGCAATAAGTTCAGGCGCTTACCATTCTGCCGTTGGTAGATCACGATGCGCCTGAAGCTGTTGACCAATCTCAATACCCTCCTTCTGGTCGCCGTGTGCGTGGCCCTTGGCGCCACGCTCTGGTGGTCGCAAAAAGCCCTGGAACGCCCTTATCTGTTGATGGAGCGTTACTTGGGTCTGTCTCAGCAGTTTCAAAATGAAGTGGCGCGCAACGTCGAGAATTACCTGGCCAGCGGCGATGCCCTGCGCCTGAGCAACGCCAGCCAGGCCATCGGCAGCCTGCAAAAGGAGCTCGGTGAGTTGCCGCCGGCATTGGCTGACACCTTGCGCCCGAGCCTGACGAATCTGGATGAATTCAGCAAAACTGATCTGTTGGCCGCCGGCAAACTCGCTGGCGACCCGCAAGCATTGCTGCTGCAAGCCGAACGCGAACTCGGCGCCAGCCTGGATCAACTCAGCCAATACGCCAGCGGCAACGCGGCGTACCTGACGCCTTTACTCACTGCGTCCCAACACTTGGGCAAACTGTCCCTGGCTCGGGACAAACTGGTCAGCAGTGGTCGCAGCGAACTGGCCGCCGATGTTGAACGCGAAGTCGCTAACATCCGCACTCAAGCCGAGCAACTGGACGCTTTACCGCTGCTGGGTGTGACCGCCAGCACCGAATCAAACACCGATGATTTCGCCGCGATGATGGGGCTGGAGAACACCGAAAAAGCCGTCGCCGAAGATGCCGGCGTCGGCCTCAAGCGTGAATTCAACAGCCTGCTCACCCGCTACCCTTCGGAACTGGCGCGCACCCGCGAACAGATTCAGAAACGCGCCGACCTCAGCACCGCGACGCACTTGAAAATCGCCGCCGTGCAGCAGTCCATCGCCGGGCTGGAACCGGTAGTGCGTGCCCAGCACGGGCAGATCCAGGGCGAAGTGCGGCTGATACAGGGAGTGATGATCGGGCTGATCCTGCTGATCGCCTTGCTCATCGATACCTTGCAGCGACGCCTGGCCCGAACGCTGACCAACCTCGCCCCGGCGCTGTCGACCTGGGCCGAAGGTGACTTCAGCCGCGACATTCAACTGGGCGCGACCAACCGCGAACTGCATGACATTCAAGCCTCGCTCAATCGCTTGCGCGCCTATCTGGTCGACCTGGTGGGCACCATTCGCCTCAACGCCGAGCAAGTCGCCGGCAGTAGCCGAACGTTGGCCGAATTAAGCAATGACCTGCACAGCGGCGCCGAGCATCAGGCCGGCGACACAGCACTGATCCGAGACTCTCTCGGCGAACTCGAGGCGACGATTCAACAAGTCGCCGGTGATGCCAGCCAGGCCGCGGACGCCAGTCGTCATGCAGGGCTGGCGGTGGAACATGGTCAGAAGGTCATCGGCCTGAGCCTCACCGGGCTGCATGCGCTGGTGGGTGAAGTGCAAGGCAATGCGCAGATGATCGAACATCTGGCCGAGGAGTCGGCGACCATCGGCGGCGTGCTGACGGTAATTCGTTCGATTGCTGACCAGACCAACCTGCTGGCCCTGAACGCCGCCATCGAAGCGGCCCGCGCCGGGGAAATGGGCCGAGGGTTTGCGGTAGTGGCCGAAGAGGTTCGCTCACTGGCACAACGCACCGCCGGGGCCACCGCCGAGATCCAGACGCTGATCGCCGGCCTGCAAACCGCCGCGCGGCAATCGGTCGAAGGCATGCGCGCTCAGGTCGAACACGCCGAAGCCACGGCCAATCAGGCCCAGGCGGCCGACGGTGCGCTGGATAAAATCGTCGGGGCGATCCAGACCATTTCCGACACAGCGGTGCGCATCGCTGATGTCACCGCCCAGCAGAGCGGCGCTGTCAGCGAAATCCGCGATCACAGTGAGCGGATTCACCAATTGGGTGGGGATAACTTGCTGCGCATCGGCGAAGGACGTGAACAAGGGGAGAATTTGTTGGTGCTGGGTGGGCGGTTGCATACAGCCGTTCAGGCCTTTCGGGTCTAAGGACTGCGAGCCCGAACGCAACTAACGATCTGGACTGTCGCCGCCTAAGCCCTTGTATGAAAACTCCTATTTAAGCCATGCGATGGTTTTTAGTCGTCGTTTTGATGCTAGGGTTTAGCGCTTCAATTAATCGAGCGCGCAACAGGAGTGCCCCGTGATAGTTCCGCCTTCGCCCCCTGGCGTATCTGTGGAGGAAAACATGGCAGTTGCCTTCCATAAGAAAAAAGTTTTGAAAGAGGGATCCGCATTCATTTACTCCTGGTTCTATACCCAGGTCAGAAATCGCGGCCCTTGGGATTACAAAAAAATGTCTCCTGACTATGAGGCTTTCGGTAATTTCAATTACGGCGCGGCCGGGATCGCTGCGAGATTTTCCGAAAATGTCCTGTTACGTGCCGCCGGTGTTGCCCAGACGCAGGCAAAAACGACAAAAGTAGAATTCGGAAGCTGGTGGAGCGAGGCTCCTTTTGGCGATGATCCTGCGGATCAGGAATGGATCAAAAAAGGAGTCAGGTATGCCCGGTTCAGGAACTACTAAAAAAACCGCATACACAATCGTCACCTCCTGCCTGCTGGCGGTATGCCTGGTTTACATCAGCTGGACCTGGCTTATGTCTTCCAGCGCCCCGGTGCTGACCGATGTAGTACTCAAACTACCCCTTGGCGAAAATGGTTTCGTCTACGGTGTCAAGGATGATCGAGGCGGAGCAACAGTGCCGTTCAGCTATCGATACTATGTCTATCGCGAACTGACATCCGATGAACAAATAGCGTCTGAACTCAAGACTGCCGGTCCGTTTCTCGTCACCCGAGATCCAGCCATAAAGATTGATGTGCAAGGCTCAGTCATCAATGTATCGACCAATCAGGAAGTCTATGAGTATCACAGCAGCACGCTGTTTCGGCATACCAACAGCCCCCAATACACCCCTGTAACAATCAACTTGTGCAACCATTCCAGCGATCAATCAACAAAGTAAGCTAGACGCTGCCCATCGGAGCGACCAGAAAAACCGTCATGATCCGATAGCACGGGACGGTCCCTATATACAGCCGTTCAGGCCTTCCGCGCCTGACAAACCGCCATCGCGGGCAAGCCCGCTCCCACAGGTTATGCGCTGGCCTTGTGGGAGCGGGCTTGCCCGCGATGGCGTCAGAACAACCACCGCAAGAGGCCCCGTCCTGCACACCCCGTCGCCGTCCGCTATCATGCCCTCACTTTCGATATGCGAGATTGTCATGCGCCGTTTGCTTTGCCTGCTGATTTTAGTGCTCGCCCTGCCGGCCTCCGCCGCCGGGTTGCTGGACAGTCGACCCAGTTCCACCTTGGGTTCGATCAATAACAGCGTCGACTTCCTGCCGGTGCGCGAAGCCTTTCAGTTGAGCCTGGTAGAAAGCACGCCGCAATCGATCAAGCTGCGTTTCGTCGCCACCGAGGGTTACTACCTCTATCGCCATCGCTTCCAGTTTCGCGCCGAACCGGCTGACGTTGGCCTCAGTGCGGCGCAACTGCCCAAGGGCGAACAAAAGCACGATGAGTTCTTCGGCGATGTCGAGGTTTACCGCGGGATTCTCGATATAGATCTGCCGCGCACCGATTCACGCGCCTTTACGCTGGCAGTGACCTATCAGGGCTGCGCCGACAAAGGCCTGTGTTATCCGCCCGAGACCGAGCGCCTGACTATTGACGGCAGTGGCGCCGCGACCTCAGCCTGGAGCTGGCGCGAACTGGCGCTGTTTTTCCTCGCAGGTGTTGGCCTTACCTTCACCCCCTGCGTGCTGCCGATGCTGCCAATCCTCTCCGGGGTGGTCCTGCGCGGTCAGGTCGGTGGTTTACGCGGCTTCAACCTGTCGCTGGCTTATGTGCTGCCGATGGCCGTGTGTTTCGCCCTGCTCGGTGCCTTGATGGGAATGTTCGGCGCACAGCTCAATCTTCAGGCGCGTTTGCAATCGGCCTGGGTGCTGGTGCCGTTCGCGATGTTTTTCGCGGTGTTTGCCCTGGCCATGTTTGGCGTATTCGAACTGAAACTCCCCCATGCCATCAGCAGCCGCCTGGACCGGATTGCCGGGCGCACCGAGGGTGGTTCGTTGTGGGGCGCGGCGGTGCTGGGCGTGGTGTCGAGCCTGCTGGTTTCGCCGTGTGTATCGGCACCACTGGCCGGCGCGCTGCTGTACATCAGCGCCAGTGGCGATGCGCTGGGCGGCGGATTGAAATTGTTCATGCTCGGCCTGGGCATGGGTGCGCCGCTGTTGCTGGTGGCGACCGGTGGCGCGGCCTGGTTGCCGAAAAGCGGCCCGTGGCTGATCTACGTGAAAAACGCGATCGGGGTACTGCTGCTTGGGCTGGCGATTGCTTTGCTCAGTCGGGTATTGCCGGGCCAGATCACCTTGCTGTTGATCGGCTTGCTCGCCGGCGGCGTCGGGTTATTTATGGGCGCGCTGGAATTTGTCTATAAACCGCCGAGAAAACGCCTGGGACAATTGCTCGGGATGCTCCTGCTGTTTTATGCCCTGGCTTGTTGGTATGGCGCGTTCAGTGGCCAGACCGACCCGTTCAACCCTATTGGCCAGCCGCGCATTGTCGTAAGCAACGACCAACCGCAAATCGTCGGCAATTGGCAAACCATCACCACGCCAGCGGAACTGGACCGCGTCCTCGCCGAAGCCAAATCCTCCGGCACGCCGCTGCTGCTCGACTGGTACGCCGACTGGTGCATCAGTTGCAAAGTCATCGAACACGAAGTTCTCAACGATGCCAATGTCGTCGAACGCCTCAAAGGCTATCGTTTGATCCGTTTTGACATCACCGCCAGCAACGCCGAACAACGTGCCCTGCTCGATCGCTACAAGCTATTCGGTCCTCCGGCGCTGATGTTTTTTGGCAAAGATGGCGTCGAACGTGCCGATGTGCGGGTGATCGGTGAGATCAGCGCGAAAAACTTCGCCGAACGTGTTGCGAAAGCAAATGACCGGATTTAATTACCCGGTCACATATTTCGCGTAAACATCGGCCATCGTGCTGGCTATTGCATAGAACTGGACAGTCACAAAGGCTTTGCGGCATAGTCGCCGGGTTCTGACAATTGCACACAGATGACAAAGGAGCAGCAGATGGCGACCCTATTGGTTTTACACGGCCCCAACCTGAACCTGCTCGGCACCCGGGAACCGGGCGTCTACGGTGCAACCACCCTGGCGCAGATCAATCAGGATCTGGAACAGCGGGCGCGCACTGCCGGCCACCATTTGCTCTATCTGCAAAGCAACGCCGAGTACGAATTGATCGATCGCATCCACGCTGCTCGCGGCGAAGGTGTGGACTTCATTCTGATCAATCCAGCAGCTTTTACGCATACAAGTGTCGCATTACGTGACGCGCTGCTGGCAGTGAGCATCCCATTCATCGAAGTGCATTTGTCTAACGTGCACAAACGCGAACCTTTCCGCCATCACTCTTACTTCTCCGACGTTGCGGTGGGAGTGATCTGCGGCCTTGGCGCCAGCGGTTATCGACTGGCTCTGGAGGCCGCCCTAGAGCAGCTTGAAAGACCGGCAACAGCTTGAACAACAAGCGTAACGCCCCTGACCGACCCTTGGGAGTTGATGATTCATGGATATCCGTAAAGTTAAGAAACTGATCGAATTGCTGGAAGAGTCCGGTATCGACGAGCTCGAGATCAAGGAAGGCGAAGAGTCCGTACGCATCAGCCGTCACAGCAAGACGCCGGCTCAGCAGTACTACGCTCCCGCGCCTATGCATGCTCCGGCGCCTGCGCCTGTTGCTGCTGCTCCGGTTGCCGCCGCGGCTCCTGCTGCTCCGGCTGCCCCAACACTGAACGGCAACGTTGCACGTTCGCCGATGGTCGGTACTTTCTATCGCAAATCCTCGCCGTCCTCGCCGTCCTTCGTTGAAGTCGGCCAGACCGTGAAGAAAGGCGACACTCTGTGCATCGTCGAAGCCATGAAGATGATGAACCACATCGAAGCTGAAGCCAGCGGTGTGATCGAATCCATCCTCGTCGAAGACGGCCAGCCGGTTGAGTACGACCAACCGCTGTTCACCATCGTTTGAACCGCGGAGAAACTTTGATGACTGCGAAGTTGGAAAAAGTTCTGATCGCCAACCGCGGTGAGATCGCCCTGCGGATTCTGCGTGCCTGCAAAGAGATGGGCATCAAGACTGTCGCCGTTTACTCCAAGGCCGACAAAGAGCTGATGCACTTGGGCCTGGCAGACGAATCTGTCTGCATCGGTCCGGCCGCGGCCGCGCACTCTTACCTGCACATTCCGGCCATCATCGCCGCCGCTGAAGTGACTGGCGCTACCGCCATCCACCCAGGCTACGGCTTCCTTGCGGAAAACGCCGACTTTGCCGAACAGGTCGAGAACTCCGGCTTCGCGTTCATTGGCCCGAAAGCCGAGACCATCCGCCTGATGGGCGACAAGGTATCGGCCAAGCACGCCATGATCGCTGCCGGCGTGCCGACCGTTCCGGGTTCCGACGGCCCACTGCCTGAAGACGAAGAAACCGCTCTGCGCATCGGTCGCGAAGTCGGTTACCCAGTGATCATCAAAGCCGCTGGCGGCGGCGGTGGTCGCGGCATGCGCGTGGTGCACAAAGAAGAAGACCTGATCTCTTCGGCGAAACTGACCCGTTCCGAAGCGGGCGCAGCGTTCGGCAACCCGATGGTCTACCTGGAAAAATTCCTGACCAACCCACGTCACGTGGAAGTTCAGGTGCTTTCTGACGGTCAGGGCCACGCCATCCATCTGGGCGACCGCGACTGCTCGCTGCAACGTCGTCACCAGAAGGTTCTCGAAGAAGCGCCGGCACCGGGCATCGACGAGAACGCGCGCGAGGAAGTCCTCGCCCGCTGCGTCAAGGCGTGCATCGACATCGGCTACCGTGGCGCCGGCACCTTCGAGTTCCTGTACGAGAACGGCCACTTCTACTTCATCGAGATGAACACTCGTGTCCAGGTAGAGCACCCGGTTTCGGAAATGGTCACCGGCATCGACATCGTCAAGGAGATGCTCAGCATCGCCGCCGGCAACAAGCTGTCGTTCACCCAGGATGATGTAGTCATCCGCGGTCACGCGCTGGAATGCCGGATCAACGCCGAAGACCCAAAAACGTTCATGCCTAGCCCAGGCACGGTCAAGCATTTCCACGCGCCAGGCGGCAACGGCGTTCGCGTCGATTCGCACCTGTACAGTGGTTATGCCGTTCCGCCGAACTACGATTCGTTGATCGGCAAGCTGATCACCTACGGCGCAACCCGTGACGAAGCCATGGCGCGCATGCGCAATGCGCTGGACGAAATCGTTGTCGACGGGATCAAGACCAACATCCCGCTGCACCGCGACCTGGTCCGTGATGAAGGCTTCTGCAAAGGTGGAATCAACATCCACTACCTGGAACACAAGCTGGCTGGCGAAAAGCATTAAGCTGTGATCCATACCAACAAAGCCGCCTTCGAGCGGCTTTGTTGTTTCTGGGGATTTCATCAAGCAATACACTCACCCCCTGTGGGAGCGGGCTTGCTCGCGAAGACGGCACATCCAACATTGATGTGACTGAGACAGACCGCTTTCGCGAGCAAGCCCGCTCCCACAGATACAGTGGACTCCCACAAAACCTCCGCTCTCGCGTAAACTTGCGCGCTTCTCGCAGCCCGCTAGGCTGCAATCTATATTTTTCAAAGGTGCCCGCCATGCCTTGGCTGCAAGTCCGTCTCGCCATCAGCCCAGAACAAGCCGAAACCTACGAAGACGCTTTCCTTGAAGTGGGCGCCGTATCGGTGACTTTCATGGACGCCGAAGATCAGCCGATTTTCGAGCCGGAACTCAACACCACCCCGCTATGGTCGCACACTCACCTGTTGGCCTTGTTCGAAGGTGGCACCGAAGCCGCCAGCGTACTGGCCCACCTCGAGTTGCTGACCGGCAGCCCGTTGCCCGAGCATCACAGCGAAGTCATCGAAGACCAGGACTGGGAACGTAGCTGGATGGATGGCTTCCAGCCGATGCGTTTCGGCCAGCGCCTGTGGATTGTCCCGAGCTGGCACGCCGCGCCTGAGCCTGACGCGGTGAATCTGCTGCTGGACCCGGGCCTGGCGTTCGGCACCGGCACTCATCCGACCACCGCGCTGTGCCTGGAATGGCTCGATGGCCAGGACTTGAAAGACTGCAACGTGCTGGATTTCGGCTGCGGCTCGGGGATTCTGGCGATTGCCGCCCTGTTGCTGGGCGCCAAGCAAGCCGTCGGCACCGACATCGACGTGCAGGCGCTGGAAGCCTCCCGCGACAATGCGGGGCGCAACAACATTGCTGACGAACTCTTCCCGCTGTATCTGCCGCAAGACCTGCCACAGGTTCAGGCCGACGTGCTGGTGGCCAACATTCTTGCCGGCCCGCTGGTTTCGCTGGCGCCGCAACTGTCCAGCCTGGTCAAGCCGGGCGGTCGTTTGGCGCTGTCGGGCATCCTCGCCGAACAAGGTGAGGAAGTCGCCGCAGCCTACGCCCAGGACTTCGATCTGGACCCGATAGCCAATCGCGACGGCTGGGTACGCATTACTGGCCGTCGGCGCTAGAATGAGCGCCTGCATAAACCGGATTGCCGCATGACCGACAGCTTCGTCACCCAGTGCCCGCATTGCCAAACCAGCTTCCGCGTCAGCCATGCTCAGTTGAGCGCGGCCCGTGGAGTGGTTCGTTGCGGCTCGTGCTTGCAGGTGTTCAACGCCGCCAAGCAATTACTCGAGCAGCGGGCCGGCAAGGAGACGGTCAAACCGGTTGCCCCGGCGCCCGTCGAACCGCCCGCGCAGCGAGCCATCAGCCAAAAAGCAATGGACCGCTGCCGAAATGGATCTGGACAGCCTGGATCTCGACCAAGAGCTCGCCCGGCTCGAACAGCGGGAAATCCAGCCAACAACGGAATTCACTCGGCCCCGCGAAGACAGCCTCAGCGCTCGCCGCGATACCACCGAGCACGAGCAGGAGCCCTGGTCCGACAGCCTCTTCAGTGAATCGGCCGCCGATCGCGCACAAACCGTCGACGCGCCCACTCCAGAACCGACGATCGAGCCGAGCAAACACTCGCGCACCGAGCCTTCGCTGTCGCTGAAGCCCGCGGATCTGGACGACGAGCCCGAGATCCAACAGCTACGCCTGCACGACCCGCTCGACGCCCCGATCCCCTTCGGCAGCCTGTCGGCGACTCCCGATGAAGTCGACGACCTGCCCTCGGTCGAGCCCCTGCGCAAGCGACGCGAACGCAGCGCACCGACCCTGCGCGCGGAAGAGCTGGAGGACCTGACCGACGACCCGTTGCAACTGGACTGGCAAAAACGTCGCTCCCCCTGGGGTCGGCGCTTTTTCTGGCTGCTGCTGATCCTGCTCGGAGCCGCCGGCCTCGCCGGTCAATACGTCGCCTACCACTTCGACGAACTGGCGCGCCAGGACCAGTACCGTCCGTGGTTCCAGCAACTGTGCCCGCACATCGGCTGCACCGTGCCATCCAAAGTCGACATCGCGAAAGTCAAAAGCAGCAATCTGGTGGTCCGCAGCCACCCGGACTTCAACGGCGCCCTGGTGGTCGATGCCATCATCTACAACCGTGCGCCCTTCTCCCAGCCCTTCCCGCTGCTGGAGCTGCGTTTTGCAGACCTCAACGGCCACCTGATCGCCAGCCGTCGCTTCAAGCCCGGCGAGTACCTTAACGGCGACCTCGAAGGCCTGGCGGAAATGCCGCCGCAAACGCCGATCCACATCGCGCTGGACATTCTCGACCCAGGCCCCAAAGCGGTGAACTACAGCCTGAGCTTCCACTCGCCCGAGTGAAACGGCTCATCGTTACAGGCTTGACGGCAGATTTCTGACTTTACCCGTTCAAACCAAACCGCTGGCGATAACAGAATAACTGTTCAGATTTTGTTCAATTCAGCCTTTATCCAGTCATCGAGAGCGGGTATCATGCCAACCCTTTTTCGAACTCTCATGATCCGGCCCCACAACAGGGAAGTCCTATGTCGGCGGTACGCATCGGTCCATATACATTGCACAACGGCTTGATCCTCGCCCCCATGGCGGGCGTCACCGACCAGCCCTTTCGTCAGCTGTGCAAACGATTGGGCGCAGGACTTGTAGTCTCGGAAATGGTCACCAGCGACATGAGCTTGTGGAACACCCGCAAATCGCGGATGCGCATGATCCACGAAGGCGATCCCGAGCCCCGCTCGGTACAGATCGCAGGTGGAGATGCGCAGATGCTGGCGGATGCGGCCCGGGCCAACGTTGAACTGGGCGCACAGATTATTGATATCAACATGGGCTGTCCGGCGAAGAAGGTCTGCAACAAGGCCGCCGGCTCCGCTCTGTTGAAAGATGAAGCATTGGTGACCGAGATCCTGCAGGCCGTGGTGGCTGCGGTCGATGTGCCGGTCACCCTGAAGATCCGCACCGGCTGGGACCGGGCGAACAAGAACGGCCTGACCGTGGCGAAGATCGCCGAACAGGCAGGCATTACGGCGTTGGCGGTGCATGGCCGCACCCGTGCAGATCTGTACACCGGTGAAGCCGAGTACGACACCATTGCCGCGATCAAGCAGGCGGTGTCGATTCCGGTCTTCGCCAACGGCGATATCGATTCGCCCGAGAAGGCCCGGTACGTGCTTGACGCGACCGGTGCCGATGGCCTGTTGGTGGGTCGGGCAGCCCAAGGGCAGCCATGGATTTTTCGTGAGATCGACCATTATCTGCGTACCGGCGAAAAACTCCCGGCACCGGAGCTGGTCGAGGTGGAACGTATTCTGCTTGAGCATCTGGCTGCGCTGCATGCCTTCTATGGCGACGTCATGGGCGTGCGCATAGCTCGCAAGCATGTGGGCTGGTATCTCGCAACCTTGCCGGGCGCCAGGGAGTTTCGCGCCCACTTCAATCGTTTGGAAGATACGGAAGCACAATGCGCCTACGTTCGGGCCTTCTTCGCCGAACGCTACAAGAGCCTGACAGGGGACGGAGAAGGGGTGGCTGCATGACGATGATGACCGAGACTTTAGTGAGTGGAACAACACCCGTGAGCGACAACGTGAATTTGAAACAGCACCTCAATACGCCGAGCGAAGAAGGTCAGACCCTTCGCGGGAGTGTCGAGAAGGCGCTGCACAATTATTTCGCCCACCTTGAGGGCGCTGCCGTCACGGATGTGTACAACCTGGTGCTCTCCGAAGTTGAGGCTCCCCTGCTCGAATGCGTGATGAACTACGTCAAGGGCAACCAGACCAAGGCCAGTGAGCTGCTCGGACTGAACCGGGGCACCCTGCGCAAGAAACTCAAGCAGTACGATTTGCTGTAAGCATTCAATCAAACCAGAAAGGCGCCCGCGTAAAACCGGTCGCCTTTTTTGCTGACTCCTTTGCTTTTGATGGAAATTGAGATGACCGACCAGACCACCCGCCTGCCGATCCGCCGCGCCTTGATCAGCGTTTCCGACAAGACCGGGATCCTTGAATTCGCCAAAGAACTCGAAGCCCTGGGCGTCGAGATCCTCTCCACCGGCGGGACGTTCAAGCTGCTGCGCGACAACGGCGTTGCCGCAGTGGAAGTCGCGGATTACACCGGTTTCGCAGAAATGATGGACGGTCGGGTGAAAACCCTGCACCCGAAAATCCACGGTGGGATCCTCGGTCGTCGCGGTATCGACGACGCCATCATGAGCGAACACGGCATCAAGCCAATCGATCTGGTCGCGGTCAATCTGTACCCGTTCGAAGCCACCATCAACAAGCCAGGCTGCGACCTGCCGACCGCGATCGAGAACATCGATATCGGCGGCCCGACCATGGTCCGTTCGGCAGCCAAGAACCACAAAGACGTCGCCATCGTGGTGAATGCCAGCGATTACGCCAACGTTCTGGAAAGCCTCAAGGCTGGCGGCCTGACCTACGCTCAGCGTTTCGACCTGATGCTCAAGGCCTTCGAACACACCGCCGCCTACGACGGCATGATCGCCAACTACATGGGCACCGTGAACCAGGCGGCTGAAACCCTCAGCACTGAAGGTCGCAGCGAATTCCCGCGCACTTTCAACAGCCAGTTCATCAAGGCCCAGGAAATGCGCTACGGCGAGAACCCGCACCAGAGCGCGGCGTTCTACGTTGAAGCCAAGCCTGCCGAAGTCGGCATCGCCACCGCGACCCAACTGCAAGGCAAAGAGCTGTCGTACAACAACGTGGCCGACACAGACGCCGCGCTGGAATGCGTGAAAAGCTTCGTCAAGCCGGCCTGCGTGATCGTCAAGCACGCCAACCCGTGCGGCGTGGCCGTGAGCCCGGACGCCGAAGGCGGCATCCGTCAGGCCTACGAACTGGCCTACGCCACCGACACCGAGTCGGCGTTCGGCGGCATCATCGCGTTCAACCGCGAGCTGGATGCTGAAACCGCCAAGGCCATCGTCGAGCGTCAGTTCGTCGAAGTGATCATCGCCCCTAGCGTCAGCGAAGAAGCTCGCGCCATCGTGGCTGCGAAAGCCAACGTACGCCTGCTGGCCTGTGGCGAGTGGTCGGCTGATCGCGCTCCGGCCTGGGATTACAAACGCGTCAACGGCGGTTTGCTGGTGCAGAGCCGTGACATCGGCATGATCGGCAGCGAAGACCTGAAAGTGGTGACCAAACGCGCGCCGACCGAACAGGAAATCAACGACCTGATCTTCGCCTGGAAAGTCGCCAAGTACGTCAAGTCCAACGCCATCGTCTACGCCAAGAACCGTCAGACCATCGGTGTCGGCGCCGGCCAGATGAGCCGCGTGAACTCCGCGCGTATCGCCGCGATCAAGGCTGAACACGCCGGCTTGCAGGTGCAGGGCGCGGTCATGGCATCGGACGCGTTCTTCCCGTTCCGTGACGGCATCGACAATGCGGCCAAGGTCGGTATCACTGCGGTGATCCAGCCAGGTGGCTCGATGCGTGATAACGAAGTGATTGCCGCAGCCGACGAAGCGGGCATCGCGATGGTGTTCACCGGCATGCGCCACTTCCGTCACTAAGTACGACGATCAACTGTGGGCACTGGCTTATGTGGGAGCTGGCTTGCCTGCGATGCAGGCAACTCGGTGCTTCAGTCATACCGAGTTGATGCCATCGCAGGCAAGCCAGCTCCCACAGTAAAGCGGCCCGACAAGTTCTCCAGAATTAGCGTCATCCGAGGTTTTTTGAAATGAATGTTTTGATCATTGGCAGCGGTGGCCGTGAACACGCCCTGGCATGGAAAGTGGCTCAGGATCCGCGCGTGCAGAAAGTTTTCGTTGCCCCGGGCAACGCCGGCACCGCCATTGAAGCCAAGTGCGAGAACGTCGCTATCGACGTTCTCGCACTTGAGCAGCTGGCTGACTTTGCCGAGAAGAACGTTTCCCTGACCATCGTCGGCCCGGAAGTACCGCTGGTCGCCGGTGTCGTCGATCTGTTCCGCTCCCGTGGCCTGGATTGCTTCGGCCCGACCGCTGGCGCTGCTCAGCTGGAAGGTTCGAAAGCCTTCACTAAAGACTTCCTGGCTCGCCACAAGATCCCGACCGCTGACTACCAGAACTTCACCGAGATCGAGCCGGCCCTGGCTTATCTGCGTGAAAAAGGCGCACCGATCGTGATCAAGGCCGATGGCCTGGCCGCCGGTAAAGGCGTGATCGTGGCCATGACCCTGGGCGAAGCAGAAGACGCGGTGCGCGACATGCTCGCAGGCAACGCGTTTGGCGACGCCGGCTCCCGCGTGGTGATCGAAGAATTCCTGGACGGCGAAGAAGCCAGCTTCATCGTCATGGTCGACGGCAAGAACGTATTGCCGATGGCCACCAGCCAGGACCACAAACGCGTCGGCGACGGCGACACCGGCCCGAACACCGGCGGCATGGGCGCTTACTCCCCGGCCCCGGTCGTCACGGCCGAAGTCCATCAGCGGGTCATGGACCTGGTGATCTGGCCGACCGTGCGTGGCATGGCCGAGGAAGGTAACGTCTACACCGGTTTCCTCTATGCCGGCCTGATGATCGACAAGGCGGGTAACCCAAAAGTTATCGAGTTCAATTGCCGTTTCGGCGACCCTGAGACCCAACCGGTGATGCTGCGTTTGCAGTCGAGCCTGGTGTTGCTGGTCGAAGCGGCCCTGGCGCAAGCGCTGGACAAGGTCGAAGCACAATGGGATCCACGTCCGAGCGTCGGCATCGTATTGGCCGCTGGCGGTTACCCGGGTGACTACGCCAAAGGCGTTGCCATCAACGGCCTGGATGCAGCCGCGGCACTGGAAGGCAAAGTCTTCCATGCCGGTACTGCGCTCAAGGACGGTCAGGTGGTGACCGCCGGTGGTCGGGTGCTGTGCGCAACCGCCATGGGCACCAGTGTCGATACAGCCCAGCAGCAAGCTTACAAACTGGCAGCTAAAATCGACTGGGAAGGCTGCTTCTACCGCAAGGACATTGGCTACCGCGCCATTGCCCGCGAGCGTGGCGAGAATCAGGAATAAGCCATCCATTCGGCCAGGCAAGGGCTTGCGACCCTTGCCTGACTATTCCGGCGCCGCGCATAGTTATACTCTGGCATTAACCTACGAAGGGATTTCGCCGTGCGCTGGCTCAGGACTGCCATAGGCTTCACCGTCACTCTGCTGACCTTGCTCTGCATGCTCCCGGCCCAAGCCGCGCAAGGCAGTGGGTGGGCGGTATTGCTCGACGAACAGGGCGACCTGCAGCTGAGCGACATCCGCTCCAGCCGCTACACCAATCAATTCAGCCCCATCGAACTCGAGCGCCTCACCGCGGCCGCGCCCGAGGGTGCGCTATGGCTGCGTTTCAGGCTCGCGCCCGGCAAGCATGAACAGTTGCTGCGAGTGTTCGCACCGGACCTGTCGCACCTCAATCTGTATGTGCTCGACGGCGACCAGTTGATCGATCAATTGAATACCGGTACCGGGCAGCTCCAGGCTACGCGCCCCCTCCCCAGCAGCGACTTCATGTTGCCGCTGCCACAAAGCGACAAAACCCTCGACGTCTACCTGCGGTTGGTCTCCGAACACCAGTTGCGGCCTTACATCACCCTGCAATCGGCGGTCATGACCGCGGCCACTCAGAACCTGACGCTGATCTACGGCCTGCTCTTTGGCTGCCTCGGGATGCTGATCCTGCATAACCTGACCCGTTACATCTACACCCGCTCGCGCAGCAGCCTCTGGCTGGCAGCGTGCGAAGGGCTGCTGATGCTCAGCCTGGTGTTGCTGCTGAACCTGGTCCGGCCATGGCTGCCGAACTGGTCCGCCGTGCAAACACCCGGCGCCTACCTCGCCTTGTTGATGACCGCGCCTTGCGGCCTGATGTTCGCCTATCGTTTCTTCGCCCCACTCGGCCCCCACCCGCTGAACAAGCTGCTGCTGGGGGACATCCTGTTCATCGTGGCCTGCGGCCTGCTGTTGCTGTTCGTCAACACACTGCCACTGAACCTGATCACCTATGGGCTGGTTGCTCTGGCGGGCCTGAGCATGTTGTTCGTCGGTGCCCATCACTGGCAAAAAGGTTATCGCCCGGCGCGCCTGTTCGTCGCGGCCATGGTGGTGTTCAACCTCGGCACATTGATTATCCTGCCGGCGCTGCAGGGGTTGACCCTTGTCGCGCCGCAAGGCCTGATCATCATTCTGCTGGTGTTTATCTGTATCAGTGGCCTGTTGATGAGTGTTGCCTTGGGCGAGCGACAGCGAAGCATCACTGAAGACCGTTTCAGCGTCAGTCGCGATCTGGCCGCGAGCAACGCCGAAATCAACGCCAAAGCCGAATTTCTGGCGAAGATCAGCCACGAAATCCGCACCCCGATGAATGGCGTGCTGGGCATGACCGAACTGCTGCTGGGCACACCGCTGTCGGTCAAGCAACGCGACTATGTGCAGACCATCCATAGCGCGGGCAACGAGCTGCTGACACTGATCAACGAAATTCTCGACATCTCCAAACTCGAGTCCGGGCAGATCGAACTGGACGACGTGCAGTTCGACCTCAACGCCCTGATCGAAGACTGCCTGAGCATCTTCCGCGCCAAGGCCGAACAGCAGAACGTCGAGCTGATCAGCTTCATCCAGCCGCAGGTACCACGCGTCATCAGCGGAGATCCGACGCGCCTGCGCCAGACCTTGCTGAGCCTGCTGGAAAACGCCCTGAAGAAAACCGACGAAGGCGAGATCCTGATCGTCGTCGCCCTGGATGAACGCAGCGCCAAACCGCGGCTGCGTATCGCCGTGCAGGACAGCGGCCAGCCCATGGAAGCGGAAGAACGTGACGCGTTGATGCATGCCGAACTGCACAGCAAGCACTTTCTCTCGGCCACCAGCCTGGGGGGCAATCTTGGGCTGGTCATCGCCCGGCAGCTGATCCGTTTGATGCAGGGTGAATTCGGCATCAAGAGCGGCGCCAACCAGGGCAGCACATTGTGGCTGACCCTGCCACTGGACCCGGACCGTCTCGAACATCCGACCTCGGACCTGGACGGCCCGCTGCAAGGTGCACGCGTACTGGTTGTGGATGACAACGACACCTGTCGCAAGGTGCTGGTGCAGCAGTGCAGCGCCTGGGGCCTGAATGTCAGCGCCGTGCCGTCCGGCAAGGAGGCCCTGGCGCTGCTGCGCACCAAGGCCCACCTGCGCGATTACTTCGACGTGGTCCTGCTGGACCAGAACATGCCCGGCATGACCGGCATGCAACTGGCCGCCAAGATCAAGGAAGACCCGAGTCTGAACCACGACATTCTGTTGATCATGCTCACGGGTATCAGCAATGCACCGAGCAAGATCATCGCGCGTAATTGCGGGATCAAACGCATTCTCGCCAAACCGGTGGCCGGCTATACGCTCAAGACCACTCTGGCGGACGAGCTGAACCAGCGCAACAAGGGCCCGTCCGTTTCACAACACCTGCCCACCGGCCCGACCCTTCCGGTCAAGGTGCCCAGCGACTTCCGCATCCTGGTGGCCGAAGACAACAGCATCTCGACCAAGGTCATTCGCGGCATGTTGGGTAAGCTCAACCTGCAACCGGATACCGCCAGCAATGGCGAAGAAGCCTTGGTGGCGATGAAGGCACAGCGTTACGACCTGGTGCTGATGGACTGCGAAATGCCAATCCTCGACGGCTTCTCCGCCACCCAGCAATTGCGCGCCTGGGAAGTCGGCAACCAGCGGATTCGCACCCCGGTGGTAGCGTTGACCGCACACATCCTCGCCGAACACAAAGAGCGCGCGCGCCAGGCCGGCATGGACGGGCACATGGCCAAACCGGTCGAGTTGTCGCAGCTGCGCGATCTGATCGAGCATTGGGTTGCCCAGCGTGATCAGCAGAACCGGGCAGCGGTTCAGACTTCCTGAGCCGACAGCCTCCACAGCGCCTGATAGACTCCCCCTCGACTTCCCTCGCCAGTGAGCTTGCCCCATGCTCCACGTGTTGTTCAGCGTTTACCTGAAGATGCTGGTGCTCTATAGCCCATTCTTCGTGTTGTCCTGTTTCATCAGCCTGACCCGCGGTTATTCGCGCAAGGAGCAACGACGCCTGGCCTGGAAAGTGGCAACCGCCACGCTGGTTTCCAGTGTCTTGCTGTATCTTTTCGGTCGTGTGATTTTCAATGTGTTCGGCATCACCGTAGACGCCTTTCGCATTGGCGCCGGCAGCGTGTTGTTCATCTCGGCATTGGGCATGGCCCAGGGCAAGTCGGCGGTACAAACCGATAACGTACAGCAGGACGTCACCATCGTTCCGCTGACCATCCCGCTGACGGTTGGGCCCGGCACCATCGGTGCTCTGTTAGTGATGGGCGTCAGCCAGCCCCACTGGGATGACAAGCTGACGGCCATTCTCAGTATTGCCCTGGCCAGTTTCACGGTCGGCGTGGTGCTTTACTTGTCCAATCGGATAGAACGGATTCTCGGCGATCAGGGTTTGCAGATTGTCAGCCGACTGATGGGGTTGTTCGTCTGCGCGCTGGCGGCGCAGATTATTTTTACCGGGGTGAAGGGATATCTGGTTCCTTGATACCGATAGGCAAAAAAAGGCTGCAGGTTGTATTTAACCTGCAGCCTTTTTTCGGTCAGCGATGCTCAACGCATTCCGAAGGTTTTAAACTTCGTTTGACCTGTCCAGTTGTACGGCAAGCTCAACGCTATCCCACCAGGCTGCTTTCCAACTCAGCAGTCGATACCGTTAGAAGTTCTCCCAGCGTTGCGCTGTCATGCGCGCTCTGTCGAGCGACCAGCCTCTGCACCAGTGTCGAAACGGCATAAGGTCGATGCCCTTCGAACCCGAGCAAGACTTCGCCGCGCAAGCTGAAATCCGTCGCATACACTTCACGAAAGATCACACTGTGCCCGCTGTCCGGGTCAATCATCACCAGGTGTTCCTGAACGATGCTCAGCAACAGCTTTTCAGGATTATCCAGCTCCCAGATCAACTTGCCGGGAATCGTTTGTGCAGTGCCCAGCGAATGCCGGCAGTCGAGGATGACCGACTCAAGCCTCAGCCAGGCAGCCTTCGACAACCGGTAACTTACCGCACCTTGTCCCATGCGCAGGATCAGGGTCGTGACATCGTCGGGCATCAGTGGCAGAACATCGTCGACTTTCATCTGGCCTTCAATGACCAGTACCTGGGCATTACGCCAGACATAACTGAGTGGCCCCGCATGCCCAATGCCCGGATAAGTCAGCAGAAGGCCACTCTTGTCATCATGAAGCAATACGTTGGTTTGCCGTTGCGTTCCCAATAGCTCGAAGGATTCTGGAATCGCGGCCTTTGGCACCCGAATCACACGTTCGGTATCGACTACGAACCATATCAGACTGCCAACGTCCTCTACCGACAGCAGCGCGGCATGAGGCTGGCTGTCCGCCAACTCTATGAGGTTTTCGTGCGCTCGCCCTTCCTGAGACATGACCCACTCATGGGTGACGCCGGTGAGCAATGCCGGTTCTTGATAACGCAACTCGAGTACCACGCCTTCAAGTGTCGTACCGCGCAATCCGCCTCCCTCAACCGTTACTTCGGCAAACTGCCAAGGCGCCCATTCACGCTCGGCAGCGGGTAGCGCATCAGCCCTTAGCAATCGCGAGCCTTCGCCAAATACAGGTTCCAGCCGCTGCGGATCGATGAACGCCTGACGATAGATTTCACCGCTCGAAACGTGGAATAACCAGGCCGCCTCGCTATCAGGGGTAACGCTGAGCAGGCGTACCTCTTTTCCATGGCCCAGATCAGCCAGCAATATTCGATTGCCGACATACCAGGCGCACAATCTCGCGTCGCCGCTGAAGTTGGTCAGACCGACAAGAGCAAAACGCTCGGCCGCGTGTTGCCGGGCAAGCGGTTCCAATGCAGACCACCAGTGCATCCGATCCTTGAACCACGACTCGCCAAGGCCTCCCAGCGTCAGGTATCCCTGGGGGGTCAGGTTGAAGAACAGCCCCTCCGACGTCAGCGCCAGGTATCCACCTTCGACTGCCACTACATTCTCCAGCTTCTCGGGCTGCTCCCACGTATGCGACCAATCTCCTTTGCCCGCCACCAGAGTACGTTGCTTGCGGCATAGCTGCTGCCTGAGCCTGTCGTAGATGACAAACACATCGCTGCCGTCCGCTGGTGCGAGCAACGTCAAATCAGTCATGTTCTTGATCGAGTCGGCCCAACCGCGTCCACGGTGAATCCACGGGGAGGGGCGGATAATCAGGTGGTCACGTTGACGAACCCACGCCATGTCCCGCGCATTCGCTTCGAACTTCCAGCAGACCGAGACAAAGGGGGCCGGCTGCCAATTGACGGTGGAAAAGTCATCATCGTCAATAACAGGCCTAAGGACGTAATAGTTGCCAAGTACCTGCGACCAGTCGGCCAGTGTGTCGCTGGCACTGAAGACCGATTCCAGCGCCGGATCCATGTCGCGGGTGATCGAACTCAGCAGCAGTTGCCCGTCATGGATCACGTACACCAGCACATCGCTGGTCTGATCTTCGCGAGCGATTTCCTGTACGACGTGAATCACCCCTTGCGCGTCCGCCTCCACGCTCTTGATGGTGGCTCCCGTGTTTTTAGGCAGCAACCGATAACGATAACCGAGCAATCCGGTGACCGCGTCGACTTGCCAAATCACGAAACCCTGCGGTTCGTAGAAATAGACGTAGCCGCCAGCCACCGCGCCTGGCAGCGCTTCATCAGCGGCGAGTACATCCTTGCTGCGGATGTACAGGAAGCGTTCCTCCTTCGCGTCGTACCAGGCGGTGGTGTGACGGGGCTCACTCGGTTTCTCGAACGGAATCAGATAGTGATGAACCGGCGTATACGGCATCACCAAACGATGCTCCTGAGCCAGTCCCTTGAAATGTTCCTGTAGCGTCTGCCGATCCATGCCCGGTGGCACATCCTGCTCAACGAGGCTCATCTGCCATTTTCCGCGATCAAGCTGGAATAGCTGATTATTGGTGATCCGGATCAGGACGTCATGAAGACCTCGGCCCGTGAACTCCACCTTGACAGTGCCGATCTGCAGGCCCGTCGCCCCGCCCAGAATAACGTCGCTCTCACTGGCCCACGCCGCCTCCAGCACCCATCGGGAAGTAGTAACGCTGGGGGACTCAAGTGTCAGACTCACCCCGGGATTGAGCACCAATGCACATTGCTTGCCCGCGCCCTGGATCCGATAGGCGACTTTCCCGTGCCATGCCGGGGGCAGAACCGGTACCACCAGTGAGCGCTCGACGGCATCGAGCAGCACATCGATCACTGTTGGCCGATAGGCCGGAAAAAGGCGATAAAGGATGTACTCACTCGGAAACGAATAGAAGGAAAACAGGAACAGCCATCCGCCGTCCGCTTTCCTTTTCTCCAGACGCCGGGCCGTGTCGAACCCGCTGTCATGGCGCAGCGTGGCGAAGGGCAGCGCCTTGTACTCGTAGCCGTAACAGGTCTGTGGTGTGCAGGGCAGTACGATGATCTGCCCGGTGGGCGGAGTGAATTTTATCTGGCTAGGCAGATTCAGTTCCCGACGAATATTGATCGCCCGCTCGTAATCGCCGTCAAAGGTCGGCACCCCGAAATGATCGCGCAGCGGGTACAGTTTTGGGCTGTCGAGCACCAGTTTGCCGGCGGCCAGATCCAGCGTCTGGACGATCAGCGATGAGCACGGCACCCACGCGGTCAACGCGCTGTCGAAACGATAGCCTTGACGATGAGCCTTCTCGATTTCATCGAAAAACAACCCGACCTGTTTGGCTTCTTCGGCAATGGCGGCAAAGCCCTGAGCCAGTGCCGCCACCCCCACCGCCAGTCCCGCCAGAATCACGGCGGCCCCGCCCAGAAACGCCCCGGCGGTCGTGGCGCCAGCAGCGTAAGCGCCTACCGACAACACCAGACTGGCCGAGTCAAAAGTCAGTTGCGTCCCGAACTGGGCGCGTTCGACATCGTTTTTTGCAGTCGCCAATTGATAAATGTCGAACCCGACATTGGCCAGTTGCAACAGTCCGCCGGTCGCTTCGCTCACGCTCGGCCCCACAGCCGCTTTGACCACTGGGGCGACAGTACGGGCAATCAGTTTCTCTTCAGCCAGTGCCTGCCGAACCAGACCTATCAAGCCCGCCACATCGACCACGATGCCATGCACCAACTGCGCGTAATTGACATAGGCGTGCAACCGGACAGCCAGGGTCAGAGGTCGGTCAGCCCCTTCCTGCCCCCTCAGCGCATTCATCAGCGCTTGTATGGCGAAGCCGGCGTTCAAGGTATGGACGCTACCAACATCGGTTGGGTCGACCGGATCACCCGGGACGGATGATTTATTGGCCAAGGCTGCAAAACGTTCCGAGAGGTAGTTCTTGATGCGCAAGAGTCGTTGGTCGTCGGTGATAACACGTAACACGTGTTCAGGATTTTCAGGATCGATCAGGCTCATCCGATACGTCCCGTCCGGCCTGATCTCCAGGGTTTCGAACAACGGCACAAGCTGCGGTGCCAGCTGATTCTGCTGCTGGAGGTGGTTCGTCGCTTGCGCGATTTGTTGCCCCCACCAGCGGCTGTCCAGCGCCAGTAGGCTGCTGCCCAGGTGAGCGTTGCTCATCAGTGATTGTCCGCGGGCACTGGCCAGACGCTGCCTGACCGGGCGTTGCGACTGTCCTGGCAACGGGCCGGGTTGCAGCAGTTGCGAGACACGGATTGCACCAGGCAATGCCATTTCCGACACCCGCGCGCCTTCCAGTTCGATCAGATCGAAGGTCGGGCGCGCCACGTCGCCATAAGCGGCGTAATGTCTGGCCATCCCCTGCCGAAGGAAAAACTGCTCCAATGCCAATCTGAATGCGACCGGTTGATCGAACTCGAAAATACCGAAGTTCGGATCGTAAAAGTGATAAGTGCTGCGCTCGCCCTCAATGGTTTTGGCCACCAACATGGCGTGATTATCGGAGTTGAGCATCAGCGTACTGGTGGTTGCTCTGGCTTGCAGAATGTCCACGACTTGATTCACATCCGAACGTGCCAGTGCGCTGCCCACCTCGCTGATCTGCACGCCGCGCAGCGCCTCCAGGCTGTGCAGAAAGGTCGCGGAATCGCTCCCCTCAGGTTCGATAATCCCCAAATAGAATCGCTCGCGAAGGGTGTTGGCCGCAGCCTTCCCCTCCGACAACGCTGCCGCCATCACCAGGGACAGCGGATAACAACGTCCACACCCACCGTGTCACCGGCGCCCTGCAGGAGCAAATCCTGCGGTACAAGCTTGATGGTGCCCGCTTCAAAGCCGTCCAGAACAACACCGACGCGCTCGACAACCTGGTCACGGTATTCAAGTTTCGCCACCTGCTGAATTCTGGCGACGAGCTTGCCCCACTGGCGCAAGGTCAGCGGTTGTTCCAGTGCATTTTTCTTCAGCCCCAGGGCGGTTTCGGCATGCACCGGCGGATGATCGGCCGGGCTGGCAAGCCCGGCCAGAAACGCCGGGGCCTGCTGTTGGTACAGTGCGTGTTCGATTGTCGCGTAGCGACCCGCCGTCCCCAGTTCGCTGAGGTTATTGGCCAGGTTCTCCAGCTGCGGACGAGCCGCGTCGAAGCTGCGATTATCCAGGGCCGGCGCGCCGCTCAAGGCTGCCAGCAGCAGACGCTGCAACGGGCTCAACTGAGCGACTTCGATCGTGCCCTTGGCGAGTCGGCTCAGGAGCTCATCAATCGACAATTGTTGTGTCTGAGGATCGCTCAATGACGCAGGCGGCAGCGCATTCATGCTTTGGGCGAGGATCGACTGGCGATCATCGAAGCTCAGTGGTACAGCCTTATCGAAGCTCACCGCACCGTTATGGCTACGATTCATCATCCGCGTGAACGGCTCACCCAGCTCATCGGCCAGACGCTGCAACAGGTCGGTGGACAGCACATGGCGCCCCTCGATCACTGGCCAGCCTTCATCAAAGTCGATGGTGCGGTATTTGAGCAGCTGTGCCAGATCGCCCGTGTAACGGGATTTGAATCGGCCCTCTTGCCAACGTTGTTTCTCGTTGTTCAGCCATTGCCCGGTGTCACTTTCGTTCTCTTTCCAGGAATGATCCAGCTCCTCCTCGGTCGCCCGATTGACAGTGGCAATGGCCGGGATGGCGACTTCCGCTTGCCACGCTTCAGCGGTTCGAGGTGTAAAATGCGTCCTTTCATAGTTCGCCATGCCCTCGCGCATGGCCGCAGGCCCCGTCAGATAGATCGTCACCTCGCTCTGGGGGCGGATGCCGTCGCTGTAGTAAGTTGCGGCCGCCTGGACCAGAAAAGATGCGCCCAGTTCTTGTTCCAGCGACAGCTCGTGTAGAGCACCGAAAACCTGCGTCGCGGCCTCTTGCGCAAGACCACTCATGGCCTCGGCATCGGTGAGCGCAACGTTTCGCTCATCGGCCAGGCGGGCCGTGGCATCGACGATTTCATAATTGAGCCTGAAACGCTCGCGCACGGTTTTGAGCATCGCGGCACCAGGGTGGGCCATCAGGAAAGCGTTGCTCAGGCTGCTTTGTTCGGCGACGGCTCGCAGACCATCCGGTTGGACCAGACGTTCCACCGGGGGACGAAAAACGCGGTTCAATTCGGGCTGGCTTTCAGCGAAACGCTCGAGTGCTTCGCGATGCTCCGGCGGGATCTGCTCAAAGTAATTAGTGTACCTACTGCGCAATGCCTGACGGCCGGGCATCCACTTGGGATTGCGGTCGAGCATCAACTGCAGCACGCCCAGACGTGCGTCAGTCTTGAACGCACGGATATCCACCTCGCCCAGTTTTTCCAACAACGGTGGCAGGTTATCAACATCGGCATAACTGCCACCCTCGGCAAACAGGGCCTCGACACGAACAACATCGGAAGCCGCCGCAAGATTGCCGCGCAGACTGATCTCGCGCTCGTAGATATCCTGTAAATGCAGCGGTGTCTCAGCGACGGCAAGATCGCGCAGTGCCAGACCACCCTCGACCAATGCCGAAAGACTGAGTCGGTTACTGTTCTTCAAGGCAATCAGGCGCGCCTCATCCTGGCTGTAGGCTCGAACCAGTAAATCGATTCTGGCGTCATCGGCGCTGCTGCCGTTTTCCACGGCCTTCGTAATGTGCGCGTACATTTGCTGCTTCAGAACAATCGCCCGCTCTTCATAGCGGTCACCCAGTTCAAGCGCATCGGAAGTGGTTTGCCCGCCATTGAGCATGGCATCGGCCTTGGCCGCTTCGACAATGATCCGGTTGGTTTCATAGGCCAGCAACGCGTCGCTGTCGTGCCAGAGATTGAGGTGATAACCCTCTGCGACCATCACCTGCTTCCAAATGTTGATGTAATCGCGCTGAATCTCCCCGACGCCCCCCCCAAGCCAGACAAAATGCAGATTTTTCGGTACCTCGGTGGCGGGCAACTTCAATTGTTCGAGACCGTTGTGCAGGCGAGCCTCGAAACCCTCCACCCTGTTGTAGATTTCCGCCAAATCAGGAGCCCCGGCGGCGCCAGGACTCATAGGTGGTTCCGACTCTGTCGCGCGCCGCCGCCGGATATCTCCCTCCAAGCCCCCCAACGCTTGCTTGAGCAGCCCTAACGGCTCCAACAACCGGGAAGAATCCGGCACATTGAAACAACCAAAGTAATATCGGAACACTGCATCATATTGATCGGTGCCCTTGTGCGATATTAAGGCCTGCTCAAGGTCCTCACGTTTAAACAGATCCACAAAATCGACATAGTCACCCGCAACCGAGAACTTGGACTCACTCATAAACAACACTTCCATTTATCGTATATAAATAGCCGGGATCGACTCTAGACAATGATGACTCCACACGCGCACTCAGACACTCGTGCACTTTCACCTATTTGCAACAAAACAATAAGCGCCCTTCCTCCTGAGCTAACATCGAATTTCAATACACTTAAAACCGAGCAAAACGTTATCTGAGCCCTCTAAAACAAATGAATACCAACAAAACTTGGAACCAAACTAACCCACAACCAAAACACTGCTCAACTCACAAGGAATTCAATTAATTACAAGGCAAATACCACATCCAATGTTACAGACTTACACACACTGATTAGTTGAATGATGACAGCCACATTAGAGCCCCGAGAAAGTCCTTTATAAGCCCAACCTCATAACAGCCGTCTTAAGTCATGAATTGTCATACCCTGAAAACACCCGCATCAAAGTAGAACTTCCTACAATGCAGGATTAAAATTCTTCCTGGACAGACAATCCAATCCCACTCAAATGACCGAACAGGCTTACGCGCACAAATGCCGTAACAATCGGGAAAATAACGGGATCAAGGTGATGAAGGCGGCCCGAACGGGCCGCCAGGGTTCAGCAGAGGGGTTTGCTGCCATACCAGCGCGGTGTGTAAACCCAGTTGCCACCTTCGGCGCGGGGGAACACGCAGGTGGTGGACGAGCCGATCAGCACCATGGTGCGCATGTCCACTTGCTCCGGCGTAAGCGCGCCAAGTGTGGTGACCCGCAGCGTCTGGCCGGGCCGACCGATATCACGACCCAGAACCACCGGAGTTTGCGGCGTACGGTGCTGTGCGACGATCTCCAGAGCACGGCCCAACTGCCACGGTCGCGAACGGGAAATCGGGTTGTAGAAGGCCAGCGCCAGATCGGCTTCGGCGGCCAGGTCCAGACGCTTTTCGATGATCGACCACGGCTTGAG
Organism: Pseudomonas sp. FP603; assembly: GCF_030687415.1. NCBI lineage: Bacteria > Pseudomonadati > Pseudomonadota > Gammaproteobacteria > Pseudomonadales > Pseudomonadaceae > Pseudomonas > Pseudomonas sp. FP603. The sequence continues at coordinate 6,199,183 of NZ_CP117431.1, forward strand.
GTTATCCGACAGCGACATCACGCAGAAGTCATGCCCCAGCGGCGCACCGGCCTGAGCGGCCGTCGCCAGCGAAGCGGAAACCCCCGGCAGAATCTCCAGATCGACGCTGTGCCAGGCCGGCTCACTCGACTCGTGCAAGGCTTCCAGCACCGCAGCCGCCATGGCGAACACGCCGGGGTCACCGGACGAGACCACAATCACCGACCGCCCTTCGGCCGCCAGTTCGAAGGCGTGACGGGCACGCTGCATCTCCTCGCGGTTGTCGGTGCAATGCAGCACTTGATCCGCTCGAAACGGCCCGGCCATGCGCACATAGGTTTCATAACCGAGCACATCGGTGGCTCTGGCCAGTTCAGCCTTCACCGCAGGCACCATCAATTCGGCAGCCCCCGGACCCAGGCCGATCACCGCCAGCCGACCGCGAGGGCGGCCGATCTGCGCGACATCCAGAGGTTGTTCGGCGATCGCCAATGCCAGGTTCGCGTCGATCGGGATAATCGTCGCGCCGGGAACAGCTCCGCGAGCCAACTCGCTGGCATCGCCGGCAGCCGATGCAAAACGCAGCGGCACACCCAACTCAAGCGCCGCTTCGCGCAACGCCGGGCTAGCCATCTGCGTGGCTGGCGCCAGCAAGCACGCCAGCGATTGAACGGCGACTTGGGCCTGACGCAGCGCCGCGCGAGTCGCCTGGGGCAAATCCGCCACACTGGCGCTGACCGCCAACAACACACTGCGCGGGTAGATCAACAATTCATTGGCGGCCGGCGTCCGTTCGGCACTGCCAACATGGATCGACAAATGAGCCTGAGGATCCTGCGGCAATTGTGCTTGCGCCAACCAGGGCGCAGCCCCTTCGATGCGCACGTGTTCGCCGGCCAGCAAGTCCGAGACGAAGCGCTTGCCCAGCTCCAGATCGCCCAAGGCATAGCCGCTGGGAGGATTGAGCAGGCAAGTGCCGAAACGTAACTCACCGCTGGTGGTAATCGCCGCCGCGACCTGCAACCTGGCAGCGATCGCGCGCGCCATGACATTCACCCCACCGAGCCCGCCAAGCAGTGGCACCACCGCGCTGCCGTCTTCGGCCACGGCCAGCACCGGTGGCTCAGCGCCCTTTTCCAGCAGCAACGGCGCCAGGGTGCGGATCACAATCCCGGCGGCGCACAGCGCGATGATCGGCGTGTCCTGTTGATAAAGTTCACGCAGGGTTGCGCCGAACTCGTGATAAACACGGTCCGCGCCTTCGACCCGTTCGGCCAATCCATGGATCAGTGCGCCCGGATACACCTGCTGAATCCTGCGTGCGGTCGCGAGGCTGCCATTGCCGAGAATGACAATCGCCGGAGCGGAATGGACCATCAGCCTTGCCACCTTTCACCGGGAACGATAATCAGCGAGAAATACGGCGAGGACATCGGCTCGACCTGATCCAGCGGCACGATTTTCTGATTGGCCATGGTCGCGCGCTCCACGTACAGCGCACGCTGCGCCAGACCGAGTTCTTCGAGTACCTGACGGACCTTGGGAAAGTTGCGCCCCAGTTTCATGATCACCGCCGCATCGGCATCGGCCAGTCGCCGCTTGAGGTCTTCGTGGGGCAGCACTCCCGACAACACCGACAGGCTCTGATTGCGATACACCAACGGCGCGCCCAGTACGGAGGCGCCACCGAGCATCGAGCAGACACCCGGCACCACTTCGGCTTCATAGCGCTCGGCCAGACGATCGTGCAGGTACATGTAGGAGCCGTAGAAGAACGGATCGCCTTCGCAGATCACCGCCACGTCACGGCCAGCGTCCAGATGCGCGGCGAGTTGTTCGCCGGCCGCATCGTAGAAATCGCTGATCACTTGTTCGTACGACAGCGGCGCCGGCAGCGCTTCGGTGGTCACCGGGTAAACCAGCGGCAGCAGGGTTTGTGCATCCTGCAGATGCGCTTCGATGATGCCGAATGCATTGCCCTTCTTGCCCTTGGCGACGAAGTACGCCACCACCGGCGATTCGCGCAGCAGGCGCAAGGCTTTGACGGTAATCAGTTCCGGATCACCGGGGCCGACGCCCAGGCCAATCAAACGTCCAGGTTGCTGCATCATTCGATCTCCGTGGCGAGGGCGTTGACGGCGGCGGCGGCCATGGCGCTACCGCCGAGCCGGCCTTGCATGATGACGAAAGGCACGCCACGGCTGTCCGCCGCGAGCATCGCCTTGGATTCGGCGGCGCCGACGAAGCCCACCGGGAAGCCGAGGATCAGCGCCGGTTTCGGCGCGCCGGCGTCGAGCATTTCCAGCAGGTAAAACAGCGCGGTTGGCGCATTGCCGATCACCACCACGCTGCCTTCCAGGTGCGGGCGCCACAGTTCCAGCGCGGCGGCGGAGCGGGTGTTGCCCAACTCACGGGCGAGTTCCGGAACGCTGTCGTCGCGCAGGGTGCAGATCACTGGGTTATTGGCGGGCAAACGCGCACGGGTCACGCCTTCGCTGACCATCCGCGCGTCGCACAGAATCGGCGCACCAGCAGCCAGTGCATCGCGCCCGGCTTTGCCGGCGCCTTCGGAAAATTGCAGCCCGTCGATGGCCTCGACCATGCCGCAGGCGTGGATCACCCGAACGGCGAGTTTCTCCAGATCGGCCGGAATGCGCGCAAGGTTAGCCTCGGCACGAATGATCGCGAAGGAGTTGCGATAGATCTCCTGACCGTCGCGGATGTAATCAAGCATCAAGGGGGCTCCGTGAGCGGGCGTCGAGCAAGGCTGCGACCGCTTCAATAGTAAGATTGCGTGCATGCAGCGCGCCGAAACCCGGCTGCGCTGCGTCGCGAAAATAGAGGTCGTAGTGGCCGGGCGAGACTGCCAGCAACGTCGCTGGCGTGATGTGCGCCGCCGCGCAGGAACGCGCGCAGCCAGACAGATGCACATCAAAGACTTGGCCGTGACGTTGCAGCAACGCCGCCAGTTGCAGCGCATCGCCTTTGGTGTCGGACAGGCCTTTGCCACATCCGGCAGCACCGGTGCAGGCAATCACATGCGCCAAGGCATCGTCTGCCGAACAGCACAGGCCCAAATTTTCCAGGCTGTGGATAACTTCAGCGGTATCGCGTTCGTGGATATCGGGCAACAGCAGGTTTTGCCAAGGCGTGAAGCGCAGACTGCCATCGCCCCGTTCACGGGCCAGTTGTGCCGCGCCCCGAAGCATGGCGGGATCGAGTCGGCCCAGAGGTGGCGTCGCGCCGACATAGACACGGCCGGCTTCACGCTGCGGATGAGCGCCTATGTGTAGAACGTTCGAGTTCGTAACGCGCGCCCCCCTCACGATGGACAGTAGCGGCACACGTTCGGCCACTTGAGCGACAAACCCGGCCACCGGGTATTCGGCCAGCAGATGACGCATGCGCGTCTGGTCGGGACGCGCCAGATCGAGGAACAACTCAAGCACCGCGATCACCAGCGCATGGCCGTCCTCCAGTCGCACCGCGCCCGACGGAGTCTGCGTCGGGCAACCCGCCAGACCGAAGGCCAGCACGCACTCGCCCTCTTGCTTAACGGCGCTCAGCCACAGGTCGTGAGGATGTTCGAGCATCGCCAAGCCTTCGCCGCCATCGAGCTGCACGGCGAATTTGGCGCTCAATTGGTGAAAACGCTCATGGCTTTGCAGGCTGGTAAGGATCTGTTCGGCCAGCGGACGCGTATCGAGCAACATCTGCCGGTCGATCCCGGCGCTCGGGCTGAGCATCAAGTTGCGCACATCGTCGCCCGCCGCGGTACGCGGGCCCAACCCTGCGGTGAGCAGGCTGCCGATCAAGGCCGTCTGCTCGCTGCCAATCCCGCGAATCTGCAGGTTGGCGCGGTTGGTTGCCTCGATCACGCCGCCGGCAAACCGTTCGGCCGCGCTGGCCACCGCTTCAGCCTGAACAGCGCTGATCGAACCGCCGTTCAACTTGATCCGGCAGATGCCGCCATCCAGCGCCGGGACAATACGCAGCAACCCCGGGCAAGCCGAGGGGCGTAGGGCAGAGGACATCGGGCGTTCGTTCAAAGGGGCGACCGGCTGTGTGGGAAAGGGGCTTCGCGGGCGAAGGCGCGGTATTATGCCTGCTTTGTCCGACGGCATGAAAAGCCTGCCCGTCGGAACACCCCGTTTGAGGCATTTTTTGAGGACTGCAGATGTCGCCCTGGCTGACAGTAGTAGGTATCGGTGAAGACGGCTTCAAGGGCTTGGGCAAGAACGCCCGTCGTGCCCTGCTGGGCGCTTCGCGGATCTTCGGCGGCCAACGGCAACTGGATTTGTTGCCCGTGTGCATTCGCGGCGAGCGCCAGCTCTGGCCCAGTCCGTTTACCCTTGAGCCGTTATTGGCACTGCGTGGCGAGCCGGTGTGTGTGCTGGCCAGCGGCGATCCGATGTTCTTCGGCGTCGGTGCCAGCCTGGCGCGGCAACTGCCGGGTACAGAAATGTTGGTCCTGCCCGCCCCATCCTCCGTTTCACTGGCGGCCGCTCGCCTGGGCTGGCCGTTGCAGGATGCAGTGACGCTGTCGGTGGTCGCCCGCCCCGTCGCCGCGCTCAACGCTCATTTGTTCAGTGGTGTGCGTCTGCTGGTATTGAGCAACGATGGCCAGAGTCCGGCGGCTATCGCGGCGCTGCTGCGTGAGCGTGGTTTCGGGCCGAGTCACCTCACCGTACTGGAACATCTGGGCGGCGAAGCCGAACGACGCATCGAGGGCGTGGCCAACGACTGGAATGACCCGGCGATCGCCGATCTGAACCTGATCGCCATTGAATGCATCGCTGAACCGAACACACCGCGCCTGTCGCGCCTGGCCGGCCTGCCAGATTCCGCCTTCCAGCATGACGGCCAACTGACCAAGCGCGACGTGCGCGCCATCACCCTTGCGCGCCTTGCCCCGACACCCGGCGAACTGCTGTGGGACGTCGGCGCCGGCAGCGGTTCGATCGGCATCGAATGGATGCGCGCTCACCCGAGTTGTCGGGCGCTGGCCATCGAAGCGGATGAGGGACGGCAGTCGTTGATCGAACACAACCGCGATGCCCTGGGCGTTCCCGGCCTGCAACTGATTCGCGGCAGTGCGCCGCAAGCCCTGAACGGGCTCGAACGCCCGGACGCGATTTTCATCGGCGGTGGCGTCACTCGTGAGGGCGTGCTCGATACCTGCTGGGCGCAACTCAAACCCGGCGGCCGGTTGATTGCCAACGCCGTCACCCTGCAAAGTGAAGTGACCCTGATGGCCTGGCGCGAACAGCATGGCGGTGAGTTGACCCGCATTCACGTCGCTCAGGCGCAACCACTCGGCGAGTTCGATACCTGGCGTCAGGCGCTGCCGATCACCTTGCTGGACGTGACGAAACCCCTCGATGCGTGACGAAACAGCCGAACAACCCGCCCCGCTGCGCAGCGGCCTGACCACTGGCAGCTGCGCCACCGCCACCAGCCTTGCTGCGGCACGCCTGCTGCTCAGTGGCGTCGAAGCGGACGCCGTCGAGATCACTCTGCCCAAAGGCAAACGGGTGCAGATGCGCCTGGAATTCTGTCGGCTGATGAACGACGGCGCCGAAGCCGGAACCATCAAGGACGCCGGCGACGACCCGGACGTGACCCACGGCGCCCTGCTCTTTTCCCAGGTGCGCCTGCACCGCGAACCGGGCATCCGCTTCAGTGCCGGCCGTGGCGTCGGCACCGTCACCCGGCCCGGGCTGGTGCTGAACGTCGGCGAACCGGCGATCAACCCCGTGCCGCGCAAGATGATCACCGATCACTTGACGTTGCTGGCCGAGGAGCTGGATTACCCGGGCGGCTTCGAGGTCACGGTGAACGTCGAGGACGGCGAAGCCCTGGCGCTGAAAACCATGAACCCGCGACTGGGCATTCTCGGCGGTTTGTCGATCCTCGGCACCAGCGGCATCGTCCGGCCATTCTCCTGCGCCGCCTACATCGCCTCGATCCACCAGGGCATCGACGTCGCCAAAACCAATGGCTACCTGCACATCGCCGCGTGCACTGGCAACGCCAGCGAAGACACCATGCGCCGGGTTTACGACTTGCCGGAAATCGCCCTGATCGAAATGGGCGACTTCGTCGGCGCGGTGCTCAAGCACCTGCGCAAAGTGCCTGTGGATAAACTCAGCCTGTGCGGCGGCTTCGGCAAGATCAGCAAACTGGCGGCCGGGCACATGGATTTGCACAGTCGGCATTCAAGTATCGACCTGCCGCAACTGGCTGAATGGGCCGCAGCAGTCGGTGCCGATGCGGCGTTGCAACAGGCGATCCGCGAAGCCAATACCAGTCAGCAAGCGTTGGCGATGGCCAGCGCGGCCGGGATCGCCCTTGGCGATGCGGTGTGCCAGCACGCCCTCGACTTTGCCCGCAGCGTGGTGCCGAAGCAGGTTCAGGTCGAAGTGTTCGCCATCGATCGCCAGGGCGGGATTGTCGGCCATGCGGGAGTTTTTCAATGAAGCGCGTGTTGTTGCTCGGCGGTGTCACTGAAGCATTGGCCATCGCCCGAACCCTGGGGCCGGAGCACATCTACAGCCTGGCTGGCGTCGGTCGTGTGCCGACGGATCTGAACTGTCAGGTCCGCGTTGGCGGCTATGGCGGCGCCGAAGGTCTGGCGCAGTTCATCCGCGATGAAGGCATTGACCTGCTGCTGGATGCGACCCACCCCTACGCGGCCCGCATCAGCCACAACGCCACCACCGCCGCGAAGTTGAGCGGCATTGCCTGCTGGGCCCTGCGCCGTCCGGCCTGGCAGCCACAAGCCGCAGATGACTGGCGCGAAGTCAGCGACTGGGCTGAGCTGATCGAAGCGCTGAAACCCTTTCGCCGACCGCTGTTCACCCTCGGTCGCGAGCCATTGCAGCACCTGCACGAAATCCCGCCGGAGCAATTCTGGACGTTGCGTGCACTGGACGTTTATCCGGGCAACGCGCGCTGCGAAGTGATCGGTGCCCGTGGGCCATTTCTGATCGAGGATGAACGCGCGTTGTTCGAGCGGCGGCAGATCGACGTGCTGATCAGCAAGAACAGCGGCAGCACCGCCACCGAGCCGAAGCTGGAAGTGGCGCGGGAACGTGGAGTGCCGGTGCTGGTGTTGAAGCGGCCGGTATTGCCGGGGGTTGAGCGGGAGTTTTGGGCGGTGGATGACGTCTTGGCGGCTTTGTCAGTGTCAGACATTTCCTGAACCTGCACGACCTTGCGACTTTGCCGACAACTTTTCAGGAGAGGGCCGACTGTGCCCGGCAAGCGCTTCAACTCTATATTCGATTCCCCCTGATCCTAGCTAGCAACACCACCCAGGCTACCCATGGGTAAGGCCTCCCATTGGGCCGAGAAAAGTGTGGCTTGCCAACTTGTATCCCAAGGAATACGATCCGATATGATCGACTTCGAACGATCTCGTGCGTTTGCCGATTGGCTCGACTCACTGAGAGACATCATCGGTAAAGCTCGCATTATTGCCAGGCTCCGAGCTGCCGAACACGGTAATTTCGGTGATTGCGAACCCGTAGGCGAGGCTGTTTATGAAATGCGTGTTCATTACGGCCCCGGCTACAGGATGTATTTCACTCGTCGAGGGGCAGTGGTCTATCTGCTGTTGGTGGGCGGTGACAAGTCGACTCAAAAACGAGATATCAAACGCGCTCTTCAAATGGCGCAAAACATCGGTAATGAGGAGTAAGTCATGGCCGAACAATTCACCCGATTCGACGCCGCCGAGTTTCTCAAAACACCAGAAGAAATGGCCGCTTATCTGGATGCCTGCTTTGAAGAAGATGCAGGTGACGGCGTTCTCATACGTGCCGCACTCAACGACATAGCTCGTGCAAAAGGCATGACACAGATTGCCCGTGATGCCGGGCTGGGTCGCGAAAGTCTCTACAAAGCATTGGGCAGCACTGGCAACCCGGAATTCGCGACTATCATGAAAGTGATGAAAGCATTAGGCCTGCGGCTGCATGCCAGCGCTCTCTGATTGCACTGCGACACCACACCGCACGCGGCCTTTTTACTTATCGCCCCTGATCAGGCTAAATAGCCGCGCCTGATCGCCCACTCAAACGGATCTGCCCCATGTCCCGACAACGGCTCGCATTTGCCTGGATCGCCTGCTTTGCAGTGCTGTTCAACATGCTCGCCATGCCGATGTCCGGAGCGATGGCGCAGACGGCGAAATCGCCGGCCGAGCAATTGCTGTGGGGCAGTTTCTGCTCCTCCAACGGCACGAAGCTGGTGGCGATTTCCCTGGGCGATATCGAGCAGAAAGTCCCGCAGAGCGACGATCATTCCAACATGCAGCATTGCTGGTGCTGCTCGGGCTCTGCGCCATTGGTGGCGTTGCCGGGGCATGCGCCGCAGTTGTATTTTGCGCGTTTCGAGGCCAATCGAAGCCTGCCGCCTGCCACGCTCGACACCCCTACACCGCGCCAGCAATGGCCGAGTCTCAACCCCCGCGCATCCCCTCTGGTGTGATTCTTTCTCGCAATTGACCTGCGTTTTGAATCGTTCTGGAGAACTGCCATGTTGAACAAACTCATCGTCCTGGCTGTGTTGCTGCTGCCTGCCTGTTTTGCCAATGCCCACGAATACAAGGTTGGCGAGCTTGAGATCGCCCATCCGTGGTCGCAAGAGTTGCCGCCCAACGCGCCCACCGTCGCGGCGTATTTCGTGATTCACAACAAGGGCAAAACCGCTGACCGGTTGCTCAGCGTCGGCTCGCCGATATCCGGCAAGGCCGAGTTGCACGAACATGTGATGCAAAACGATCTGATGAAAATGCAGCCAGTGCCCAGCGTCGAGATTCCGGCTGGCGGTGAAGCCACCTTCGCGCCGATGGCGTACCACGTGATGCTGCTGGAGCTCAAAGACCGCAGCCTGTTGAGCGACGGCAAGCGCTTCCCGCTGACGATGCACTTCGAGAAGTCCGGTGATGTAACGGTCGAGGTCTCGGTGCAGAAAAAGGCGCCGGACAGCATGCAAGCGCACATGCACGCCCAGTAATCGCCCCCGTTGAAAACGCCTATGCACCCGCATAGCGCCAGGTCATCCGTGCGCCGCCGTCAGCCAATGAGCCTGACCCGCGGCAGCTGGATCAGCCTGTTCGCCATGCTGATGATCTTTATCGGCCCGCTGATTTCTCAGTCGATGCCGATGGATCAACGCGCCTCAATGTCCATGAGCATGAGCATGAGCATGTCGACGGACATGTCCATGGACATGTCGGCCATGGAGCATGGCGCGCAACCCGCCGCCGAGCACTGCCCGCCAAAAGCCGACCATCACGCACTCTGGGAAAAATGCGGCTATTGCAGCCTGCTATTCAATTGCCCGGCGCTCACTGGTGGTCAGTCCTTCGTCGCCTTCGAAAGCCCCCAGACAACCACCTTCACCACCCCCGCCACCCGCTTGGGCCACGCCAGGCAAACCGTCTTCCCCGGCGCCCGCACCCGCGCACCGCCCATCATCGCGTAAACACCCACCTCCGACTTCACACGGCCCGAAGACACCCAAGCAACCTGTGGGAGCGAGCTCCCTCGCCACAAAAAGCTGGTTCCCACAAGGATTGTGTCGGCTGCCGGCCGTGTCGTTTACGACTGTTCGATGGAAATTGTCATGTCCAGGTTTTCTGCTGACACACGTTTGGGCGCTGCCCAGACTTCTTTTGCCCTGAATCAATCCTTCATTCGTTTCAGGCAGGCCACCGCCGCCCTTTGCGGCTTGCTGTTGACACCGCTGGTGCTGGCCGATGAACACACCGGCCACAGCGAAGAACTGAGCCCGACGGTGATCACCGCCATCGCGCCGAGCTCGCCGCTGACTGTCGTCACCAACCCCAAGGACCCGCGCCAACCGGTTCCGGCCAGCGACGGTGGCGATTATCTGAAAACCATCCCCGGCTTCGCCCTGGTGCGCAACGGCGGCACCAATGGCGATCCGGTGCTGCGCGGCATGTTCGGCTCGCGCCTGAATATCCTCACCAACGGCAGCATGATGCTCGGCGCCTGCCCCGGCCGGATGGACGCCCCGACCTCCTACATCTCACCGGAAACCTACGACAAACTCACCGTCATCAAAGGCCCGCAAACCGTGCTCTGGGGTCCCGGCGCATCGGCCGGCACCGTCCTGTTCGACCGTGAGCCGGAAAGCTTCGGCGAACTCGGCACTCGGGTGAATGCCAGCGTATTGGCCGGTTCCAACGGGCGCTTCGACAAAGTGGTGGACGCCGCTGCTGGCGGACCGCTGGGTTACGTGCGCGTGATCGGCAACACTGCGCATTCCGATGACTACAAGGACGGCAACAACGACACCGTGCCCTCGCGCTACGACAAGTGGAACGGTGACGTCGCGGTCGGCTGGACCCCGAACGCCGACACCCTGCTGGAACTGACCGCCGGCAAGGGCGACGGCGAAGCCCGTTACGCCGGGCGCGGCATGGACGGTTCGCAGTTCTTGCGCGAAAGCCTGGGCCTGCGCTTCGAGCAGTCGAACATCGGTGAGGTGCTGGATAAGGTCGAGGCGCAGGTCTACTACAACTACGCCGACCATGTGATGGACAACTACACCCTGCGCACGCCCTCCGGCACCGGAATGATGGCCGGTCCCATGGCCTCCAATGTCGATCGCCGAACCCTCGGCGCGCGGATCAAAGCCACCTGGCGCTGGGCCGATGCGCAACTGATCAGTGGCCTGGACGCGCAAACCAACGAACACCGCCAGCGCAGCGCCATGGGCGTCGACGCCTACAAGGATGTGCCGCGCAACAAGGACGCCGACTTCCACAACTACGGCGTGTTCAGCGAACTGACCTGGTACGCCGCCGACCGTGATCGGCTGATCACCGGTGCGAGACTGGATCGTGCGTCGGCCAAGGATTATCGGCAGACCATCGGCTCCGGGATGATGGCCCGCCCGAACCCGACGGCCGACGACACCCGCGCCGACACCCTGCCCAGCGGTTTCGTCCGTTACGAGCATGACCTGGCCGACAGCCCCACCACGCTGTATGCGGGCCTCGGTCACTCCCAACGTTTCCCGGATTACTGGGAGCTGTTTTCGCCCAAGTCCGGCCCCGCTGGTTCGGTGAATGCCTTCGACTCGATCAAACCGGAGAAAACCACCCAGCTCGACTTTGGTCTGCAATACAAGACCGAAGACCTCGAAGCCTGGGCCTCGGGTTACGTCGGCCAGGTGCGCGATTACATCCTGTTCAACTACACGCCGGGAATGATGGGCATGACCTCGCAAGTCGAGAACATCGACGCGCGAATCATGGGCGGCGAACTCGGCGCGGCCTACAAGCTGACGGCCCACTGGAAAGCCGATGCGACCCTGGCCTATGCCTGGGGCAAGAACAGCAGTGACGGCAGCGCCTTGCCGCAGATGCCACCGCTGGATGCGCGCTTCGGCCTGACCTACAGCGAAGACAACTGGAGCGCCGGCGCCTTGTGGCGGGTGGTCGCGGCGCAAAACCGCATCGACCAGAACAAGGGCAATGTGGTCGGCAAAGACTTCGACACGAGCTCTGGGTTCGGCGTGTTCTCGCTCAACGGTGCGTACCGGATCAACAAGAACTGGAAGGTCAGCAGCGGCGTCGACAACTTGTTTGGCAAGGCCTACGCCGAACACCTGAACCTGGCGGGCAACGCCGGTTTCGGCTTCCCGGCCAATGATCCGCAGGCCATCAACGAACCGGGGCGCATGCTCTGGACCAAGGTGGACATGAGTTTCTAAGAGCATCGCGGGCAAGCCCGCTCCCACAGGTTCAACACCGTCCATGTGGGAGCGGGCTTGCCCGCGATCGGTTGCGCAGCAACCGCACTAAACAACAAAGAACAACGCCTAGCGGAGCACACGAATGAAACAGCCCAAACCGAATTTCTACAACCTGGCCTGGCGCTGGCATTTCTATGCCGGCCTGTTCGTCGCGCCATTCATGGTGATGCTGGCCCTGACCGGAATCGTCTACCTGTTCAAACCGCAACTCGATCCGTTGATGTACGGCAGCCTGCTGAACGTCCCCGCTGCTCATCACAAAGTCTCCGCCGACGACCTGCTCAAACGGGTGAAAGAAGCATATCCACAAGGTCAGATCAAACAGTACCTGCCGCCAGTCAACGCCGAACGCAGTGCGCAATTTGTGGTGATCAATGAAGGTCATGAACTGAACGTGTTCATCGATCCGTACCACGGCGACATCCTTGGCGAGCAAGACGCGAAGAAAAATCTGCAAGCAGTCGCGCGCTCGATTCACGGCGAATTGATGATCGGCACCGTCGGTGATCGACTGGTAGAACTGGCCGCCGGATGGGGCGTCGTGCTGGTGGTCTCCGGGGTATTTTTATGGTGGCCGCGCGGCCAGTCCGCCGGGATTCTCTGGCCACGCCTGAACAGTCGCGGCCGAGTGCTCTGGCGTGACCTGCACGCGGTGACCGGGTTCTGGGGCGCGGCATTGCTGCTGGTGATGCTGCTCAGCGGCATGACCTGGACCGGATTCTGGGGCAAGCAATACGCCGACCTCTGGAACCGCTTCCCGGTCGCCATGTGGAATGACGTGCCCAAGTCCGACGTCGAGGCCCGCAGCCTCAACAGCGCAACCCGCCAGACCGTGCCGTGGGCCATGGAAAACACGCCGATGCCGATGTCTGGCGACCATGCCGAACACATGGCTCACACCAGCACGCAAACCGGCCCGGCAGCGCCGACCATCAGCCTGCAAGACGTGCAGAACATCGCCGTGCAGCGCAAGGTCGAGCCCGGCTACAGCATCACTTTCCCGACCACATCCGCCGGCGTGTTCACCATCGCGGTGTTCGCCGACGACCCGCGCAACGACGCCACCCTGCATGTCGACCAGTACACCGGCGACGTTCTCGCCGACGTGCGCTGGCAGCATTACAGCAACGTCGCCCGGGCCACGGAAGTCGGCGTGATGCTGCACGAAGGCAAGATGTTCGGCCCGATCAATCAGATCATCGCGCTGCTGATCTGCCTGATGATTCTGCTCAGTGCAGTGAGTGGTGTGGTGATCTGGTGGAAGCGTCGGCCACAGGGCAAAGTCGGGGTGCCGCCGTTGCGCCACGACCTGCCGAAATGGAAAACCGCGATGGTCATCATGTTCGCCCTGGCGGTGATGTTTCCGTTAGTGGGGGCTTCGCTGGTGGTCGTGTGGCTATTGGATTGGGGTCTGCTGTCGCGCCGGGGCCGGCAAACTGAATCCACCTCACCTTCATCATGAAACAGGCGAGATACGCGTACGCGTAAAGCCAATACAATGCGAACCGCGATCTTTCTTCGTCACCGCCGATTGATCGTTCCCACGCGCAGCAAAGGAATGCAGCCCGGGACGCTCCGCGTCCCAAAAGCGGACGCAGAGCGTCCATTGAGGCGTTCCCACGCAGAGCGTGGGAACGATCATTACGATCAACTGGAATGAAATGACCTCGCTGAACCTCACCAACCTCGCCTGGACACCCCTGGGCCATGGCCACTGCCATCACCAGTTCCAGCTGCGTGACGCGTCCTTGCACGTGGCCGCCGGTGAGTTCGTCGGGTTGATCGGCCCCAACGGCAGCGGCAAAACCAGCCTGTTGCGTTGCGCCTATCGCTTCAGCAAACCGGAAAGCGGCGAAGTAAAACTCGACCACCACAACGTCTGGAAACAATCCTCACGCTGGTGCGCGCAACGCATCGCCGTGGTGTTGCAGGAATTCCCCGATGCCTTCGGCCTGACCGTCGAGGAAGTGGTCGCCATGGGCCGCACGCCGCACAAAGGCCTGTTCGACGGCGACACCGTGCACGACCGCCACCTCGCGACCCACGCCCTGGAATCGGTCGGCCTCAAAGGTTTCGAAGACCACGCTTTCGCCACCCTTTCCGGCGGTGAAAAGCAGCGTGTGATCCTCGCCCGCGCCCTGGCCCAGCAACCGCAATTGCTGATCCTCGATGAGCCGACCAACCACCTCGACCCGCGCTATCAACTGGAACTGCTGCAACTGGTCAAACGCCTGCAGATCGGCACGCTGGCGAGTATTCACGACCTCAATCTGGCGGCGGCCTTCTGCGATCGGCTGTACGTGATTCATCACGGCCGTATCGTCGCCAGCGGCTCCCCCAAAGAAGTCCTGACCACACACCTTTTGCACAACGTGTTCGGCGTCGACGCCCTGATCGATGACCATCCCTTGCACGGCTACCCACGAATCACCTGGATAACCCAACCATGACTTTGCGTTCCCTGCTTTGCGTCGCGTTGTTGCTGGGCAGTGCCCAGGCCTTCGCCGAGGCCACGAAATACCCGCTGACTGTCCAGAGTTGCAACCGCGCAGTGACCTTCAAGCAAGCGCCGAAACACGCGGTCAGCCACGACATCAACATGACCCAAATGATGCTCGCCCTCGGTCTCAAACCCAGGATGGCCGGCTACAGCGGCGTGACCGGATGGAGGTCGGTGACGCCCCAGATGCAGACCATCCTCGACGGCTTGCCGGAACTGGCGGCCAAGTACCCATCGGTGGAAACCCTACTCAACGCCAACGTCGATTTCTTCTTCGCCGGTTGGGACTACGGCATGCGCGTGGGCGGTGACCTCACGCCGCAAACCCTGCAACCGCTGGGCATCAATGTCTACGAACTCACCGAGTCCTGCGCGTTCGTGATGAAGCGCCCACCCGCGAGCCTGGAAGACACCTACAACGACCTGCGCAACCTCGGCAAAATCTTCGACGTGCAAGACCGCGCCAACGCCGTGATCGCCCAGATGCAGGCGCAAGTCGCCGAGGTGCGCCAGGATCTGCCAGCGGACAAGCCTCGGGTATTTCTCTACGACAGCGGTGAAGACCGGGCCATGACCTCCGGGCGCCTGGGCATGCCGCAAGCGCTGATCGACGCGGCCGGCGGGCGCAACATCCTCGATGACGTCGAGGCGAGCTGGACCCGGGTCAATTGGGAAAACGTGGTCGAGCGCAATCCGCAGGTGATCGTGATCGTCGATTACGGCGAAGTCACCGCTGAACAGAAGGAGCAGTTTTTGCTGAACAACCAGGCCCTGCAATCGGTGGACGCGATCAAAAACCAGCGCTTCATCGTCATTCCGTACGTGCAGGCTACGCCGGGAATCGACAACGTGTTGGCGGTCGAAACCCTGGCCAAGGGTTTCCACGGCGAATGATCGACCGTCGCTATGCCTTGTTGCTGATCGGCCTCGGCGTGCTGTTGCTGATGTCGTGTGTGGTGTCGCTGGGTTTTGGCCCGGCGCGGGTGCCGGTGGACGTGGTGTGGCGGATTCTGCTGCACAAGGCGTTCGGTGTTGGCGAGCAGAACTGGACGGCCGGACAGGAACACATCGTCTGGCTGATCCGCGTGCCGCGCATGTTGCTCGGCGCGCTGGTGGGCGCCGGCCTGGCGCTGATCGGTGCGGTGCTGCAAGCGGTGACGCGCAATCCATTGGCCGATCCGCACTTGTTAGGCGTGACCTCCGGCGCGACCCTCGGCGCGGTGATCGTGGTGTTGCATGTCGGTGAAATCGTCGGCCTGCTGACCTTGCCCATCGCGGCGTTTATCGGCGCGCTGCTGAGCATGCTGGTCGTGCTGATGATCGCCAACCGTCATGGGCGGCTGGACAGTGATCGGCTGCTGCTGTGCGGTGTCGCGGTGTCATTCGTGATGATGGCAATCGCCAACCTGCTGCTGTTTCTGGGCGACCATCGCGCCAGTTCGGCGGTGATGTTCTGGATGCTCGGTGGCCTCGGGTTGGCGCGCTGGGAATTGCTCGCGGTGCCGGCGGCGAGTGTGTTGCTTGGGTTGGTGTTGTTGCTGGGGATGGCTCGGCCGTTGAATGCGTTGATGGCCGGCGAACAGACCGCTGTGACCCTCGGGCTCAATGCCCGCACCGTGCGCTTGCGGGTGTTTTTGATTGCCTCATTGATGACCGGGGTGCTGGTGTCGATCAGCGGTTCGATTGGTTTTGTCGGGTTGATGGTGCCGCACATTGCCCGGCGATTGGTAGGTGCCGAGCATCGGCGGTTGCTGCCGGTGTGCGTGTTGTTGGGCAGCCTGTTCCTCGTCTGGGTCGACGTGGCCGCGCGCACCCTGATCGCCCCGGAAGACTTGCCCATTGGCGTCGCCACCGCCGCGATTGGCGGCCTGTTCTTCATCGGCCTGATGCGCCGCCGCTAATTTCCAAAAGAACCACTGCACCTGTGGGAGCTGGCTTGCCTGCGATGACGGCGGCACATTCAACATCACCGTGACTGACCCTCCGCTATCGCGGGCAAGCCCGCTCCCACAGGATTTGTGTCGTACACAAATTTGGGGATTGATCGTTCCCACGCTCCCGCGTGGGAATGCCGCCAGGGACGCTCCGCGTTCCGCTTTTGAATGTTTAACGGATGTGTCAAAACACGGAACTTTCCCACGCCTTTTTCAGGTTGTTCGTCGGACGCGAGCCCTCTAGTCTTGGGCTGTCGCTGAACACTCAGCGATCGGGTGTGAGAGCCCGGAAGAGGTTTTAATCCATCGCCAGTACCACCATAATCGCCGACAGCTTATCCGCTGCCTGCAATGCTCTATGGCGGCTGTGTGCGGGCGGACTTCGGTCCGGCCGGGTTTGATCCTCTACCGGTTTCTCACTCCGCACATAGCTGCCACCACTCCGTCGCGTGAGAAACGACGAGTGATGGCTTCAACTGATTAGAGGATATTTCAATGAATAAGAAACTCGTACCAGACCCACCCTTCAATACCACCACCCCCAACGCCGAAGCCTCGCGCACTGAAGAATTACTCAAAGACCGCGAAGCCATAAAACGCGCCCTCGACTACTACCTCGATCCCCCGGCGCAATACACCGAAAAACCCCGCCGCCCCAGCACCATGTTCATGGTCGCCCCGAATATGGATACCGAAAGCCTGCTGGCCCACGCCTACGAATCGTTAGCCACAGCGAGCGTCCTGACCAGCGATTTCGCCAACGACCTGACCGGCCCGCAGCGCTACACGGCGCTGGCGATTCAACAGAGCATCATGCTGGCGGAACTGGCGGTGAACCGGGCGCTGGATAACGTCGACCCGGCGTAGACCGCGTTATCGTTCATCGCGAGCAGGCTCGCTCCCACAGGATTTGTGTCGTACACAGATTTTGTATATGACCGCTCCTCCTGTGGGAGCTGGCTTGCCTGCGATGGCGGCGGCACATTCAACATCACCGTGACTGACCCACCGCCATCGCGGGCAAGCCCGCTCCCACAGGATTTGTGTCCTACACAGATTTTGTATATGACCGCTCCCCCTGTGGGAGCGAGGCTTGCCCGCGATGACGGCAGCATATCCAATATCCTTGTGACTGGCACACCGTCTTCGCGAGCAAGCTTCGCTCCTTGGAGTGAGACAATATCTGCGCCCCAATGTGGCGCATCTTCTCGCACCAACGCGCCAGACGCGTCCCTTCATGGTGCGTCACCCAAACCCCGCAACCGCTCTAATACGACATTTCCTTGCCCTTCCCCGACCGGGCACAGCCCTTGCTAAAGACCCTTCAGTCGTCCGCATCTGCCAACCATAAAAAACTTTAACGTTCATGGAGATCGCACAATGAAGCGTCGCAGTTTGATCAAGGCTTTCACACTATCGGCAAGCATTGCCGCGATGGGCATGGCCTGGACCGTCCAGGCCGCCGAGACCATCAAGGTC
Organism: Pseudomonas sp. FP603; assembly: GCF_030687415.1. Lineage (NCBI taxonomy): Bacteria > Pseudomonadati > Pseudomonadota > Gammaproteobacteria > Pseudomonadales > Pseudomonadaceae > Pseudomonas > Pseudomonas sp. FP603. The sequence goes on from NZ_CP117431.1 coordinate 6,216,868, forward strand.
GGTATTCTGCATTCGTTGTCCGGCACCATGGCGATCTCCGAAACCTCGCTCAAAGACATGGCGTTGATGACCATCGACGAAATCAACGCCAAGGGCGGCGTGAACGGCAAGATGCTTGAACCGGTGGTGGTTGACCCGGCATCGAACTGGCCGTTGTTCGCCGAAAAGGGCCGGCAGTTGCTGACTCAGGACAAGGTGGCGGTGGTGTTCGGTTGCTGGACCTCGGTGTCGCGTAAATCGGTGCTGCCGGTGTTCGAAGAGCTCAACGGCCTGCTGTTCTACCCGGTGCAGTACGAAGGCGAAGAGATGTCGCCGAACGTGTTCTACACCGGCGCGGCGCCCAACCAGCAGGCGATTCCGGCGGTGGAATACCTGATGAGCGAAGAAGGCGGCAGCGCCAAGCGTTACTTCCTGCTCGGCACCGACTACGTTTACCCGCGCACCACCAACAAGATTCTGCGCTCGTTCCTGCACTCCAAAGGTGTGGCGGACAAGGACATCGAAGAGGTCTACACCCCGTTCGGCCACAGCGACTATCAAACCATCGTGGCCAACATCAAAAAATTCTCCGCCGGTGGCAAGACGGCGGTCATCTCCACGGTCAACGGCGACTCCAACGTGCCGTTCTATAAAGAGCTGGCCAACCAGGGCCTGAAAGCGACCGACGTTCCGGTCGTGGCGTTCTCCGTGGGCGAAGAAGAATTGCGCGGCATCGACACCAAACCGCTGGTGGGCAACCTCGCGGCGTGGAACTACTTTGAGTCGGTCGAGAACCCGCAGAACAAGAAATTCGTCGCCGACTGGAAAGCCTACGCCAAGAAACACAACCTGCCGGGCGCCGACAAAGCGGTGACCAACGATCCGATGGAAGCCACTTACGTTGGCATCCATATGTGGGCGCAAGCGGCCGAGAAAGCCAAGTCCACCGACGTCGACAAAGTCCGCGAAGCCCTGGCCGGCCAGACCTTCGCCGCACCGTCCGGTTACACCCTGACCATGGACAAGACCAACCACCACCTGCACAAGCCAGTGATGATCGGCGAGATTCAGGCCGACGGTCAGTTCAACGTGGTATGGCAGACCGAAGGGCCGATCCGCGCTCAACCATGGAGCCCGTTTATCTCGGGTAACGACAAGAAGCCGGACTATGCGGTGAAGAGCAACTAAGCCACTGGGTGTCGGGCCTGGGCACTTCATTCAGGCTCGACACAAATCCCTGTGGGAGCTGGCTTGCCTGCGATGGCATCACCTCGGTGCATCAGACGCACCGAGTCGTCTGCATCGCAGGCAAGCCAGCTCCCACAATGTCCGCGCAAGGCGACTTTCTATGCCCACTGCCCTTTACCGCCTCATTTTCGCCATCGCACTTTTGCTGCCGATGGCCACCCACGCCGGCGACGCCGAAGACTTCGTCGCGGCCAATCCCGTGCAGCAAGCCAAGCTTCTGGAAACCTGGGCCGCGCAGCCCGATCCGGCCCGTATCGAACTGATCAACGCCCTGCAACAAGGTGAGTTGAGCGTCGACGGACAGCCGAAAACCCTGCGCCTGAACAATCGCCTGCGGGGCCTGATCGACACCGCGTTGGCCAGCCACCAATTGCTCGCCGCCGACGCCAAAACCCGTCTGGCCGCCGCGCAGCAATTACAGAAAAGCGCCAAACCCGCGCAGCTGAAATTCCTCGACCAGCAACTGGCTGGCGAAAAAGACGAAACCGTTCACGCCGCCCTGAGCCTGGCGCTGGCCAATCTGCAACTGGTCGACACCGATCCGACCGTGCGCCTCGCTGCGGTGCGTCTGCTCGGTGAAACCGGCGACCCACTGGCCCGCACTCGCCTCGAAGGGTTGCTCGAACCCGGTGTCGAAGCCGATGCCAGCGTGCGCACCGCCGCCGAAACCAGCCTGGCCCAGGTCAAACGCAAACTGCTGATCGGCGAGATGCTCGGGCAGGCGTTCAGTGGTATGTCCCTCGGTTCGATTCTGCTACTCGCGGCGTTGGGGCTGGCGATCACCTTCGGCCTGCTCGGCGTGATCAACATGGCCCACGGCGAGATGTTGATGCTCGGCGCTTACTCGACGTATGTGGTGCAGCTGATGTTCCAGCGCTTCGCGCCACAAGCCATCGAGTTCTACCCGCTGATTGCTTTGCCGGTGGCGTTTTTCGTTACCGCCGGGATCGGCATGGCGCTGGAGCGCACGGTGATTCGTCACCTCTACGGCCGACCGCTGGAAACCCTGCTCGCCACCTGGGGCATCAGCCTGATGCTGATCCAGTTGGTACGGCTGGTGTTCGGTGCGCAAAACGTCGAAGTGGCCAACCCGGCGTGGTTGTCGGGCGGGATTCAGGTGTTGCCCAATCTGGTGCTGCCGTACAACCGCATCGTGATCATCGCGTTTGCCTTGTTTGTCGTGGTGCTGACCTGGCTGCTGCTGAACAAGACGCGCCTGGGTTTGAACGTGCGCGCCGTCACCCAGAACCGCAACATGGCCGCCTGCTGCGGCGTACCGACCGGGCGCGTCGACATGCTCGCCTTCGGCCTCGGCTCGGGCATTGCCGGCCTCGGCGGTGTAGCCCTCAGCCAGATCGGCAACGTCGGCCCGGACCTCGGCCAGAGCTACATCATCGACTCGTTCCTGGTGGTGGTACTCGGCGGTGTCGGTCAATTGGCCGGTAGCGTGCTCGCCGCCTTCGGGCTCGGCATCGCCAACAAAATTCTCGAACCGCAGATCGGTGCGGTGCTGGGCAAAATCCTGATCCTCGCGCTGATCATTCTGTTCATCCAGAAACGTCCGCAAGGCCTCTTCGCACTGAAAGGACGGGTGATCGACTGATGAACCAGCCTCTGATGCTCACAGCCAGCCAGAAGGCCGGCCCCAAAGTCACGATTGCCGTTGGCGCGGTGATCCTTGTTTTACTGCTGGCGCTGCCATTGTTGTCGTTGTTGTCGCCGGACAGTGCGTTTCATGTTTCAGCCTATACGCTAACCCTGGTGGGCAAAATCCTTTGCTACGCCATCGTCGCCCTGGCCCTTGATCTGGTCTGGGGTTACGCCGGCTTGCTGTCGCTGGGTCACGGTCTGTTCTTCGCCCTCGGCGGTTACGCGATGGGCATGTACCTGATGCGCCAGGCCTCGGGTGACGGTTTGCCGGCGTTCATGACCTTCCTGTCGTGGACCGAATTGCCGTGGTACTGGACTGGCACCAGCAGCTTCCTTTGGGCCATGTGCCTGGTGGTGTTGGCGCCGGGATTGCTGGCGCTGGTATTCGGTTTCTTCGCCTTCCGTTCGCGGATCAAGGGCGTGTATTTCTCGATCATGACCCAGGCCCTGACCTTCGCCGGAATGCTGCTGTTTTTCCGCAACGAAACCGGGTTTGGCGGCAATAACGGCTTCACCAACTTCCGCACCATTCTCGGCTTCGGCATCACGGAACCAGGGACTCGCGCGGTGCTGTTTTTCGCCACGGTGCTGTTGCTGGTAGCGAGTCTGTTCATCGGCTGGCGCCTGGCGAAAAGCAAGTTCGGCCGGGTGCTGACCGCCCTGCGGGATGCGGAAAACCGCTTGATGTTTTGCGGCTACGATCCACGCGGTTTCAAGTTGTTTGTCTGGGTGTTGAGCGCGGTGTTGTGTGGCTTGGCCGGCGCGTTGTATGTGCCGCAAGTCGGGATTATCAACCCGAGTGAAATGTCGCCAACTAACTCTATTGAGGCCGCTGTTTGGGTGGCTCTCGGAGGGCGCGGCACGCTGATCGGTCCGCTGCTCGGCGCTGGCGTGGTCAACGGGATGAAGAGCTGGTTCACCGTGGCATTCCCGGAGTACTGGCTGTTCTTCCTCGGCGCGCTGTTCATCGTCGTGACGTTGTACCTGCCCAAAGGCGTGATCGGGTTGCTGAAGAAAAGGGGTGAACAATGAGGCTCGTAAAATGAGAACCACTGCAACGGCTGAATTCATGCTCGAACCGGCCTTTTTTCCGCCCCTGGAGCCCAACCGGGACGCCGGCAGCAGCCGCGATGCCATCGGCCTCGGCCAGAGCGCCGGCAAAGGTCTGAACACCCGACACGGCACCATCCTGACCCTGGAAGACATCAGCGTCAGCTTCGATGGCTTCAAGGCGCTCAACGATCTGAACTTGTACATCGGCGTCGGCGAATTGCGCTGCATCATCGGCCCCAACGGCGCGGGCAAGACCACGCTGATGGACGTGATCACCGGTAAGACTCGCCCCAGTCACGGCAAGGCCTGGTTCGGCGAAACCCTCGATCTGACGCAAATGAGCGAAGTGCAGATTGCCCAGGCCGGCATCGGTCGCAAGTTCCAGAAGCCGACGGTGTTCGAAGCCTTGAGCGTGTTCGAAAACCTGGAGCTGGCGCAGAAGACCGACAAGTCGGTATGGGCCAGTCTGCGGGCTCGTCTCAGTGGCGAGCAGGAAGATCGCATCAGCGAAGTGCTGGAAACCATTCGCCTGACCGCCTCGGTCAATCGCCCGGCGGGTTTGTTGTCCCACGGTCAGAAGCAGTTTCTGGAAATCGGCATGTTGCTGATGCAAGACCCGCAGCTGCTGCTGCTCGACGAGCCGGTGGCGGGCATGACCGACGCCGAAACCGAATTCACCGCCGAGCTGTTCAAGCGCCTGGCCGGCCAGCATTCACTGATGGTGGTGGAACACGACATGGGCTTCGTCGGCTCGATCGCCGACCACGTCACTGTATTGCACCAAGGCAGCGTGCTGGCCGAAGGGTCGCTGGAACAGGTGCAGGACAATGAGCGGGTGATCGAGGTGTACCTCGGTCGCTAGACCTGCAAATGCAAAACCTGTGGGAGCGGGCTTGCCCGCGATGAGGCCTGCATATCCAACATCTTTGTTGAATGACACACCGCCATCGCAGGCAAGCCCGCTCCCACAGGGTTCTGTGTGGAACAGAAGGAATTTTGAACATGCTGCAAGTCGACAAGCTGCACCAGTACTACGGCGGTAGCCATATCCTGCGGGGCCTGACGTTTGAGGTGAAGGTCGGCGAAGTCACCTGCCTGCTCGGACGCAATGGCGTGGGCAAGACCACCTTGCTCAAATGCCTGATGGGTTTGTTGCCGGCCAAGGAAGGCGCGGTGAACTGGGAAGGTAAACCGATCACCACGTTCAAGCCGCACCAACGGGTGCATGCCGGCATCGCTTACGTGCCTCAGGGCCGGGAAATCTTTGGTCGACTGACCGTGGAAGAAAACCTGCTGATGGGCCTGTCGCGGTTTCCCGGCTCCGAAGCCAAGGAAGTCCCGGCGTTCATTTACGAGCTGTTCCCGGTGCTACTGCAAATGAAGCAACGGCGTGGCGGTGACTTGTCCGGTGGTCAGCAACAGCAGCTGGCGATTGGTAGAGCGCTGGCCAGTCGTCCACGTTTGCTGATTCTCGACGAGCCCACCGAAGGCATCCAGCCGTCGGTGATCAAGGAAATCGGCGCGGTGATCAAGCAGCTTGCAGCGCGCGGCGACATGGCGATTTTGCTGGTGGAGCAGTTTTACGATTTCGCCGCCGAACTGGCCGATCAGTACCTGGTGATGTCCCGGGGCGAGATCGTGCAACAAGGTCGCGGCGAAAATATGGAAGCCGAAGGCGTCCGTGGACTGGTTACGATCTAACCTGCAGCCTCCTGACGATAATCAGAAATCATGAATTTACCTGCCCCCATCACGCTGTTCACCCCCAGCTGGCATGCCGAGCTGGAACTCGGCTACGCCCGTTTCGGCGAGAGCACACGCCCGGTGCAGCGCCGTCACCAAGGCCCGCTGCGGGTGCAGAAACACTTGTATGCCGAAGGCCCCGAGGTGTGTCAGCACATCATCGTCCACCCGCCGGGGGGGATTGCCGGGGGTGATCGGCTGGACATCTCGGCCAGCGTCGGCACGCACGCCTGGGCGCAAATCACCAGCCCCGGCGCCGCCAAGTGGTATCGCGCGGCGGGGCCGGCTTATCAGAAACTCGACCTGCGCGTGGCCGCCGGTGCTACGTTGGAGTGGCTGCCGCAAGAGACGATTATCTTCAGCGACGCTCAGGCGGAACTCAACACCAGCATCGACCTTGAGGGCGATGCGCGACTGTTCTACTGGGACGTGGTCGCGCTGGGTCGCCCGGCCAGTGGCGAGCGCTTTGACCTCGGGCACTTTCAGGCGCACCTGGATATCCGCCGCGACGGGCAGTTGCTCTGGCACGAACGCCAGCGCATTGTCGGGAACGATGGTTTGCTGGATTCGCCGATCGGGCTGGATGGCCAACCGGTGTTTGCGACGTTGCTGGTGACGGGTGAAATTGATAGCGAATTGCTGGAGAAGTGCCGCTCGCTGGCCAATGACGTGCGCGGAGATCTGACGCAGTTGCCAGGGCTTTTGGTCGCCCGGTGCCTGGCCAGTGAAGCGCTGTTGGCACGGGGTTGGCTGATTGATTTGTGGCGCTTGCTCCGGCCTGTGTTGCTTGGCCGAGAAGCTATCCCCCCAAGAATATGGAACACCTGAAATGCTTTTCTGTGGGAGCGGGCTTGCCCGCGATGGCGGTCTTACAGCCAACATCTCTATTGGATGTGATGGCCCCATCGCGGGCAAGCCCGCTCCCACAGGGGATCTGTGCAAGCAGATCCAACTCTTTTTTATCTGCCCGGATGGATTTCTACGATGGACCTGACCCCACGCGAAAAAGACAAGCTGCTGATCTTCACCGCCGGTCTCGTGGCCGAACGGCGTTTGGCTCGTGGCGTAAAACTCAATTACCCGGAGGCCATGGCCTACATTTCCGCGGCGCTGCTCGAAGGCGCGCGTGACGGCCAGACCGTGGCCGAGCTGATGCATTACGGCACCACCCTGCTCAGCCGCGAACAAGTGATGGACGGCATCCCGGAAATGATCCCGGAGATCCAGGTCGAGGCGACGTTTCCCGACGGCACCAAACTGGTCACCGTTCACCAACCGATCGCCTGAGGCCGCGCCATGACTTACCACATCCGCGATGCGCTGCTTGCCGACCTGCCGGCGATCCGCGACATCTACAACGACGCCGTACTCAACACCACGGCGATCTGGAACGATAAGACCGTGGACCTGGACAACCGCCAGGCCTGGTTCAGCGCCCGGCAAGCCCAGGGTTATCCGGTGCTGGTGATCGTCGACGGTGACGACAGCGTACTCGGCTACGCTTCATTCGGTGACTGGCGGCCGTTCGACGGGTACCGCCACACGGTCGAGCACTCGGTGTACGTGCGCAACGACCAGCGGGGCAACGGCCTTGGGCCGCAACTGATGGACGCGCTGATCGAACGCGCCAAAGGCTGCAACAAACACGTGATGATCGCCGCCATCGAAAGCAGTAACGGCGCCTCGATCCGGCTGCACGACCGGGCCGGTTTTGTCATCACCGGCCAAATGCCGCAGGTGGGTACCAAGTTCGGCCGCTGGCTGGACCTGACCTTCATGCAACTGATCCTCGACCCCGGCGCAATGCCACCCGGTTCCCACAAGGAGTGATACCCCATGAACGCCGCCCAACTGCGCCGCGTCAATGTTGAAAGCTTTGCGCACTATCGTCAGGGACTGATTGATCTGCTGCTCGACGCCGTCGGCTATGGCGCCAGCGTCGGCTTCATGGCGGATCTGGATGCGACGCAGGCCCGAGCCTATTTCGATGACGTCCAGGAGAACCTGAACAAAGGCAACGTGCTGCTGTGGGTGGTGGTCAAGGACGAACAGGTACAGGCCAGCGTGCAACTGACGTTGTGCCAGAAAGCCAATGGGCTCAATCGCGCCGAAGTGCAGAAACTGCTGGTGCGTGAACACGCCCGTCGTCGCGGCCTGGGCCAACAGCTGATGAATGCCCTTGAGCTCGCCGCTCGCCAGCACAAGCGCGGCATGCTCTACCTCGACACCGAGGCCGGCTCCCCCGCCGAAGACTTCTACAAGGCGCTGGGTTACACCCGCGCCGGCGAAATCCCCGACTACGCCTGCGACCCGAACGGCCGCTACAAACCGACTGCCCTTTACTACAAGATTCTCCAAGGAGCCCAGTGATGATTCCCGGTGAATACCAGATCCAGCCCGGCGACATCGAACTCAACGTCGGCCGCCGCACCCTCAGCCTGAAGGTGGCCAACAGCGGCGACCGGCCAATCCAGGTCGGCTCGCATTATCACTTTTTCGAAACCAACGACGCCCTGACCTTCGACCGCGCCGCCAGCCGCGGCATGCGCCTGAACATCCCCGCCGGCACCGCCGTGCGCTTCGAGCCGGGGCAGAGCCGCGAGGTCGAGCTGGTGGACCTGGCCGGGCATCGCCGGGTGTTCGGGTTTGCCGGGCGGGTCATGGGGGATCTTTAAGTTTTATGGCGTTTGTTCTGACCTCATCGCGGGCAAGCCCGCTCCCACAGTTGATCGCATTCTCCTGTGGGAGCGGGCTTGCCCGCGATAGTGAGCGCAGCGAACGATTTCAAACCCAATTGAATCCCAAGGCAAGCGCATGAAAATCTCAAGACAAGCCTACGCCGACATGTTCGGCCCCACCGTCGGTGACAAGGTCCGTCTGGCCGACACCGAACTGTGGATCGAAGTGGAACAGGACTTCACCACCTACGGCGAAGAGGTGAAATTCGGCGGCGGCAAAGTCATTCGCGATGGCCAGGGCCAGAGCCAGTTACTCGCCGCGGAAGTGGTCGACACCCTGATCACCAACGCCTTGATCATCGACCACTGGGGCATCGTCAAGGCCGACGTCGGCCTCAAGGACGGGCGCATCGCCGCCATCGGCAAGGCCGGCAACCCGGACATCCAGCCCAACGTCACCATCGCGGTCGGCGCCAGCACCGAAGTGATCGCCGGTGAAGGCATGATCCTCACCGCCGGCGGCATTGACACCCATATCCACTTCATCTGCCCGCAGCAGATCGAAGAAGCGCTGATGAGCGGCGTCACCACCATGATCGGCGGCGGCACGGGACCGGCCACCGGCACCAACGCAACGACTTGCACTTCAGGGCCGTGGCACCTGGCGCGCATGCTCCAGGCCGCCGATGCCTTCCCGATGAACATCGGCTTCACCGGCAAGGGCAACGCCAGCCTGCCGGAACCGTTGATCGAACAGGTCAAGGCCGGCGCCATCGGCCTCAAGTTGCACGAAGACTGGGGCACCACCCCGGCCAGCATCGATAATTGCCTGAGCGTGGCCGATCAGTATGACGTGCAGGTGGCGATCCATACCGACACCCTCAACGAGTCGGGCTTCGTCGAAACCACCCTCGCCGCCTTCAAGGGCCGCACCATCCACACCTACCACACCGAAGGCGCGGGCGGCGGTCATGCCCCGGACATCATCAAGGCCTGCGGTTTCGCCAACGTGCTGCCAAGTTCGACCAACCCGACCCGGCCATTCACCCGCAACACCATCGACGAACACCTCGACATGCTGATGGTCTGCCACCACCTGGACCCGAGCATTGCCGAAGACGTGGCCTTCGCCGAAAGCCGCATCCGCCGCGAAACCATCGCCGCCGAAGACATCCTCCACGACCTCGGTGCCTTCTCGATGATCAGCTCCGACAGCCAGGCCATGGGCCGGGTTGGCGAAGTCATCACGCGCACCTGGCAGACCGCCGACAAAATGAAAAAACAGCGTGGCCCGCTGCCTCAGGACGGTGAAGGCAACGACAACTTCCGAGCGAAACGCTACATCGCCAAGTACACGATCAACCCGGCGATCACCCACGGCATCAGCCATGAAGTGGGCTCGGTGGAAGTGGGTAAATGGGCCGATCTGGTGCTCTGGCGCCCGGCGTTTTTCGGCGTCAAACCGACGTTGATTCTAAAAGGCGGTGCCATCGCGGCCAGCCTGATGGGCGACGCCAACGCTTCGATCCCGACCCCGCAACCTGTGCACTATCGCCCGATGTTCGCCAGCTACGGCGGCTCGCTGCACGCCACCAGCCTGACGTTTATCAGCCAGGCAGCGCAGGAGGCCGGTTTGCCCGAAGCCTTGGGCCTGAAGAAGCAAATCGCCGTGGTCAAAGGTTGTCGCGACGTGCAAAAAACCGATTTGATCCACAACGATTACCTGCCGCATATCGATGTCGATCCGCAAACCTATCAGGTCAAGGCCGACGGTATGTTGCTGTGGTGTGAACCGGCGGATGTATTGCCGATGGCGCAACGCTACTTCCTGTTCTAGATTTTCCAATGGCTATGGGGCTTTCGCCAATGCCAGTCAGTCAAGCGAAAACCCTGTGGGAGCGGGCTTGCCCGCGATGACGGCGGCACATTCAATATCCCTGTGCCTGATACACCGCTATCGCGGGCAAGCCCGCTCCCACAGGTGCCGCGACTTGACCGGCTGGCATTTGGATAATCCCCTCGCCAAAAATACTCACGGCTTCCGTGCATCTGCTCGAGTACTCGCTATCGAGCAGAAGAGGATAAGATGCGACTCCTGTCCCCCTTGCCCCTAAGGTAATCATCTATGCGGCTCAGTGATTTCATCGTCCAGAACGCAGACCGTATCGTCGATGAATGGGAGCAATTCGCCAAAACCATTACCCCCGCCGCCGAGCACATGGACAGCGTGGCCCTGCGCGATCATGCAAAAGCGATCCTGCTGGCCGCCGCGCGGGATATGGAAAAGCCGCAGTCCGACAGCGAACAGCAAGCCAAGTCCAAGGGTGAAGGCCCGGAAAAGGCCTCGAGCCTGGACGAAGCCGGCGCCAGCCATGGCGAGCTGCGGCATACCGTGGGCTTCGACCTGGTGCAGATGACCAGCGAGTTTCGCCATTTGCGAGCCTGCGTGATTCGCCTATGGGTCGACAGCCTCGAAGCCCCCGACATGGCCTGTTTCCAGGACATGATCCGTTTCAACGAAGCCATTGACGAAGCCCTGGCCGAATCGACGGCGGCCTATGCCGAGCAGGTCAATCATTCCCGGGACATCTTTTTGGCAATCCTCGGCCATGACCTGCGCGCACCGCTGCAAGCGGTGAGCATGTCCACCGAAATACTGATGCGTAAAACCAACCTTGAGGGTGACGCATTGACCTGTGCGCACCACATCAAGCGTGGCACCCGCCACATGGCGGTGATGGTCGGAGATTTGCTGGAGCTGGTCCGCAGTCGCTTGGGCAAGAGCCTGCCGATCGAACCGGCGCCCATGGATCTGGCCGATGCGGCGCGTGAAGCGATTGCGCAGGCCTGTGCCGCTCATCCGCAATGCGATCCGACATTGAGCGTCGAAGGCGATACCCAAGGTGTGTGGGATGGCCGAAGGCTCGATCAGATGCTGCAGAACCTGATCGGCAATGCCTTGCAACACGGTTCGAACAACAGCGCGGTCAAACTGACCCTCAGGGGTGAAGCGGACGGCGTCAGGCTCACTGTGCACAACGACGGTGCGCCGATTCCACCCGAGGCGATCCCCACCATCTTCGATCCGTTGGTACGCAGTGCCGACGAAGAGCTCGGTGCATCGTCCACCAGCCTCGGTCTGGGACTGTTCATCGTCAAGGAAGTGGTTGATGCCCATAAAGGGACCATCGAAGTCAGCTCCAATGAGACCGATGGCACGTTGTTTACCGTTGTGTTGCCCAGAAAGGTCTGACGGCGGGAGACCGCGTTATCGTTCCTCGCGAGCAAGCCCGCTCCCACATTTGATTTGTGTGCGCCGCAAATCCCCTGTGGGAGCGGGCTTGCATCGCGAAAGCGTCCTCAAGGGCAACACAAAAACATCAGAACGACTTACTCGACCACCAACCGCCCCAACCGCTGCTTGAGCATGCGGTTCTCGGCCCGCAGTTGCCGGACTTCTTCAAGCAGGTCCAGCGCCAGCGCGACGCCTTCCCATTCCAGCTCCAGGTCGCGCCGCAGCTTGGCGGCGCGCTTGGCCAATACCAGTTCATAGTCGGTGAAACGCCAATCCTTGGGCTCTGTTCCCTGTGGTTCGAGGATGCCGTGTTCGACGATCTCGATCACATGCACGTCCGACAACTCGGTCGCCTCACAGAATTCTGCCAGGTCCAATAGAACGATCACGGGGTCGCTCATGATTGGCTCCTCCTTATCTCAAAATCAAAAATTCTCTCGCGGATTAAAAGCGGCTTTTTTCGCCAACTCCTCCCACAACGCCTTGACGTCATGGTCGAGTTTTTTCGGCATCACTGCCTTCAGCTGCACGAACAAGTAGCCACGGTGACCGGACTTGTGCAGCAGGCCGTGGCCCTTGGCGCGCATGCGCTGGCCGTTCTGGCTGCCGGCCGGAACCTTGAGGTTGATCTTGCCGGTCAGGGTTGGCACTGCGACTTCGGTCCCCAGCGCCAGCTCCCACGGTGCCAGTGGCAAGGTGATGATCAGGTTCTCGCCTTCGACGTCGAATTTGGGGTGCGGCGCAAAACGGATGGTCAGGTACAGGTCGCCATTGGCCCCGCCACCGATGCCCGGAGCGCCTTGGCCCTTGAGGCGGATGCGCTCGCCGTCGGTCACGCCGGCGGGGATCTTCACGTTCAGGCTTTTGCTGGTGTTGCTGACATGCTGGCCCGCAGCGTTGTAATGCGGCACCTGGAAGCTGACTTTCTTCGATTCGGTCGAGAGGGTTTCTTCCAGAAAAACCGGTAATTCCATTTCCACGTCTTGCCCTCGGCGCCCGGTGCTGCGATGCGACTGTCCACCTCCAAAACCAGGCCCACGGTTGCCGAAGATCGAACTGAAGAAGTCCGAAAAGTCGCCCGTGTCCTGACCGCCACCACCGAAACCACCGCGACTTTGCCAGCCCGGCGGGCCCTGGAAGGGCTGGCCGTGGTGGCCGTATTTGCGCAAGTCGTCATATTCGGCGCGCTTGTCGGCGCTTTTCAGCGCTTCATAGGCTTCCGACGCGTCCTTGAATTTGGCCTCGGCGTCCTTTTCCTTGCTGACGTCGGGGTGGTATTTGCGCGCCAGCTTTCGATAGGCGGCCTTGATCGCCTTATCGTCCGCGGTCGGCTCCACACCGAGAATCTTGTAATAGTCTTTGAAGTCCATCGAGGGAATCACCATCCATTATCGAAATCGCGCCACTTGGTACAGCATGCTCTGGTTTACAGCGTCTTGATTGATCAATCTCAATTTTGTGACCGGGCAGCGCATCAGTAGTTTATCGGCAGCCAGGCGCAGTTCTTGCTGTCGCCCAAGGATTGCCAAACCTATGCAGGGAAGTTTGGGGGTGATGACGCATCTTTCAAGCGCAGACCAATGTGATTTAACAGATAGTCGGCCTTCGAATCTGCGCCGCACTGACATACACTGCGCGGCCGTTTTTTAACCGGAACTTGAAAGACATGAAAAACGCATCTCCAGCCCGTGCCTGTGGTATCGACTTCGGCACGTCCAACTCCACCGTCGGCTGGCTGCGCCCCGGCATGGAAACGCTGATCGCGCTGGAGGACGACAAGATCACCCTGCCCTCGGTGGTCTTCTTCAATATGGAAGAACGCCGCCCGGTGTACGGCCGGCTGGCGCTGCACGAGTACCTGGAAGGTTACGAAGGCCGACTGATGCGCTCGCTCAAGAGCCTGCTGGGTTCCAAGCTGATCAAGCACGACACCAGCGTCCTGGGCACGGCGATGCCGTTCAAGGACCTGCTCGGGCTGTTCATCGGCCAGTTGAAGAAGCGCGCCGAAGCCGCCGCCGGTCGGGAATTCGAGGAAGTGGTGCTGGGCCGTCCGGTGTTTTTCGTCGATGACGATGAAATGGCCGACCAGGAAGCGGAAAACACTCTGGTGGATGTAGCCCGTGCCATCGGCTTCAAGGACGTCTCGTTCCAGTACGAACCGATTGCGGCGGCGTTCGACTATGAGTCGACCATCGAAAAAGAAGAGCTGGTACTGATTGTCGACATCGGCGGTGGTACATCGGACTTCTCGCTGGTGCGCCTGTCCCCTGAACGCCGCAACCACGACAACCGTCACGACGATATTCTCGCCACCGGTGGCGTGCACATCGGCGGGACCGATTTCGACAAGCAGCTGAGCCTGCAAGGCCTGATGCCGCTGTTCGGCTACGGCAGCCGGATGAAGAGCGGCGCCTACATGCCGACCAGCCACCACATGAACCTGGCGACCTGGCACACCATCAACTCGGTGTACTCGCAGAAGTCGACTCTGGCCCTGGGCAGTATGCGTTACGACATCGAGGACACCGGCGGCATCGATCGCCTGTTCAAGCTGATCGACCAGCGCGCCGGGCATTGGCTGGCCATGGAAGTGGAAGAAACCAAGATCCAGCTGACCCACGCCGACAGCCGCCATGTGCCGCTGGATCGGATCGAACCGGGTTTGAGCGTGGAACTGAGCCGGGCACTGTTCGAATCGGCCATCGACAACCTGCTGGAGCGGGTGCGCAACAGCGTGACCCAGTTGCTGAACGACGCCAACGTGCGGGTCGATCAGGTGGACACGGTGTTCTTCACTGGCGGTTCGAGCGGAATCCCGGCGCTGCGCAACAGCGTCTCGGCGATGTTGCCGAATGCGCAGCATGTGGAAGGCAACATCTTCGGCAGCATCGGTAGCGGGTTGGCGATCGAGGCGATGAAGCGCTACGGCACCCTCGCCTGATCTGAAACCGAGGCGCCCCCATCGCGGGCAAGCCCGCTCCCACAGGTCATGCGCTGTCCTTGTGGGAGCGGGCTTGCCCGCGATGGGGCCAGTCCAGACACTACATCACCCGGATCAAACCATCCCCACCTGCTTCAACTCACTCTTCAGATACGCGTAGTAAATCGGCCCCGCCACCACCCCCGGCAGGCCGAACGCGGCTTCGAACACCAGCATTGCCAGCAGCAACTCCCACGACTTGGCACTGATCTGCCCGCCGACAATGCGTGCGTTGAGGAAATATTCGAGCTTGTGGATAACAATCAGGTAACCCAGCGCCGCCACCGCCACCCAGATCGACAGCGACAGGCCGACGATGGTGATCAAGGTGTTCGAGATCAGGTTGCCGATCACCGGCAGCAGGCCGAGCAGGAAGGTCAGCACGATCAGGGTTTTGGTCAGCGGCAGCTTGATCCCGAACATCGGCAGGACCACCGCGAGGAAAATCCCGGTGAAGAAAGTGTTGAGCAGGGAAATCTTGATCTGGGCGAAAACGATGTTGCGAAACGCCTGAACCAACAGGTGCAAACGGTCGAACAGCGCCGCGGCCAAGGGTTTGCGTTTGGTCACATCCGGCGCTCGCTGCAAGGCGATGATCGCCCCCAGCACCATGCCGATCAGCAGCGTCACGAACATGTGCGCCGCGTCCTTGCCCACCAGTTGCAAATCGCTGAGATGCTTGCTCATCCACTGGCCGATAGCCACGCGAAACTCGGCGGCACTGGCCGGCAAATAGGCGTCGATGAACGGCGGCAACTGCCCGCGCGCGCGGTCGACCACGACCATGAATTTATCGAGAGAAGCGCCAGGGTTTTCCGCCTCGTGCAGCAGAAAACTGATCGCACCGGCAAAGATCAGCGCCAGCACGCTGACCACCAATGTCCCCAGCAACGCCACCGCCAGCCAGCGCGCACGGCGGCCTTCGATCAGCCGCTGCAATTGCGGCGTGAGCATGTTGACCAGTTCGAACACCAACAACCCGGCCAGCAGGCTGGGCAGCAATCGCAGAGGGAGCACCAGCAGCAAACCACCAAAAATGATGACCCAGCTGATGAGCAACAAGACCTGACGTTGAGAAAACGCTGACATACAGCCTCAAAACGAACGACGTAAAAGGATTGGCAGTCTGCCAGCGTTCCGGGGCGAGCACTAGGAATTGTGTCGGTCGGCCTTACTGGCCCCTTCGCAAGCAAGCCCGCTCCCACACTGGATCTATTGTGAACGCACTATCTGCGCACGCCAGAGAATAAATGTGGGGCTTGCTCGCGAAAGGGCCAGCACAACCGCCACAAAGCTTCCCGATCCGACAGCGCTGCTTATTTTTTCTTCAGGCATTCGCTCATGAAGGTTTTGCGCGCATCGCCCTTGAGCGCCTGGGTCGTGGCGTCGGCGTTGCAGGTTTTCATCTTTTCTTGTTGAGGAGTCATGGGCTTGGCGGCATCGGCGGCCGGCGCGGCTTTGAGGCAGGTGCTCATGAAGGCTTTGCGTTCGTCGCCCTTGAGGCTTTTTGCGGTAGCGTCAGCATTGCAGGTGGTCATTTTGTTCTGTTGGGCAGTGGCGGCGAAACCCTGGGAGCAGAGCAGCAAACCGACCATCAACAACGGGGCACGCAACATCTTCATGGAGTGTTCTCCTTGTTACCGCACCGATGGATGCGGCCTTGTTTCGGAGTGTAGACAAAGCCTGTTACACGTTCACCTGCTATCGAGGTGGCTGCGTCGATATTGCTCAGGCGTGCACCCGGCCTGACGCTGAAACATCGCGATAAACGCCGAGCCGGTGCTGTACCCCATGTCGAAGGCGATTTCCTGAATGCTGCGCTGGCTATCGAGCGCTTCGATCGCCGCCAGAAACCGCAACCGTTGCCGCCACTCCCCGAAGCTCATGCCCAACTCGCGGACAAACTGCCGGGCCAACGTGCGTTCGCTGACGTGAATTTGCGTGGCCCAGTGCGCCAATGGCCGATTATCCCCAGGCTCGGTCTGCAAGGCTTCAAGGATTGCGAGCAGCCCGGGGCTGCTGGCGTAGGGCAAGTAACACTCATGCATCGGCGCCTGTTGCAGTTGGTCCACCAGCACTTGAGCCAGACGCTTGTCTGCATCGTGCTCGGGAATTTTCACATCGCGGGCGGCGAAGTCCTTGAGGATCGCCTTGAGAATATCGCTGATCGCCAGGGTGCAGGCCTGTTGCGGCAGATCACGACACAGCGTCGGCGCGAGGCAGACCGCGCGATAGTTGATCGGCTGATTGCTATAGAAACTGTGCTCGGTCCCGGGCGGCACCCACACCGCGTATTGCGGCGGCGACATGAAGCGGCGGCTGCCGATTTCCATGTGCAGGACGCCATTGGCCGAATACTCGAGGGTCCCCCAAGGATGATGGTGGGCCGAGGCGTATTCATGGGTGTTGAAGTCGGCATAACGGAAATAGACCGGGGCCGGCAACTCGCTGAAATCCAGCAGGTCGATGTGTTTGCTGTTCATGCTGTCTGGAATCAGAGGCAGGTTGTCTGGATCGCAGTATAGGCATTGATTCAGACAAGCGGATAATCACCCTTCATTAACGTTCTGGTTTTTCCCGATGCAATACGCTTATCCCCTGCTGGCCATTTTCATTTGGGCCGGCAACACCGTGATCAACAAACTCGCGGTGGGCGCGATCTTCCCCGCCGAAATCGGCTTCTACCGCTGGCTGCTGGCCGCGCTGCTGTTCACCCCGTTCATGCTTAAACCGGTGATCGTCCACTGGCCGTTGATCCGCCCGAACCTGGGCAGGATTTTCATCCTCGGCGTGCTCGGCATGGCGGTTTATCAGAGCCTGGCTTACTTCGCTGCAACGCTGACTTCGGCCACCAACATGGGGATCATCTTGTCGCTGATGCCGCTGATGTCGCTGGCCATGGCGATTGTCAGCCTCGGCCAACGCCTGACCGCCGGGGCACTGGCCGGCGCGGTGTTGTCGTTTGCGGGGGTCTTGGTGGTGGTGTCGTCTGGCAGCCTTGGCGCATTGCTGGAACACGGGGTGAACCTGGGTGACGCGATGATGCTGATCGCCACGCTGGCGTATGCGATTTACAGCACCCTGTTGAAAAAATGGCAGCTGCGTTTGCCACCACTGGTGTTGTTGTATTTGCAGGTGTTGGTCGCGGTGGTGGTGCTGTTTCCGCTGTTCCTCGCCTCACCGAAAATCGGCCCGACCCTGCAGAACATTCCGCTGGTGCTCTACGCCTGCCTGCTGGCCTCGATGCTTGCGCCGCTGGCGTGGATGCAGGCCGTGGTGCGCCTGGGGCCGAGCCGAACCACGCTGTTTTTCAATTTGCTGCCGTTGATTACGGCGCTGATTGCGGCGTTGGTGCTGCATGAGCAGTTGGCGCTGTATCACCTGGTGGGTGGGGTGTTGACGTTGGGTGGGGTGATTTTGTCGGAACGCTGGACCACCGTGCTGAGCCGTAAGATCAGCGCTGCCTGACCGGACGCCTTCGCGGGCAAGCCACGCTCCCACAGGTTTTGTGTCGGGCCGGCAATGAGCACGGCGCCAAACCTGTGGAAGGTTTTGTGTCGGACGCTGGCAATGGGCGCGACGCCAAACCTGTGGGAGCGTGGCTTGCCCGCGAAGAACGATAACGCGGTCTCACTGCCGATCACACACCGGCCGCTTTCAACCGCGCCGCATGTTCGACAAACAACCGCACCGGCTCTGCGCCCTTGCCCACCAGCCCCAACGATTGGTTGACGATATCGAAGTGATCCATCGGGTATTCATCGCCAATCACCGTCCCCAAATGCGAGCTGTAACGCCCGACCATCCCGTCGCAATGCCCCGCCTCGCGCACGAAGGTCCTGGCAAACAACCGGCAACTGCGATTGGTCCCGTCGAACAGGTTGCAGCCGCGATCGGTCTTGCCCGGCTGCAAGGTTCCGGACCAGGAGTAATAACGCACGCCATTGACCACTTCCGGGCCATGCCCGCCCCAGGTGTCAGGCAGGCCTTGGGGATAACGCTGATTGAACAGCGCCACGCCCGCCGTGGTCAGGGACTGGTGCGAAGCCGGGATATCCACCGGCAGTCTCGGCCCGCGATAGCCGGTTTCCAGCAGGCACATCAACGCGCTGATCAGCCACAGTAAAAAGCTCAGCAGCCGGCCCTTGGCGCTGTCAGCCGGATAATGGGTGTGCAGATGGTCCGCCAGCTCCGAGCCGTGATTCGGCCCGGCCACCGACGTCACCGAAGCCACCTGGTCCGGGCGTTTTGCCGCCGCGTAACGGGCGGTCAACGAGCCTTGGCTGTGGCCGATCAGGTTGACCTTTTCGGCCCCGGTTTCGCGCAGAATCTCCTCGATCCGTGCCAGCAATTGCTCGCCGCGTACCTCGGTGGAGTTGAGCGGCGAGACCTGCACCGCAATCACGGTCGCCCCATCCCGGCGCAGCGCCGAAATGATTCCGTACCAATAGGGATACAGCAGCAGCCGTATAAACCCGAGCATTCCCGGGACCAGCACCAAGGGGTAACGCGTGGCGGAACCTTGCGACATGGATGAACATCCTTGTGATCGGTGAGATGAAGCAAGATCGGATGCAAGGCATCAGCCAAGCATCGCCACCCAAGATGACAACTCAACGACCAGTCTATGACATCCCCTACTTCAACCCCACCACGCCCGCCACAATCAGCCCCACCGACACCAGTTTGAGCGCAGTCAGGCTTTCGCCGAGCAGCGCAAAACCGAGAAACACTGTGCCAAGCGAACCGATGGCGGTCCAGATCGGGTAGGCAATGCTCACCGGCAACTCGCGCATGGCCAGGGTCAGGAAATAAATCCCACCCACGGCCGCTACCACCGTTATCACCGAAGGCCAGAGCCGGGTGAAGCCTTCGGCGTACTTCATGCCCATGGCGAAGGTGACCTCGAACCCGGCGGCGATCAGCAAGAACAACCAGGCCATCTAGAACTCCCTGGCCAGCGCCAGCAAACGCTGCTCGGCCTCGGCCACGGAAACCTGGAAGGTGCGCTCGGCGGATTCTTCGCCCTCGGCAGCCACGACCGTGACGTCGGTGATGCCGATAAACCCCAAGGCAGTGCGCAGCAATGGATCGGCATGGTTCATCGCTTCAAGTTCACCGCCGGGGCCGAAGCCAAATCCGCCGCGACTGGTGACGATCAACGCCTTCTTGCCCCGCAGCAGCGGTTCGTACTGAGCGACGCCGTTATCCAGAGTGTGATTGAACGTCAGCCCGAGCCGCACGATCTGGTCGATCCAGGCCTTGAGGCCGCTGGGCACGCTGAAGTTGTACATCGGTGTGGAAATCACCAACAGATCATGGCCGAGCAACTCCCCCACCAGTTCATCGCTGAATGCCAGATCGGCCTGCATCGACAGCGGCCGCGCTTCAGGTTCCGGATGAAAAGCGGCCGCCACAAACGCTTCGTTGACGGGCGGAATCAACGCCCGGCCGACCTCACGGCGGGTCAGTTGCGACTGCGGGTTACGAAGCTGCCAGGCCGAAAGAAACACCTCGGCCAAACGCCGCGAATGAGAACGGTCGCCACGGGGGCTGGCGTGGATGGCAAGAATTCTGTTCATCTGAATCTCCTTGAAGACTAAACTCAAACTGCTTGTGGCTTGCAGCTTGAAGCCGGCTGCCACGCCCCTTCAAATGAGAAAAAATCAATCTGGATGAATCTATTTCATCCATGGAGTTTTAAATGTTTGCCTCGCTGCCGCTGACTGCCCTGCGCGCCTTCGAATCCGCCTCGCGCTTGTTGAGTTTCAAGGCCGCCGCCGAAGAACTCTCTGTGACGCCGACGGCGGTCTCCCACCAGATCCGCTCCCTGGAGAACTGGCTCGGCGTGCCGCTGTTCGAACGACTGCCACGCCAAGTGCGCCTCACCGAGTGCGGCGAACGGCTGTTCCGCAGTCTGCACGGCGCCCTGCTCGAAGTGGCGCAAAGCGTCGATACCTTGCGCCCGCAACGCAGCGGCACGAACCTGACGATCTCCACCACGGCCGCCTTCGCCGCCCTCTGGCTGGTGCCGCGGCTGGGGCGATTTTATGCCCGGCATCCGACTATCAGCGTGCGGCTGGACACTCACTGCGAAGTCATCGACCTGCATCAGGACGCCAGCGTCGATCTGGTGGTGCGTTACAGCCTCGACGATTACCCGAACCTTTATGGTTTGTGCCTGTTCGACGAGTCCTTCGGGGTCTATGGCTCGCCTGAACAAGTGGCGTTGGCGTCCAGTCGGGTACCGACCCTGATCAGTGTGCGCTGGCACAACTCCAAGCTGTATGCCCACGGCTGGGAGGCCTGGTGTGTACGATCCGGCGAAACCTGGCTGACCGAACAACCAGCGGTGCGTGAATACGACGAAGAGCATTACGCCCTGCAAGCCGCCATCGCCGGGCAAGGCCTGGTGCTGGCGAGCAATATTCTGGTGTCGGAAAGTGTGGCCAGCGGCTTGCTACTGCCTTATCGGGGGGACATTCAGGTCGACGGGGCCGGATACAGCGCGCTGTGCGTACCGGGCCGTGAACGGCATCCGCCGGTGCGGGCGTTTTTTGCGTGGTTGCAGGAAGAAGCCCGGTTGTCTGGTCTATTGCCAAGATCGCAGCCTGCGGCAGTTCATATGGCAGAACGCATTCCATTGTAGAAGCATCGATGACATGGCCGATATTCTGAAAGATCTGTAGCGGCTATTGGACCGCCTTCGCGGGCAAGCCACGCTCCCACAGGTTTTGTGTCGCATGCCGACAATGGGCACGACGCAAAACCTGTGGGAGCGTGGCTGGCCCGCGATGGCGTCTTCACAGACGCCGAAAGTTACTTGGTAGGCTTGACCGTCACCGGCGCCTTCCCAGCCTTCATCTGTTCCAGCAACGGCGCACACTGATTTGGCTCACCACCACTGGGCGCTATCAGCGCCAGCAAGCCCGCCGCCGGCGCGGCAATCACACCCAGTGCAACCATCCCCGCCCCGCGCAGCATCAACGGCACCGGTTTCACACCCGCATCCGGCTTGATGAACTTGCCCCGCACATACAGCGGCGAACGCAGCGAAATCAAACGCCAGCCCTTCGATTCCGGGGAGATGGTCAGGTCCAGTTGCTCGGTCGCCATGTTTGCCGTGCCGTCGACGTAGACGATCGCGTTCTCGGTATCGAAGACGAACAGCCGCGTGGTCGCCAGACCGGCCTTGATCTCGAAATCGGCCGCCGCGCAGTTGATCTTCACTTCCTTGTCGCCAAAGATCTTGCCCACGACATAGTTGCCGACGTTGAGCCCCGCCAGCTCCATCAACTCGCGACTGATAGCACCGTCATTGATCAGCATTTTCAAATTGCCGTCGGCAGTGCCCAGCAGTTTGGCCACCGAGTTGCCACGACCGACAAGATCGGCGTCGCCATTAAGCTCACCAAAACTGGTTTTCATCCGCTCCAGGGTGGGGAACAACTGTTTGAGCTTGAACTTGCGCGCCGTCAGTTTGGCCCGGCCCTCCAAAGGCTCGGCGCGCCCGTTCAGACGAATCTGCGCATCCAGATTACCGCCAGCCACGCCGAAACGCAGGGGCTCGAGGCTGAGCACGCCATCAGTCAGTACCACATGGGGTGTAGAGATCGTTGAACGGCAGTTTTGCGCTGTGGACGATGCGTTTGCCGGTGAATTCCACATCAGCGTCCATGTCGCGCCAACGTTCAGTCCTGAACGCCTCGACCGGCAGCAGCTTGTCCGCCGGCTGCTTGCTTTCACCGCCACGGGCCTCTTGCTTGGCGTTGGAATCGGCACCGATCAATGGGGCCAGGTCGGTAAACAGCAGTTGATTGGACTCCAGTGCCCCACTGAGTTTGGGCCTCGGCTGGCTCGCCACGTAGGTCAGGTTGCCATGGATGTCACTCTGGCCGATGGTGCCGTTGAACGCCTCATAACGGTACACCGCCCCGCCCGGCTCTTGCAGCTTGGCAATCAAGTGCCCGTCAGTGGCGTAAGGCGGGGTATCCGGCAGCGTCACGCCGATCAGCGGATAAAGATTACCCAGGCTGGCACCGGCCAGTTTCAGGCGCAAATCCAGGGCGCCGAGGTTCAATGGATCGGTGAGCGTGCCGGCCAGCTCCACACTGGTGTCGGCGATCTTCATTTGCGCCTGAAGCGGAAACGGCTTGGTGGCGTCCTGTAAAGCCAGTAAGCCGCCGGTCTTGCCCTGACCCGCGAGATTCTGACCGTGGTATTGGCCTTTGACCTTCAATGCGAAGGCGTAATCCTGTGGCGAGCCACCCTTTTCAAGCGCTTTTTTTGCCGCTTTGTCGCCCACAATGTCGCTGAACGGAATCGGTTTGCCCAACGGATCAATGAGCAGATCAAGCTGAGTCTTCAGCTTCTGGTCGTCGAGCATGACGTGGCCCTTGTCGAAGCCGATGGCACCGATGTCCAGCGCCCAGTTCGAAGGCTCGGCGTCGGGATCTTTGGGATCGAACTTGAACGTCCAGTTGGCGCGACCGTCGGCCAGACGCTGCAGGTCGGCATTGGGTTCGGTCAGGTCGATGCGCGGGATCACTACCCGCTGCGCCAGCAAGGCCAGCGGCGAAATACGCAGTTCCACGCGTTTGAGGGCGGCCATTTGCGGTTGCTTCGACCAGTCCGGGTTGCCCAGGCTCAAATCCTCGGCCACCACATGCGGCCACGGCACCCAGGCCCGCCAGCCGCCCTCATCAGGCTCGCGCCGCCAGATCACCGCAAGGTTGCCATTGATGGCGAATGGACGATGCAGCTCTTCGGACACTTTGGCGTTCAGGGGCGGTTTGATCCGGTTCCAATCGAAGAACGCGATGACCAGCACCAGGACGGCCAGCAGGACAACGAGGCTGGCGAAGGTCCAGGCAAGAATTTTACGAGTGCGCGTCATTGCACAGGGCTCCTGAATACGACTGAGCGCCCCGACAGCGACGCACTGATGAAACGTTAGGCCAGAACCGGCCTGCCATGACATTTAGGACTGGGAAATGGCACGCAGGTTTAACCGAATAGGCGCTTAACACTCAAATAATCGGTTGGGGACACCCTGCTCCCTCATCCGGCGTTACTGCACCCGCACTTTTGCGAGGCGAGGGTGGGTCGAAAATACCCACCCCAGTGCAAAAAAACTCGCCGGAAACACCCGTTCTAGAGCGCCGCGGCCGAACAATCAATTCTGTTGATTATTACCATTGCCTTTATGAACTTTTATATCGACTTATCGAGAGTAGCATTGCCCTCGTACCCACTTTATCGCCCTCCCAAGGAGCAACCCATCATGAAACGCGAATTCCTGCTTAGCCTGACCCTCTCGATGTTAGCCAGCACTGCTTTTGCTTTGCCGGCCGCTGATCAGGCCACTCCACAAGTCAAAGACAGCCACTCGGTGTTCAGCCAGACCGTCGCCGCTGATGGTTCCGACCGCACCCCACAAGGTCAGACCCTGGCCGAAGGCGGCAATGATCGCCTGAAAGAAAAAGGCCTGATCACTCAAGATGGCTCGGATCGTACTCCACAAGGTCAAACGCTGGCCGCTGACGGTTCCGATCGCACTCCACAAGGCCAGACCCTGGCTGCTGACGGTTCCGACCGCACTCCACAAGGTCAAACCCTTGCCGCTGATGGTTCCGATCGCACTCCACAAGGCCAGACCCTGGCTGCTGACGGTTCCGACCGCACTCCACAAGGTCAAACCCTGGCTGCTGACGGTTCCGATCGCACCCCACAAGGTCAAACCCTTGCTGAAGGTGGTTCCGATCGCACTCCACAAGGCCAAACCCTGGCTGAAGGTGGTGGTGACCGTGTGATCGAACGCAACAGCGCTGTGAGCTAAGCCCATGGCGGCCCCGAAAAAAAGCCCAATCCCCGGATTGGGCTTTTGACTTTATAGAAGCTGCATTTCCCCGCGTGATCCCCCGATAGTCGTTCGACGCCAGCGAAGCCGATTTGCTAGAGTGCGCCGCTGTCCCTGTCCAGAAAACACCCTTGCGATGCTGCCCCGCGCCGAACAGAAACAACAGACCCGCAACGCCCTGATGGACGCTGCTCGCCACTTGATGGAAAGCGGCCGAGGATTCGGCAGCCTGAGCCTGCGCGAAGTGACCAGAACCGCCGGGATCGTACCCACCGGTTTCTACCGGCATTTTGCCGACATGGATGAACTGGGTCTGGTGCTGGTGAGCGAAGTCGGTCAGACCTTCCGTGAAACCATCCGCCTGGTGCGCCATAACGAGTTCGTCATGGGCGGCATCATCGACGCCTCGGTACGAATCTTTCTCGACGTGGTCACGGCCAATCGCTCGCAGTTTCTGTTTCTTGCCCGCGAACAGTACGGCGGATCGCTGCCGGTCCGTCAGGCCATTGGCCGCTTGCGCGAGGACATCAGCTCGGATTTGGCGGCTGACTTGTCGCTGATGCCGAAACTGCAGCATCTGGACATCGCCGGTTTGAGTGTCATGGCTGATCTGATCGTCAAAAGCGTGTTCGCGACACTGCCCGACATTATTGATCCCCCGGCCGAGGCGCTACCCGAGCATTTGACGCCGCAGGCGAAGATCACGCAGCAATTGCGCTTCATCTTCATCGGCCTAAAACACTGGCAAGGCCTCGGCAGCACCGAGTAACGCACTTCACCCTGTGGGAGCGGGCTTGCTCGCGAAGGGGCCATCACATTCAACATCTGAGTAGCCTTTTACTCCGCCTTCGCGAGCAAGCCTGCTCCCACACAGGCATTCGCTGCAATTTGGTGCGCAAAAAACCCTCTCGCACCAACTTCAATCAAAACCCTGCAACATCGTGAGTCTCCCTCCTCGCTCCGACAGGCATTTCCTACCTCTCACCCGATTGGCAAGCCCCTTGCTCTATCCCTGAGCATTGTCCATTGCTGGAAGCCTTCCGATGCTGGTGATTCATCGCAGAATCGACCCTCAACCCGTCTGGGCCGCCGAGCTGCACCTGACTTTCGAAGCCCGGAGCAAAAGCCGTTTGCGCTGTTTCAGTGCCGAGGGTGAAGACGTCGGGTTGTTTTTGGAGCGCGGTCAGCCGCCGCTGTATGACGGCGAATGCCTGCAAGCAGAAGACGGGCGCGTCGTTCGCGTCTGCGCTCGCCCCGAACAACTGCTGCACGTCACCTGCGCCAACGCCTTTGAACTGACCCGCGCCGCCTATCACCTGGGCAACCGCCATGTGGCTCTGCAAGTCGGCGATGGCTGGTTGCGCCTGCTCGACGATTACGTGCTCAAGGCCATGCTCGAGCAACTGGGCGCCAACACCGAGAACATCGAAGCGTCGTTCCAGCCGGAACACGGTGCCTACGGTGGCGGCCATCACCATTCGCGGCACGGTGACGAGGATTTCAACTACCCACCGAAACTGCACCAGTTCGGCGTGCGCTTATGAACCCAGCCTGGGCGCTGCTGCGTCTGGCCAGCCCGCAGCTGCCAATTGGCGGCTACAGCTATTCCCAGGGTCTGGAGATGGCTGTGGATAACGGCCGCGTGGACGATCCCGACAGCGCGCGGCGCTGGATCAGCGATCAGTTGCTGCTGAACCTGGCACGTTTCGAAGCGCCGCTACTGCTTGCCCATTGCACTGCTGCGGCCGAAGAAAACTGGGCCGAACTGCTGCAACGCTGCGAAGAACATCGCGCCAGCCGGGAGACCCGCGAGTTGCATCAGGAAAGTCGACAGATGGGTTATTCGCTGAAGCAACTGCTCAACGGTTTACCGGAACTGGATGCGCCGGCCCGGGCCTTTCTCGACCAATGCCCTGAACCGCACCTGGCCCTTGGCTGGGCGCTGGCGGCCCGCGCCTGGCAGATCAGCCCGCATGATGCGCTGGCCGCCTGGCTCTGGAGCTGGCTGGAAAACCAATTGGCGGTGCTGATGAAAACCCTGCCCCTGGGCCAACAAGCTGCCCAGCGCCTGACCAGTGAACTGCTGCCGCTGCTGCAACAGGCGCAGCAAGACGCCACCCGAATCAACCCCGAACACTCTGGCAGCGCCGCTTTCGGCCTGTCCCTGGCGTGCATGGCCCATGAGCGCCAGTACAGCCGTCTGTTCCGTTCCTAGCGCCTTTTCATTTGGAGAATCACATGAACACACAACCCCTGCGCGTCGGCATCGGCGGCCCGGTCGGTTCTGGCAAAACCGCCCTGACCCTTGCCCTGTGCCTGGCCCTGCGCGACCGCTACAACCTCGCCGTCGTGACCAACGATATCTATACCCGCGAAGACGCCGACTTCCTGGTGCGCAACGAAGCCTTGGCGCCCGAGCGAATCATCGGCGTGGAAACCGGCGGCTGCCCGCACACGGCGATCCGCGAAGACGCCTCGATCAACCTTGAAGCGGTGGATCAACTGAACCGGCGTTTTCCCGGGCTGGATCTGATTCTGGTGGAGTCCGGTGGCGACAACCTCTCAGCGACCTTCAGCCCGGAACTGTCCGACCTGACTATCTACGTGATCGATGTTTCGGCCGGCGACAAATTGCCGCGCAAGGGCGGGCCGGGGATCTGCAAATCCGATTTGCTGGTGATCAACAAGATCGACCTGGCGCCGCTGGTAGGCGCCTCGCTAGAGATGATGGACAGCGACACCCAGCGCATGCGCAACGGCAAACCGTTCGTCTTCAGCAACCAGAAAACCGGCCAGGGCCTGGAAGCAATCATAGCCTTCATCGAACGCCAGGGCTTGCTGACTGCGGCCTGATCACACTTATCAACAAGGAAGCTTATCCATGACACTGAAACGCATTCTGGGCGCCATGGCCCTGCTGCTGAGCCCGGCCATCGCGTTCGCTCACCCGGGCCATGGCGACAATGGCTTGATGGCCGGCATCAGCCACCCGATCGGCGGCCTCGATCACTTGCTGGCAATGGTTGCCGTGGGGTTGTGGGCCGCGCAGCAGAAAGGCGCCGCGCGCTGGGCGCTGCCGTGCACGTTCGTGGGCACTATGCTGATCGGCGGCCTGCTGGGTTTTGAAGGGTTGAACCTGCCGGCGCTGGAAAGCGGGATTGCCGCATCGGTATTGGCATTGGGCCTGGCGGTGGCTTTAGCGGTGCGTCCGCCGTTGAGCCTGGCGGTGGCTGCGACCGCGTTGTTCGCGCTGTTTCATGGCGTGGCGCATGGTCTGGAGTTGCCGGAGATGTCGAGCCCGTGGGCGTATGCGGTTGGGTTTGTGGTGGCGACGGCGGCGTTGCATGCAGCGGGTTTTGCGGTGGTTCGAGTGCTGCCTCAGGCGGCGGCACCGTTGGTTCGGCTGGCGGGTGCGGCTTCGGCGGCTACTGGGGTGTGGTTGCTGGCGGGTTGATTCTTTAGCGCCTGAACCGGCCTCATCGCGGCATAGGTATCTACACATCTCTAAAGTCTTCGGCTGGCCACCCAGCCGATGGCCTCTTTAGCAAAACCCGCCAGTTCCTGGGGCGTGTATTGTTCCAATGTCTCGCACATGGCCAAAAGCATGTATAAACCGGCCAGCAGCGCGGAAGCCGTCACCGGCTGCGAGCGCTTCATCTGTCGACCAGACAGACGGACCAAAAAATCCCGTGTTTGCTCAGCGAACTCCCCCTTAGCCCGCATCAGACGCCAACTGACAGCACATGCCTGACTGGCGATCAACAGCCGTTTGAACACCGCTTCACCGCTCTCTTGCTGCCAGTTTTCCAGCTGATGCCCACCCCCTTTAAGCAGTTTGAAGTAGGACTCGATACGCCAGCGCCAGTAATACCAGAGCGCCAATCGTTCATCTGCGACCTCTTGCTCAAGGTTGCTCAGCAAATACCATTCGGCCAGCAGGTGACCATCGGCTCCCAGTATTCGGCTCACGACGAGCCGGGCCGGCAACGGCTCACCAGACTTGCGCAGCGTCTTGCGGTCGGCCCTGTCTTTGGTGAAAGGCTGGGCTTGGCGAGTCAGCACGACGGCGGTTTCTCCCACCCATTGAATGGCCGGTTTTCCTTTGTAGTCCACCTTGCGAGTTTTGCGGTAGGTCATCTCGCGAGCAATTTGACTCAGGGCCCTCGATTGACCTGCATGACTGGCCGTGGAACCGGCCTTGACTCGCACCAGCCATTGCCGACCCTCGGCCTGCCATTGCCTCAGGTGAGCGACCGAATCAGCCTCTCGATCCACGATATGGACAAGCGGCTTGGCAAAATTCTGCTGTTCCAGCCAAGTGATACGTTGTGTCAGTTCATGCAGATGCTTCTCAGGGACCAGCACTTCTTCGGCTCGCGTGCTGAGCACGCCGTCCTTGGTCGCCAGATTTTGAGCGGGAGTACAGATCGGTGCACCGTCACGGTCGGTGACTAGCAGGCTGCTTTGCAGCTCGTAACCGATGTCGCCCCGGTGGGTCATTTGCAGGCGATCAGCCTTGCTGTGGTGGTGCATGTAATTGAGCCGAGACCAATCGTGCATGACCAGCGCGTAATCATCACAGTCATCCCGACAACCCTCGTGGGCCAGCGCCAGCAGCGGTTTAACCAGGTCAACGGGCCGAACCCGGTCATTGCTCAAAAATCGCCAAAGGGCTTGCGTCTGTGCAAAAGCCTTGTCGCTTCGCGGCAAGGCTTTCATCCCGGCGGCCAGCGCCGGTAGTCCATTACTGTGTCCCATGACTAACTCGTCGTATCGTTTTGTCAGTCGGGCATCTAGCCCGGTCATTTGATATCCATGCCGTCCCTTTATAGACCAGGATCGGGAGATGTGTAGATACCTATGCTCATCGCGGGTAAGCCCGCTCCCACAGGATATTCGCCGCCAGCACAGATCGTGTGAATACCGATGATCCCTGTGGGAGCGGGCTTGCCCGCGATAGCGTCCGATCAGACACCGCCTCTCTCAAGCCTGCCTCTCTGCTACCATGTCGCGCAATCGCCCCTGCCGTGACGACGCCAGCCAATGCCCTCTGTTTCCCGCTCTGCTTCCCAGCCTGAATTGACCGCCCTGTTCGCCTCGGTGCAACAGCACTTCCAGGACGTGATCGTGCCGCTCTGGCAAGGCCCCGGCTGGAACGCCGACATGGCATTGCCGTATGAAGCGCTGGACGCCGAGCATCGACCGCTACCCCCTCAGCGCTACCGGGCCATGGCTTGCGCGCGGCAGCTGTACCTGTTTTCCAGCCTGATCGGCCAAGTGCCTCAGGCCGAAGAACGGGCGGCGGCACTGTTCCGATCCTTGCAACAGCATTTCCACGATGCCGAGCATGGCGGCTGGTTCTACAGCATCGACCCGCAAGGTGCGCCGCTGGATCAGCGCAAAGACCTCTACACCCACGCCTTCATCCTGTTCGCCTGCGCCCATTATTGGGAAAAGGTTCGCGAACCGCTGGTGGAGTCGGTACTCAACGCCGCGCTGGAAGTGGTGGCGCAGCGCTTCGCCACAGGCGACGGCCTGTACGAAGCCAGCCTGGACCGTGATTGGTCCTCGCTCAACTCCGGGCCGCTGCAGAATCCATTGATGCATTTGGCCGAAGCCTTTCTCGCCATCCTTTCAGTGCGCGAGGACGCTGCTGTGCAGAGCGCGCTTATCGAGTTATGCACAGCCATGCAGAAGCGCTTCATCGATCCGCAACACGCGGTATTGATGGAAAAGCCGCTGGGCGCTGTGGATAACTGGTTCGAGCCAGGCCATCAGTTCGAATGGTACTTCCTGCTGGAGTCCTCACCATTACTGCGCGGCTCCAAGCTGCATGCCTCGCTGGATCGCGCCTTTACGTTTACCGAGCAACTGGGCGTGGATCAACATACCGGGGCTGTGCGCGCGATGCTGGAACTGGATGACCATCCTCGTGATGCGACCCAGCGCATCTGGGCCCAGGCTGAATACCTGCGTGCCCTGACTTTGCGCCCGGGCAGCGAAGCCTCTGTGCAACACCAATTGCAGGCGCTGCAACAACGCTTTTTGCATGCGGGCGGCTGGTATGAGTGTCGCGATGAGCATGGCGAAGTGAGCCGCAAGGACATGCCTTCGACTACGCCTTATCATTTGGCAACCTGTTATCGCGGGTTGGTCGAGTATTTGCGCTGACCGGGCGATTGCTTTCGCGGGCAAGCCCGCTCCCACAGGGTTTGTGTCGTTCGCGAAATAGCGAGTCAACACAAACCCTGTGAGAGCGTGGCTTGCCCGCGATGGCCGTTACGCGGTCTTAAGCCTTCGTATTACGCTCAATGGCAAACCCGCTCCAGGTCTGGCTCACCGGCATCAGCTCGAGGCTGTTGATGTTGATGTGGGCCGGTGCGTTGAGCACCCAAAAAATGGTCTCGGCGATGTCTTGCGGCTGGATCGGCTCGGCGCCGGCGTAAGTGGCGTTGTAACGCTCCTGGTCACCGGCGAAACGCACCAGCGAGAACTCGCTCTCGCACAGGCCCGGCTCGATGTTGCTGACCCGCACGCCCGTACCTTGCAGGTCGCAACGCAGGTTCAGAGAGAACTGTTTGACGAACGCCTTGCTCGCGCCATACACGTGGCTGCCCGGGTATGGGTAGTTGCCGGCGATGGAACCAAGGTTGACGATGCTGGCGCCACGACCGTGAGCGATCAAACGTGGCAACAACAGACGAGTGCTGTACATCAGGCCTTTGATATTGGTGTCGACCATGGTGTCCCAATCATCAAGATCGCACTTGGGGGCCGGGTCCACGCCCAAGGCCAGGCCGGCGTTGTTGATCAGCCCGCGCAATTTGGCAAAGGACGGCGGCAGGTTGGCAATCGCCTCCTCCATGGCTTTGCGATCCCGTACGTCGAGCACCAGCCCATGGACCTCGGTCTGCTGCGACAACTCGGCACACAGGGCATTGAGGCGCTCTTCACGACGACCTGTCAGCACCAGTTTCCAGCCGGCTTCGGCAAAACGACGGGCACAGGCTTCACCAAAACCGGAGGTCGCGCCGGTAATAAACAGGGTGTTGGACATCGTGTTCTCCTTGCTTCGGCTGATCGACAGCCCTTGGAATAGAAAATCAGTTGCCAGCATGCCCGGCCTTGTCCACAGCGGCAACCATCGCAAAAACCGTACAAAAAACAATCAACACCGGCAACGCCATATGCGCTGTGGCTTGCAGCCATGTACGCGCACCTTATCCACAGGCCGGCCCACAGTTTCCGGGGGCAAGTGCAAAAGCTGCAAGCCGCTGTCCACAAGGCTTTGCGGGCATATTAGAAAGTTTTTTGCTTGACCCTCGGGTGCCTGCTGTGTAACCCCGGGCAATTTGCACGACCGGACGGTCAAACCGACGATGGCGCCAAGCCAGTAACTACGGCCCTCAGCCGACTCTTTCCAGAGTTTAACCACAGACTTATCCACAGGCTTGCCCACCTCGATTCATACCCTGTTTGCCCCTAACAAAAAGGTTGACAAAGCCGGCTCGAGGTCCTGCAAAAACACCTGATCAGAAAACAACCATATCTCTGCAAGCCACGGATTCAAAGGCTTTCAGCCAGCTACTCCCACGTTATTCACAGCCAGCTCCACAGCAAACGGGGACAAGTCAAAACCGTGACAAAACAGCAATTTGCAGCGGCTTTATGTCGCGCTTTGAGAGGTCATGAATATTGTTTTCCACAATTTCCCCGCGCTCCTTGTGGGAGCGGGCTTGCTCGCGAAGAGGGAGTGTCAGCCGACATCAATGTTGCCTGGCACACCGCCTTCGCGAGCAAGCCCGCTCCCACAGGGTTGGTGGTGTTTTACAGATAGAAAAAACCCCGGCGATTGCTCGTCGGGGCTTGTTTGTTGCTACGGTGAACTCAGTGGCCGCCGAGGTAGGCGTTACGCACTTCATCGTTCACCAGCAGCTCCTTGCCGGTGCCGCTGAGGCGGATCTCGCCGTTGACCATCACGTACGCCCGGTCCGACAGCTTGAGGGCGTGGTTGGCGTTCTGCTCCACCAGGAAGATAGTCATGCCAGTGCTGGCCAGTTCCCGCAGGGTCGCGAAGATCTGTTTCACCACAATCGGCGCCAGGCCCAGGCTCGGCTCATCGAGCAACAACAGTTTTGGCCGACTCATCAGAGCCCGTGCGATGGCAAGCATTTGCTGCTCGCCGCCGGACATGGTCATGGCGCGTTGGGTACGCCGCTCTTCGAGCCGTGGAAACAACTCGAACATGCGCTGCATGTCTTCCTTGGCGTACTTGTCACCGATCGGAATGGTGCCCATCAACAGGTTTTCCTCGACAGTCATGTCAGGGAACACCCGCCGGCCTTCCGGCGATTGAGCAATACCGTTGGAGGCAATGTAGTGGGACGATTTGTGAGTGATATCCACACCCTGATAGACGATTTGCCCGTCAGCCGCCCTCGGCTGGCCGAAGATCGACATCAGAAGGGTCGATTTTCCGGCGCCGTTGGAGCCGATCAGGCTGACGGTTTCACCTTCATTGATGTGCAACGAGACTTTTTTCAGGGCCTGGATCGGCCCGTAGAACACGTCCAGATTCTTGAGTTCGAGGATGGGTGCACTCATACCACTTCCTCTTCTTCGGCGCCCAGGTAGGCGGCAATCACTTTCGGATCGTGTCGAATCGCTTCAGGCCCGCCCTCGGCGATGACAACGCCGTGGTCCAGCACCACGATGTGGTCGGAAATACTCATTACCATGCCCATGTCGTGTTCGATCAGCACCACGGTCAGATCATGCTCATCGCGCAGCAGCCGGATCATCGCGCTCAGCGCTTCGGTTTCCTGAGGGTTGAGGCCGGCGGCCGGTTCGTCGAGGCAGATGATCTGCGGTCGGGTGCACATGGCCCGGGCGATCTCCAGACGGCGTTGCTGACCGTAGGACAGTTCACCGGCCAGACGGTTGGCGCAGTCCACCAGATCCACCACTTCCAGCCAGTAAAACGCGTGGTCCAGTGCATCGCTTTCGGCCTTGCGGTAACCCTTGGTGTTGAGGATACCGGCCAGCATGCCGCGGTTGACCCACATGTGCTGGGCCACCAGCAGGTTTTCCAGCACCGACATTTCCCTGAACAGGCGAATGTTCTGGAACGTCCGCGCCAGACCGGCACGGTTAATCAGGTGCGTGCCACCGAACATCTTGTAGTGGAGTCGGCCGATAAAGCTTTTCGGCGAAACGAAATCGGTTGCCTTGAACGGCTCACCGAGCATCTTGATGACGTCGGTTTTCACCCCACGGGTGTTGAGCTCTATATGCCCGCCGGACGCTTTGTAGAACCCGGTCAGGCAGTTGAATACGGTGGTCTTGCCTGCGCCGTTGGGGCCGATCAGCGCGAAGATCGAGTTGCGCTTGACCTTCAGGCTGACGTCACTCAGCGCCTTGATGCCACCGAAGTGCATCATCAGGTTTTCGACCGAGAGTACGACTTCGCTCATGGCGCTACTCCTTTACGCGGGGTCACACCGGTACGGCTGATTCGAATCAGGCCGCGCGGTCGCCAGATCATCATCAACACCATCAGGATGCCAAACAGCAGCACGCGGTATTCAGCGAAGCCACGCAGCAATTCCGGGGCGACGGTCAGCACGAATGCCGCGATCACCACGCCAATGGTCGAGCCCATGCCGCCGAGTACCACGATGGCGAGGATCAGTGCCGATTCGAAGAAGGTGAACGAGGTTGGGTTGACGAAACCCTGATAGGTGGCGAAGAACACTCCGGCCAGACCGGCAGTCGATGCGCCGATGGTGAACGCCGACAGCTTGACCAGTACGTGATTCAGGCCCATGGAACGACAGGCGATTTCGTCTTCACGCAAGGCTTCCCACGCCCGACCAACCGGCATGCGGGTCAAGCGGTGCTTGATGTAAAGCACGGCCAGCACCACCAGGAACAACACCGCGTATATGAAGTAGTACTTCACGTCCGGGTTATAGGCGATGCCGAAGAACTCATGGAACGGAACTCCGCCCTCCTTCGCTCGTTTGCCGAACTCGATGCCGAAGAACGTCGGCAACGGTGCCGCCATCCCGTTCGGGCCACCGGTCAGGGACAACCAGTTGTTGAGGATCAACCGGATGATTTCACCGAAGCCCAGGGTCACGATTGCCAGGTAGTCACCGTGCAGGCGCAATACCGGGAAACCCAGAATGCACCCAGCCAGGCCGGCGATGATCGCCGCCAAGGGCAACACCGTCCAGAAGCCCAGCCCCAGGTATTGATAACCGAGCGCCAGCCCATAAGCGCCGATGGCGTAGAACGCCACGTAACCCAGGTCAAGCAACCCCGCCAGGCCGACCACTATATTCAGCCCCAGGCCCAGCAGCACGTAGATCAGCCCGAGGATGACCACGCCCAGCAGGTAGGAGTTGGAGAAGAACGGAAACACCACGGCGATGACGATCATCACCGGAATGATCCAGCGCAGCCGCGATTTGTAGTCAGGCGCCAGTACATGCACCCCGGAGCCGGTGCTTTCAAAGCCTTCGAGGATACTCAGGCCCTTGGGAGTTTGCAGGAACAGGCTCAAGGCAAAGCGACCGGCCATGACGATGGCGACAATCCATGCCACCCGGGTCGCTTCCAGATTGAAGCCATAGCCATCGAGGACCACGCCGACAATCGGGCCAAACACAATCAGGGCAACAAGGCCGGCGAGAATCGCATCAACCAGGCTTCTTTTGAGATCAATGGTTTTTTTAGTGGTTGAAGACATCGCTTACACCTTCGACACAAGAGGACGGCCGAGCAGGCCTTGAGGCCGAAAGACCAGAACGAGCACCAGCAACGAGAAGCTGAATACGTCTTTGTAGTCCGAGTTGACCAGACCGGAGAACAGCGACTCGGAAATCCCGAGGATAATCCCGCCCAGCATGGCGCCCGGCAGCGAGCCGATCCCACCGAGCACCGCGGCGGTGAACGCCTTGATCCCGATGATGAAGCCGGCATAGAAGTCGAACGTGCCATAGTTCATGGTGATCAGCACACCGGCCAGCGCCGCCATGGCTGCACCGATGATGAACACGTAGGAAATCACCCGGTCGGTGTTGATCCCCAGGATCGAAGCCATCTTGCGGTCTTGCTGGGTCGCGCGGCACATACGGCCGAGTTTGGTGTACTTGATGACGTAGGTCAGCAGGGCCATCCCGACAAAGGCTGCGATCAGAATGAACACCTTGGTGTAGGTCAACTGCACAAAACCTGTGCCGACTTCGACTCGCCAGGCCCCTGATAGCAGGGTGGGAACCCCTTGTTGCTTGGCGCCCTGGGCGATCTGTGCATAGTTTTGCAGGATCAGCGAAATCCCGATGGCGCTGATCAGCGGAGCCAACCGGGTGGAGTTGCGCAGGGGTTTGTAGGCGACGCGTTCGATGACCCAGCCATACACCGCTGTGACAACGATGGTGAAGATCAGGGTACCGAGCATCAGCAGCGGGAAGGATTCAATACCGAAGTACGCCAGCAGAGCCAGACTGATTGCCGCGAGGTAAGCGGAAATCATGTAAACCTCGCCGTGGGCGAAGTTGATCATGCCGATGATGCCGTAGACCATTGTGTAGCCGATGGCGATCAGGCCATAGACCGACCCGAGGGTCAGGCCGTTGACCAGTTGCTGCAGGAAAATACCATCCATAACGCAATCTCACGCATTTGAGAGACTGCACAGAAACCGGATGCGTCGGACCGGGATTCAACCGCCGGCGCAACAAGGTTGTGTGCAGCTCTACGAGAAAAGACAGACGAGCCTTCTGGCGGAACCAGTCAGCTAAATAACGGTGGACACAATTTTTGTGGCGAGGGAGCTTGCTCCCGCTGGGTCGCAAAGCGGCCCCTAAAACAGGACTGCTGCGCAGTCCAACGGGAGCAAGCTCCCTCGCCACAGACCGGTCACACGCTCATATCACTTCTGTTTTTCCAGCTGGTGGTATTTGCCATCCTTGTCCCACTGGTAAACCACGTAGTCGGAGACCTTCAGGTCGCCCTTGGCGTCCCAGGTCTTCTCGCCCATCACGGTTTTGACCGGATTTTTCTTCAGCCACTCGGCGGCTTTCTCGCCACTGTTGGATTTGGAACCATTGAAGGCTGCGGCCAGGGTCTGGACCGAAGCATAGGCGTACAGGGTGTAGCCTTCAGGTTCGGTGCCTTTCTTGCGGAATTCATCCACTACGGTCTTGCTGTCTGGCAGCAGGCGTGGGTCGGCGCCAAAGGTCATCAGTACGCCATCAACGAATTGCGGACCGCCAGCGGTGGTCACCAGTTCGTCGGTTACGATGCCGTCGTCGGACATGAACTTGACGTCTTTGAGACCTTGCTCACGCAGTTGACGAACCAGAGGACCGGCTTCCGGGTGCAGTCCACCGAAGTAAACGACATCGGCGCCAGCGCCGCGGATTTTGGTGACGATGGTGCTGAAGTCTTTCTCGCCACGAGTCAGGCCTTCGTACAGCACCGGCGTTACGCCGCGCTTGACCAGTTGGGCCTTGGTAGCATCCGCCAGACCTTGACCGTAGGTGTCCTTGTCGTGCAGGACTACCACTTTCTTGCCCTTGAGCACGTCGACGATGTAGTCGCCGGCCACGATGCCTTGCTGGTCGTCACGCCCGCACATACGGAACATGGCGCTCAGGCCGCGCTCGGTAACAGCCGGGTTGGTGGAACCTGGAGTGATCGCGATGATGCCCGCTTCGTCGTAGATCTCGGAGGCCGGGATGGTCGACGAGGAGCAGAAGTGACCGACCACGCCAGCGACTTTCTGGTTGGTCAGGTCCTTGGCGACCGTCACAGCCTGTTTCGGTTCGCAAGCGTCATCGCCCTTGACCAGTACGATTTTTTCCCCGTTTACACCGCCAGCGGCGTTGACTGCATCAGCCGCTGCCTGCGCCCCCTTCATGTACTGCTCGCCAAATGCCGCGTTGGCGCCCGTCATTGGACCCGCTACGCCGATCTTGATGTCAGCCTGAGCAAACGCAGAAACACCCAACGCAGTTGCCACTGCGAGGGCCAGAAAGCCTTTCTTGTAAAACGTCTGGGACATGAGGTGGTGCTCCAAGGTTTTTTTTAGTTGGCACTGCGACTTCTCTGAATGCTCAGAGCAAGGGCCGTGCCATCGGTTTTTTATTCTGGGAAAAGTCGCTGCCTTATTGTTATTTCGACTGTTTCGGACCCATTTTCATTGGGCGTGCAACCGTCTAAACCGCGGGAGGTGAAACCTTTTATGTTTAAAGGCGCAACCCGCATGCGCCATCATTGCAACCGCAGCGCCAAACGATGTGCAACCAGCCTGTAACAGCCCGCGTCACCGAACTGCACACTACCGGTGCGCAACTGCTACAACCCGCACCATTACAGGCTAGCCGCTTCGCTGAAAAGCGCCGCTTCCAGCAACATATTTCAACAATCAGATCACGATCCGCAGGCACTGGCCCGCGTGATACAACGAAAATCCAGCCTCATACAGGCAGCTTCGCAGCCCCACACCCGCCAATGGCTGCATGGGCGCGAAGGGAATCGGCAAGGCCTGAGGATTTCCATTACACAAATAATCGGCAAAGGCTTTGCCGACCACTGTGCCGGTAGTCACGCCTCGTCCGTTGTAACCCGTAACGGCCACCAGTCCCGGTGCCGGCTCGAACAGACGCATCAAATGATCGGGAGTGAAGGCGATGCAACCGGTCCAGGTGCATTCCCATTCCACCGGTTTCAGGTATGGAAAGTAATGCTGCTGAACCCGGTCGGCCCAGGCTTTCAGGAACCAGGCCGGTTTCTGGTTGCCATTGCCGAGACTGCCGAGCAACAACCGCCCTTCAGCATCGCGACGGATACTGCTGAGCACCTGCCGGGTATCCCAGGAACCTTGGCCGCCGGGCAGAATCTGCTGCGCGGCGTCTTCGGTCAGCGGCACCGAGGCCACTTGATAGTAATAACCGGGGAAGAAATTGCGCCGCAGCTCCGTCCAGTCACCTTCGGTATAGGCGTTGGAGGCAATGACCACCTGCTCGGCCAGCACCGAACCCTGGGCAGTTTGCACCGACCAGCGCTGGCCCTGACGTTCAAGTCGGGTGACCGGGGAATGATCGAACAGCTGACCGCCGAGGCTGATGGCCGCGTTGGCCAGCCCCGTGGTGTAGGCCATCGGATTGATCGTGCCGGCACGCCGATCGAGCAAGGCGGCGGCGATCTTTTTTGTACCCGTGGCTTGTTCGCAGGCTTGACCGGTTAACAATTCCACCGGTGCGCCACGACGTTTCCATTGTTCTTCGCGACTGCGCAGATCCGCCTCGCCACGGGCGTTGTGCGCCATGTGCAGCGTGCCTTCGCGGCGTAACTGGCAATCGATGTTGTATTTGTCGACCAGGCTGAACACCAGCGACGGCGCCGCACCCAGCATGCGGTTGAGCTGACTGCCGACCGCCTCGCCGAAACCGGCTTCGATTTCATCCGGTGGAATCCACATCCCGGCATTGACCAGCCCGACGTTACGCCCCGAACCGCCATGCCCGGCGCGATGCGCTTCCAGCACGCAGACACTTTTACCTTGTTCCAGCAGATGCACCGCCGCCGACAAACCGGTGAAACCGGCGCCGATGACGCAGACATCCACTGTCACCTCGCCTTTGAGCGCCACGTTGTCGGGCCTTTGCGGCGTCAGTTTTTCCCACAGACACTCTTCGCGTAACGGCATTGCCAGACTCCAACAGAAACCTAACAAACACATCCATTTCAGTGTGGGAGCGGGCTTGCCCGCGATAGCGTCAGCACATTCAACATCTGAGTGACTGACAGATTGCTATCGCGGGCAAGCCCGCTCCCACAGTGTTCTTCATGGGTTCAAAGGAGGCCGTCAGTCGAACGTAATCCCCTGAGCCAACGGCAACTCCAGCGAATAGTTCACGGTATTGGTCTGACGACGCATGTACCCGCGCCATGCATCCGAACCGGATTCACGACCACCGCCCGTTTCCTTCTCGCCGCCAAACGCGCCGCCGATTTCTGCGCCGCTCGGGCCGATGTTGACGTTGGCGATGCCGCAATCGCTGCCCACCGCCGACATGAACCGCTCGGCTTCACGCACGTCGGTGGTGAAGATGCACGACGACAGGCCTTGTGGTACGGCGTTGTTCAGGCGCAACGCCTCTTCGAAATCGTTGTAACCGATCACGTACAGAATCGGCGCGAAGGTTTCGTCGCGCACCACATCGCTCTGCTCCGGCATTTCGACGATGGCTGGCGAAACGTAGTAAGCATTGGGAAATTTGTCTTCCAGCTGACGCTGGCCGCCGAACACCCGGCCGCCTTCGCTCAAGGCCTGCTCCAGCGCGTCCTGCATGTTGTCGAAGCTGTGCTTGTCGATCAGCGGCCCGACCAGATTGCCTTCCAGCGGATGGCCGATGCGCACCTTGGAGTAAGCGGCTTTCAGGCGGGTGATGATTTCTTCCTTCACCGACTCATGGGCGATCAGGCGACGCAACGTGGTGCAACGCTGTCCGGCGGTGCCGACGGCGCTGAACAGAATCGCCCGTACGGCCATGTCCAGATCGGCGCTTGGGCCGAGGATCATCGCGTTGTTGCCGCCCAGCTCCAGAATGCTGCGGGCAAAACGTGCCGCGATTTTCGGCGCCACTTCACGGCCCATGCGGGTGCTGCCGGTGGCACTGACCAGCGCGACACGCGGGTCATCGACCAAGGCTTCGCCAGCATCGCGACCACCGATGATCACCTGGCTCAGGTGCGGCGGGGCGTCGCTGAAGTTCTTCAGGACGCGGTCGAACAGCGCCTGGCAAGCCAGTGCGGTCAACGGGGTTTTCTCCGACGGTTTCCAGATCACCGGGTTACCGCAGACCAGTGCCAGCGTGGCGTTCCAGGCCCAAACGGCGACCGGGAAGTTGAACGCACTGATCACGCCAACGACGCCCAGCGGGTGCCAGGTTTCGCGCATGTGGTGGCCAGGACGCTCGGAGGCGATGGTCAAACCGTACAGCTGACGGGACAGACCGACCGCGAAGTCGCAGATGTCGATCATTTCCTGAACCTCACCCAAACCTTCCTGAGTGATCTTGCCAGCTTCCCAGGACACCAGCTCCCCGAGGTCGGCTTTGTATTCGCGCAGGATGTCACCCAATTGGCGCACCAATTCGCCACGGCGCGGCGCCGGCACCTTGCGCCACAGTTCGAACGCATGATCTGCGCGACTGATGTGCTGCTCGACTTCAGCGGCGCCTTCCCAGTTCACGGCGGCAATCCGGCTGCCATCGATAGGCGAATGCACCGGCACTTTGCCGTTCTGATACAGGGCCGGGTTCACACCAAGACGATCAAGCAATGCGGCAACCATGGGTCACTCCTCAAGCAAAAAACAGAAAACGTTCAGCTGGATTAACCCGGCTGATCAGACCTGTAGTTTTAGCTCCCCGGAGGTTACCCAACAAACGACCTTTAAGAGAGATATCATTCCGTTTATTCATGCTGCGAATCTGCCGGTAAAAAAGAGCATAGAGAAACAAGAAAAAGGACCACCCATGCTGAATAAACGCTACTTGCCGTCGATCACCGCGTTGCAGTGTTTCGAGGCCGTGACCCGGCATTTGAGCTTCACCCGTGCCGCCGAAGAGCTGAACCTGACGCAGAGCGCCGTGAGCAAACAGGTCGCGCAACTCGAAGAATTGCTGCAACACCTGTTGTTCCGCCGGGTGCGCCGACGCCTGCAAATGACCCCCGCCGGCGATTTGTACCTGGTGGAAGTGCGAAAAATCCTCACCCAAGTCGAAATGTCGACCCATTACCTGCGCTCCTACGGCGGTGATACCGAAGTCTTGCGCGTCTCGACGCCTCCGACCTTCGGTGCGCGCTGGCTGGTGCCGCGCCTGAAAGGCTGGCGCCTGCGCCATCCGTCGATCCATCTGGACCTGTGCAGCGAACAGGAAGCCGATGATCTGCTGCAAGGTCGCAGCGACCTGGCGTTCTACTTTGGCCAGGGCTCTCGGCCCGGCACCGAATGCCTGAAGCTGTTTGGCGAGGAGCTGGTGCCGGTCTGCGCGCCGGGCAGCCTGCCGGACACGCCGTTCACCGACCCTACGCAACTCACTGACCTGGTCCTGCTGCAAAATGCTTCCCGGCCTCAAGCCTGGCACGACTGGTTCGACAGCCAGGGCTACCACACTGAACACAGCTACCACGGCCCGCGTTTCGAAACTTTCTACATGTGCATTCGCGCAGCACAGGTCGGCTGCGGCGTAGCGCTGCTGCCGAAGTTTCTGGTGGAAGAGGAATTGGCCGACGGCAAACTGGTCATTCCCTGGAAGCATGCGATGCCCAGCACCGACGCCTATTACCTGGCGTATCCGGAACATTCGGCGGAAGTACCCAAGGTGCGGGATTTTGTGAAGTGGATGCTGGAGCAGATTGATAGTCCGGATGCGCCGCACAATTGAAATATCACACGACTTCTGTGGCGAGGGGGCTTGCCCCCGTTGGGTCGCATAGCGACCCTTCAATCTGACGACCTGGTTTGTCAGGATCACTGCGGCCTCACGAAATAACAAAGAGCCCGTCGACAACGCTGGTTTGCGCGAGGCGTCCGCGCAAATCATCGTCGATAACGGGATCATCCATGCTGTATAGCCGCACCTTGCGATACACATCGATTCGATTGATCTCCTGACCGAGATATTCCCAAACAACACGCGAACACGCGGGAGTGCGATGGTCCGCAGCGGAAACGCCCATTTTCAAGCCGTTGAGCCGAGTAATACAGCTTTTGAAGCTAGGAATAAGGATGGTTTGGCTGACTTCGTTGGAGGTCAGCGATTCGTAATCAATGAGAAACAAGCGATCCTGCAGGTAGTAGGCTACTCCCACATACCGATACTGCTCATACTCCTCTTCCGCGCCGACTATTTGTAAACGCTCATTTCGTTCGTACACGAAGTGCTGGTCTTCTTCATATACATGCACCAGAGCGCAAATAATAGAGCCAGGCTCCGTCATCGCGTGATAATACTCATAGTAGTAACCCGTGTAGGCTTTTATTTGCAAAGAAGACTGTTGCCGAAGGTGCTCAAGTATTCGTTCCGGCGCCGATACCTCGCGAGAAATATTTATTCGCGCCGCCTTGCCACCAATAAGGTTGACAAACTGATCAGTCGGCAGACCTATTTCGAACTCTTCCACTCCAAAAAAATCACAAATACGCTTTAGGTTAAAAGCTGTTGGAACGCTATTCCCACACAGGTATTTATTAAATTGCCCACGATTAATCCGAAGCTTCCTACAGACTTCAGCGACAGATCGGTAGTGACTACACAGCAGCCTTAAGTTAGCAGGTAGAAAATCACGCATATTAAGCCATCACAACAGCGTCAGAAGGCGCAACCATAGCAGCTACTCGCATCACATTTAAGCAACTTGCGAAATTGCGCAAAATGATAGATGACCTGATATTACGGGACCTGACGGACTTCAGGGTTTCGCACACCATCGATTCACTAGCACTCTTAAAATAGCAAGGAGCTTTGAATGCTTGACGTCATCAATGACTTTCTCTCTGGAAAGGTTTTGATACCTTTAGTTCTAGGACTTGGAACCTACTTCACCATCCGGTCACGATTTGTGCAGCTTCGCTACTTCGTACACATGATTTCTGTATTACGTGGCAGCTCGCATACCGGGAACAACCACTTGAGCTCATTGCAGGCATTGACGCTCAGCCTGGCCGGACGGGTCGGAACCGGCAATATCGTTGGCGTCGGCATTGCCGTGAGCATGGGCGGTCCCGGTGCAGTGTTCTGGATGTGGATGACCGCTCTACTGGGGATGTCGAGTAGCTTTTTCGAATGCGCACTGGGTCAACTCTACAAGCGCTGCGATGCAAACGGTCAATATCGTGGGGGCCCGTCCTGGTACATCCAGCACGGCTTGGGCAAACGCTGGCTCGGAACGATTGCTGCGCTCCTGCTTTTAGTGACCTTCGGGTTTGCCATCAATGGCCTTGAGTCTCATGCCGTATCGCATTCTCTCAACAATGCCTTTGGTTTATCGATGACATGGTCCGGGCTCACGCTATCTTTGTTGCTGGGTATCGTGTTCGTGGGCGGTATAAAGCGCATCGCGGCGGTCGCCGACTTATTGGTTCCCCTTAAAGTTGTTGCCTATATCGGTGTAACGCTTTACGTGATCGTGTTGCAAATCGACCAGGTCCCCGGAGTGCTGCTCAGCATTGTCAAAAGCGCGTTCGGACTGGATCAGGCTTTTGGCGGGCTGGTGGGCAGTGCAATCATTATGGGGGTGAGGCGCGGAGTGTTCTCCAATGAAGCAGGACTGGGCAGTGCGCCTAACGTCGCCTCTGCAGCAAAAATCGCCCACCCTATAGCACAAGGCGTGGTGCAGGCGTTCAGTGTCTTCATCGACACCATCGTTATTTGTACGTGCACCGCGTTGATCATTTTACTTTCCGGTTTTTATGCTCCCGGTTTCGAAGGCGACGGCATCGCGTTGGCACAAAACTCGCTGGCTGAGGTAGTAGGCGATTGGGGTCGGATGTTTATCAGCGTGGTACTTGCCCTGTTTGTGTTCACGGCAATGCTCTACAACTACTACCTGGGAGAAAACAGTTTACGATTCATCTTCGCAGCGCCGCATAAATCGTTAATTGCGTACCGCATATTCGTATTGATGCTGGTCTTTTG
The DNA here is from genome assembly GCF_030687415.1 of Pseudomonas sp. FP603. Taxonomy (NCBI): domain Bacteria; kingdom Pseudomonadati; phylum Pseudomonadota; class Gammaproteobacteria; order Pseudomonadales; family Pseudomonadaceae; genus Pseudomonas; species Pseudomonas sp. FP603. Next base: position 6,261,071 of record NZ_CP117431.1, read on the forward strand.
GGGTTCGGTTGAAGACCTTTCCACGGTGCTCGCGTTTGCCGACATCACCATGACATTTTTGGCCTTGGTGAACCTTATTGCGATGACACTGCTATTCAAAGTCTGTATGCGAATCCTGGGCGACTATGATGAACAACGTCGCGCAGGAACTAAAACCCCCGTTTTTGACTCAAGCAAATTCAGGGATCTGGATCTCGATTTGACAGCTTGGCCCGCGATAACAAATCCTCTCCCGCCGAAGAACCCTGTTTGTGAGGATCGCGCCCCAGCTAAAGCTCAGATCACATAAATCCCAATGAACGCTGAACCATTGCACTTATGCGATGGTTCAGCAGACAAACAATGCCTTGGCAACATCATCATCCATAAAAAAACAATTACTCGCGCCCTCCAGCGCGCTCGAGGAGTTCGTCTGTGAATCGCTATCAGCCCCTTAAATCCAACGCATCTGACATTCCAACTTTTTATATAGACTCGCACGTTGCACCCCACCTGTTATTTGAAGATGCCTGCTTCAGAATACGCGCTGCCACGAGCTTTTTAGAGGCGCTGACCTCTGTAACCGTTAAACATACTAATGATGCTGATTTTTTCCGCCTGATACTTCCAGCCTATTTATTGCTACAGGACGGTGTCGACGCGCTGGACCAAATAACATTTAAAGGATTGTAAATCATGGCCAAATCGACGACCCATGAAATGATAAAAGCAGCAATGATCAAGGCAATTGAAACAGGGCTTATTCCTCGTCACTCCCACCTTGATGGCTATATAAGAAGTTGGGAAAGCCTGACGCTTGTCATCCAGGCAGCGCTTGAGGCAACAGCAGATAATTGAGGAACCACAGGTGTTTGCATTTGAAGGTGCCAGCAACAGGTGATCATTCCATCATGAACACAAAAAAAGCTGGCAATCCCCACCGTTGATATGCGCCACTAGCCCCATTCATTGAAACAGCTGCAACGTCGCCGCCACGGGCCGCGGCCACCCTGGAGAACCCCGTTATGAGCGAGAGTGTGTTTGCCGATCGCATCGTGCAGAACCTGCTCGACACCGACTTCTACAAACTGACGATGATGCAGGCGGTGCTGCACAACTACCCTAACGTGGAAGTCGAATGGGAGTTTCGTTGCCGTAACAGCGAGGATCTGCGCCCATACCTGGCGGAGATCCGCTTTCAGATCGAGCGCCTGGCCGAGTTGAGCCTGAGTGCCGATCAGTTGAGTTTCCTGGAGCGCATCAGCTTTCTGAAACCGGATTTCCTGCGCTTTCTCGGGCTGTTCCGCTTCAACCTGCGCTACATCCACACCGGCATTGAAAACGGCGAGTTGTTCATCCGCCTGCGCGGGCCGTGGCTGCACGTGATTCTGTTCGAAGTGCCGCTGCTGGCCATGGTCAGCGAAGTGCGCAACCGCTATCGCTACCGGGAAATAGTCCTGGAACAGGCTCGCGAACAACTCTATCGCAAGTTCGACTGGCTCACCGCCAATGCCAGCGCGGACGAATTGTCCGAGTTGCAGGTAGCCGATTTCGGCACCCGCCGTCGCTTCTCGTACCGTGTACAGGAAGAAGTGGTGAACGTGCTCAAGCATGACTTCCCCGGTCGCTTCGTCGGCACCAGCAACGTGCACCTGTCCCGAGAGCTGGACATGAAGCCGCTGGGCACCATGGCCCACGAATGGATCATGGCCCACCAGCAACTCGGTCCGCGGCTGATCGACAGCCAGATTGCCGCCCTCGACTGCTGGGTCCGCGAATACCGCGGGTTGCTGGGGATCGCCCTGACCGACTGCATCACCTCCGATGCCTTCCTCAACGATTTCGACCTGTTCTTTGCCAAGCTCTTCGACGGCTTGCGTCACGACTCCGGTGATCCGGTGCAGTGGGCGGAAAAAGCCATCGCCCACTATCACAAGCTTGGCATCGACCCGATGAGCAAGACCCTGGTGTTTTCCGACAGCCTGACCCTACCCAAATCTCTGGAGATTTTTCGGGCATTGCGCGGTCGGATCAATGTGAGCTTCGGTATTGGCACCAACCTGACGTGCGATATTCCGGGTGTCGAACCAATGAGCATCGTGCTTAAAATGACGGCCTGCAACGGCCAGCCAGTGGCCAAGATCTCTGATGAGCCTGGCAAGACTCACTGCAAAGACCCGAATTTCGTCGCCTATTTGCGACATGTTTTCCAAGTACCTGCCGCCATTTCCAGCCCATCTAGCAAGGAGTGAATTCATGCAAGCCGTACAGCGTGAGATTGCTGAACAGCTCAAGGTCCAACCGCCCTTCGCGGATCAACTCGCCCTCGAGGCTGAAGTTGCCCGGCGGATTTCCTTCATTCAGGACTGCCTGGTCAATGCCGGGCTCAAGACGCTGGTGCTGGGCATCAGCGGCGGCGTCGACTCCCTGACCGCCGGCCTGCTGGCCCAGCGCGCCATGCGTGAACTGCGCGAGCGCACTGGTGATGCCAGTTACAAGTTCATCGCCGTGCGCCTGCCTTATGGCGTCCAGTTCGACGAACATGATGCCCAGGCCTCAGTGGATTTCATTGCCCCCGACGAGCGCCACACTGTAAACATCGCCCCGGCGGTCAAATCCCTGGCCAGCGAAGTGGCGGCCTTCGAGGGTAAGGAGGCGGTGCAGAAGGATTCGTGCTGGGCAACACCAAGGCGCGGATGCGCATGGTCGCGCAATACACCATCGCTGGCGCGGCTCACGGCCTGGTGATCGGCACCGATCACGCGGCAGAAGCGGTGATGGGCTTCTTCACCAAATTCGGTGACGGCGCCTGCGACCTCGCACCACTGAGCGGCCTGGTGAAAAATCAGGTCCGGGCGATTGCCCGCAGCTTCGGCGCGCCGGAGTCGCTGGTGGAAAAAATCCCGACCGCCGACCTCGAAGACCTGTCGCCGGGCAAACCGGACGAAGTGTCCCACGGCGTGACCTATGCCGAGATCGATGCCTTCCTGCATGGCGAACCGGTGCGTGAAGAAGCGTTCAAGATCATCTGCAACACGTACAAAAAGACCCATCACAAGCGTGTGATGCCGTTCGCGCCATAAGGACGTCGGCGTCTGTACCGACGCCTTCGCGGGCAAGCCACGCTCCCACAGGTTTTGTGTTGGACGCCGGTAATGGGCACGACACACATCCTGTGGGAGCGTGGCTTGCCCGCGAAGAACGATGACGCGGTCAACCGTCAGGCACAAAAAAAGCGTCCCGAGCGGACGCTTTTTTATGCGCTTGATTCGATTACTTCAGAGTAACAGTGCCTTTCATCATCGAGATATGGCCTGGGAACGAGCAGAAGAAACCGTACTTTTCAGCAGCATTGAGCTTCGACACATCGAAAGTTACCGAATCGGTTTCCTTGGCGCCGATGACTTTGGTGTGAGCGATGACGCGAGCATCACCTTCTTTCAGGTAACTCTTGTCGAGACCTGCCGCCAGGCCATCGGTAGCGATCGGCTGCATGTCGGCTTCTTTGCTCAGCACCCAGTTATGGCCCATGACGTTTTTCGGCAGGCTGCCGGAGTGAGTCAATTCAACGGTGAAGGTCTTGCAGCTTTTGTCGATTTCAATGGCCTTGGTGTTGAAGGACATCTGGTCGGTGGAGTCGATGGTCGTCTTGCACTCGGCAGCCATCAATTGGCTGCTGGCCAGTGTCAGGAGGGATACCGCAACAAGTTTGGCAAACATGGTGAATCTCCAAGGCAGGGTTAACAAAAGTGCTAATGGACAGAAGACTGCCTGAAATCTTCGCAAGTTCCTATGACCTGAATCAAAAATTGTATACAACTTTTGGGCTATGACACTCATCGAAACAATCTACCAGCCAAGCGTCTGGCACGGCCCTATCATCAGGGCCGTCATCTCTCATCCGGAGCGTCTGTCATGTCTTTCAACCGTTTATTGAGCAGTTTGCTCGCCGCTTATGCCTGTGGCGCCAGCGGTACCTGTGAAACACCTGAACGCGAGGTTTAACCCTTGGAACGATGCAAGCCTGCCTTTACTCTGTGGCCCTGATGACCATGGAGTAAGGCATGTCTTTAGCGTCCGTTTGTGTATTTTGCGGTGCCAGCACTGGCACTAACCCGGCTTATCGTGAAGCGGCTGTCGCCCTGGGGCGAGCATTGGCCGTGCGCAAGCTGACTCTGGTCTATGGCGGCGGCGCCGTCGGGCTGATGGGGATTGTGGCCGATGCCGCACTGGCGGCCGGCGGTGAAGTGATCGGGATCATCCCGCAGAGCCTCAAGGACAAGGAAATCGGCCACAGCGGCCTGACCCGCCTGGAAGTGGTCGACGGCATGCATGCGCGCAAGGCGCGAATGGCCGAGCTCAGCGATGCCTTCATCGCGCTGCCCGGCGGCCTTGGCACGCTGGAAGAACTGTTCGAAGTCTGGACCTGGGGTCAGCTCGGCTATCACGGAAAACCGCTGGGTTTGCTGGAAGTGAACGGTTTCTACAGCAAATTGACGTCTTTTCTTGATCATATCGTCGGCGAAGGCTTCGTTCGCGAAGCGCACCGTGACATGCTGCAAATGAGCGAATCGCCGCAAACCCTGCTCGACGCACTGGACGCCTGGCAACCCTCGGTACCGCCAAAATGGACCGAGCAAAAACCCAGCTAACGGCTCGGCATCGATACAGGGCAGAATATGCGCCGCTCAACCTCACCTTCGACCCCAGAGGATCGCCCATGGCTAAACCTAATTATTCCTTCGCCAAACGTCAGAGAGACTTGGCCAAGGAGCAGAAGAAAGAGGAAAAGCTTCAGCGCAAGAAAGCTACAGCTGAAGAAGAAGCAGCAGCACTGAACCCGGATACCGAAGGCGAAGTGGCTACAGACGAAGCTGAAGCACCGAAAGATCAGGCGCCCGACGCCTGAGACCCTCAGGGCCCGATGATCTGATCAGGCCCACCGGATCTGTGTCCAGGGTCAGCAACGATGTTGCTGACCCTCACAGTCCCATCTGAAATCCCTCTCAAAAAATTGCACATTCCCTGTGTGGGCTTGCTCGCGAAAGCGGCGGCACATCCAACATCTATGTGGCTGACTGGCCGCTTTCGCGCGGATCTTCGTTACTCCAATGGCATTACGGTAACTCGTACCTCCGGGTCGTGGCTGCCACCGCCCAGGATCACCCCACGCAACGGCGACACATCGGAAAAATCCCGGCCCCAGGCCAGGGTGATGTGCTTCAGCGCCGGTTGCACATTATTGGTCGGGTCGAAATCCACCCACCCCAGCACCGGACAAAACACCGACACCCAGGCATGAGACGCATCGGCGCCGATCAGCCGTGGCTGGCCCGGAGGGGGCTGGGTCAGCAGGTAGCCGCTGATGTACCGCGCCGCTAATCCACGGGAGCGCACACAAGCGAGCATCAAGTGCGCAAAGTCCTGGCAAACCCCTCGCCGCCTCTCCAGCACTTCCACCAGCGGCGTTGCCACTTGGGTCGCTTCGGCGTCGAAGGTGAATTCGCTGAAGATCTTCTCCATCAATGCCTGAACCCCCAGCAGCAATGGCCGGCCAGGAGGAAAACAACTTTCGGAGAACTCGACGAAGCTGCGCTTCAAATGCACATAAGGCGACTCAAACCGGTAACGGCAGGCTTCCAGCAGTTCAGGAGAGAGCGGCTGACTGCTGTAGGTCAGCGCATTGCAGGTTTCTTCCCAGGCTGACGATTGATTGAGGTCCAGCGATGGTCGGGCCAGCACTTCGACCGTCAGGCTGGCATTGACCAGCAACTCATCGTGGGGCCGCTCGAACGCCAGCCGGGTCAGCGGATTGCCAAACACGTCCAGCTCATCCCGGCGCGAAGTCGGGTCGGGGCTGATCTGTAACTGCTGTTCGGTACAGCGCTGCCAGGCACAGGTTCGTGGCCACAGATGCGCCAGTTGCTGGGCCAGGGACACCGGGCTGTCATAGTGATAATGGGTGTCGTGGAAAATCTGGTAATGGGCATTCATCAGACGGACACCGTGCGTTGGCTGACATCATCGACATGGGCGAAATGGCGCAAGGCCAGGCGATCCGATACTTGTCCGCTGGCATCGGCGATTTCCTGCAACAGATCGGCCAACCCCTCGATGGCGGCGCGAACACTGGCCTCGCCGAACAGTGAGTTTTCCAGGCAACCCAGATCGAAGCGCGCCAACCGCTCCACCAACTGCGGCAGACCTGTTTCACGCGGCGCACCAAAGTCGTCGTTCAAGCGCTTCAACGTGCGGGTTACCAGTTTCAACTGGAACAACACGGCATGAGGGTTCTGCTCGTCGAGCAACAACAGGTCCAGCACCGGGATCAATTGCGCCACCGCCAAGTACCGAGAGCGGTAGGTGATGCTGCTGTTGCCCAGCTCCAGCAGCCATTCCAGCCCGGCCTGATCGAAAGTCCCGGCGCCACGCAGAAACGCTGCCAGGCTGCCGCTGAGAAACTGCAGCCGCTCGATCCGTCGCCCGATCATCAGGAAACGCCAGCCTTCATCCCGGGTCATGTCATCCAGGGCGAAACCGGACAGCGCCGCCAGCGACATCACCAGTCGGTTGAGGAAATCCAGTAGCTCGCCGAAATCCGGCTCCTCGGTTTCCAGTTCCATGGCCTCGCGCTGCAATTCCACCAGCGCTTGCCAGTTCTCTCGCGAGAGCTTGCCGCGTACTTGCGACGCCGCCCACTGCAAACGTTGCAGGTTGGAGCGCAGGCTGAACGGCCAATCATCGCCGAGCAGCGCCGCCAGCAATCGCTCCGGCAACTCGCCCTCCTCCGGCAACAGATTCAAACGTTCACCGAGATCGACTGCCGCCTCCAGGGCTTGCGGGTCATCGCCATCGACATAGCGCGCCAGCATGATCCGCAGCAGCCGCGCGCTGTCATCGCAGCGCTCACAGTAGCGGCCGAACCAGAACAGGTTCTCGACCACCCGCGATGGCAGATACGGATCGCGTCGCACCAGATCGTGAACGCCAATGTTGCGCTGGGCTTTCCATTGTTCACCGCTGGGCGGGCGATCGCCCAACACCCAAGTGTCCTTGCTTGCGCCGCCGCGCTGCATCGACACCACTTCGGCGTCAGCTTCGGCGGCAACCCGGGTCAGCCCGCCGGGCAGTACTCGATAGCCGTCCCGACTGGCCACCGCATACACGCGCATGCCAATGGCCCGCGGCTGCAACTGGCCACCTTCGGCCTGCCAGATCGGTGCTTGGGACAGCTGCGCCAATTCTTGCGCAACATAGGCGTAAGGCCGTGCCTGCATGCGCTCGGCCAGCGCCTGGCGCTGTTTTTCACTCAAATCACGACCAAACACCGGGGCGAAGCTCTGCGACGGAAACGCCGGTTTGATCAACAGCTCCGGGAGTTTTTCCAGGGCCTGAGCCAGCACCGGCGCTTCACCGCACCACCAGGTCGCAATGGACGGCAGGATCAGTTCTTCACCGAACAGGAATTGATTGATCTTCGGCAGGAAACCCAGCAACCCCGGCGACTCCAGCACGCCGCTGCCTAGGGCATTGGCCACCAGCACCCGGCCCTGACGCACGGCTTCGAGCAGCCCCGGCACGCCTAGGGCCGAGTCGGTGCGCAGCTCCAGCGGGTCGCAGAAATCATCATCGAGCCGACGCATGATCGCGTGAACCCGACGCAGGCCGCTCAAGGTTTTCAGGTAGACCGTGGCATCCCGGACGGTCAGGTCACCGCCCTCCACCAACGGATAACCAAGCTGGCGAGCCAGGTACAAGTGTTCGAAATAGCTTTCGTTGAAACGCCCCGGCGTCAGCAGCACCACCAGCGGCGCTTCGTCATCACTAGGTGCCTGACGGGCGAGCGTTTCCTGAAGCGTGCGGAAGAATCCGGCCAGGTGCTGCACCTTCAAATCGCGGTACAGCTCGGGGAAGGCCCGGGACACGATGGTGCGGTTTTCCAGCGCGTAGCCGGCACCGGATGGCGCTTGAGTCCGGTCCGCGGTCACCCACCAGCGACCGTCAGGCGTACGCGCCAGATCCACGGCGTACAGATGCAGAAAGGCCCCGTCGGGCGGCGAAATGCCCTGACAGGGCCAGAGGAAGTTGTTGTGACCGAACACCAGCTCAGCCGGCAGCAGGCCTTCGGCGATCAAGCGCTGAGGGCCGTACAGGTCCGCCAGCACAGCATTGAGCAACCGCGCCCGTTGAGCGATCCCGGCCGATAACTGTTCCCACTCATCGGCGGCAATCACATGGGGCAGCAGGTCCAGCTCCCACGGCCGGTCGGCGCCCTTGGGGTCGGCGTAGACGTTATAGGTCACGCCGTTTTCCTGGATCTGTCGGGTCAGCAGCGCCTGACGCTGCACCAATTGCGTTGGCGTGCTGCGTTGCAATTGATCGAACAGCCGTTGCCAGTGCGGGCGCACGGCGCCGCTGTCGTCGAGCAGTTCGTGATAAGTGCCCGCGGTCAGCGGGTAGCGGTCAAGCAGGTCAGGCATGGAAAGCTCGGCAGACAGCAAAGAACGGTCAGACTAACGCAGGCTCATGACGCCCGGATATACGAAAAATCCGAGCGTCGCGTACGGTTTAGAAACGTCGCAAATCGAGAGTCATCGGTAGCTCGTCGTTAATTTCCAGATTCGGTATAGGAAGTTTCCCCGGCGTGTGTCCGACGCGAAAGAAACGCGCCATCCGCCGGCTCTCGGCCTCATTGGCGTTCACCGGCAGGCTGTCGTAGTTGCGCCCGCCCGGATGGGCGACGTGGTACTGACAGCCGCCCAGTGATCGCCCCATCCAGGTGTCGAGCAAGTCGAAAACCAGCGGCGCGTGGACCGGGATGGTCGGTTGCAGACAGTTAGCCGGTTGCCAGGCGCGAAAGCGAACGCCGGCGACGAACTCACCGACCCGCCCCGTGGGTTGCAATGGCACCGGGATGCCATTGCAGGTCAGCAGATAACGCTGGGGCGGCAGGCCGCTGAGCTTGACCTGCAAACGCTCCAGCGACGAATCCACGTAACGCACCGTGCCACCTGCCGCGCCCTCCTCGCCGAGTACATGCCAAGGCTCCAGCGCCTGACGCAATTCCAGTTGGATGCCGCTGACGGCGTAATCACCGACCTTGGGAAAGCGGAACTCCAGATGCGCCGCGAACCACTCGGCCCGCACGGGGTAACCGGCGGCATTGAGGTCGACGATCACATCAGCGAAATCCTGCTCGATAAAGTGCGGCAACAGGAACCGGTCGTGCAGTTCGGTGCCCCAACGCGCGAGTTTCGGTGGTGCATAAGGCTCGCGCCAGAAGCGAGCCAGCAACGCCCGCAGCAACAACTGCTGAGCCAGGCTCATGCGTGCATGGGGCGGCATTTCAAAGGCTCGCAGTTCCAGTAATCCAAGGCGCCCGGTGGCGCCGTCCGGCGAATAGAGTTTGTCGATGCAGAACTCGGCGCGGTGGGTGTTACCGGTCACGTCGATCAGCAAATTGCGCAACAAGCGATCCACCAGCCATGGCGGGCATTCTTCGCCCGGCTTCGGCATCTGTGCGAAGGCGATTTCCAGTTCATACAGCGAATCGTTGCGCGCTTCATCCACCCGCGGCGCCTGGGATGTCGGGCCGATGAACAGTCCGGAAAACAGGTAGGACAAGGACGGGTGGTTGTGCCAGTAGCTGATCAGGCTGCGCAGCAAATCCGGACGGCGCAGAAACGGCGAGTCTGCCGGGGTCGCTCCACCCAATACGAAATGGTTGCCGCCACCAGTGCCGGTATGCCGGCCGTCGATCATGAACTTCTCGGTGGTGAGTCGAGTCTGGCGCGCCTCTTCGTAAAGAAACTCGGTGCGCTCCACCAACTCGTCCCAGGTGGCAGACGGCTGGACGTTGACCTCAATCACTCCCGGATCCGGAGTAATGCGGAAGTTGCTCAGGCGCGGATCGCTCGGCGGTTCATAGCCTTCCAGCAACACCGGGCAATGCAATTCCTCGGCGGCGGCTTCGATGGCGGCGACCAGTTCCAGATAGTCCTCGACCCGCTCCAATGGCGGCATGAACAGGTACAACCGGCCTTCTCGCGCTTCGGCGCAGAAGGCGGTGCGGGTCAGCCAATCGGCGGACTCATCGATCTTTGGCGCGCGCTCGTCGGCGGTTTGCGGTTGAGCGTGATTCTGTAGCTGCTCGGTGCCCGGCAGCTCAGGAAAATCCTGATTCGGGTCGACAGGATGAATGAACGGATACTCCGCTGCCTTCACCCAGGGCTGCGAACCGAGTGGCAAGCGATACCCCAGCGGCGAATCCCCCGGCACCAACCGGCAATGTTCTTCCCGCAGATACCAGCGACCGCTCTGCCATTGATCGCCCTTGGCGGTGCGTGCCAGCGGCAGGACCTGGCCGATAACCTTGTCCAGGCCCTGACTGAAGACTTTGCGCAGGCGCGCACGCTCCAAAGGTTCTTCCAGGCGTGAGTCTTCGGCGCTGACGTTCTGCGGCAAAGCGCCTTCGCGCCAGAGGTAATAGAAATTGTCTTCGTAGGCCGGGAACACAAAGCGGGTCGGAATTTTCAAGCGTTCGGCGACACTCGCCAGAAAACGCCCGGCCAGTTCGCCATCGGCGCCGTAGTCGTCCTGCTCATCGGCGATCAGCGCGCTGTTGTGCCAGATCGGCACGCCGTCGCGGCGCCAGTAGCAGTTCAGCGACCAGCGCGGCAGTTGCTCGCCGGGGTACCACTTGCCCTGACCGAAATGCACCAGCCCCTTGGGTGCGTAATGCTTGCGCATGCGCTGGAACAGCTCGGCCGACAGCCGACGCTTGTCCGGCCCGAGCGCCGCGGTGTTCCACTCGGCACCGTCCGGGTCATCGATGGAAACGAACGTCGGCTCACCGCCCATGGTCAGGCGCACGTCGCCTTCGAGCAGGTCGGCATCGATCTGCCGGCCCAATGCCTGAATCGCCAGCCATTGCTCTTCGGTGTAGGGCTTGGTAACCCGCGGCGCTTCCCAAATCCGCTCGACCGACATCTCGTGGGTGAATTCGCACTCGCACGGTTCCACCAAGCCACTGATCGGTGCCGCAGAGGACGGATCGGGACTACAGGCCAATGGAATGTGTCCTTCGCCGGCAAACAACCCTGAAGTCGCGTCCAGGCCGATCCAGCCAGCACCGGGCAAATAGACCTCGCACCAGGCGTGCAGGTCAGTGAAGTCCACTTCGGTGCCCGAGGGACCGTCAAGGCTTTTGACATCGGCGGTCAACTGAATCAGGTAACCGGACACGAAACGCGCCGCCAGGCCGAGGTTGCGCAGCAATTGCACCAGCAACCATGCCGAGTCGCGGCAGGAACCGGACGCATGCTCGAGGGTGTATTCCGGGGTCTGTACACCTGGCTCCATGCGAATCAGGTAGCCGATGTCTTCGCTGAGGCGCTGGTTGAGCGCGACCAGGAAATCCACGCTCGGTAGCGGCGTGCGATCGATGCCCTCCAGATAGGCCTTGAATGTCGGCGTCAGGGGCAAGGTTTCCAGGTACGGCGCCAGCTCTTTGCGCTCATCCGCGGCATAGGTGAAAGGGATTTTTTCGGCGTAGGGCTCGAGGAAAAAGTCGAACGGATTGAAGACCGCCATCTCCGCCAGCAAATCGACCTCGATCCGCAGCTCATCGGTTTTCTCCGGGAATACCAACCGCGCCAGGTAATTGCCCTGGGGATCCTGCTGCCAGTTGATGAAATGCTGCTCGGGCGAGACTTTCAGCGCATAGGACAGTATCCGCGTGCGGCTGTGGGCAGCCGGGCGCAGCCGAACGATCTGCGGACCGAGCTCGACGGCACGGTCGTAGCGGTAATGCGTGACGTGATGCAATGCGACATGAATCGACACGGCGGCCTCCTGCGAGCCAGGGCATAGACACAAGCGCGCAAGACTTATGCCAGAGCGGCGGTCATTGCGCTTTATCGACAGACCCGGTGCAGTACAGCACCAAAACGGAGCCGTGGCTGTGGTTATAGTGCGAGGGTTGCGCATATTTGTGGCGCACGTGTGAGGGGCGGGTGCTGAGTCCACCCAACTAACGGGCTTTGTGCTTTGCAATAACAGCTTGGCGCAAGTGACGTACTTCAAGCAGCTTCTGGCGCATCTCGCGGTGACGTTTGCTATTGAGCAGCAATAGTGTCAACAGTGGGAACAGCAACGTCACCGCATAAGTCAGGGGATGCACCTCATATGCAATGGTGGGCAGTACCCCAAGAAAACAAAGGGCCAGAAGCACGACCAGAGGCCGCACCCATTGCGGACGACCGCGCGCGACCATGAAATGACAATGCACGACGAAGAGGGTAAGCGCGATCCCCCCGAAAAAAGAGTACTTGGCGTTGTCAGCCAACGGAAGGTTTCTAAAATAGCTTTCGAAAAACAAAGGCACCGCAAAGACCAGGGTAAAAATTGACGCGAATATTGCCCCCATGAAGACCGGGAAATACTTCGATAGAAAATTGCGAATGCTGGGCAGCTCATTCATTGCTCAGCCTCCTCGTACAGGCCTACGGCAATGGTGCGGACATTCCCCGAAATTGCACTGCCGGTAAAACCGATAGCGGCGCCCAAGGCGTCTTTTATCTGAGTGACCGTTGCATGCTTGACCTCGGTGGGCGTGAAACGCCTGGGCAATTCACCCGATAACTGCTTCAACTTGATCATCTTCGACGTCAAGCGCGGGTCGTTGATGCTCAATAGTTCTTTGGTCAGTTTGGCACGTTCCTGTCGATTCAGCCCCCTGAGCACTTCCCTGACACTTTTCCCGGTCGTGGCCTTATTCAGCCTGACCAGTTTGAGCGTTGTCAGCGTGGATGCGCCTACCCCGACCAAGGACGCAGCATCCAGCGCAATCATGGTGTACTGGTACCACTCTTCGCTGTCGAGCTCATCGTTACGGGCAGGGTTGACGATCTCATTGCGGGTCCGATAGCCGCTGGCAAAACACTGCACTGAGCTGGCAGCCGCAGCGGTATAACCGAGCGCAGCGACCACAGTACTTGCCCCTGCCGAAAACGGAATAGCCACGGAGCCACTGAGCACTACGATCCAGCCGATCACTGCACCCGCGCACGATAAAGTGGTGTTGACAGCCTCCCCAACCAGGCGTGATTCGCGCGGATTGTCCTGTACATGCTGCGCAAACTGAGCCGGCGCGATGTACTTCTGCGCCTCGCGCAAAATGATTCGCTTGGGCCTGATACTGCAAATCGGCTTGAACTCGCGCAGGGTCACTACGTTGAATTCGGCGTCGATGTACACCACGCCCGCGCCGACGATTCCGGGGGCGGCGTCGATGGCGGCGAACAGGCGTGGCAGGTTGATCTGGCTTTCGATGCATTGGCGGGCCATGAACTGGGAGGGGCTGTAGTCCATGCCGATACCCGGTAAGGGGTTGCTCATGTAAATCGTCCTTGAAAATCGGGGGTGTGATCTTTGTTGCCTGTGCAGGCGAGTTCCGACTCCCACAGGGTTTGGCGTTGCACAGGAAAATCGATTTCCCGGGCAGCCATTGAAGCGCGCGTCACCTTAGCAAACAGGCCGCACACTCGCTAGAAAACAAAACGCCAGCACTGAGGCTGGCGTTTTGCGATATGGCGCGCAGATTAACGCGGCACGACTGGTTTTCGGGCCGGTTTCGGTCCCTTGCCTTTGGCCGCGTCCTTGCGCTCCTTGGCCGCCTGCTGGTTGCGGGCAAATGCCGCAGCCTTGGCTTGTTCACGCTTGTCCCACGGGTTGCCGCCGTCGCTGGCACGCGGTGGCAGCCCGGTGTGCTGGGTCAGGATTTTGGTGGTCTTTTCCCCCGCCACTTTATGGCTGCCAGCCGGCGTCGAGTTCTTGCGACGGGCGCTCTGATAGCTGTCGGTCGCCGGCTGATGCAGCGGGATCAACTGGTTCTTGCCCGGCCCGATCAGGTCGGCGCGGCCCATGCGGGTCAGCGCTTCACGCAGCATCGGCCAGCCTTTGGGGTCGTGATAACGCAAGAACGCCTTGTGCAGACGACGCTGCTCTTCGCTCTTGACGATGGTCACGCCGTCACTCTTGTAAGTGACCTTGCGCAACGGGTTCTTGCCCGAATGGTACATCGCGGTGGCGGTAGCCATCGGCGACGGGTAGAACGCCTGCACCTGGTCGGCACGGAAACCGTTGCCCTTGAGCCACAGGGCCAGGTTCATCATGTCTTCGTCGGTGGTGCCCGGGTGAGCGGCGATGAAGTACGGAATCAGGTACTGCTCTTTCCCGGCTTCCTTGGTGTACTTCTCGAACATGCGCTTGAACTTGTCATAGCTGCCGATGCCCGGTTTCATCATCTGGTTGAGCGGACCTTCCTCGGTGTGTTCCGGGGCGATCTTCAGGTAACCACCGACGTGGTGGGTCACCAGCTCCTTGACGTATTCCGGCGACTCGACCGCGAGGTCGTAACGCAGACCGGATGCGATCAGGATCTTCTTCACCCCCGGCAAGGCGCGGGCGCTGCGATAGAGCTGGATCAGTGACGAGTGGTCGGTGTTGAGGTTCGGACAAATCCCCGGGAACACGCACGAAGGCTTGCGACACGCGGATTCGATTTCCGGGGTCTTGCAGGCGATGCGGTACATGTTCGCGGTCGGGCCGCCGAGGTCGGAGATGACACCGGTGAAGCCCGGGACCTTGTCGCGGATCTCTTCGATTTCGCGAATGATCGACTCTTCGGAACGATTCTGGATGATCCGGCCTTCGTGCTCGGTGATCGAGCAGAACGTACAGCCACCGAAGCAGCCGCGCATGATGTTTACCGAGAAACGAATCATTTCATAGGCCGGAATCTTTTCCTTGCCGTACGCCGGGTGCGGAACCCGTGCGTAAGGCATGCCGAACACGTAGTCCATTTCTTCAGTGGTCATCGGAATCGGCGGCGGGTTGAACCAGACGTCGACTTCGCCATGCTTCTGCACCAATGCGCGGGCATTGCCCGGGTTGGTTTCAAGGTGCAGCACGCGGTTGGCGTGAGCGTAAAGCACCGCGTCGCCACGGACCTTTTCAACCGACGGCAGACGAATCACGGTTTTGTCGCGGGTCATTTTCGGGCTGGCCAGGATCTGTACTACCTTGGCTTCCTGCGGGTCCTCAACCGGCCCCTTTTCCTGCTCGATGGCGCAAGCCTGGGTGTCTTGGGTGTTCACGTACGGGTTGATGATCTTGTCGACCTTGCCCGGACGGTCAATACGCGTGGAGTCGATCTCGAACCAGTCTTTTGGCGTGTCACGCCGAATGAACGCAGTGCCGCGCACATCGGTGATGTCTTCGATCTTGTGACCGAACGACAGACGCTGGGCGACTTCGACGATCGCACGCTCGGCGTTGCCGTAGAGCAGGATGTCGGCGCAAGCGTCGATCAGGATCGAGTTGCGCACCCGGTCCTGCCAGTAATCGTAGTGGGCGATGCGGCGCAGGGAGGCTTCGATGCCACCGAGCACGATCGGCACGTTCTTGTAGGCTTCCTTGCAGCGCTGGCTATAAACCAGGCTCGCTCGGTCCGGACGTTTGCCCGCCAGGCCACCCGGGGTGTAGGCGTCGTCAGAGCGGATTTTCTTGTCGGCGGTGTAGCGGTTGATCATCGAGTCCATGTTGCCGGCCGCGACGCCAAAGAACAGGTTCGGCTCGCCGAGCTTCATGAAGTCGTCTTTGGACTGCCAGTTCGGCTGCGCAATGATCCCGACGCGGAAGCCCTGGGCCTCCAGCAGCCGGCCGATGATCGCCATGCCGAACGACGGGTGATCGACGTAGGCATCACCGGTGACGATGATGATGTCGCAGGAATCCCAGCCAAGCTGATCCATCTCCTCCCTGCTCATCGGCAGGAATGGCGCTGGCCCGAAACATTCGGCCCAGTACTTGGGATAGTCAAATAACGGCTTGGCTGCTTGCATGTCGATAACCGGCGTTGGCTTTCATTGAATTTCGCGGGCGCGGAATATAGCACAAAATTTGACCAATTCCGACGGCTATGGTCGGAAATCAGCGAGCGATATACGCAACCTCTGTGGCGAGGGAGCTTGCTCCCACTCGACTGCGAAGCAGTCGCAACATATACAAATACGGTGCACCTGAAACAGGATGACTCAGGTTTTGGGGTTGCTATGCAACCCAGCGGGAGCAAGCTCCCTCGCCACAAAGTCCCTGCGCAGGTTATTCATCGTCGTCGAAGTTGTAGCTACCCGGCGCCAGGTTTTCAAATCGGGTGTATTTGCCGATGAAGGCCAGGCGGATAAAGCCGATCGGGCCGTTCCGCTGTTTGCCGATAATGATTTCGGCAATGCCTTTGTGTTCGGTTTCCGGGTGATACACCTCGTCCCGGTACACGAACATGATCACGTCGGCGTCCTGCTCGATCGCACCCGATTCGCGCAAGTCGGAGTTCACCGGGCGCTTGTTCGGCCGTTGTTCCAGGGAACGGTTGAGCTGGGACAGTGCCACCACCGGGCAGTTGAATTCCTTGGCCAGGGCTTTCAGGGACCGGGAAATCTCGGAAATCTCGTTGGTGCGGTTATCACCGCTGGAACCCGGGATCTGCATCAGCTGCAGGTAGTCGATCATGATCAGGCCGATCTCACCGTGCTCACGCACCAGACGACGGGTCCGGGCCCGCATTTCCGATGGGCTGATACCCGCCGTGTCATCGATGAACAGCTTGCGATCATTGAGCAGGTTGACCGCCGACGTCAGGCGCGGCCAGTCGTCGTCTTCAAGGCGACCGGCCCGGACCTTGGTCTGGTCGATCCGGCCGAGGGAAGACAGCATACGCATGATCAGCGATTCGCCTGGCATCTCGAGGGAGTAAACCAGAACAGCCTTCTCGCTACGCAACACGGCGTTTTCCACCAGGTTCATCGCAAAGGTGGTTTTACCCATGGACGGACGGCCGGCGACGATGATCAGGTCGGACGGTTGCAGTCCGCTGGTCTTCTCGTCGAGGTCGGTATAGCCGGTAGACAGGCCGGTAATGGCGTTGTCGGTGTTGAACAAGGTATCGATGCGGTCGATGGCCTTGGTCAGCAGGTCGTTGACGCTGACCGGGCCGCCGGTTTTCGGACGGGCCTCGGCAATCTGGAAGATCTGCCGTTCGGCCTCGTCAAGGATTTCAGCGGCGGTGCGGCCTTCGGGGTTGAAGGCGCTGTCGGCGATTTCGGTGCTGATGCCGATCAGCTGGCGCAACGTCGCCCGCTCGCGAACGATTTGGGCATAGGCCTTGATGTTGGCGACGGACGGCGTGTTTTTCGCCAGTTCACCGAGGTAACCGAGTCCACCGACTTGCGAGGTCTGACCTTCCTTGTCCAATTGCTCGGCAAGGGTCACGACGTCGATCGGGGAGTTCTGGTCCGCCAGCTTGGCGATGGCCCGGAAGATCAGGCGGTGGTCATGCCGATAGAAATCGCCGTCGGAGACTTGATCGAGCACGCGTTCCCAGGCGTTGTTGTCCAGCATCAGACCACCGAGCACGGCCTGTTCGGCCTCGATGGAATGCGGCGGCACCTTCAGGGCAGCGGTTTGCAGATCATATTGCTCGGGAGCGGAGATATCGTTCATGGCCACTTGGTTTATTTAGGGAAATCAGGAACTGCAGAAAGACAAAGGGCACGACCTGTAAACAGGATCGTGCCCGATGTTACCGGCAAGCACCCGAGGGTGCCAGCCGACAAGTGCTGCTTAAGCTGCTACCACGACAACGCGTACGGTGGCTTCAACTTCGGCGTGCAGGTGCACGGCTACGTCGAATTCGCCTACGTTGCGGATGGTGCCGTTCGGCAGACGAACTTCGCTTTTTGCAACTTCAACGCCAGAGGCGGTCAGTGCATCAGCGATGTCGTGGGTGCCGATCGAACCGAACAGCTTGCCTTCGTCACCAGCGGTGGCAGTGATAGTCACTTCCAGCTCAGCCAGTTGGGCGGCACGGCTTTCAGCCGAAGTTTTGCGGTCTGCTGCGGCTTTTTCCAGCTCAGCGCGACGCTCTTCGAACGCAGCCAGGTTGGCAGCGGTCGCAGCGGTAGCTTTGCCGTAAGGCAGCAGGTAGTTACGACCGTAACCAGCCTTAACGTTCACTTTGTCACCCAGGTTGCCCAGGTTGGTGACTTTTTCCAGAAGGATCAGTTGCATGTGAAAATCCTCTTAACTTTTAACCTTCACCGTTCGCGTTATCGGCATCTTTCGGTGCCGAACGACCGCGAAAATCAATCAGGCTGTCGACGATGGCCAAGACCACCAGCAACGGATAGATCAGCTGCATGAACAGCAACAGCGTGACGTACAACCCCACCAGCCAGAATTTGGCCAGTCGCTTTTGCGCCACCAGCCCGTGAATCAGGGCCAGCCCGGCGAACACCAGCGGTACACTGCACAACGGCGTCAACATGGCCATCTGCGAGCCTAAATTAGGCCCCAGAAGCATTAACGCCAGCAGCAACATCGCCGGTCCCAGCGGGATTCGGATGGCGCGAAACTCGCGACCAAAACCACCCGGGTTGTACAACAACGCCTGCCAGTAGCGCCCGACAATCAGGCTCAGCACACTGACGATTTGCAACAAAGCCGCAATCAGGCCGGTCAGGACCGGTGCAATCAGGGACGCGAAACGCGCCTGCTCGTCTACCGACAATTGCTGGTAGACATCACCGAGTAACGACGGCATGACTTTTATCAAAGCCTGCGCCAGCATCTCGATCTGGGGCGCAAAAGCCACCCCCAGCACCACTGAAAACACCAACCCCATCGCTATGCTGACCAGCAGCACGCGGTTCCAGGACTCGCTTGCGCGCAAAACCAACGCAAGGCTCGAAGACCCCAGCAGCACCAGAAGCGCCCGTGGGTCGTCGGAGTAAAGCCACCAGATCAACGCCGGCAGCAGTCCCAGAGCAAGAACGCCCAAGGCGTCCTTCAATCCGCGCCGCAGGAGCACAAGGCATCCGGCGGCAGCACCCAACCAATACAACAACGGCAACGTTGCGCATCCAGCCACTACCAGAGTGGCCTGCATACGGCCGCGCATGATGAACTCAGCTAAGGCGCGCATGCATTCAATCCTTTGCTACGTGTCGACTGCCCGGTCTCAGCGGCCGTGGCTGTCGGTGTAGGCCAGCAGGGCCAGGAAGCGGGCGCGCTTGATAGCGGTGGCCAGCTGACGCTGATAACGAGCTTTGGTACCGGTGATGCGGCTTGGAACGATTTTGCCGGTCTCGGATACGTAAGCTTTCAGAGTGTTGAGATCTTTGTAATCGATCTCTTTCACGTCTTCAGCGGTGAAGCGGCAGAATTTACGACGACGGAAGAAACGTGCCATGTAATAGGCTCCTCAAAAGGTCCGTGGATTACTCGTCAGCGTTATCGCTGGCGTCGCTGTCATCACCATCAACGCCTTCGGCGTCGGAGTGCTCAGGACGGTCGCGACGCTCACGGCGCTCACTGCGGTTTTCTTCAGCCTTGAGCATCTCGGATTGGCCGGTAACGGCTTCTTCGCGACGGATGACCAGGTTACGGATCACTGCATCGTTGTAGCGGAAGTTGTCTTCCAGCTCGGCCAGGGCCTTGCCAGTGCACTCAACGTTCAGCATCACGTAGTGAGCCTTGTGAACATTGTTGATTGCGTAGGCCAGTTGACGACGACCCCAATCTTCCAGACGGTGGATTTTGCCGCCGTCTTCTTCGATCAGCTTGGTGTAACGCTCAACCATGCCGCCGACTTGCTCGCTTTGATCCGGGTGGACCAAAAAGATGATTTCGTAATGACGCATGAATGCTCCTTACGGGTTGTAGCCTGCCGCTCAAAAGCGGTCAGACAAGGAGTGAATGACACTTATGGACTTGCTTGCGATAGACACATGCGTGCCTGCCGTCACAGCAAGGGGCGCAATTGTAGAGAAGGGACAAGAGAGGCGCAAGGCAATTGGTGATTATTTGAACAGTTCGTTCACACCACCGATCTGCACCATAGCGCAGAACCCATGTGGGAGCGGGCTTGCTCGCGAAAGCGGTGTGTCATTCAGCAAAAGTGTTGAATGTCAGACCGTATTCGCGAGCAAGCCCGCTCCCACATTTGGATCGTGTCCGGCTTAGGACTTTTTGGCGGCCCCGGCGGCTTTGACGCCGCGCTGGCGCAGCGCTTCGAACAGGCAGACGCCGGTGGCGACGGACACATTGAGACTGCTGACACTGCCCGCCATCGGCAGACGCACCAGGTAATCGCAAAGATCGCGAGTCAGGCGGCGCATTCCGCTGCCTTCCGCGCCCATGATCAGGATGGTCGGGCCGGTCAGGTCTTGCTGATACAGATCCTGCTCAGCCTCGCCCGCTGTACCGACGACCCACAAGCCACGCTGCTTGAGTTTTTCCAGGGTGCGCGCCAGGTTGGTTACAGCCACCAACGGAATCACTTCCGCCGCGCCACAGGCGACTTTACGCACCGTCGGGGTCAGGGTCGCTGACTTGTCCTTTGGCACGATCACCGCCAGCGCGCCCGCCGCATCGGCCGAGCGCAGGCAAGCACCAAGGTTGTGCGGATCGGTCACGCCGTCGAGCACCAGCAACAGCGGCGCGCCTTCGGTACGATCGAGCAATTCGTCGAGCATCGCTTCGCCCCAGACCTGACTTGGACTAACGTCCGCGACCACGCCCTGGTGCACGCCATCTACCCACGCATCCAGCTCACGACGCTCAGCCTGACCGACCGCTACGCGATTTTCGGCAGCGAGTGCGATCAGCGTCTGCACCCGCGGATCACTGCGGCCTTCAGCCAGCCAGATCTGCTTGACGCGTTTTGGGTGATGACGCAGCAACGCTTCTACAGCATGCACGCCATAGATTTTTTCCAACTGACTCATGACTTGGCCTTAGGTTTACGCGCCCCGCCGCTTCTGGCGGCTGGAGCGGAACCCGCTTTTGGCGGGCCTTTACGGTGTTTGCTCGGTTTTGCTGGCTTGCCGCCGGAGGCCTTGTCAGACGCCGACCGCCCGGTCTTTCCCCCAGACGCCGCTTTACCGCCGCTTTTCGCTTCAGCCAGCAACGCCTGTTTCAGTTCACGGCTTTTGCGCAACTCGGCATTTTTTGCCGCGGCATCGCTCGGGCGATAGGCTTCGACAGCCTTTTCCTTGGCAGGACGACGGCCGGCTTTCGCCGGTGCCGGCTCTGCGGCGGACTTGGAAGCCGGAGCAGCGGTTTCAGTCCCACGCTTCTTGCGGCCGATCGGCGCGCTGATGGTTTTTTCAGCCATCTCGAAGTCGATCTTGCGCTCGTCGAGGTCGACACGCATGACGCGCACTTCAACGGTGTCGCCAAGGCGGAAGCTGCGACCGGTACGCTCACCGGCGAGGCGGTGGTGTACAGGATCGAAGTGGTAGTAGTCGCCCGGCAGCGCGGTGACGTGCACCAGACCTTCGACGTAAATGTCAGTCAGTTCGACAAACAGACCGAAACCGGTCACGGCGGTGATCACACCCGGGAACGATTCGCCCACGCGGTCTTTCATGAACTCGCACTTGAGCCAGTTCACTACGTCGCGGGTCGCTTCGTCGGCACGCCGCTCGCTCATCGAGCACTGCTCGCCGAGCTGCTCCAGGATCGCTTCGTCGTATGGATAGATCCGCGCTTTCGGAATGGTCATCGCACCGGCACGGCGAACATGCGGGGTGTCCATTTTCGAATGGATGACGCTGCGGATTGCCCGGTGCGTGAGCAAATCTGGATAGCGGCGAATCGGCGAAGTGAAGTGGGTATAGGCTTCGTAATTCAGGCCGAAGTGGCCCTGGTTATCAGCGCTGTACACCGCTTGGCTCAACGAACGCAGCATGACGGTCTGGATCAGGTGGAAATCCGGACGGTCCTTGATGCTGGCCAGCAAAGCCTGGTAATCCTTCGGCGACGGACCATCCTTGCCTTTGTGCAGGGACAGGCCGAGCTCGCCAAGGAAGGCGCGCAGTTTTTCCAGGCGCTCCGGTGGCGGGCCGTCGTGGACGCGATACAACGCAGGGATTTCGTGCTTTTTCAGGAATTCGGCAGTGGCCACGTTGGCCGCCAGCATGCATTCCTCGATCAGCTTGTGGGCGTCGTTGCGGACAGTCGGACGGATTTCGGCAATCTTGCGCTCGGAACCGAAGATAATCCGGGTTTCCTGGGTTTCGAAATCGATCGCGCCGCGCACGTGACGGGCCGCCAGCAGGACCTTGTACAGCGAGTACAGCTGCTTGAGGTGCGGCAGGACGTCAGTGTATTCGCCACGCAGCTGACGTGCTTCAGTGGCTTTCGGCGTCTCCAGCATGGCGCTGACCTTGTTGTAGGTCAGGCGGGCATGGGAGTGAATCACCGCTTCGTAGAAGCAGTAGTCGGTCATCTCGCCGGATTTGGAGATGGTCATCTCGCAGACCATCGCCAAGCGATCGACGTGCGGGTTCAGCGAGCACAGACCGTTGGACAATTGTTCAGGCAGCATCGGCACGACACGCTCGGGGAAGTACACCGAGTTGCCACGAACCTGGGATTCGTTATCCAGCGCCGAACCGATTTTCACGTAGCTGGAAACGTCGGCGATCGCCACGTACAACTTCCAGCCACCGGAGAACAGGCGCAGTTTGCCCGGCTTGGCTTCGCAGTAGACCGCGTCATCGAAGTCGCGTGCATCTTCGCCGTCGATGGTCACGAACGGCAGGTGACGCAGGTCGATACGCTTCTCTTTGTCTTTCTCTTCGACTTCAGGCTTGAGCTTGGCGGCTTCCTTGAGCACCGCTTCAGGCCAGACGTGAGGAATATCGTAGGTGCGCAGGGCGACATCGATTTCCATGCCCGGCGCCATGTAGTTGCCCACGACTTCAACCACATCGCCTTGCGGCTGGAAGCGTGGCGTCGGCCAGTGGGTGATCTTCACTTCGACGAACTGACCGATCTGGGCGTTGGCGTTGCGGCCCGGCGTCACCAGCACTTCCTGCTGGATCTTCGGATTGTCCGCGACGACGAAACCGATACCGCCCTCTTCGAAGTAACGACCCACAATGGTCTCGTGGGCACGGGACACCACTTCGACGATCATGCCTTCGCGGCGACCGCGACGGTCGAGGCCGGAAACACGCGCCAGGGCACGGTCGCCATCGAACACCAGGCGCATTTGCGCCGGGCTCATGAACAAGTCGTCACTGCCGTCGTCCGGGACCAGGAAGCCGAAGCCGTCACGGTGACCGCTGATGCGGCCCAGGATCAGGTCGAGCTTGTCCACCGGCGCATAAGTGCCGCGACGGGTATAGATGAGTTGAGCGTCGCGCTCCATGGCGCGCAGGCGGCGACGCAGGGCTTCGATCTGGTCTTCTGTGGTCAGACCAAACTCTTCGACCAGCTGCTCGCGGTTAGCAGGCGAACCTCGATCAGCAAGGTGCTGAAGGATCAGTTCGCGGCTAGGAATAGGGTTTTCATATTTTTCCGCTTCACGAGCGGCCTCGGGATCGAGGGACTGCCAATCGGCCATTAGAGAGTTTTCACCTTGTCTATATGCGGGTTAGTTTGGCATAGGCGTAATGAAACGGGAAATTTCAGGCTATGACAGCCCATCTAAAGCCCTTTATCGACACCGCAAAGCTGATTTGAATACCGCCGGTGAAATTTTCCAGGTTTTTTCGATGCCGGGGGTTTACAGTTAAAAAGACGCTCCGTATAGTGCGCGCCATCGACGACGCACACGCGCTGCCGATACTGCCCAGATGGTGAAATTGGTAGACACGCCAGCTTCAGGTGCTGGTGACCGCAAGGTCGTGGAAGTTCGAGTCTTCTTCTGGGCACCAATTTCGAGCTTGAGATTAGAACAATTTCAAGGCTCACACAAAAACCCGCGAAAGCGGGTTTTTGCATTCCAGGCTTCCGGTTTATTAAAATTAAATCAGGGGTTTACAGATCAAAATGCTCTCCGTATAGTGCGCCACATCAACAGCGGCAACGCTTGCGATTATGCCCAGATGGTGAAATTGGTAGACACGCCAGCTTCAGGTGCTGGTGACCGCAAGGTCGTGGAAGTTCGAGTCTTCTTCTGGGCACCAATTCAAATTCAAGGTCACGATCTTGAATTTCACAGAAACCCGCGAAAGCGGGTTTTTGCGTTTCTGGCTTTCAAAAAACTCAAGCCATTACTTCTCCTGTGGCGAGGGAGCTTGCTCCCGCTGGAGTGCGAAGCGCTCCTCATCATTCCAACAGTTACACCGCACTCTCAGGGTTTACGGCTGCTTCGCAGCCGAACGGGAGCAAGCTCCCTCGCCACAAAACCCCGCCCCTGCCCCTCTAGCAAACACGCCTCAGACCCGCAAGACGCACATGAGAAACAATATCGTTTATCATTGTTGCAAGATTTTGCAATGCGACAGTGAGGAACCCTGCGAATGATGTTTCGAAATACCCTGCGCCGCGGCCTGACCATCACCCTGCTCGGCCTGACACTCGCCACTCCCCTCACCCAAGCCGCCGATCCGGTTTCCCTGACACTCTATAACGGCCAACACAAGGAAGTCGGCGACGCCGTCGCCAAAGCCTTCGAAGCCAAGACCGGGATTCACGTCAATGTGCGCAAGGGCAGCAGCAACCAACTCGCCAGCCAGATCGTCGAAGAAGGCGAT
The DNA here is from genome assembly GCF_030687415.1 of Pseudomonas sp. FP603. Classification (NCBI taxonomy): domain Bacteria; kingdom Pseudomonadati; phylum Pseudomonadota; class Gammaproteobacteria; order Pseudomonadales; family Pseudomonadaceae; genus Pseudomonas; species Pseudomonas sp. FP603. The sequence continues at coordinate 6,285,658 of NZ_CP117431.1, forward strand.
CGCTCCCCCGCCGACGTGATCTACACCGAAGAATCCCCACCGCTGAACAAACTCGGCGAACAAGGTCTGCTGGCGAAAACCGACGCCGCTACCCTCGCCGTTCTGCCAAAGGACTACGTGGCCAGCAACGGCACCTGGATCGGTATCACCGCGCGAGTTCGCGTGGTTGCGTTCAATCCCAAGCTGATCGATGAAAAAGACCTGCCCAAGTCGGTAATGGAATTCTCCGACCCGAAATGGCAAGGCAAGGTCGGTTTTGTGCCAACCAGTGGCGCATTCCAGGAACAGGCCGTGGCGATCATTAAAGTCCACGGCATGGACGCGGCCGAAGAATGGCTCACCGGCCTGCGTGCATTCGGCAAGACTTACAGCAACAACATGGTTGCATTGAAAGCCGTGGAAAATGGCGAAGTCGCCACCGTGCTGGTGAACAACTATTACTGGTTCGCCCTGCAGCGCGAAAAAGGCCAGCTCGATTCGAAACTGCATTACTTCACCGGCGGCGACGTCGGCGGGCTGATCACCGTCTCCAGCGCTGCGGTGTTGAAATCCAGCAAGCATCCAAAAGAAGCCCAGCAATTGCTCGCCTACATGGCCAGCGAAGAAGGTCAGCGCGTGATCACCCAGACCACCGCCGAATACCCGCTGCACAAAGGCATGGAATCGGATCGCGGCCTCAAGCCGTTCAGCGAACTGCAAGCGCCGAAAGTCACGCCCGCCGACCTCGGCAACGCCGAAGAAGCCCTGGACCTGGAACGTGACGTTGGCTTGAACTGATGAGCGCATCGTTATCTGCCCCCGCCTTGCGCAGGGGCTACGTGCCACGGCGCAAGCGGCCGTCGATCTGGTTGTTGCTGCCGGTTTTGCTGCTGGTCGTGCTCAGCCTATTGCCACTGGCTTATGTCGGCCTCAAGACTTGGCAAGCAGGCTGGGCCGAGGCGCTGCATCTGTTATGGCGGCCCTACGTGTTTGGCCTGATGCGCAATACGCTGGCGCTGATGGCGGGCGTTACGCTGGCCTGCGGCGTGATTGGCTTGTCGCTCGCCTGGTTGCTGGAGCGCAGCAATCTGCCGGGGCGACGGCTATGGGGCGTGATCCTGTGCCTGCCGTTCGCGGTGCCGGCGTTTGTCAGCAGCTTCACCTGGGTCTCCCTGAGCGCTCACTTCGAAGGGCTAGGCGGCGCGATCCTGGTGATGACCCTGTCCAAATACCCGCTGATTTTTCTGCCGGTGGCGGCAACCCTGCGTAATCTCGATCCTTCTCTGGAGGAGTCCGCTCGAACCCTGGGGCAGAATCGCTGGGGCGTGTTCTTTAAAATCACCCTGCCTCTGCTCTGGCCGTCACTGCTGGCCGGTTCGCTGCTGATTGCACTGCACATGCTGGTGGAGTTCGGCGCGCTGTCGATCATCGGCCTGCAGACTTTCACGACAGCGATCTACCAGCAGTTCGAACTGGAATTCAGCAACGCTAACGCAGCGATGCTTTCGGCGGTGCTGCTGGTGCTGTGCCTGGTGCTGCTATGGCTGGAGCTACGCGTGCGTGGCAAGGGCCGACATGTGCGCACCGGCCAGGGCGCGGCGCGACATGCGCTGCAGGTTCACCTGGGGCCTTGGACGACTGTCGGACAGCTCTACTGCCTGCTGCTAGCGATCATCGGCAGCGGCATTCCGCTGGGAATGCTGGCGTACTGGCTGATGGTGGGTTCGTCAGCGGCGTTCCCGGTCTCCGCGATCAGCGAGGCCTTGTTGTCGTCTCTGGCGCTATCCCTCGGTGGCGCAGCATTGTGCCTGGTGCTCGCGATGCCGGTGGGGTTGCTGGTGGTGCGCCATAAAGGCCGACTGGCAATCTGGGCCGAGCGCCTGCCGTATCTGCTGCATGCACTGCCGGGACTGGTGATTGCGCTGACCCTGGTGTATTTCGCTCTGCATTATGTGCCGGTGCTGTACCAGACCTCGGCGCTGCTGCTGATCGCTTATGCGCTGTTGTTTCTGCCGCTGGCTCAAGCGCCGATTCGCACCGCGCTGAACAAGGCTGCGCCGCAACTGGAAGAGGCCGCACGCACGCTGGGAGCGTCGTCTTTCAGCGCGTTTTGTCGGGTGACGTTGCCAATTATCTTCCCGGCGCTGGGTGCGGCATTTGCACTGGTATTTCTGGATGCGATGAAGGAGCTGACGGCGACGCTGTTGCTGAGCCCTACCGGGCTGAATACGTTGGCGACGGAAGTCTGGGCGCATACTGCGAATGTGGAGTTTGCGGCGGCGGCGCCTTATGCGGCGTTGTTGATTGTGGTGTCGGGGTTGCCGGTTTATTTACTGACGACGCGGATGTATTTGAGCCGCTGAGATCGCTATCGCGGGCAAGCCCGCTCCCACAGGGGGAGCGGTCATATACAAAATTTATGTACGACACAAATCCTGTGGGAGCGGGCTTGCCCGCGATGGCGTCCACACAAACAATACAAAACTTAAGCCCTGAACTGCCCCAGGCTCGCCTTCAATTGCGCCGCCAAGCCATCCAGCACCTTGCCGCTAGCCGTGGTTTCCACCACCGCCTGAGCAGCCTTCTCCGCTTGAGCATGAATGGTCTCAACCCGCCCACGCACTGCTTGCGCACCTTGCGCCTGATGCGCCGCGGCCTGGGTCGCCAGACCGATTGCCGCATGCACCTGCTCGACCGACACCTGCACCGACTGCTGCAACCGCGCACTGTCGCGCAACACCAGCAAACCTTCGCTGGCCTGACGTCCAGCCTGCCCGATGGCCGCGACGGCCTCGCGCGCGCCCTGCTGCAACGCAACGATGTGAGCCTGAATGTCACCGGTTGAGCTCTGAGTCTTGCTCGCCAGTGCCCGCACCTCATCCGCCACCACGGCAAACCCGCGACCGGTCTCGCCGGCACGCGCCGCCTCAATGGCCGCGTTCAACGCCAGCAAGTTGGTTTGTTCGGCGATCCCGTGAATCACCGTCAGCACCACTTCAATCTGCTCGCTCTGCTGTGCCAGGCGCTCGATGACTTTCGCGCCGGTGTCGACTTGTCCGGCCAATGCCTCGATGAGACTGCCAACTTTCGCCGAGGTCCGAGTGTTTTCATCCGTGGCCTGACGAATATCCACCACCTGCCGCAAAGCAGCCTGCATGGCGTGGCTTTCAGACTGAGCTTCGTCAGCCATTTGCGACAACGCGCGCAAGCTTTCGGCCACTTCATCGCGCTGCATGCCCGCCGCCGCATCGGCGCCAGCATTGCGCAGGGTCATGGCGCCAATTTCCACGCCGGTTCGCTGAGCCACATCGCCCGCCTCCCGCACGATCGGCTGCAACTTATCCACAAAGCGATTGACCGCCGAGGCCATATCGCCAATCTCATCCTGGCTATTGATCTGCACACGTTTGGTCAGATCGCCCTCACCTGCCGCCAGGTCATCCATGGCGGCGATCAATAGCTTCAAGCGGTTGACCACTCGACGACCCAGTACCACCGCCAGCAACAGCAGCACACCAAACCCCACCAGCACCAGGCCCATGCCAATGCGCCAGCGCAAAGTCCCCGCAGCGTCCTGCACGGCACTGGTGGTATTGGCTTTCATTTCAGTGGCGGTGGACTGCGCCGATTGCAGACGTCCGCGCAGCGCCGCCAGATCGGTTTCCACGGAGGCGGTCGAGACGCCCATCAAAACCTTGCCGATCTCCACCCCATTGGGGTTGATCGAAGCTTCAAGGTAGTAGACCGACGGATCGTTCTTCGCCGCATCCAGCACCTTGTCCAGCGCCCGCTCGCCCTGGCCTTTTTCCAGAAGCGCCTTGTTGATCGGGTTCTCCCGGTTGAGGTAGCGCGTCAGGTGCTGGCCCGTAGCGTCGTCGTAGACCACGAACAACACACTGGGATTGCGCTGGGCACGGCGAGCGAATTCGGACAGAGTGGGAATGTCGCTGTCCCACATGGCGCGGGGTGCGACCGAGGCCAGAAGCTGCGCCATGTCGTTGGCCGAATCCTTCAGGTCCTTCTCCAGAGTCGTACGCAGTTGCGCCTGCTCGTCCTTCAGGCGCGAAGACAGCCCGGCCGTCAGGCGCTGACGGGTACTGGTGGACAGATTATCCAGGCTCGACGTGACTTCACGCCCTGCCTGCTCAAGCTCACCAGAGAGCTTTTGGCTATCGGCGTCCAGGCGCACACCCAAATCAGCTTCCAGCGCAGTCACCGTGCTCCGGGTCAGAGCGACAGCCACCAGCACCTGCACCAAAAGGGCGATACCAAGGGTAACGAACACGGGCCGCAAGAGACGGCTTTGTAACAGTGAGAGAACGGCCGACACTGAAAAATCCCTCTGCTTTGACGCCATCAAATTGATAGCACGTCAGAAACGATGCTTTTTCAATGTTCACAGCAAAGGTCATGCCGCTCGACAGGCATAAACGACAAAGGCCCCAATTAAGGGGCCTTTGTTTTTTACATCAACGACTTATTAAGCGAACGGGTGACGCAGAACGATGGTTTCGTTGCGGTCCGGGCCCGTCGAAATAATGTCGATCGGCGCACCGATCAGCTCTTCAACGCGCTTGATGTAAGCACGGGCGTTAGCTGGCAGCTCTTCCAGAGTTTTGGCACCCACGGTCGACTCTGTCCAGCCCAGCACTTCTTCGTATACCGGCTGCAGGCCAATGTAGCTGTCAGCGTCAGTCGGGGCAACGTCCTTACCTTCTGCATCTTTGTAGCCGACGCAGATGTTGATGGTTTCCAGACCGTCGAGTACATCCAGCTTGGTCAGGCAGATGCCCGAGATGCTGTTCACATCGATAGCGCGACGCAGGATAACGGCGTCAAACCAGCCACAACGACGAGCACGGCCGGTGGTCGCGCCGAACTCGTGACCTTGTTTAGCCAGGTGCGCACCGACTTCGTCGAACAGCTCAGTCGGGAATGGACCCGAACCTACACGCGTGGTGTAAGCCTTGGTGATACCCAGGATGTAGTCCAGGAACATAGGACCAACGCCCGAACCGGTAGCAACGCCGCCAGCAGTGGTGTTAGAGCTGGTCACGTACGGGTAGGTGCCGTGGTCGATGTCCAGCAACGAACCTTGGGCGCCTTCGAACATGATGTCTTTGCCAGCACGACGCAGATCGTGCAGTTCGGCAGTCACGTCCAGCATCAGCGGCTTGAGCAGTTCAGCGTATTCTTTGCACTCGGCCAGGGTCTTGTCGAAGTCAATGGCTGGCTCTTTGTAGAAACCGACCAACATGAAGTTGTGGTATTCCACCAATTCACGCAGCTTGGCTTCAAAGCGCGGCATGTTGAGCAGATCACCTACGCGCAGACCGCGACGGGCAACCTTGTCTTCGTAAGCCGGGCCGATGCCGCGACCGGTAGTACCGATCTTCAGCTCGCCACGGGCCTTTTCACGAGCCTGGTCCAGCGCTACGTGGTAGGACAGGATCAGCGGGCAGGACGGGCTGATACGCAGGCGCTCGCGCACCGGTACGCCTTTCTCTTCCAGCTTGATGATTTCCCGCAGCAGGGCGTCGGGTGCAACCACCACGCCGTTACCGATCAGGCATTGCACGCCTTCGCGCAGCACGCCCGACGGGATCAGGTGCAAGACGGTTTTTTCGCCGTCGATCACCAGGGTGTGGCCAGCGTTGTGGCCACCTTGGTAGCGCACTACGGCGGCAGCATGTTCGGTCAGCAGATCAACGATCTTGCCTTTGCCCTCATCACCCCATTGGGTGCCCAGGACTACGACATTCTTACCCATAACACTTGTCCTCATTCGCGCAAACTTGGTGCCGGCGGCGGCCGGCAGGAAAACTCAAGAAGCCAGCGGCAATACTTGCCAAAGCCCGTTCTGCTGAATCAATTGCCGGTCGCAGTCCGCTTCACGGGCGGCGGCCAAAAGTTGCCCAGGCAATGCCTGAACGACACGCTGACCCTCACTGCGCAACTGGCAAACCTGCTGCCAGAGTGCTGCATCCGTACTGTCTGGCATCCAGATACCGCCAGACGGTAGCTCGATTTCAGCACGCCCCAGGGTCACCAGGGTTTTCAAATCGGTAGAGAAACCAGTTGCCGGACGGGCACGACCGAAATCGGCGCCGATGTCGTCGTAACGACCGCCCTGAGCGATGGACTGGCCAACACCCGGTACGAACACGGCGAACACTACACCCGTGTGGTAGTGATAGCCGCGCAACTCGCCCAGGTCGAAATACAGCGGTAATTCCGGGAAACGCGTGGACAGACGCTCGGCAATCGCCAGCAAATCGTCCAGGGCCGCCAGCACGGGCGCCGGTGCATTGGCCAGACGCTCACGCGCTGCGCTCAACACTTCACGACCGCCACACAGGTCGACCAACGCTCGCAGCATGCCCGACAGATCGGCAGGCAGGCCTTCGGTCAAGGTAATGACCTCGTCGATGGCTTTACGTTGCAACGCATCGAACAACTGTTGCTCGACTTCGCCGGACAAACCGGCGGCGCGGGCCAGGCCGCGGTAGATGCCGACATGGCCGAGGTCCATGTGCACATCCGGCACATCGGCCAGTTTCAGCATGGCCAGCATCAGGCTGATGACTTCCACGTCGCTGCTCGGGCTGGCATCGCCGTACAACTCGGCGCCCAGTTGAATCGGGCTGCGCGAGGACGACAAGGCGCGTGGCTGAGCATGCAGCACGCTGCCGGCATAACACAGACGGCTCGGCCCTTCGCGACGCAGGGTGTGCGCATCGATGCGCGCCACTTGCGGCGTGATGTCGGCGCGAAAACCCATCTGCCGGCCCGACTGCGGGTCGATGACCTTGAAGGTACGCAGATCGAGGTCCGAGCCCGCGCCGGTCAGCAGGGATTCCAGGTACTCGATATGGGGAGTCACGACAAACTCGTAACCCCAGCTCTGGAACAGATCCAACACCTGGCGACGCGCTACTTCGATGCGCGCAGCTTCTGGTGGCAGTACTTCTTCGATGCCATCTGGCAGCAGCCAGCGGTCTACCGTTGCCATTACGCCATTCCCCTATGATCCGGGCGACAAGCCTTTGGGCGAGCCTTGAGTGAAGCAGAAAATGATCGGCTCATGTGCAAACCACGCGCATGAACAACGGGGCGAAAAGCCTGAAATCGGCTTCGCCAACCACTTTCCTCGAAAAACCTGTCGAGTCATTCAACTCGGACGCCTGCACAAAAACAGCAATCAAACGTGCAGACGCAAAAAAGCCGGGAATTTCCCGGCTGCCGCATCATACACACGTTTTCCCAAAGGATCACCCCGCCCGAGGTTTTAGCCGCCCGGCGGGGGATGATTCAGGTCAACGCCGTATCAAGGCTTGGCTTTTTCCAGGTAACGGAAGAAGTCGCTGCCCGGGTCCAGGACCATGACGTCGGATTTGTTCGCGAAGCTTTCACGGTAGGCACGCAGGCTACGGTAGAACGCGTAGAACTCCTGATCCTGGCCGTATGCCTTGGAGTAGATCGCAGCAGCCTGGGCATCACCGTCACCGCGAACCTCTTCGGATTCACGATAGGCTTCAGCCAGCAGCACGCGGCGTTGACGGTCGGCGTCGGCACGGATGCCTTCAGCCAGCTCGTTACCCTTGGCGCGGTGCTCGCGAGCTTCACGCTCACGCTCGGTGCTCATACGTTCGAACACGCTGCGGTTCACTTCCTTCGGCAGGTCGATGGTTTTGACCCGGACATCGACAACTTCGATACCCAGCTCTTTTTCCGCCATCTTGTTCAGCGAAGAGGTGATGTCTGCCATCAGCGCATCACGCTCACCGGACACCACTTCGTGCAGGGTGCGCTTACCGAACTGGTCACGCAGGCCCGATTCCAGACGACGGGAAAGACGCTCGTCGGCAATCTGCTTGAGGCCGGAAGTCGCGGTGTAGAAGCGCTCGGCATCTTTCACGCGCCACTTGGCGTAGGCATCGACCATGACGGCTTTCTTTTCCAGCGTCAGGAAGCGTTGTGTCGGTGCATCCAGTGTCATCAGGCGCGCGTCGAATTTACGCACCTTGTTCACGTAAGGCACTTTCACGTGCAAGCCCGGCTGAACATCGGCCTGGACCACGCGACCGAACTGCAGCATCACCGCACGCTCGGTCTGAGCCACGATGTAGAAGCAGTTCCAGGCAACGATCGCCACGACGACGCCGATAATAAGGGCGATCAGCGATTTATTGCTCATCAGCGACTCTCCCTGGTACGTGCTTGCTGTTGCTGCAGATCAGCTGCCGCACGCGCATTCACTTCATTGCTGCTGGCTGCTGCGCCGGTCACCGGAGCGCCGGGGCTGCGACCACTGTCGATCATCTTGTCCAGCGGCAAGTACAGCAGATTGTTCTGGCCATCCTTGTTGCCGGTCACGAGAACCTTGCTGGTATTGCTGAAGATTTCCTGCATGGTGTCCAGGTACAGACGCTGGCGGGTGACTTCAGGGGCCTTGCGATACTCGGCCACCAGCTTGGTGAAGCGATCAGCCTCACCCTTGGCGCGGGAGACGGTCTCGTCGCGGTAACCGTTGGCATCTTCGAGGATGCGCTGGGCCTGACCACGGGCTTCCGGCACGACGCCGTTGGCGTAGGTTTCAGCCTGGTTGCGCGAACGCTGCTCGTCTTCACGGGCGCGGATCACGTCATCGAAGGCTTCCTGAACTTCACGCGGTGCAGCTGCGCTCTGTACGTTGACCTGGGTGACGGTGATACCGGTGCGATAGGTATCGAGGAAGCGTTGCAGACGCTCCTTGATTTCGCTGGCCATCAATTCACGACCTTCGGTCAGCACCTGATCCATGGCGGTAGAACCCACCACGTGACGCAAGGCACTGTCGGTCGCATGCTGCAGGCTGATTTCCGGCTGATCGACGTTCAGCACGAAGTCCTGCAGGTTGCTGATCTTGTACTGCACGGTCAGCGGTACTTCGACGATGTTTTCGTCTTCAGTCAGCATTTGACCCTGCTTGGTATAGGCACGCTCACGCGTGACGTTTTCCATGTACTTGCGATCGATCGGCGGGAAATAGATGTTCAGGCCCGGGCCGACGGTTTCATAGTATTTGCCGAAGCGCAGCACTACCGCCTGCTCCTGCTCGTCGACCACGTAGACAGCGCTGTACAGCCACACGGCCGCCAGCACGACCAGGCCGATGCCGAGCAGGCCGCCAAAGCCGCCACTCTTGCCCGGACCACCGCCCTCGTCACCGCGTTTTTTACCACCACCGAACAACCCGTTCAGGCTTTCCTGCAGCTTTCGGAAGGCCTCGTCGAGATCCGGTGGTCCCTTGCGGTCGCCGTTATTGCGGCGCTTGCCACCCCAAGGATCCTGATTATTCGAGTTGCCACCCGGCTCATTCCAAGCCATAGCGCTCTCCATCTGATAAAGCAAAGACGCACCCACGGCGCGCCGACCAATGCTACAGAATGCCTGTCACCGCGGCACAACCGCTTTCTCAGGCTTTTATTGCAAAGTGTGTTGCTCGATGAATTCTATCGGTTGCAGACCTTCGCGGCTCACGAGTCGATTCAATTCGATCCGAGGCAAGCGAACGGCCAGCAAGCTGATGCCTTCTTCGTCATGTTCTTCTTTTTGCACCGCACCGAGTTCGAAAAACTGCGCACGCAGTCGAGCAAAACGTTGCGGCAAGCGCAAGGTGCCAACAAACAAATCACTGCCCAACAGTTCGGCCACAGCCTGCTTGAGCAGGTCCAGGCCGGTACCGTCCTTGGCCGACAACCAGACCCGCTGCGGTTTGCCATCGGCATCACGCTGGATCTGCGGCTCAACACCCTCGAGCAAATCGAGTTTGTTGTATACCTCAAGGATCGGCAAGTCTTGTGCCCCGATCTCCCCGAGCACCACCATGACCTGTTCAATCTGGGCCATCCGCTCAGGCTCATGCGCATCGATCACATGCAGCAGCAGGTCGGAGTTGCTCGACTCTTCGAGCGTAGCCCGAAATGCCTCGACCAGCTTGTGCGGCAGGTGGCGAATGAAGCCCACGGTGTCGGCCAGCACGATCGGCCCGAGGTCATCGAGCTCGAGTCGACGCAAGGTCGGGTCGAGGGTAGCGAATAACTGGTCGGCGGCGAAGACGTCGGAATCGGTGACCGAATTGAACAGTGTCGATTTGCCGGCGTTGGTATACCCCACCAGTGAAACCGTCGGGATGTCAGCACGTTTGCGCCCGCGACGAGACTGCTCGCGCTGGCTGCGGACCTTTTCCAGACGCCCCTTGATCTGCCGCAGGCGAATCCGCAACAGGCGCCGGTCGGTTTCCAGCTGGGTTTCACCCGGGCCGCGCAGACCGATACCGCCCTTCTGCCGCTCAAGGTGAGTCCAGCCGCGAACCAGCCGCGTACTCATGTGTTCAAGCTGGGCCAGTTCAACCTGGAGCTTGCCTTCATGGGTGCGGGCGCGTTGGGCGAAGATATCGAGAATCAAACCCGTGCGGTCAATCACGCGGCACTCGAAAATACGTTCGAGGTTACGTTCCTGACTGGGCGTGAGGATGTGATTGAAAATCACCAGATCGACCTGTTCGGCGTTGACCAGGTCGCGTAATTCTTCGACCTTGCCGCTGCTGATCAGGGTTTTGGCGGTTGGCCGATGACGCGGCACGTTAAAAAACGCGACGGTCTCGGCGCCTGCCGAAATTGCCAACTCCTGAAACTCCTGCGGATCTTCGCGCGCCTCAGGGTCCTGACCATCCAAGTGAACGAGAATTGCCCGTTCACCACCACCGTGGCGCTCAAAGAACAAAGGAGACTCCTATCAGGCGTTACCTGGCTCAGCGTCACCTGCTTCGGATTCGGTTGCGCTAGGCAGACGAATTGGACGAACCGGCACCACTGTAGAGATAGCGTGTTTGTAAACCATTTGGCTAACGGTGTTTTTCAGCAGGATAACGAACTGGTCGAAAGACTCGATCGTGCCTTGCAGCTTGATCCCGTTGACCAGGTAGATGGAAACCCCCACTTTCTCTTTACGTAAAGTATTCAAGTAAGGGTCTTGTAGCGAATGCCCTTTTGACATGTGCCGCACTCCTTTAAGGATTCAATATAAAAAATAGGTAAACAGATGGCTTGGGGCCGTCACACCCCCAAGGATAGACGGCAATTGCAAGGACTCAGCTCAATATGGAGATGGTCCCGAGGTATTTCAAGGCGCGCGGCAGATTGTCGCAATCGAGGCTGTCCAACCAGTGTAAATCAGCCCAACTGCGCAGCCAGGTGAACTGGCGCTTTGCCAATTGGCGCGTGGCAATGATTCCACGCTCCTGCATCTCGGCTTGCGTCAGCTTGCCATCCAGGTAATCCCAGACTTGTCGATAGCCTACAGCACGTATAGACGGCATCCCCGAATTCAGGTCACCTCTATCTCGCAGGGCTACGACCTCGTCGATGAATCCCTGTTCCAACATATTTGTGAATCTTTGTTTAATGCGCTCGTGCAGTACCTGGCGATTTGCCGGAGCGATGGCCAAGTTCGCGACAGTATAGGGCAATTGTTGCAGTCCCGAAGCGGCTGCTTCAGTACTTTGCGCAGATTGTCGCAAGCGTAGCTCAGTCATGCTCTGACCGCTGACGCGATAAACTTCCAGCGCTCGACTGAGGCGCTGCGGATCGTTCGGATGAATTCGCGCTGCGGATTGCGGATCGATGACCGCCAATTGATCGTGCAGGGCTTGCCAGCCAAGGCGTGCAGCCTCTTCTTCGATTTGCGCACGCACGTCCGGATCGGCCGCCGGCATGTCGGCCAGACCTTCGAGCAAAGCCTTGTAGTAGAGCATTGTGCCGCCTACCAGCAGCGGGATTTTGCCCCGCGCGGTGATCTCGGCCATGGCCTCTAGCGCATCACGACGAAAATCCGCAGCCGAATAACTCTCGGCCGGGTCGAGAATATCGATCAAGCGATGCGGAAATTCGGCCAACAACTCTTTGGAAGGCTTGGCGGTGCCAATGTCCATGCCACGGTAAACCAGCGCCGAATCGACGCTGATCAGCTCGCAAGGCAGGACCTTGGTGAGTTCGATGGCCAGGTCGGTCTTGCCGGCAGCCGTCGGCCCCATCAGGAAAATCGCAGGAGGGAGCTGGCTCATCAACGACCGCGCAAAAACAGTTTGTCCAGATCGTCCAGGCCCAATTGGGTCCAGGTCGGTCGGCCATGGTTGCATTGACCGCTGCGTTCGGTGTTTTCCATGTCCCGCAGCAGACCGTTCATTTCCGGCAAGGCCAGACGCCGATTCGCGCGAATCGCGCCGTGGCAGGCCATGGTGCCGAGCAGTTCGTTCAGGTGTGCCTGAATCCGGTCGCTGGTGCCATATTCCATCAAATCCGCCAGAACGTCGCTGACCAGTCGATTGGCTTCAGCCTGTTTCAGCAACGCGGGGATTTGCCGGATCGCCAGCGACTCCGGGCCAAGACGCTGCAACTCAAAACCCAGCCGCTGGAACCACGCGGCGTGTTCTTCGGCACAATCGGCTTCGCGCTGACTGACCGCCAGGGACTCCGGCACCAACAGCGGCTGACCGCTCAGGCCTTCGCTGGCCATGGCGATTTTCAGGCGTTCGTACATGATCCGCTCGTGGGCGGCGTGCATGTCCACCAGTACCAGCCCCTGGGCGTTTTCCGAAAGAATATAGATGCCCTTGAGCTGCGCCAACGCGTAACCCAGCGGCGGAATGTCGTCCTGCCCGGCCGGCAGCGCGACCGCGTTGGCTTCGGGCAGTGGCGCGAAAAACTCACGGTAGGCCGCCTGGGCTTCAGCGACGGGCACGCCGGACTGAGGCCGCGGCGTGTACTGATACTGATAACCGGCACCAGCGCCCGAGCCAGCCGGCGTGTTGAACGACGGTTGTGCCTGAGGCTGTTCCAGCAGCGCATTGGCCGCCAGACGCATTTCGCCCTGCGGACCAAACTCACCGGCGTCGAGCCCGGTGGGCCTGACAATGGCCGTCGCAACAGGCGTGGCCAGATGATCTTCCGGCCGCACATCGCCGAGGGCGCGGTGCAAGGTGCCATAGAGGAAATCGTGAACCATGCGCCCGTCACGGAAGCGTACTTCGTGCTTGGTCGGGTGCACGTTGACGTCGACGCCCGCCGGATCGACTTCGAAAAACAGCACGAACGTCGGGTGCCGACCGTTGAACAGCACGTCGCGATAAGCCTGGCGCACCGCATGGGCCACCAGTTTGTCGCGCACGGCGCGGCCATTCACAAAGAAATACTGCAAGTCCGCCTGGCTGCGGTTGAAGGTCGGCAACCCGACCCAGCCCCACAGATGCAGGCCATTGCGTTCGATCTCGATCGGTAACGCCTGCTCCAGGAAACCCGCCCCGCAGATCGCCGCCACACGCCGGGCGCGGGCCGCGTCATCATGGGCTTCGTGCAGGCTGAGGATGGTTTTGCCGTTATGACGCAGATGGAACGCCACATCGAACCGCGCCAGCGCCAGACGTTTGATCACTTCTTGCAGGTGATCGAATTCGGTTTTTTCGGTCTTTAGAAATTTGCGGCGCGCCGGGGTATTGAAGAACAAATCGCGCACTTCCACCGAAGTCCCCACCGGATGGGCCGCCGGTTGTACACGAGGCGCCATGTCGCGGCCTTCGGTTTCCACCTGCCAGGCCTGATCGGCATCGCGAGTGCGGGAGGTCAGAGTCAGGCGCGCCACGGAACTGATGGACGCCAGCGCCTCACCACGAAACCCCAGGCTCATCACCTGTTCAAGGTCTTCCAGATTGCGAATCTTGCTGGTGGCGTGACGGGCCAGGGCCAGCGGCAGGTCATCGGCAGAAATGCCGCTGCCATCATCGCGCACCCGCAGCAGCTTGACGCCGCCCTGCTCCACATCAACATCGATGCGTTTGGCTCCGGAGTCGAGGCTGTTCTCCAGCAACTCCTTGATCACCGAGGCCGGGCGCTCAACCACTTCACCGGCAGCAATCTGGTTCGCCAACCGCGGGCTGAGCAGCTCGATACGCGCGGTGTTGGTCAGCACCTGGTTCATTCTTTGGCCGCCAGTTCAGTGCCGGGGATGGTCAATGTCTGACCGATCTTCAGCTCGTCGCTCTTGAGGTTGTTGGCGCTGCGCAAGGTGGCCGGAGCCACCTGATAGCGCACGGCGATCATCGCCAGGGTTTCGCCGGGATTGACGCGATGGTCACGCGGGCCCTGGGCGATTTTGCCGGAGTCGCGCAACCAGGCAATGTAGGTGCCCGGCGGTGGATTCTGCTGGAAAAATTGCCGTACGCCGCTGCTGATAGAACGCGCCAGCGCCTGCTGGTGGTTCGCTGCGGCCAGCTTGGAAGCTTCGTTGGCGTTGGAGATAAACCCGGTTTCCACCAGAATCGACGGGATGTCCGGCGACTTCAGTACCATGAACCCGGCTTGCTCCACGCGTTGTTTGTGCAGCGGCGTGACGCGACCGATGTTGCTCAAGACTTTCTGGCCAACGTTGAGGCTGGAGGTCAGGGAAGCGGTCATCGACAGATCGAGCAGCACGCCGGCCAGCATGCGGTCCTTGTCATCGAGGCTGACGTTGCCGGCACCGCCGATCAAGTCGGAACGGTTTTCGCTGTCGGCCAGCCAACGGGCGGTCTCCGACGTAGCGCCGCGGTCAGACAAAGCGAACACCGACGCACCGAACGCGGCGGCCGAAGGCGCGGCGTCGGCGTGGATCGAAACGAACAGGTCGGCGCCCTTCTTGCGGGCAATTTCGGTACGGCCGCGCAACGGAATGAAGTAGTCGCCGGTACGCGTCAGTTCGGCGCGGAAGCCTTTCATGCCATTGACCTGACGCTGCAGTTCACGGGCGATGGCCAGCACCACGTCTTTTTCACGCTGACCGCGCGAGCCCGAGGCGCCTGGGTCTTCACCACCGTGACCGGCATCGATCACCACAATGATGTCGCGCTTGCCGGCCGGGGCAGGCGGCAGCTTGACCGGCGGATCGACTGGCGTGACCGGCACCGGCGCCACAGTCGCGACGTTAGTCGGCACAGGAATTGGCGCGGCGTCGGCGGCGTTATCAAACAGGTCGACCACCAAGCGATTACCGTATTGGGCGTTGGGCGCCAAGGTAAAACTTTTCGGCGTGACGGCCTTTTTCAGGTCGATGACCACTCGCAGATCGGTCGGCGTACGCTGAGCCGAACGCATGGCGGTGATCGGAGTGTTGGAGGTATTGACGTTCAGCGGCGATCCCAGGGATGCGCCATTGATGTCGATCACCAGCCGATCCGGGGAGGTCAGGGTAAAAACGCTGTGCTGGACAGGCCCTGTCAGATCAAACACCAGTCGCGTGTTGTCCGGCGCCCGCCACAGGCGAACACTGTTGACCTTCGTCTCGGCCACAGCGTCGACGGTCACCGCCAGAAACAACAATCCTACGGCAGCAACCAACGCGCGAAAGCGCATACCTAACCCCATCATTTATTTGGATTCCAATACCAAAACGGCACACCACGACTCGCCACGCGAACCCTGGGGCAAAATTTTCAGCGAACGTCCGCTGTCTTGCGGGGTAATGGTAATGGTCAGGTCGGGCTTTGGCAAAAAGCCTGCACCGTTCCGGGGCCATTCGATCAGGCACAGTGCATCGTCTTCGAAATAGTCGCGGATGCCGAGGTACTCCAGCTCCTCCGGATCGACCAGACGATACAGGTCGAAATGGAAGGCGCGGATGGCGCCGATCTCGTAAGGCTCGACCAGGGTGAAGGTCGGACTTTTTACCGCGCCTGTATGCCCCAGCCCCCGGATAATGCCCCGGGACAGCGTGGTTTTCCCCGCCCCCAGATCTCCCTCGAGAAAAATCAGACCGTGCCCTTGGGTGGTTTTGGCGATACGTGCGCCAAAGTCGCTCATGGCCTGTTCATCGGCCAGGTACAGGGTTACTTCAGACACGGTGCTTGCTCCTCCAACAACTGACGAATGGCTGGAATCAGATCACTGGCCGCCAGCCCGCGGCCATATTTACCTTGTTGCGCGCCGGCATTGGCGTGCAGCCAGACCGCCAGGCACGCCGCGTCGTATGCGTCCATGCCCTGAGCGAGCAAGGCGCCGACCAGACCGGCCAGCACATCACCCAAACCGGCAGATGCCATGGCCGGATGGCCCTGATGACACAGCGCCAGACGCCCATCGGGGCTGGCGATCAGGCTGCCAGCGCCCTTGAGAACCACCGCCGCTGTATATTTTTTGCTCAACGCATGGGCAGCGGCCGGACGATCGGCCTGAACATCGGCCGTCGACACCCCCAGTAATCGCGCCGCCTCGCCAGGGTGCGGCGTGATAACACTACCTGCGGGCAAACTCACGCCACCTTCGGCCAACAGGTTCAACGCATCGGCGTCCCATACTTGCGGCAGCAGCGCATTGGCCGCGGCCGACAACAGACTGCGCCCCCAGGCGGCCTGCCCCAGCCCTGGGCCGACGACCAGCACCGTGACTCTCTCAAGCAGCCCCATCAATTGATTGGCCGACGAAATGCCGAGCACCATCGCTTCAGGCAAACGCGCCAATGCAGCCGGAACATGCTCGCTGCGAGTGGCCACAGACACCATGCCGGCACCGCTGCGCAAAGCACTTTGTGCACCGAGCAGGATGGCGCCGCCAAAACCGCGATCGCCGCCGATCAGCAATACGTGGCCAAATTTGCCTTTGTGGGAAGTGGGAGCGCGACCAGTCAGACGCGGCACATTACCGGCCGTCAGGCGACGAGCGCTGACCGTGGCCCCGATAAACGTCTCAGGAGCGGCTAGCAGATCATTGAATACCAAGTCGCCAACCACATCCGCAGCGTCACCGGTGAACAGACCCAGCTTCAAGCCGATGAACGTCACCGTCAGGTCGGCTCGAACCGCAATGCCGAGTATGCGGCCCGTATCGGCGCACAGCCCCGAAGGTATATCCACCGCCGCAACCGGTAGCCCACTGGCGTTGATCGCGGCAATGACACTGGCGTATGGCTCGCGTACTTCCCCGGTCAGGCCGGTGCCGAGCAAGGCATCCAGCACAATGCCACGCAGTTCTGAATGCGCGTTCCAGTCTTGAATGGCGACGCCTTCGGCTACTGCCTCGGCATGGGCCGATGCGGCATCGCCCTGCAAACGCCCGGGATCACCGGCGGCCAGCACCCGTACGTGCCAGCCGGCACGTCGGGCCAACACGGCCACCAGATAACCATCGCCCGCATTATTGCCGTGGCCGGCTACCACGCTCAGTTCGTGCCCGGTCGGCCAATGACGGACCAGCGCGCGCCAGGTTGCCCGCGCCGCACGCTGCATCAATTCGAAGCCCGGTGTACCGGCCGCGATCAGGCTCGCATCGAGCCCGCGGACTTGCGCGGCGCTATACAGCGCGTCGGGTAATTCATCTTTAGTGTGCGGCATGCGTCTTCAGGCTCCGATGTCTGGCAGAATTATACGCACCTCAGCTCCGGTTTCTCTCGCCTCATGCCCGCTATTACCACAGACCTGCCCGCCCTCGCCCAATCCATCAAGGACTGGGGCCGCGAGCTGGGCTTTCAGCAAGTCGGCATCAGCGGCCTCGACCTGGCCGAGCATGAGCAGCACCTGGAGCGCTGGCTCGCGGCCGGCTACCACGGCGAAATGGACTACATGGGCGCCCATGGCAGCAAACGTTCGCACCCGGAAGAACTGGTGCCGGGCACCCTGCGGGTCGTTTCCCTGCGCATGGATTACCTGCCGGGCGACACCGAAATGGCCAAACGCCTGGCCGAACCGGAAAAAGCCTACGTCTCGCGTTATGCCTTGGGCCGCGATTACCACAAATTGATCCGTAAACGCGTGCAACAACTGGCGGAAAAAATTCAGGCAGTGATCGGCCCGTTCGGCTATCGCGCCTTTGTCGACAGCGCCCCGGTACTGGAAAAAGCCATCGCCGAACAGGCTGGCCTGGGCTGGATCGGCAAAAACACCCTGGTCTTGAATCGCAAGGCCGGCAGCTACTTCTTCCTCAGCGAACTGTTCGTCGACCTGCCGCTGCCGGTCGACCCGCCTCACGCCACCGAACACTGCGGTCGCTGCACCGCCTGTCTGGACATCTGCCCGACCAACGCCTTCGTCGGTCCGTATGTACTGGACGCCCGGCGCTGCATTTCGTACCTGACCATCGAACTGAAAAGTGCGATCCCCGAAGATTTGCGGCCATTGATCGGCAATCGGGTATTCGGTTGCGATGACTGCCAGATCGTCTGCCCGTGGAACCGCTTCGCCCGACCTTCCGGGGAAAGCGACTTCAAACCCCGGCATAACCTGGACAACGCCGAACTGGCCGAGCTGTTCATGTGGGACGAAGAAAAATTCCTCAGCAGTACTGAGGGTTCGCCGTTACGGCGGGCCGGTTACGAGCGCTGGTTGCGCAATCTGGCGGTCGGCTTGGGTAATGCGCCGTCGAGCATTCCGGTGCTGGAAGCGCTGAAGGCCCGACGGGATTATCCGTCGGAGCTGGTACGCGAGCACGTCGAATGGGCGCTGAAACAACACGGACTCGCGTAGGGTCAGGCCTCGTCGTTATAAACGAACTTGGGCATTTCCCAGTGGAAACGGATCGCCAGCAAGCGCAGCAGGAAGCCACCGAACAGGGTGATCAGGATTGCCTGTTCACCGGGTAATTGCAGATAGATGCAGAGCAGATAGCACCACGCAGCGGCAAACGAGACGCTGGCGTAGAGTTCGCGGCGGAAGATCAACGGGATGTCGTTACAGAAAATGTCCCGCAGGATGCCGCCAAACACCCCGGTGATCACCCCGCTGACCGAGGCCACCAGCATGCCGTGGCCCATTTCCAGCGCCGTCATGCAGCCGATCAGGGTGAATGCCACCAGGCCCACCGCGTCGAGCACCAGAAACAGCGAACGCAGATGACGCATCCAGCGGGCGATGAAGATCGTCAGCATCGCCGCGACGGAGGTCAGCACCAGGTATTCCGGGTGTTTGACCCAGGTCAGCGGGTAGTGGCCGAGCAACACGTCGCGTACCGAACCGCCGCCCAGCGCCGTGACGCATGCAATCAACACCACGCCAAACCAGTCCATGCCGCGACGCCCCGCAGACAGGGCGCCAGTCATGGCTTCGGCGGTAATGGCGATCAGGTAGAGCATCAGCAACATAGTGGCGGTCCTTACAGGAAGGCGCGCAGTCTACTCAGATCGTCAGGGCACCAAAAGGGGGCAAGCTCCCTCGCCACAAAAGCCTTACCTTTTACCTATCAGAACTTGATGAAATTCTTGCGGTAGTGCTGCAACTCAGCGATCGATTCGCGGATGTCGTCCAGGGCCAGGTGGGTGCTGCCCTTTTTGAAGCTGTCGCGTACGTCCGGTGCCCAGCGAGCGGCCAGCTCTTTGAGGGTCGACACATCGAGGTTGCGGTAGTGGAAATAGCTTTCCAGCGACTTCATGTGGGTATAAAGGAAGCGACGGTCCTGGCAGATGCTGTTGCCACAGATCGGCGACTTGCCCTTCGGCACCCATTTTTCCAGGAAGGCGATGGTCTCGGCTTCGGCTTCGGCCATGCTGATGCGGCTGTCGCGAACCCGCTGGGTCAGCCCGGAGCCGCCATGCTGACGGGTATTCCACTCATCCATGCCAGCGAGAATCTCGTCGCTGTGATGGATGGCGATCACCGGACCTTCGGCCAAGGTGTTCAAATTACTGTCGGTGACGATAGTGGCCATCTCGATGATGACGTCGGTATCAGGGTTCAGACCGGTCATTTCCAGGTCGATCCAGATCAGGTTCAGCGGGTTTTGCATGAGTCGGCTCCTCGGCGTAGGTGCGCAGTTTAGCCTAGGGGAGGCCACCGGGCGTGCTAAACTCGCGGCCGTTTTACCTAATCGCTGCATTCTCGATACGGAACACCCATGGCCAAACGCCAACTCAATCGTCGTCAAAACTGGCGCATCGAAAAGATTCAGGGCGAGCGCGCTGCCCGCGCCGCCAAACGCGAGTCCTCGGCTGTCGAGGCCCTCGAAGGCGGCGACCTGGGTCCGGAACAGACGGGCCTGGTGATCGCGCACTTCGGTGTGCAGGTCGAAGTCGAGGCCCTCGATGGCGAATTGGCCGGCCAGGTGTTCCGCTGTCATTTGCGCGCCAACCTGCCAGCGCTGGTGACCGGCGATCAGGTCGTGTGGCGTGCCGGCAACCAGGGCATCGGCGTGATCGTGGCGCAACTGCCGCGCAAAACCGAGCTCTGCCGCCCGGATAGCCGTGGCCAGCTCAAGCCGGTGGCGGCCAACGTCGACATGATCGTCATCGTCTTCGCGCCGCTGCCCGAGCCTCATGCCAACTTGATCGACCGTTATCTGGTCGCTGCGGAACACGCCGGTATTCGGCCGTTGCTGCTGCTGAACAAATTCGACCTGATCGACGAGCAGAACGCCCCGGCGCTGAATGCCTTGCTGGCGGTTTACCGCACGCTGGGTTATCCGGTGCTGGAAGTCTCGGCGCACCACGGCAATGGCATGGAGCAGTTGCAGAAGCAGCTGGACGGGCACATCAGCGTGTTCGTCGGCCAGTCCGGCGTCGGCAAGTCGTCGCTGGTCAACAGCTTGCTGCCGGAAGTCGACACCCGCGTCGGCCCGCTGTCCGAGCTGTCGGGCCAGGGCACCCACACCACCACCACCGCGCGGTTGTTCCACTTCCCCGGTGGCGGTGAGTTGATCGACTCCCCAGGTATTCGTGAGTTCGGCCTGGGCCACGTCAGCCGTGCCGACGTCGAAGCCGGTTTCATCGAGTTCAACGACTTGATCGGCACCTGCCGCTTCCGCGACTGCAAGCACGACCGCGAGCCGGGTTGCGCCTTGCTCAAGGCTTTGGAAGAGGGCCGCGTGCAGCAGCAACGGATGAACAGCTACCGCTCGATCATCGCTAGCCTGCCCGAAACCAGCTACTAAACAGACGTGCCAGCCGCCCCTGACTCGTACGGGGCGGTGGTCGTTCGTGGCATCCCACAAAAACCCCCTCAATTAAACGTCAGACCTCTCTGTAAGGCTTCTTCGCGCCTGCCTGAAGGACGCGTCTCTTTAACCGCCAAGGCCTTGTTGCGGCCATTCAAGTGCATACATTCGAGCCCTCATCGCATTTCTGGCGATACCGAGGGACAGCCATGCAAACCTATCATTTGTTCATCAGCCACTCGTGGAACTACTCAGACGCCCACGACAATCTGGTCCGCCTGCTCAATGCAAAACCCGGCTTCACGTTCAAGAATTTTTCGGTGCCACCGGACAATCCGATCATCGGCGCGAAAACCGACAAACAACTTGAAGAAGCCATCGAAAACAAAATTCGGCTCTGCTCGGCAGTGCTGATCATGGCAGGCATGTATTCCACCTACAGCAAGTGGATCAACAAGGAAATCGAGATCGCCAAGCGCATGAACAAGGTGATTATCGCGGTCAAGCCGTTTGGTGCGGAGCGGATTTCCACGGTGGTACGCCGGGCGGCGCACGCGGAATGTGCGTGGAACACCAATAGCATCATCGGTGCCATTCGCACTCATGCAGCGGGGTGAACCATGCGCAAGGGACTGTTCATCGGCATTAATAACTACAGCCATGTTTCGCAATTGAGTGGTTGCAACAACGACGCGATGGCCATGGCTTCGGTGCTGAAAACCGACGCCAATGGCGATCCGAATTTCAAGAACCTGGTGCTGACCTCCGCCGAAGATTATCTGAGTCGTGAAAAGCTCGAAGGGCATATCCAGGAATTGTTTTCAGGCGATTGCAGCGTTGCACTGCTGTACTTCGCCGGCCACGGCAACTTCGACATCGATACGGACGAAGGCATGCTGATCCCCCAGGACTACAAATCCGCCAAGGATGGAATTCGCATCAGCGACATCCTGAATTGGGCGACCAAAGCCGTAAAAATCAAAAACAAAGTGATTATTCTCGACTGCTGTCAGGCTGGCTCGGCGGGCGAAGTGCGGGCGCTGCGCAGCGAAAGCAGCATGGTGTGCGAAGGCATGACCATCCTCACCGCGTGCAAAAAGGAAGAGCCGGCCATGGAAGGCGCCAACCACGGCGTCTTCACCGGGCTGTTGCTGCAGGCACTGCACGGCGGCGCCGCGAACATCCTGGGGAAAATCACGCCCGGCAGCCTCTATTCATTCGTCGACAACGCTCTCGACGCGTGGGAACAGCGCCCAGTGTTCAAGACCAATGTGTCGCAGTTCATTTCATTGCGAGAAGTCTCGCCGCTGATCCCCAAAGAGATTCTGCGCAAACTGCCCGATTGGTTCGAAGAGGCGGAATCAATGTTCGCCCTCGACCCCAGCTACGAACCTACCGAAGCCACGTTCGACCCGGAGCACGGTGAAGTGTTCGCCCAACTGCAAAAGTGCAACCGCCACAGCCTGATCGAACCGGTGGACGCCGAACACATGTACTACGCCGCCCTCCACTCCACCGGCTGTCGCCTCACCGCCCTCGGCGCCTATTACCGCGAACTCGCGATCAAGGGACATTTTTGATGCCTGTGTTTATCAGTTACCGCCACACCGACCGCGCCCAGGCGATGGCCATCAATGCGCGCCTGAAACTAGCGAACATCAAGACCTATCTCGACGTGTTGGACACCGAATCCCAGCAAACCGACGACATCACCGCCGTCATCACCCGCAACATTACCGAATGCACGCACTTGCTGGCGGTGGTCTCGCAGGAGACTGCCATGTCCTGGTGGGTGCCGTTTGAAATCGGCGAAGCAACCATCAGTGATCGCAGGATCTGCTCTTACAAGATCGGTCCCAGCGCACTGCCGCTGTACCTGGATAAATGGCCGAAGTTGAGTGGTGATACCGATCTCGACTTTTTTATCGATGCCTACCGCAAAGAGGCCATGTTGGAGCGCTCGACAGGAATAGAGTCTTTCAGCGAATCCATTCGCGGCACCTTCAAGCGTAATGCCGATCTGTTCCATGACCAGCTCAAGGACCGCATTCGTCGCGGTTACTGATCCGCACAAAAAAGCCGCGATGTTCGCGGCTTTCTGATTTTCAGTGCTGATCTCGATCATTTTCGTAAAGCCACGAAAATGATCAGTAGCATGGTCACTGCTTGGGCGCCTCACCCGGTTTCGGCACAGGATCATCAAACAGATTCAACCGCTCCCGAAGCTCATGGGCCGGCAGCGGTTCCTTATCCGCCGGCAAGGCATTCGGATCGGCTGGCGGCGCGGGCACTTCGCCTGGGCCACCCTGCCCTTGCGTTGGCACTGGCGCAGGTTCGGCACCTTGCGAACCTTCGATGGCTCGCTGGGCTTTCTTGGTCAGCACGACGATGTCGATGCGACGGTTGACCGGGTTGAACGGGTTCTCCCGGTCGAACAGCGCTGACGAGGCGTAGCCCACGACTCGCGCCACTTGTGAATCCGGGTAGCTGCCGGCGATCAACGCACGGCGAGCCGCGTTGGCGCGGTTGGCCGAGAGCTCCCAGTTGCCGAAGTCGCCGGTGCCCGAGTACGGCTTGGCATCTGTGTGGCCGCTGATGCTGATCTTGTTCGGCACCGCCTTGATGGTGTCGGCCATGGCCAGCAGGATGTCTTCGAAATACGGCTTCAGACGCGCACTGCCGGAGTCGAACATCGGGCGGTTTTCGGCGTCCACTATCTGGATGCGCAAACCGTCCTGAGTGATCTCGAAGAGGATCTGGTCCTTGAACTTCTGCAACTGCGGGTTTTCTTCGACCTTGTTCTGCAGCTCTTGCAGCAGCAATTCCAGGCGTTCCTTCTCGACCAGCTCGGCCATGCCTTCGACCTGTTCAGAGTCGATCGTCACCTTGTCCGGCTGGGGCTGGGATTTCACCTCGGGGTTGAGGGTGTTCTCCGGTGCCAGGGTCGGCGAGCCGCCCAGATCGATGATGTATGGCGTGCCACTTTCGCTAAAACCGACCGGGTCCTTGAAGTAACCGGCGATGGCGATCTTCTGTTCCGGTGTTGCGGTGGACAACAGCCATAGCACCAGGAAGAACGCCATCATCGCCGTTGCGAAGTCCGCGAAGGCGATTTTCCAGGAGCCCCCGTGATGCCCGCCCGCGTACTTTTTGACGCGCTTGATGATTATCGGCTGGTTATTTTCCATGACTTAGCGACCGCGAACCGCTTGTTCCAGCTCAGCGAAGCTAGGACGGTGCGCCGGGTACAGAACCTTGCGACCGAATTCCACCGCCAGCGATGGCGGCATGCCGGAAGCCGAAGCCACCAGCGAGGCCTTGATGGCTTCGTAGACGTTCAGTTCTTCCTTGGCGTCGTGGCCCAGGGCGTGTGCCAGCGGGCCAAAGAAACCGTAGGCCGCGAGAATACCGAAGAAGGTACCTACCAGAGCCGCACCCACGTGCAGGCCAATCATTTTCTGGTCGCTTTCACCCAACGAAGCCATGGTCACCACGATACCCAATACCGCCGCGACGATACCGAAGCCCGGCATGGCATCGGCGATGCCGTTGACGGCGTGGGAGGGGTGATCCAGGTCTTCCTTGAGGCTGGTCAGTTCCATGTCGAACAAGCCTTCAAGCTCATGGGGCGCCATGTTGCCGGAGGACATGATGCGCAGGTAATCGCAGATGTACGCGGTCATGCGGTCATCTTTCAGGACTGCTGGATACTTGGCGAAGATCGGGCTCGCAGCGGCATCTTCGATGTCGCCTTCGATGGCCATCATGCCTTCGCGACGGCTCTTGTTGAGAATCTCGTAAATCAGCCCCAGCACTTCCAGGTAGAAGGTGTGGTTGAAACGCGAACTGAACATGCCCAAGGACTTCTTGAGCACGTGCATCGTCATATGACCGGGGTTGGCCTGCAGGAATGCACCAAGGGCCGCGCCACCGATAATCATCACCTCGAAAGGCTGGATGAGGGCGGCAATCTTGCCGTGGGAAAGCACGTATCCGCCGAGCACGCTCGCGAATACGACGATGATGCCGATAATTTTAGCCATAGGTAGGAGAGCACTTACTGAGTCGGGTTCAAGGTCATATTCGGAAGTTAAAAAATCTCTTCTTCTACTTATCGGCAAAACTGCGCCAGACTATAGCCAGTTCAGGCGAAAAGCTAATTTGACCCGCTCAGGGATAGGGTAAAGCAGACGATGATCGCGTCCAGACATGGCTAACGAAACGAACGTCCCAATGCCAAAACCGACCACGCTCGAAGGCTGGGTCAAGCTTCTCGATGGTGTGCGCCTGCCGGTTCCGCAAGCCAGTCACGACCGGGTCTGCAAAGCCATCCGCGATAGCCGCAGCTCACTGCGCGACATTGCCGAATTGATGCAGGACAGCCCGGCCCTGGCCTTGAGCGTAATTCGCGAAGCCAATCGCCACACCCATGGCAGCATGGCCACGCCGGCTGAAAACCTTGAGGTGGCGATCAATCGCCTCGGTTTGAAACGCACCGAAGAATTGCTCGAGCGCTTGCCCGCCGCCCCCCAATCGGAAATCCCCGCCGCCCTGCGCCAGCTTCAGTTGATCAGCCAGCACGCCACTCAACAGGCCAACGGTTTTTTTGCCAGTCGCCTGGCGCGGTTGTGGCAAGACATCCACTGGGGCAGTCTGCTGTTTCTTTCGCCACTGTGGCCCATGGCGTTGACCCATCCGCAGTTGCTTGAAGAATGGGAGCTGCGGGTCATCCATAAAGGTGAGTCGGCGCGCAAAGTCGAAAAGCAATTGTTCGGCGTGTGTCTGCTGGAAATCTGTCTGGCGCTGGTGGATACCTGGCGTTTGCCGATCTGGGTGCAGCAGGGTTATCGGCTGCTGCGGAGCGAACAACGCGAACTGGTGAAAGTCCTGCGCATCGCGCGTGATAGCGATCACCCGCTGCGCCAACAGAACCGTCTCGACGATGACCCGACGCTGCGCCGCTGGCTTAATCAACCCGCCAACACCGTGCTGCTGGCCAATGGTCTGGCGTTGTCGGCACAACAGGCCTGGGACAGTCCTCACTGTGAACGCTGGCAGTTCCTGACCAGCCTTTACCTGCAAATGTCGATGGATGAGGTGCAACAACAATTGCACCAGCAAGCCGCCAATAGCGCCCGCCAACACGCCATGCCGGACCTCTGGCACCCGGCCGAAGCGCTGATCTGGCCGTCGGGCATCAACCGCATTCACGGCGGTTTGCTGCCAGCCCCGGCACCCACCGCCGAAGACCTGGCGAAGTGGCGTAAACAATGCGCCGAGTTGCTGGTGGAGCCGAGCCGTTTTACCAATGCCATGCACTTGACCACATCGGCCCGAGACGCCCTGGTGGCATGCGGCATGCGACGGGTGATGATTTTGATGGCCGATCGCACGCACGCTAATCTGCGTGTGCACCAGACTGCCGGGCTGCCCAAAGAAGTGGCCGGCCTGAACCTGGTGGTCAGCCAAAGCACCGTACTGCAGCGCCTGCTCGCGCAACAGGCCCAGGTGCGCCTGACGCCAGCCAACAACGCACAATTCTCCGCCCTGTTGCCGGCCAGCCTGCGCTCACAGTTCGGTGGCGAACACCTGCTTCTGCGCTCACTCGTCAACAACGGTCGGGTGATCATGATCGTGGTGGCGGATCAGGGCGGCGGGCCGTTCTCGGAAATCACCGTGCAGGCTTTCGGCAAAACCGCGCAGTGCATCGAAAAGGCCCTGCACAGCTTTAGCCAGCGATAGGACGATCACCGGGCCTGTTTTCAGTTATTTCCTGTGCCGAAATAACTGATAACAGGCCCTCATGACGCTGCGCTACAATCCTCCCCTTTGTGCTCTGGAGACCTCACATGTCTGACTTCTCTGGCTTGGCGCTGGTGATCGAACCGAGCGACCTGCTCCCGCGTCTCGACTCCCGCGAACTGATTCTGGTGGACCTGACCAGCAGCGCCCGCTATGCCGCAGGGCATATCCCCGGGGCACGCTTTGTCGATCCAAAACGCACTCAACTGGGTCAGGCGCCTGCGCCAGGCCTGCTGCCGACCCAAGCCGCGCTTGAAACATTGTTCGGCGAACTGGGGCACAACCCCGATGCGGTCTACGTCGTCTATGACGACGAAGGCGGCGGTTGGGCCGGGCGTTTTATCTGGCTGTTGGATGTTATCGGTCACAACAAGTACCACTACCTCGACGGCGGTCTGACGGCCTGGCTGGCAGAAGGCTCGCCGATGTCGATCCAGATCCCGGCCCCGGTCGGTGGCCCGGTTGCGTTGACCCTGCACGATGAACCCACCGCCACCCGCGAGTACCTGCAAAGTCGTCTCGGTGCCGCCGACCTGGCAATCTGGGACGCACGCGGGCCGCTGGAGTACTCCGGCGAGAAAGTGCTGGCGGCCAAGGGCGGGCACATTCCCGGGGCGGTCAATTTCGAATGGACAGCCGGCATGGATCAGGCGCGCAACCTGCGTATCCGCACCGACATGCCGAAAATCCTGGAACAACTCGGCATTACCAAAGACAAAGAAGTCATTACCCACTGCCAGACTCACCATCGTTCTGGCTTCACGTATCTAGTCGCCAAGTCGCTCGGTTATCCGCGAGTCAAAGGCTACGCCGGCTCCTGGGGCGAATGGGGCAACCATCCCGACACGCCCGTAGAGATTTAAGGTTTTTTAAGGACTGTTAATGAATAAGCGTTTGTTTATCCTCAGCCAATACCTGCTGCCCCACCACTTGCTCTCGCGACTGGCGGGCTGCATTGCCGAATGCCGCGTGCGCTGGTTCAAGAACGCCTTGACCGCCTGGTTCGCCAAGCGTTATCAAGTGGACATGTCCCAGGCGCTGGTCGAAGACCTGACGGCTTACGAGCACTTCAATGCGTTCTTCACTCGTGCCTTGAAAGACGGCGCCCGCCCGCTGGACCAAACCCCAGGCGCGATCCTCAGCCCGGCCGACGGTGCCGTCAGCCAGCTCGGCCCGATCGAACACGGTCGCGTTTTCCAGGCCAAGGGCCACAGCTTCAGCGTGCTGGAATTGCTCGGTGGTGACGCGGCCAACGCAGCGCCATTCATGGGTGGTGATTTCGCCACCATTTACCTGTCGCCCAAGGATTACCACCGCGTGCACATGCCGCTGGCCGGCACCCTGCGCGAGATGGTCTACATCCCCGGCCGCATCTTCTCGGTCAACCAGACCACTGCTGAAAACGTACCGGAGTTGTTCGCGCGCAACGAGCGTGTGGCGTGCATTTTCGATACCGAGCGCGGGCCGATGGCCGTGGTGCTGGTGGGCGCGATGATTGTGGCGTCGATCGAAACTGTCTGGGCCGGGCTGATCACGCCGCCAAAACGCGAGCTGAAAACCTTCCGTTACGACGAAGCGGCTCGTGCGCCGATCCATCTGGAGAAAGGCGCGGAATTGGGTCGCTTCAAACTCGGCTCTACGGCGGTCGTGTTGTTTGGGCCGGATCAAGTGAAATGGGCTGAAGGGCTGGGTGCCCTTTCGCCAGTGCAAATGGGCCAGGGCATCGGCTTGCCAAACGCCTGATCCCTGATACGACCCCACGAACATCTTTCGTGGGGTCGGACATTTCGGTGGTGCTCCTGCTCCGCGTTCATAGCTGCTACAGTCAAGTCATTCACTGCCCATTTCCCGGTCGGAGTTTGTCTACGGCATGAATGAGACCAATCCTGCCCTGCTGCTACGCGCACCGATCCCGACGCAGTCGCGTCTGTCTTTCTGCGAAGCCACGCCTCGCGACCTCAAGCGCTGGATCGCCAACCTGCCCAAAGCCAACCTCGGCGAAACCGCTCGCCAGTTGTATCAAGGCTTGAGCGAACTCAACCAACTGCTCACACCCAGCGACAATCGTCTGCAATTGCTCGAACTGCTGCGGCCCGAGGTGTATTACGTCTGCAAGCACCTGGAACGGCATTTCCTGCATCAGGCGATTGTGCTCGACGAACGCTCGCGCAAGATCGCCAACCTTTGCCAGGCGCTACAGAGCCACTTGGCGATCGGCTACAAGCAAATCGTCATCCGCATCACACCGCGCTTCAGCAAAGACCGTGCGCCGTTGCTAACTCAAGCTTTGCAACGGGCAATTCATTGTTTGAACGGCGCATTGATCCGCGCCACTGAACTCTATTGTCCGGTACCCGAAAATCTGTGGCTCGAGTTACATCAGCTGTACCGGATTGGCTGTCAGTTCCAACTGCAACAGTTGAGCGTGCGCGATGAACTGGCCAACCAGACACAAAGCCTGAGCATCGAGCAAACCTACGTCGTCGCCCTCCTGCTGGGTGCTTCACGCTGCAATCAACTGCGCCAGAACCAGATCGCCCGGCTCGCCGAGGTGCTCGAACCCTGGAGCCAGTGGATCAAGCTGCAACCGGCCAAACCGGACAACGGGCTGTTTGCCATCGCCCCGGATCTCGACACCGGGCCGCGTTACCGCTCCAAATTCCTCGCCGAACAACAGGAGAGCTTGCTAGGAATCGACCCACAACCTCTGGTCGCGGCCATCGAAACCCATCTGCAACAGTCGGCCGACAAGGTATCGCCTTTACCCGTTTCGGCGGGATTGAATCTGGATACGCTGCAACACCTGCATGCTGCCTGGGGTCAGGCCGCCGAGCGCAGTTTTCAGCGTACCGTCGGCCACGGCACGTTGACCCTGTGCGTGGGCATGAGTGCATTGCACTTTTATCTCAGCGGGCAACGCTCGTTCAACGACATCCTGAAGAAACCCGGCGCCCGCCCGGCGCGGTTCTCGGCTACCGACCCGACAAATCGCGACAAAGACCAATGGCACCACGCCTTCGACGCCGCCCCCCATGGCACCGCAGATACGCTGCTGCCCTACGAAGAGATCGAATACCCGCATCTTCAGAACGATGACAGCCACGAGGCATCCGACCGCCAGCAGCATTTCCCGACCTATGTGCTGCCGGTGATCAATCACAGCCCAGGCGGCTATTGCCTGGCTTGGCCCGGCACGGTACCCGCCGAGTTACAGGCTGGCGAAATGGTCGGTATCGAGGATGCTGCCGGTCAAGGCTGGAGCATTGCAGTAGTGCGCTGGATCCGCCAAGTGCGGGGCGGCGGCACGCAGATGGGTATCGCCCAAGTCGCGCCATGCGCCGAACCCTGCGGCCTGCAACTGACGCGCTCCCACGACGAGCACAGCCAGTACTTGCGCGGACTGTTACTGCCCGCCATCAGCGCCATCGACCTGCCGGCCACCCTGCTCACGCCGCGCCTGCCGTTCCAGGAAGGCAATAAGGTGTTGATCAATACCAACGGCGAGGAACACCGGGCCGAGCTGGAGCGTCGGGTGGCGAGCACCAACAGCTTCAATCAGTTTGCCTACCGTACGCTTGAGACAACCAGAAACGAAAACGCCGCGGGGAGCGGCGTTTTCGGGGTAGCGGAAGAGTTTGATTCGTTGTGGAAGTCGCTTTGAGCGTACGTCTGTAAAACCGCGGCCCGCCCAGACAACCTGAAACTCAGAGCTGCCCGTCGCGATCCCGGAAGCCCAGCAGATACAGCACGCCATCCAGCCCAAGGGTGGAAATCGCCTGCTTAGCCGATTGCTTGACCAGCGGCTTGGCGCGAAACGCTACGCCCAGCCCGGCAATCGCCAGCATCGGCAGGTCGTTGGCACCGTCACCGACGGCTATCGTCTGCTCCAGACGCAAGCCTTCCTTGTGCGCCAGCTCACGCAGCAGATCTGCCTTGCGTTGCGCATCGACAATCGGCTCGACCGCCACACCCGTCACCTTGCCGTCGACCACTTCCAGTTCATTGGCGAACACGTAGTCGATACCCAGCTTGGCCTGCAGCTGCTTGGCGAAGTAGGTGAAGCCGCCCGACAGAATCGCCGTCTTGTAGCCCAGGCGCTTGAGTTCGGCGAACAGGGTTTCGGCGCCTTCGGTCAGGCGCAGGGAAGCACCGATGGAGTCCAGCACGCTGACGTCCAGCCCTTGCAGCAAGGCCAGGCGCTCCTTGAAGCTGGCGCGGAAGTCCAGCTCGCCGGCCATCGCTCGCTCGGTAATCGCAGACACCTGGTCGCCCACACCGGCGGCCTTGGCCAGTTCGTCGATGACTTCAGCTTCGATCAGTGTCGAGTCCATGTCGAACACCGCCAGACGGCGGTTACGGCGGAACAGCGAATCTTCCTGGAAGGCGATGTCGACGTTCAATTCTTGAGCGACGCTGAGGAATTCGGCCCGCAGCGCTTGCGGATCCGCCGCCTCGCCACGCACGGAAAACTCGATGCAGCCCTTGCCCTTGTCAGCCGGGGTGTCGAGCGGCATGCGCCCGGACAGGCGATCGATATGGTCGATGTTCAGACCATACTTGGCGGTGATCGAACTCACGCGCTGCAATTGCTCGGCGGTCACTTTGCGGGTCAGCAGGGTGACGATGTGGCGCTTTTTACCCTGATTACCGACCCATTGCTGGTAATCCTCCTCGGATACCGGCGTGAAACGTACTTGCTGCTCAAGCTCATAGCCTTTGAACAGGATGTCCTTGAGCACCGAGTTACCTTGTTCGGTATCGGGAATTTCAACCAGGATGCCGAACGACAGGGTGTCGTGGATCACCGCCTGACCGATGTCGAGAATGTTCACACCACCCTGGGCCAGAACGCCGGTAATGGCCGCAGTCAGACCCGGACGGTCGACTCCCGTGATGTTTATCAGGACGATTTCGCGCAAGGCGCACCCCCGCAGGTGGAAAAAAACCGCATTCTACCCATATTCAGTGACCATCGGGCACCGTGAGCGCTTTGACGGTCTAGGGCCTGTCGCTATACTGCGCGTCAACTTCACGGACAAAGAGCCGAGCTCAAGTGAACCGGCCCACGCCAGTAAAAACCGATAACTTCTTTCTGCTGATCTTCCGGGCACTGCGTCATCGCCGTGTACCGATTGCATTGCGCATTGCCAGCCATAACGTGATCCTGGTCGCTCTGGCCCTGGTGATCTATGCCTGCGTGATGGGTTTGCAGTTCAAGCAGGCCATGCACGAGCAAGCGGATGCCTTGGGCGAAAGCCTGACCACCCAGACCGCGACCTCGGCCACGGAACTGTTGGTGTCCAACGACATCCTCAGCCTGAACGTGCTGCTCAACAACCTGACCAAGAACAAACTGGTGGCCCACGCTGCCATCTACAGCGTGGATAACCGCATCCTCGCCGAAGCCGGTCAGCGCCCCAAGCATAGCCTGCTGGGCGAAGCAGAAGGCATGTACCAGAGCAAGATCACCTTTCAGGATGTGACTGCCGGGCAACTGCGCATCAGCCTGGACATGGATCAGTTCCAACAGCCGATGACCATCAGCCTGCAAAGCATGGGCATTCTGAGTGCGATTCTGCTGGCGCTGTCCCTGGCCTTGAGCCTGCGCCTGGGGCGCAATCTCTCCACGCCGCTGATGCAACTGCGGGTGTGGCTGCGCAATATCGACGAATACACCCCGGCCACCGAGCGCCAGGATGAGGTCGGCGACCTCGCTCGCCAGCTGCACGCCAATTTCGCGCCGGAGCCGGCCGAGCCGGAACCTGCGCCGGAACCTGAATACGACGACAGCGATTACGAAGACGCCGACGATAACGAGCCGACCTTCGAAGTGCGTAACCTGCGCGATCCGAGTTTCGACGAAACCAAGCCTCTTGCCGGCCTCAAGCCTGCGCCGCGGCGCATTGTCAGCACTGTCGAAGACGATGAGGACGACGAAGATCCGTTTGCCGACCTGCGTGACGACTTGACAGACAGCGCGCCGAAACCAGTCGTAAAGCCGCAGGTATCGAATCTGCCGCAGCACAGCGCTGTACTGGCCGTGCAACTGGGCGCGCAAGATCAATTGCGCCGCCTGCCCCGCGCACGCCTGGAAGAGCTGCTCAAACGCTATCGCGATTGCCTTGATCAGGCCGCGTCGCTTTACCAGAGCGAACTGCACACCCTGAACGATGGCAGCACGCTGATGCTGTTCCACAACGAAGACAGTGGCGACGACTACCTGACCAACGCCATCTGCTGCGGTGAGTTGCTGCGTGCCCTGGGCCCATCAGTTGCAGATCGAAGTCGCCGACAGCGGCATCACCCTGCAATTGCAGCTAGGCCTGACGCTGGGTGACGAACTGTTCGGCCTGAGCCAGATTGATCTGCTGCTGACTGAATCCGCGCAGGACGCCCTGGCCCTGTCCCAACACAGCCGCAACCTGCTGCTGGTGGAGCGCAAGATCAGCGACGACGCGCTGATTCGCCAGCGCGCGCGAATCCGGCCGATCGCAAGCCCGGAGGGTGCGTGCTGCGTAGAGCGCTTGATGGAGCCTTATCCGTCGATGCTGGAACGGCAACTGGCGCGGATGCATGAGCCGCCGGGCATAAGCCTTAGCCCTGCTGTAAAGAAGCCCGCAGATGAGTGATCGTCTGCGGGCTTTTTGTTGCCTGTTCTGGCCTCATCGCGGGCAAGCCTCGCTCCCACAGGGTGCTCGGTAGCACACAAGTTTTGTATTCGCAGCGGTAAATGTGGGAGCGGGCTTGCCCGCGAAGAGGCCGGCACAGGCAACATATGAGGTGAGGCTGGAACGCGGAGCGTCCCTGGAGGCATTCCCACGCAGAGCGTGGGAACGATCAGTACGCGCCACAAACAACAAAGCCCGCACAAGGCGGGCTTTGTTCTGGACTCAATCCAGGCTTAGAACCTGAACACTTCCATATCCGTACGAATCGGCGAAGCCATCGGGATCTTCGGTTGTTTCTCTGGCTCTGCTGCCGGTGCCACAGGCTTGGCAGCTGGCTTGCGAGGTGCTTCGGCGATCGGCGGCTGGTTGGCCAGTGGCTTGAGCGCTGTCGCCAGTTGCTCGGCCAGACGCTGCAGCAACACACCCTGAGCCTGAACCTGAGCCGCAGTCCCGCCAGTGTGCTGCTCCTGCAGATGAATGATGCGGTTATCGCGCACCTGACCACGACGATCGATCAGGCGCCATTGCGCATCAAGGATCGCCGGTTGCGACGCACCCGAGTCCAGTCGCGTGATCGTCAGCAGAACCTGAACATCCGGCGTGAAGCCTAATGTCGCCGGCGCCAGGACAACGCGCTGGCTGTCCAGATGACCGGCAACCTGACGCAGCAACAGTTGATCGATGTCGGACGACAGGCTACCTGCCCAACGACCATCAACCGAAGCCTGCAAGCTGCCATCGGGCTGACGCTGCAACAAGGTTTCGCGTTGCAGGTAGTCGGCAACCGTTACCGGGCCCAGCAATACAGCCATACCCGCGCTTTGCGCAGGCTGAGCCGGACTTCCGCTGTCCAGCTGATACAGCGACACCGGTTGGTGAACGCTGCAACCCGCCAGGCCAAGTACGCCGGCGAGCATCAAAATAAAAGGAAGGCGCAGAGCAGTCATCGTCCCATCCAGGTGGTTGCCACAAGGCTCACCACAGTGAAAATACTCAAAAAATATGAAGAACGCTCGGCCACGCCGGCGCTTGAAAGGCCATATCATCCGTGAATATGCGTTCCGACTCCAGCGGCAAAGCGTCGATCTACGCGTTAAATCGTAGATCGAGCGCTCTAGGACGCTTAGTTGAGGTTTTCGACGAACAGCGCATCCACCCTCTGAAAGCCCCGTGGCAGTTTGTTACCGCGACGCCCACGCTCACCTTTGTAGTGTTCGAGGTCGTCCGCCTTCAGCGACAAGGTACGTTTTCCGGCCTGTAGCACCAAAGTGGCACCTTCCGGCAAAACGGCGATGTCCGTGACATATTCTTCGCGACTGGCAACACGTTCACCGGAAATCCCGATGATCTTATTCCCTTTACCTTTACCTAATTGTGGCAGATCGCTGATTTTGAAGATCAGCAGGCGACCTTCGGTGGTCACCGAGGCCAGCCAGTTGTGCTCACGATCGGCCACCGGACGCGGCAGAATCACTTTGGCGTTGTTCGGCAAACTCAACAGGGCCTTGCCCGCCTTGTTCTTGGCTTGCAGGTCTTCACCCTTGACCACGAAACCGTAACCGGCGTCGGAGGCGATCACGTACAGCGAATCGTCTTCAGGCATCAGCACGCATTCGAAACTCGCCCCTGGCGGCGGCGTCAGGCGGCCGGTCAGCGGTTCGCCCTGGCCTCGGGCCGATGGCAGCGTGTGCGCGGCCACCGAATAACTGCGACCGGTGGAGTCGATAAACACCGCAAACTGGTTGGAGCGACCGGCCGCCAAGGCCTTGAAACCATCCCCGGCCTTGTAGGAAAGCCCGGTGGCGTCGATCTCATGGCCTTTGGCGGAGCGAACCCAGCCTTTTTCCGACAGAACCACGGTCACTTTCTCGTTCGGCAACAGATCGTGTTCGGTCAGGGCCTTGGCCTCGGCGCGTTCGACGATTGGCGAGCGACGGTCGTCGCCGTAGGTTTCGGCGTCCTTGATCAACTCGGTGCGTACCAGCTTTTTCAGCTTGGCTTCGCTGCCCAGCAGGGCTTGCAGCTTGGCTTGTTCCTTGAGCAGTTCATCCTGCTCGGCACGCAGCTTCATTTCTTCCAGTCGCGCCAACTGACGCAAACGGGTGTCGAGGATGTAATCGGCCTGGATTTCGCTCAGGGCGAAACGTTCGATCAGTGCGGCTTTCGGGTGCTCCTCGGTGCGGATGATGTGAATCACTTCATCCAGATTGAGGTAAGCGATCAACAAACCGTCCAACAGGTGCAGGCGACGCTCGACCTTGTCCAGGCGAAATTGCAGACGACGACGCACCGTCTGGACCCGGAACTCCAGCCACTCGACCAGCAATGCCCGCAGGTTTTTCAGCTGCGGCTTGCCGTCCAGACCGATGATGTTGATGTTGACCCGGTAGCTCGACTCCAGCTCGGTGCTGGCGAACAGGTGTTGCATCAGTGCATCGTGGTCAAAGTTTTTGCGTGCCCCCGGAATGATCACGATCCGGCACGGGTTTTCGTGGTCGGATTCGTCACGCAGGTCAGCGATTTGCGGGGCTTTCGACGGTTTGGCCTGCATCATCGCGGCGATCTGTTCCAGCACTTTGGCCCCGGAGACCTGATGCGGCAGCGCGGTGACGATGATGTCGCCGTCTTCGATGTGATACACGGCGCGCATGCGCACCGAGCCCTTGCCGGTTTCGTAGATTTTCAGCAGATCGGCGCGCGGCGTGATGATTTCCGCTTCGGTCGGGTAATCCGGGCCCTGGATGTGTTCGCAGAGCTGTTCTACCGTGGCTTTCGGCTCGTCGAGCAAACGCACGCACGCTGTTGCGACTTCGCGCAGGTTATGCGGTGGTACGTCGGTAGCCATGCCCACGGCAATACCGGTGGTGCCATTGAGCAGGATATTCGGCAAACGGGCCGGCAACACCAAAGGCTCTTCCAGCGTGCCGTCGAAGTTCGGGCCCCAGTCCGCGGTGCCTTGGCCCAGTTCGCTGAGCAGCACTTCGGAATAACGCGACAGCCGCGCTTCGGTGTAACGCATGGCGGCGAAGGACTTCGGATCATCCGGCGCACCCCAGTTACCCTGGCCGTCGACCAGCGTGTAGCGGTAGCTGAACGGCTGGGCCATCAGGACCATGGCCTCATAGCAAGCCGAGTCGCCGTGCGGGTGGAACTTACCGAGCACGTCACCGACCGTACGCGCCGATTTCTTGTGCTTGGAATCGGCGTCCAGCCCCAACTCGCTCATCGCGTAGATGATGCGTCGCTGTACCGGTTTCAGGCCGTCGCCGATATGCGGCAAGGCACGGTCCATGATCACGTACATGGAGTAGTTGAGGTAGGCATTTTCGGTGAAGTCAGCCAGTGACCGGCGTTCTACACCGTCCAGGCTGAGATCAAGGGAGTCGCTCATGCGGGCCTCATCAGTTCGTTGTCTGGCGCAGCAGCATGGTGCCACCGCGCTGGGTAAATTCAAGTTTGTTCAGTGCGCTCATACCGAGCAGCACCTGATTGCCGTGCAAACCGGGCGCCACCAGCGCGCGAACGTCACGCAGCACGATGTCGCCCAATTGCAGCCGGTCGAGGCGGGTTCGATAGCCCTCGCTCAAGCCATTGGCCGTGCTCAGGGTCACCCCAAAGCCTTTTTCCAGTTTCAGCCGCTCGGCCACTTCGGCCGGGATCGCCACATCGGTTGCGCCGGTATCGAGCATGAACTCCACCGGCTGGCCGTTGATCTGGCCAGTGGCGATAAAATGCCCCTGGCTGTTGCTGATCAGCTTCACTTCGATAAAACCTTCGCCCTGCTCGGAGCTGACGACGGTGTTGGGATTTTGCTGACGCGCCTCCCACTGACCGAAAAACCGCGTTGCCAGAAACAGCGCGGCGCACCAGGCCAACACCATCAACACCCGACCGGCGCGTTTGCCCGGCGGCTGTTGACTCATGGCTTGGCACTCCAGCCACCTTCAGGCGCGGCAAAGCGCCAGACAATCGGGCGTTTCTCGCCATCGACGCGCGCACCATTATTGTTGTCGATACCGATCCAGGCACCGTCGGCGTCCACGATCAACGCTTCCGCCAGCCCAAAGGGCTGTGAATAACGACGGTTTTCCTGCAAGGCCTCGGCGGCAAACGACCAGCAGCGCTCGACCTTGGCCGTCACCGCATCGCGACGGCAAACCTGAAAGGCATTGCGCTCAAGGGTAAACAATTTGCCGTCAAACAATGACAGATCGGCAAAATCCCGGGAGCGCGCTCTGGCCTTGGGAAATTGCGCTGGTTGCATCTCCACCCCTGCCTCACTTAGCAGCACACAACCACCCTTGCAGTCCCAGACCGTTTGCTGGCGCTTGATCAGCAGCAAACCGCGGCGCTCACGTTCGGCGGCCAGCCACAGCGTGTCACCGGCTGGATTGATCGCCAAGCCTTCGAACAACGAATTGAAGTGCAGCAACATACCGCTGGCCCGTGCTTCGCGTACCAGCATCGGCGAGATTTTCAGCCAGGACGCCGGCCCGATGGGCGGAACCTGCAGCACCGCGGCGTGCGCCTCGCTGACAATGTAACGATTGCCGGCGCTGTCACAGGTGATACCTTCGAAATCCAGGTTCCCACCCCGCACGAACGTCGCCGCCCAGGTCCGCGAACGCAACCCCCAGGGCAAACCGCTGTCGGGCACCAGGGGTACGTCGATGCGCACGGTTTCGGCTTGCCAGGTCGTGTTGCGGGTGTCGAGGCGATAGATTTGATCATCGTCACGATCCGAGACGGTCCACAGATCCTTGCCGCACTGGGCCAGCCCCGACAGATTGCCGCCGCGCATGCCTTCGACGGCATGCTCGGATAACAGGCGCAGCTCGGGGGCAGGCTCCGCCGAAACCGTTACCGAGGTCAGCAGCAACGCACACGCCAGGGCCCAGCCAAATCGCATCAGCCCAGAACCTCGGCCAGGTTGCCCTTGGACTCCAGCCAGGACTTGCGATCGCCGGCGCGTTTTTTCGCCAGCAGCATGTCCATCATTTCCGAGGTCGCGTCGAAATCTTCCAGCGTCAACTGCACCAGACGCCGAGTGTTCGGGTCCATGGTGGTTTCGCGCAGCTGCGGCGGGTTCATTTCACCCAGACCTTTGAATCGCGTGACCTGTGGTTTGCCGCGCTTCTTCTCGGCCACCAGGCGATCGAGAATGCCATCGCGCTCGGCCTCGTCGAGGGCATAGTAAATTTCTTTGCCCAAGTCGATACGGTACAGCGGCGGCATGGCGACGTAGACGTGACCGGCATCCACCAGCGGACGGAAATGCTGGACGAACAAAGCGCAGAGCAACGTGGCGATGTGCAGACCGTCGGAGTCGGCGTCGGCGAGGATGCAGATTTTGCCGTAACGCAGCTGGGCGATGTCCGCCGAACCCGGATCGACACCGATGGCTACAGCGATGTTGTGCACTTCCTGGCTGGCAAGCACTTCGCTGCCGTCGACTTCCCAAGTGTTCAGAATCTTGCCGCGCAACGGCAGGATCGCTTGAAACTCCTTGTCCCGCGCCTGCTTGGCCGAACCGCCAGCGGAATCACCTTCCACCAGGAACAGCTCGGAACGCATCGGGTCCTGCCCGGCGCAGTCGGCGAGCTTACCCGGCAATGCCGGCCCTTGGGTAATGCGTTTGCGCTCGACCTTCTTGCTGGCCTTCAGACGACGGCCGGCGTTGTTGATCGCCAGTTCGGCCAGCAACATGCCGGTTTCCGGGTTGGCGTTGAGCCACAGGCTGAAAGCATCCTTGACCACGCCGGAAACGAAGGCGGCCGCTTCACGGGAGGACAGGCGCTCCTTGGTCTGGCCGGAGAATTGCGGTTCCTGCATCTTCATCGACAGGACGAAAGCGATACGCTCCCAGACGTCTTCCGGCGCCAGCTTCACACCACGCGGCAACAGGCTGCGGAACTCGCAGAACTCGCGCATGGCGTCGAGCAAGCCCTGACGCAGACCGTTGACGTGAGTACCGCCCTGGGCTGTCGGGATCAGGTTGACGTAGCTTTCCTGAACGCTGTCGCCGCCCTCGGGCAACCACAGCAGCGCCCAATCGACCGCTTCTTTATTACCGGCCAGGCTGCCGCAGAATGGCTCGTCCGGCAGGCGTTCGAATTCGCTGAC
The DNA here is from genome assembly GCF_030687415.1 of Pseudomonas sp. FP603. Lineage (NCBI taxonomy): Bacteria > Pseudomonadati > Pseudomonadota > Gammaproteobacteria > Pseudomonadales > Pseudomonadaceae > Pseudomonas > Pseudomonas sp. FP603. Next base: position 6,325,154 of record NZ_CP117431.1, read on the forward strand.
TGCGTCCACCAGGTAGGAGCGCAGGCCGTCTTCGTAATGCCATTCGACTTTCTCGCCGGTGGCCTTGTCTTCAAAACTGACCAGCAGCCCCGGGCACAGAACGGCCTTGGCCTTGAGCACGTGCTTGAGGCGGCTGATGGAGAATTTCGGTGAATCGAAGTACTTCGGGTCCGGCGCGAAGAACACGCTGGTGCCGGTGTTGCGCTTGCCGACGGTGCCGACCACTTCCAGTTCGGTTTTTTTGTAACCGTCGGCGAAAGTCATCTGGTATTCGTTGCCGTCGCGTTTTACACGCACCCGGACTTCGGTCGACAAGGCGTTGACCACGGAGATACCCACCCCGTGCAAACCGCCGGAGAACTGGTAGTTCTTATTGGAAAACTTGCCACCCGCATGGAGCTTGGTGAGGATCAGCTCGACACCCGACACACCCTCTTCCGGGTGAATGTCCACCGGCATGCCACGGCCGTCATCGCTGACTTCCAGGGAGTGATCGGCATGCAGGATGACCTGCACCGACGTCGCGTGCCCAGCCAAGGCTTCGTCGACGCTATTGTCGATGACTTCCTGGGCAAGGTGGTTCGGCCGACTGGTGTCGGTATACATGCCGGGGCGTTTGCGCACCGGGTCGAGGCCCGAGAGGACTTCGATGGCGTCTGCGTTATAAGAGCTAGCGCTGGGAGTGGCCATGGGGTCTCGTCGTCAGTGTTCAGTGAAAATAGGGGGCAATGATCACAGTGCTGTGAAATCAATCGCCTGATACAAATCTGCGCCGATGCCGGCAAAACTCAGCATTGCCGGCAATTGCTCGGCAAAACCCTGGAAACTATGGTCGCCGCCCGCCTGAATGCGCAAGGCACAGGCCCGGTAATACTGCTGGGCGAGGCGATAATCCAGCGTTTCATCGCCGGTCTGCAACCACACTTGAAACCGCTGCGGATCCTTGGGTGCCGGCACTTCCAGCTCGGCCAGGGCCGTCACATGGTCGTGGGTCAATTCCCAAGTCTCATCGGTATACAGATTTTTCTGCGTCCCCAGGAACCCGTCGAACATCCGGTGCGGGCTGACCGCAGGATTGATCAACAGGGCTTTCAAGCCATGGTGCTCGGCCAAGTGAGTCGCATAGTAGCCGCCGAGTGAGCTGCCGACCAGCAGTGGCCGCCCCAGCTCGGCAATCGCCTGCTCCAGCTGAGCGATGGCCTCGCGAGGATGGTGATGCAAGGCCGGCACACGCAGCTGATCGCTCAAGCCCAGCCCGTTCCATCACATTAATCAACTGACAGGCCTTTTTCGACGCAGGCGCGCTGTTGAAACCGTGGATATAAAGGATCGAACCGGACATTTGAGCTCCCTGGGCGTCGGGTAAAGAGGCGCAGTTTACAGGGTGTCGGAGGAATCGGGGATATGCGTGGAAATCATGTCGCCTGAGCGAACGCCATCGCGGGCAAGCCCTCTCCCACAAGGATTTGAGGCGCTCACAAAACCCTGTGGGAGCGGGCTTGCCCGCGATGGCCGCGCGTCGGTCTTTGGAAATGATAAATAAATCAGTAGCCGTTAGAGCCGTAATCAATCTGGAAATCGAAACCGGTGATGCGCTCAACGCCTGTTTCGAGCTGGCCATCCGGCAACAACCGCAACCATCGATACCCCGGCGCCTGCTCGCTCACCTTGAAATCATCACTGCCCGGCTCGAACTGAATGCAAGTCGAGGGCGATGCGATCAAGCGCACACCGTTGCGCAGTCGATCAATCTCCTGATGCACATGCCCCCACAGCACCGCACGCACCTGTGGAAAGCGATCCAGCACCGCGAACAACGCTTCTGGGTTGCGCAAGCCAATGGGCTCCATCCATGCACACCCGATCGACACCGGATGATGATGGAAACACACCAGATGATGCCGCTGCGGCGCCTCGCTCAACGAGCGCACGAGCAACTGCAACTGCTCATCCTGCAAATACCCCGGCACCGAACCCGGCACCGCCGAATCGAGCAACGTCACCCGCCAGTTGCCGATGTCCACCACCGGCTCCAGCAATGCACTGTGCACCGCCGCCTCGGCCATGAGCCGCGGCTCATCATGATTACCGGGAATCCAGCGTGCCGGCGCATCAATCTGTCGGGTCAGGTCACGAAACAGCTGATACGACTCCAGCGTTCCGTCCTGGGAAAGATCACCACTGGCAATGATCAGGTCGATCTGCGGCTGCTGAAGCTTTACCAGCTCAATGACTTTTTGCAGGCTGTCGCGGGTATTCATGCCCAGCAATGTCCCGTCCGTCTCGGCAAACAGATGGCTATCGGAGAGTTGCACCAGCAACGCCGGATCGGCGGTGGTCAATGTGGATACGCTCGGCAAGGCGTTCTCCCAGGGCGTGATCACGGGATGGATAAGTGCCGCAATTATGCTGGGGGACGATCAAAAGAGGAAACCTGTGAACCGGACGCAGTTCACAACTACCGAACGACTGCGTACTCGTGCCCACAGGCCAGGCAGTGACTCAGCCATTCCCCCAGGAACAGATTGAGCTGAGCCTTTTCATCCGGCTGATGCATCGCGGCGTTCGGGTAAGGATAGATGCCGCGAAAGCGTCGTGCATGTTCGGCGCTGACGACTTCGGCCATGCACGCGTCGTGATAGACCTGAACTTCCAGTTGCGGCACCGGCAGCCACGGCAGGCTGTGCTCCTGGCGCACTTGCAGGGTTGTGGTGTACGGACAGACTTGCAGCACTTCGAGGGCCAGTACGCCAAGCATCTGGTCGCCGTGGGTCACGGCAATGCGCCGCGCCTGCGGCTCGTTGCGCATGTCCGGTAGCAGTCGCATCAGGCGCGCGTAGTTGGCCTCGCAGGAGGCTTGCAGCCCCACGAGGTCGATCCGGTAGCGATCGCGCAGCTTGTTTACGACCATAACCCCCTCACTTCAACGCGGTTCAAAGCCAGCCATTGCAAGGCAATGATGCTTGGCGCGTTGGCAATACGTCCGTCGCGCACGGCTTGCAGGGCATCTTCGAAGGCCCAGACCGTGACGCGAATATCTTCAGCCTCTTCCTCCAGCCCATGCAGGCCGCCCACCCCGGCACTGTCGCAACGCCCCAGGTACAAATGCACGAACTCGTTACTGCCACCCGGCGATGGAAAATATTTGGTGATCGGCCAGAGTGCCCCGAATACAAGCCCAGCTTCCTCCTGCGCTTCGCGGTGAGCAACTTCTTCCGGTACTTCATCCTTGTCGATCAGACCGGCGACCAGTTCGATCAGCCACGGGTTGTCGGTCTTGCCCATGGCGCCGACGCGAAACTGCTCGATCAGCACCACTTCGTCGCGCTGCGGATCGTAAGGCAGCACGCACACCGCATCATGGCGCACAAACAGTTCACGATTGATCTCGCGACTCATGCCACCGGCGAACAATTCGTGGCGCAAGTGCACGCGGTCGAGCTTGTAGAAGCCCTCGTAGCACTTTTCGCGCCGAACGATATCAACGGCGGTCGGAATGGCGTTGGCAAAATCAGTCATGACAATCCTCGTTCTACAAATCCTGTCCGAGGCTCCAACCTCGACTTCGCGCCATCCTAACGCGCCCGCGATGTTTGATGCAGCCCCTTTCCAGTCAGCGGGATAGACGGTGAGGGCGAAACCAACTCTAATTAGCTTAGTGGCGAACTGACTGCTTCGTTGAGAGTCGAAGCGGGTAACTTTTCGCCTTTCCCTGTTTTATCAAGGACGCCCATGTCGCTTTTTAAAATCGCCTCCGTGGCCGCAATCGCCCTGACCCTGGGCGCCTGCCAGAGTTTGTTCCAGCCCAACTACCGGGCGCCGCTGGAAACTACCCGCGACGCATCGGAACAGTTGAAACCAGGCTGCACAACCCCTGACTGCCCGCTGGTGAACATTGATACCCTGCGCTTCCCGGACGAGCCTGCGCTTGACGGACTCATCGAAAAACGCCTGCTGCAAATGACCCGCACCTCACCCGAAGCCCCCGTAGCACCGACGCTGGCGGCATATCGCGAGCAGTTTTTGAGCAGTGCCGGCCCGCGCTACAGCAGCTACCTGCAAGCCAAGGTACGTGAGCAGCATGACGGCTTGGTGATCGTTGAATTGTCTAGCTACCTGGATACCGGCGGTGCGCATGGCACGCCGGGCCGCGGTTTCATCAACTATTCACGTCAACAGCATAAGGCGCTGACCCTCTCGGACATGTTGATCCCGGGACAGGAAGAGGCGTTCTGGAAAGCGGCCCAAGTGGCGCACAACAGCTGGTTGATCAGCACCAAGCTGGATCAGGAACCGGAGTTCGTGAAGAGCTGGCCCTTCGTGAAAACCCAGAACGTGGCGCTGACCTACGGCGGGGTGATCCTCAAGTACGAAGTGAGCACCCTTGCGCCTTACGCATTGGGCCACGTCGAACTGAAGATCCCCTACCCGCGCCTGAACGGCATTCTCAAGCCTGAACTGTTTCCCGGCCGTAGCTGAAGGCTCGACCGAGCAGCAGTTGCAGCAGCCCTGCCAGCACCAGCGACGGCAGGGTTGCGCCGATGTCAGGATAGAGATTGGCCAGCAGATGATAGGTGCTCACCCCGCCCAACCAGGCGAGCAACGCCGGCCAGCGCAATGCGGCTGACGCTACATGAGCACTGCGTTTGCGCAGGATGAAGTGATCCACCAGCACCACGCCGAACAGCGGCGCAAACACCGAGCCGATCAACAGCAGAAAATTCTGGTACTGGGCCAATGGCGCCAGGCAGGCGATCAGCGTGCAGACTACGCCGATGGCCAAAGCCAGATGCTCGACTTTCAAGCGCAACAGAATCCCGCTGGACACCGCCGCCGAGTGAATATCGGCAAAGGCGTTTTCCGACTCGTCCAACAGAATCAGCAGCAACGGAATCCCCAAACCTGCACCGGCCAATGCCAGCAGCAAGGCATTCACTTCACCGCTCGGCGCGAACGCCAGGGTGTAGGCCACGCCCAGGCTCATCAGCCAGAAGTTGCCGATAAAGAAGCCCAGCGCCGTACCGCCGAAGACATTCTTCGCACGCTTGCCGAACCGCGAATAGTCGGCAATCAGCGGCAACCACGACAGCGGCATGGCGATCGCAATGTCGAAGCCCACGGCGAACGGCATCGAACCATCACCGGCCTGCGCCCACAACGCGGCCAGATCGGCTTTGGCGAACAGGTTCCAGGTCAGCCAGATACACGCGGCCAGCAGCAGCCAGATGCCCCACTTGCGCAGGATTTTGCGCACAAAGGTCAGTGGCCCGCTGACGGCCAGCAAAGTTGCCAGACCGCCGAAGAAAACTGTCCAAAGCAGCGGATTCGACAGCAGGCTGCCTTCGCTGAAGGCACGGGCGCCGAGCAGGCTGGCAGCGTCGCGCATGACGATGATTTCGAATGAACCCCAACCGATCAGTTGCAGCAGGTTCAACACCGCTGGAAGGCTCGCGCCCTGTTTGCCGAGGCTGAGTTTGAGCGCGGCCATCGACGACAGGCCGGTGTCGCTGCCGATCACGCCGACGGCGGCCAGAAGCAGAACGCCGACCAGCGTGCCGAGAAAAATCGCCAGCAATGAACCGGACAGTCCCAGACCCGGTGCGAGCAGTGCGCCGGTCTGCAACACCATCAGGCCGATGCCGAGGGAGAACCACAGGGAAAACAGATCACGGCCGCCGAACACGCGTTTGTCTTTGGGCACCGCGATATCAGGGGAATATGTGCTGGGTTGAATGCTCAAGGGTGTTATCTCAGAGGGACATTTGCTGTTCTTTTGCCCGCGATGGGGCCCTCTCAGGCCCCGACCTTTCGGATCAGATCAAACCTTCTTGTACAACTGACTACCTTCCTGCTTGAACCGCTCAGCCTGTTCCGCCAATCCCTGCGCAACTTCCGCATCGACCGTTTCGATCCGCTGGTTGGCCGCATACTCACGGACTTCCTGGGTGATCTTCATCGAGCAGAATTTCGGCCCGCACATGGAGCAGAAGTGCGCGACCTTGGCCGAGTCCTTCGGCAGGGTTTCGTCGTGGTATGAACGCGCGGTGTCCGGGTCCAGGCCGAGGTTGAACTGGTCTTCCCAACGGAATTCGAAACGCGCCTTGCTCAAGGCATTGTCGCGAATCTGTGCGCCCGGATGCCCCTTCGCAAGATCGGCAGCGTGAGCGGCGATCTTGTAAGTGATGATCCCGGTCTTCACGTCATCCTTGTTCGGCAGGCCCAAGTGTTCCTTCGGCGTCACGTAGCAAAGCATCGCGCAACCGAACCAGCCGATCATGGCCGCACCGATACCAGAGGTGATGTGGTCGTAGCCTGGGGCGATGTCGGTGGTCAGCGGGCCGAGGGTGTAGAACGGCGCTTCGTCGCAGCACTCGAGCTGCTTGTCCATGTTCTCTTTGATCAACTGCATCGGCACGTGGCCCGGGCCTTCGATCATGCACTGAACGTCGTGCTTCCAGGCGATCTTGGTCAGCTCGCCAAGGGTTTCCAGCTCACCGAATTGTGCGGCGTCGTTGGCGTCGGCAATCGAGCCCGGACGCAGGCCATCGCCCAGCGAGAAGCTGACGTCGTAGGCCTTCATGATTTCGCAGATGTCTTCGAAATGGGTGTAGAGGAAGTTTTCCTTGTGATGCGCCAGGCACCACTTGGCCATGATCGAACCGCCACGGGAAACAATACCGGTCACGCGTTTGGCAGTCAGCGGCACATAGCGCAGCAACACGCCGGCGTGGATGGTGAAGTAGTCGACGCCCTGCTCGGCCTGCTCGATCAGCGTGTCGCGGAACAGCTCCCAGGTCAGGTCTTCAGCGGCGCCGCCGACTTTTTCCAGGGCCTGGTAGATCGGCACGGTACCGATCGGCACCGGCGAGTTACGGATGATCCATTCGCGGGTTTCGTGAATGTGCTTGCCGGTGGACAAGTCCATGACCGTGTCCGAACCCCAGCGAATGCCCCAGGTCAGTTTCGCCACTTCTTCTTCAATGGACGAACCCAGTGCACTGTTGCCGATGTTGCCGTTGATCTTCACCAGGAAGTTACGGCCGATGATCATCGGTTCCAGTTCGGTGTGGTTGATGTTGGCCGGAATGATCGCGCGACCGCGGGCGATCTCTTCACGGACAAATTCCGGCGTGATGATTTTCGGCACGCTGGCGCCGAAGCTGTAGCCAGCGTGCTGCTGGTCCAGCAAGCCCGCGGCACGGGCCACTTCGAGCTTCATGTTTTCGCGGATGGCAACGTATTCCATCTCAGCGGTGATGATGCCTTTGCGCGCATAGTGCATCTGGCTGACGTTGGCACCCGGCTTGGCGCGGCGTGGGTTGTTCACGTGGGCGAAACGCAGCTTGGTCAATTCCGCATCGGCCAGGCGTTCCTGGCCAAAGTTCGAGCTCAGGCCGGGCAGACGTTCGGTGTCGCCACGGGATTCGATCCACGGCGAACGCACATCGGCCAGGCCTTTGCGCACGTCGATGATGACGTTGGGGTCGGTGTACGGGCCCGAGGTGTCATACACCACCACCGGTGCGTTGATTTCACCGCCGAAGTCGGTCGGGGTCACATCAAGGCTGATTTCGCGCATCGGCACGAGGATGTCCGGGCGAGTGCCCTGGACATAGATTTTTTGCGAGCGGGTAAACGGCTGAACCGATTGCTGATCGACCTTGGCCGAGTCACTCAGATTGGTTTCGATTTTTGATTTTGTAGTCATCACGGGCTCTCCAGACACACATCCAGGCAGTGGATTTTTGTCGGAGCGAACCTGTAAACGAATGGACGCACGGGCGCTGGGAAAACCAGCTGGTGCTGTGCTCGGTGCTCGAGGGGTGTTCGATTGTCGAACAACATCCCGGACGAAGCACAAGAGGACTCGCCGGGTGACGAGAAATCTTGTTCCCTACGCAGGCGCTAACCTGATCAGGTTCAACGGGATCCGAAATTATTCGATCTCAGCCTCATAGCAAGGCACCCCGACAAGAACCCGGCCAGTCTAGACACAACCGGCAAAGAACGCCAACTCCGCAGCAAACACCATGATGAATGGCGCAATTGCAGGATTGTTGCCGTGCTTGCGTGCAACTACACTCGCTACGCCGTGCCGCGCCTTGACGCTCTGCCTTGACGCTGCAGTGCGCCGCGCCGTAGCCTTGGCGCTCAAATTATCAGCGTAATTTTTTAGGGATGGCCTCATGCTGCGCAAACTCTCACTGGCCCTTGCCGTGTCTTGTGCGTCCAATGGAATGGCCTGGGCAATTGAAGCGCCCTTATCGACCAAGACTGACCTGGTCAGCGTCTATCAGGAAGCGGTGGACAACAACGCCGACATCGCCGCCGCCCGCGCCCAATACGGGGCCCAGAAGGAAGTCGTGCCACAGGCCCGCGCCGGGCTGTTGCCCAACCTGTCCGCCGGTGCCGACCTGAACAACACCCGCACCTCGCTCGACCAGCCATCGCTGACCTCGACCCGCAGTGGCACGGCGTATCAGGCGACCCTGGCGCAACCGATTTTCCGCGCCGATCGCTGGTTCCAGTTGCAGGCCGCCAAGGACGTCAACGAACAGGCAGCCTTGCAACTCTCGGCCACGGAACAAAACCTGATCCTGCAAAGTGCCGAAAGCTACTTCAACGTGCTGCGCAGCCAGGACACCCTGGCCTCGACCAAAGCCGAAGAAGCGGCGTTCAAGCGTCAACTCGACCAGTCCAACGAACGTTTCGACGTTGGCCTGTCGGACAAGACCGATGTGCTGCAATCCCAAGCCAGTTACGACACGGCACGGGCCAACCGGATTCTCGCTCAGCGTCAGGTAGATGATGCGTTCGAAGCGCTGATCACCCTGACCAACCGCCAGTACAATTCGATTCAGGGCATCGTCCACACCTTGCCAATCCTGCCGCCGGTACCGAACGATGCCAAAGCCTGGGTCGACACCGCTGCCAAACAAAACCTGAATTTGCTGGCCAGCAACTACGCGGTGAGCGCCGCCGAGGAGACTCTCAAGCAGCGCAAGGCCGGCCACGCCCCCACCCTGGATGCGGTTGCGCAATACAAGAAAGGTGACAACGACGCCCTCGGGTTTACCAACCCGAACCCGAATGGCGTGCGTTACGGCGGCGATGTCGAGCAGCGCACTGTCGGCCTGCAATTGAGCATCCCGCTCTACAGTGGCGGCCTGACCAGCTCGCAGGTGCGTGAGTCCTATTCACGGTTGACTCAGTCCGAGCAGCAACGCGAAGCGCTGCGTCGTCAGGTCGTGGAAAACACCCGCAATTTGCACCGCGCCGTGAACACCGACGTCGAGCAGGTGCAGGCACGCCGACAGTCGATCATCTCCAACCAAAGCGCGGTGGAAGCGACCGAAATCGGTTATCAGGTGGGGACGCGCAATATCGTCGACGTGCTCGATGCCCAGCGTCAGCTGTACACCTCGGTGCGCAACTACAACAACACCCGCTATGACTACATCCTCGACAACCTGCGTTTGAAGCAGGCCGCCGGCACCTTGAACCCCGGGGATTTGCAGGACCTGACGCGTTATCTCAAAGCCGACTACAACCCGGACAAGGATTTCCTGCCGCCGGATCTGGCCAAGGCTGCGGCGGAGCAATTACGGGCTAATCCTGCTCAATAAAAGGTAAACCCTGTATTGAGGAGGATTACCTGTGGCGAGGGAGCTTGCTCCCGCTGGGCTGCGAAGCGGCCCCAAACCCTGAGCATGCGGTCTGTCAGGCAGACCGCATCGGCTGATTCCACGACTGCTTCGCAGCCGAACGGGAGCAAGCTCCCTCGCCACAATTGATCAGTGACAAACTCAGGACTTGTCGATCAACCTGCCCAACCCGTCCAGCAACCGTTGCAACGCGCCCTGGTTAGTGCGCATCACCTTCAGCCCCGCCTCTGCCATTCGCTGCGCATCACTCGGCAATTCGAACAGCCGCTGCACCGCCAGCGCCAGACCTTCGGCATCATCGACCTCGGCCAACGCTCCGGCACTGCGCAACTGCGCGGCGATTTCGAGGAAGTTGAACAGGTGCGGCCCGCTGAGCACCGGTTTGGCCAATGCCGCAGGCTCCAGCAGGTTATGCCCGCCGTTCGGTACCAGGCTGCCACCGACGAACGCGCTGTCGGCCAATGCATAGAGAAACAGCAACTCGCCCATGGTGTCGCCCAGCAGCACCGAAGTGGCTGCGGTAACCGGCTCGCCCGTCGAACGCCGCACCGTGGCGAAACCCTGCTGCCGGCACAATTCGAACACCGGGTTGAAGCGTTCCGGATGACGCGGCACCAGAATCAGCAAGGCATCGGGATGATTGGCCAGCAGTCGACGATGGGCAGCCAGCACCACGTCGTCTTCGCCTTCATGGGTACTCGCGGCGATCCATACCGGACGCTCCTGCGCCTGCCATTGTCCGCGCAACTTCGCAGCACGCTGCAGCAGTTGCGGGTCGATGGTCAGGTCGAACTTGATCGAACCGGTCACTTCGACGGTTTCCGGGCGCGCGCCCAAATTCCGGAAGCGCTGCGCCTCGGCTTCGGTCTGCACCGCGAACAGGCTCATCTCGGCGAGCATCGGCCCGGTCAATTTATGGAAGCGGCCATAGCCCTTGGCCGAACGTTCGGACAGTCGCGCATTGGCCAGGGCCACGGGAATTCCGCGTTTGGCGCACTGATGGATATGGTTGGGCCAGAGCTCGGTTTCCATGATCACCGCCAGTTTCGGCCGGGCCCGATCAAGGAATCGCTTTGCTGCGCAGGGCAAGTCATAAGGCAAATAGCAATGCTGGATGCGCGGCTCATTGGCGAACAGCGCCTGGATGCGCTCGGAGCCGGTCGGGGTCATGCAGGTGACGGTGATCGGCAGCGTCGGATACCGTTGCAGCAAGGCACGGATCATCGGCGCCGCGGCGATGCTTTCGCCCACCGACACCGCGTGCACCCAGAGACCGCCCGGCTTCATTGCCGGCAGCGCGAGGGAGAAACGTTCGCCAATGCGCTTGGCATACGCCGGCGCCTTGCGCGCCCGCAGCCAAAGCCGAATCGCTACCAATGGCAGCCCCAGGTAAAACAGCGCGGTGTAGAGAGTTCTATTCATGGCGGCGGAGTTTATCGGTTTTTTAGCCGATCGCCTGCAAGTGCACGGCAAAACGTTCCGCCAGCCAACGAGCCGCCGGGCCGAGAGGCTCGTCGCGGCGCCAGACCAGTTCGACAATCAATGCCGGTGGCGTCCATTCGCTGGCCAGTTCGACCATCTGATCCTGATACGCCGGGTACTGCACCACATGTCGTGGCAACCAGGCCCAACCAAGACCGCGCATCACCCATTCGGCCATCACGTAGAAACTGTCGGCGCGCCAGACCTGCGGGCTGGCCGGCTCACTGCCGGGATAGACGCTGGACTGCGTGGACATCAGCAACTGTCGATGCTGCGCCAATTGCTGGCAATCGACCTGCGTCTGCTTGGCCAATGGATGCCCCACGCCGCACACGGTGACCATTTCAACACTGCCCAGCACTCGCCGCTCGAGGGCTTCGGGAATCTGCTCGTGATAAAACAGCAAGCCCAGGTCAGCCCGGCGCTCCACCAGTTTGCGCGCGACATCACCCTGGGCAGCGCTGGTCAGTTGCACTTCGAGACTGGGAAACTTTTCTGCCAGAGCCTCAAAGCTTTCAACCACCGCCTGATAGGGCATTGCTTCGTCCTGAGCCACACGCAGACTCGCTTCCTGGCCACGCATCATCGCCAATGCCCGGCCATTGAGGCGCTCGCATTGGCGCAGCACTTCCCGCGCCTCTTCAAGCAGAGCAGTGCCAGCTTCGGTGAGTTTCGGCTGACGACCACTGCTGCGATCAAACAGGCTGACACCCAGGTCCTCTTCCAGCAGCGCAATCGAACTGCTGACCGCCGACTGCGCCTTGCGCTGATCCCGCGCCACCGCGGAAAACGAACGCTGTTCCGCGACGCTGACAAACAAGCGCAGCTGTTCCAGATTCCATTGCATGTTCATGGTTCAACCCATCTTCAGAACAGATAGGTAATGACTTTACCGCATCTGGCGAATCTCTAGAATGCCGACCTCAGAAAGCAACACTTCACACGAGGATTAACCCATGACCGCTTACTACTATCTGGCCATCGCCATCTGCGCCGAAGTGATCGCCACTGTTTCGATGAAAGCGGTCAAGGGTTTCAGCACGCCACTGCCGCTGCTGCTGGTCATCGTCGGTTACGGTATTGCGTTCTGGATGCTGACGCTGGTGGTGCGCAGCGTTCCGGTGGGTGTGGCTTACGCGGTGTGGGCCGGCATGGGCATTGTGATGGTCAGCGTCGCGGCGCTGTTTATCTATGGGCAGAAGCTGGATGTGCCGGCGATGCTGGGGATGGCGCTGATTGTGTTGGGCGTTGTGGTTATTCAGCTGTTCTCCAAGACTGCCGGGCACTAAAGCCCTAAGCACGATCTATTGTGGGAGCGGACTTGCTCGCGAAAGCGGTGTGCCAGGCAACATTGATATCGACTGGCACGCCCTATTCGCGAGCAAGCCCGCTCCCACAGGTTTTGCATCCATCCAATTGATCACCAACAATCCCCTTTTCTTCGAGTCTGTATACTGCGCCCTCGTCTTGAACACTGAGGTCGCTGCATGCCATCCGTTATTTCCACCGACGTTCTGATTGTCGGCGCTGGTGTCGCCGGCCTCTGGCTGAATGCGCGCCTGCGTCGCCAGGGTTTTTCGACCGTGCTGGTGGAAAGCGCCAGCCTCGGTGGCGGGCAGAGCGTGAAGTCTCAGGGCATCATCCACGGCGGCGCCAAGTACGCATTGCACGGCGCCTTGACCGGCGCCTCGGAAGCCATCGCCGACATGCCGCGTCGCTGGCGTGAAGCGCTGGCCGGCGACGGCGAGCTGGATTTGTCCGGCGTACGTCTGCTGTCCGAAGCCCATTACCTCTGGTCCCCCGGCACCCTCGCCGGCAATCTCACCAGTTTCTTTGCCAGCAAAGCCGTGCGCGGGCGGGTCGATCAGGTCAAGGGCGAGCAACTGCCGCCCGCCCTGCAAGACAAGCGCTTCAAGGGCAAGGTCTATCGCCTGGCGGAACTGGTGGTTGACGTGCCGAGCCTGATCCAGCGCTTGGCCGATCTGGCTGGAGACGGCTTGCTGGCCGGTCAGCACATCGAGCCGCTGCTGGAAAACGGCGAACTGGTCGGTTTGAAAGTCGACGAGCGCGAGATCCGCGCCCAGCGCATCGTTCTCAGTGCCGGTGCCGGCACCGCCGACCTGCTCACGGCGCTGGGCCTGAGCCAGCCGGCCATGCAGCGCCGCCCCCTGCACATGATCATCGTCAAAGGCTCCGGCCTCAAACCCCTGTACGCCCATTGCCTGGGCGGCGGGCCGAAGCCGCGCATCACCGTGACCACCCACCCGGCCGCCGATGGCCAGTGGGTCTGGTACCTGGGTGGCGACATCGCCGAAGCCGAAGGCGTGGCCCGCGATCCTGCGGCGCAGATCGCCACCGCGCAGAAAGAACTCGGCAACCTGCTGCCGTGGATCGACCTGAGCACCGCGCAGTGGGCGACCTTGCGAGTCGAACGCGCCGAGCCGCTGCAATCGGGCCTGACCCGCCCGGACAATGCCTTCCTCGCCGAGCAGGATCGCCTGCTGGTGGGTTGGCCGACCAAACTGGCCCTGGCACCGGACTTCGCTGACCGCGTCCTCGCCGCACTGCAACGCGACGGCATTCAGCCGAGCCATCCGGCGCCGCTGCCGGAACTGCCAAAACCGCCGATGGGCGTCCCTGCCTGGGAGCAACTGCTGCCATGAGCCAACCCACCTTGCACGATCTGCATCGCCCTCTGGGCAGCACTGGCCTGTTGGTATCGCCTCTAGGCCTGGGCACGGTGAAACTTGGCCGCGATCAAGGGGTGAAATACCCCAACGGCTTCCAGATTCCCGGCGATGACGAGGCGCGCATGCTGCTTAAACTCGCGCGCGACCTGGGCATCAACCTGATCGACACCGCACCGGCCTATGGCCGCAGCGAAGAGCGTCTTGGCCCGTTGCTGCGGGGTCAACGTCAGGACTGGGTGATCGTCAGCAAGGTTGGCGAAGAGTTTACCGACGGCCAGTCGAGTCACGACTTCAGCGCCGCCCATACTCGCCTGTCGGTGGAACGCAGCCTGCAACGTCTGGAGACGGATGTTATCGATCTGGTGTTGGTGCACTCCGACGGCAACGACCTGGCGATCCTCAATGACAGCGAGGTCTATGCGACCCTTGCCGAACTCAAGCGCGAAGGCAAGATTCGCGGTTTCGGTTTTTCCGGAAAAACCGTCGAAGGCGGTTTGAAGGCTCTGGAACAAGGTGATTGCGCGATGGTCACCTACAATCTGAACGAACAGAACGAGAAGCCGGTCATTGACTATGCTGCTGCTCACGGCAAAGCGATCCTGGTCAAAAAAGCCTTGGCCAGCGGCCACGTCTGCTTGAGTCCGGGCGTGGACCCGGTGCGTGCCAGCTTCGAGTTGTTGTTTGAACACCCGGGTGTGGCCAGTGCTATTGTCGGGACCATCAATCCGCTGCACCTCGCCCACAACGTCGCGACCGTTGCCCAGGTCCTTCGTAGCCATTGATGCCGCCCACGCGGCCTTAAGCAGGAGTCGACATGCCGCGTACGCTGATCAGAAAGAACCCGAGCAACTTCAAGACCCTGCCGTTATTCGTCGAAGCGACACCCGAAGGCCTGAGTTACCAGAGCGTCGGGATGCCGTTGAATTTCTCCCAGACTTTGCAACGTCGCCGCCCGGTGGCGGTGGCCGACAGCGAGCGGTTCGCCCTGGAGCTGGCAAATCTCGGGGTCTCGGTGCGCCTGACCCTGCATTGGCAGAATCGCGATTACTGGGTGTTGGTGCGTCAACGTCGGCAGGACCGCGGCGATGTGGTGCTCAAACTGATCTCGGGTTATGTGCCGGCCCATGAACTGAACCTGCCGCTGCACACGGCGACCCAGGAAATCGCCGAAGAGTGCCTGCTGGAAACCCCGGAAGGCTGGCTCAGCGGGCGTTTCAACGACACCTGGCTGCCCGCGCCCTACTCGTCTGCCCTGCATTACCGCGAAGCCCTGCCGTTTCGCCTGACACCGCTGTCCGGCTCGGCGCGGCCGGTGCGTTGCGCCAACATGCCGCTGATCGAGCGCCCGCGGGCCTATGTGCATTTGCCCACTGCGTCGCTGCAATTGATCTATGACTTGCGTCTGGACGTGCCCAAGGAAGCGAAATCCCTGAGCCTGTTTCATGTCGACGAACGGCTGGAGGGCGATCAATTGGTGGCCCGGCTCGATCGTAAACGTCCCGATTTGTATCTGATGCCACTGCAGGACGGCCAGCCAATGGCCGAGCTCTATACCCTGAAAAAGGATCAACTGTACCCGGCGAGTACCCGTGGGTTATATCTGGCGGAGAGTTTTGCCCGGCAGGAAGGGTGGCTGGTGAAGGATGAGCGGATTCGCTGGAAGGACTGGGTGCGGCAACAGGGTTTGAGCCCGCCGGGGAAAGATTCCGGTTTGGCTCGCTTGCATGGAAAAGCAAAGCAACTGCTGAAAAGAATCGTGCCGCGCAAGGCCGCACGATAGAAACCTGTGGCGAGGGAGCTTGCTCCCGCTCGGCTGCGCAGCAGTCGTAAAACTCGCGACGCGATCAATCTGAAAAACCGCGATCTATGGCTTTGGGGCCGCTTCGCGACCCAGCGGGAGCAAGCTCCCTCGCCACAGTGAGCGCGCCGCTTCAGTGATTGCGGATCTTCTCGACAATCGCCGTCGTCGAGCTGTTTTCCACCAGCCCCAGCACTTTCACCGTCCCGCCGTAAGCAGTGACGATGTCCGCGCCGACCACTTGGTCGATCCCGTAATCGCCGCCCTTGACCAACACATCCGGCTTGACCTCGCGCAGCAGGTTTTCCGGGGTGCCTTCAGCGAAGCTGATTACCCAGTCCACGGCGCCCAGGCCGGCCAGTACGGCCATGCGACGGTCGACGCTGTTGATCGGACGACCCGGCCCTTTCAAACGGCTCACCGACGCATCGTCGTTGACCGCCACGATCAGACGATCGCCTTGGGCACGCGCCTGTTCGAGGTAGGTCACATGGCCGGCATGCAGGATGTCGAAGCAGCCATTGGTGAAGACAATCTTCTCTTTGTGCGCACGCGCATCATCGACTGCCAGCAGCAGCTGCTCCAGCCCCAACACACCACGCTCGGAACCTTCTTCACGCTGGATAGCACGACGCAATTCCGGGGCACTGATGGCTGCGGTACCGAGCTTGCCGACCACGATGCCCGCCGCCAGGTTGGCCAGGGCCACTGCGTGGGGCAGTTCTTCGCCAGCGGCGATCGCCGCCGCCAGGGTAGAAATCACCGTGTCACCGGCGCCGGTCACGTCGAACACCTCACGGGCACGGGCCGGCAGGTGCAGCGCCGGATGATCCGGGCGCAGCAAGGTCATGCCGTGCTCGCCACGGGTTACCAGCAAAGCGCCGAGGTCGAGGTCGTGCATCAGCTGCGCGCCCTTGCTCACCAACTCGTGCTCATCGGCGCAACCACCGACGATGGTTTCGAACTCGCTGAGGTTCGGGGTGATCAGGCTCGCGCCGCGGTAGATCGAGAAATCCTTGCCCTTGGGGTCGGCCAGCACCGGAATCCCACGGGCGCGGGCGGCCTGGATCAGCACCTGATGGTTTTTCAGCGCGCCTTTGCCGTAGTCGGACAACACCAGCACCTTGATGCCTTCGAGCAATTCGTCGACTTGCTCGCCCAACGCCAGGGCGTCGGTGGAGAAAGGTTCTTCGAAGTCGATACGCAGCAATTGCTGGTGACGGCTCATCACCCGTAGCTTGACGATGGTCGGCTGGTGCGCGATGCGCTGGAACAACGCCCGCACGCCGGCGCCTTTGAGGCTATTGACCAGGCTATCAGCCGCTTCGTCGTCGCCGGTCACGCCAACCAGCGAGGCTGGCGCACCGAGCGCGGCAATGTTCAAGGCAACGTTGGCGGCACCGCCGGGGCGGTCCTCGATTTGCTCGACTTTGACTACCGGTACCGGTGCCTCAGGAGAAATCCGTGAGGTACCACCATGCCAGTAACGGTCGAGCATGACATCACCGACCACCAGGACAGGGGCCTGATCGAATCGTGGCATGGATAACTTCATGGAAACTCCAGGGGCGATAAAAGCGTCGCGGATAATAACATAGCGAAAGAATGCGGCCGCACGCGAGCAAAGAGGCTCAGCGGCGGCCATCTCGTGGAGGGGCATCCAGCGGACGCACCCAGAAAAGTTCGTGTCGGCGCACCGCTTTGCGGAAGAACTCGTCTTCACCTGTGCAGGGCCAGCGACGCCCGGCCAACCATCGCTGAATCACCCGGCGCAGACGTCTTTTGAGCGGTGGACGGCCCTGCAAGTCGTGCTGCATGGCCAAGGCCATGGCTTTGTCCATGCGGGTTGGCGCGTCCAGCAACGGGCTCCATAGCCCATCAGCCGGCAACGGTTCGATGGTCGGCGGCAGGGCAATGCCATAATCCGCCGGGCCCATCGGCCAGCGGTCGTTGTCATGCAGGTGATTGGCATAGAGCAGCAGGGTACGCGGGCGCCAGGTACTGAGTTCAATCGCCTCCATCAAGGCGCGAGTGCTGGCGACATGATCGCTGTGGGGATCCAGTTCGGGATGGGGCGTCAGCACCGCGTCGGGCCGGTGATGCTCAAGCAGTCGCGCCAGATCAGCCACCAGGTTGCGCCAATGGGGCTGACCATCGACGTCACCCGGCAGGCTCAGGGCATTGTGCCGACGCACATTGCGTATATCGCTCTCCCCCGACTCCCGCGAACCGAAGCTTTGCTCCGGCTGCTGCGCCATCGCATCCAGTTGCAAGCAGTAGTAGCCCAATTGCACACACTGCTGTTGCGGCACCCCGCCCCACAGCGGCACTGCCAGGCTGTCCCAACTGCGCAGGCGCCCCTTGAGTCGGGCGGCCTGAGCGGTGTCGAGGCCCATATCGCGATAGTTTTCGGCCTCAATCTCGCCTTGGGTCAGTGTGACGATAGCCACCTCGGACGCCCGACTATAGAGACCAAAAGCTGCCAGTTCGGCATCATCGGCATGGGGGGCGATGATTAGCAGACGCTGCTGGCCAAAATCCGGATTACTCAGGGCGTGTAAAGTCGCCCGTGGCATCAGGCTGCAAAAGCGTCCACGTAATGTCAGGGTCCCGGCTGCCAGCGCCGAACCTTGCCCCGACAGATTGAGAAAACGCTCTCCCGCAACACCGCGCTCCAGATCTTGACGGTCGTCACCGATCCATACCTGGGGGTCAAGAAAGCGACCCAGCCAATGGCTCTTGACCCGCACCTGCAAAACCAGGGTTTGCGCCAGGCCAAAGTCGCCCGCCACCTGCAAGACACCATTGACCAGGGTGGCGGGAAATTGCGGCGTACCCGCCGGGAAGTCATAGCGATAATCGTCGCCCGGGGCATAGAACAGATGGTCGGCGAACCAGGCTTCATGGGCGATCCAGCCCAGCAGCAGGAACAGCGGCAAGGGCCACCACGCGACAAAAATGCCAAATAGTAATGCAGCCAACAACGCCCCGATCAGCACCACGCGTTTGCGCTGGCGATGGCGTTTAAGCAATTGTTGCTTGCGTGCGCTCATGACTGCCTGTCCTCGCTCAAACCCGGTAGACCGGAACCCGGTGACACCAGCGATCCTTGTATTCGCGATCGGCGCGGCCGAACGAGTAACGCAGCGGCTTGCCCAAGGCTCGGGCCTGCTCCCACGCGGCTTGGGTGTTGACGAAACTGAGAACACTGCCGGGGCTGAACTCGCGGTTCTGCGGATCGACACCGCCGTTAATGTATTCCAGGCTGACCCACTTGGGTGCCTCGACCCGGTACAGAATCTGGATCGCCACCGGCTCGTCGTTCAGGTAGATCAAGGACCCGGTCATGAACTCACGCAACAGGCTGAACACTTCAGAAAGACGCGCCTTGCCCGGTGCTTCAAAGTTCCAGCGGCGCTGGAACAGGTCGGCATAGATGGTCGCCTGTTCACTGGCGCTCAGCTCCAGCATCGGTCGGATGATGCCACCCGCCTCTTCAAGCAAACGCTGGTCACGACGCTGGTTGTAGCGAAACTTCTTGCTGTAGTCCTCTGGTTCACGAGCCAGCGCCAGGCCTTCAGGTTGCTCAGCGAGACCGATGATGTTTGGGGCATTGAGTTCGGACACATAACGCGCGTGATGCCGCAGACGAACCTGAGCATCTTCGGCAACCGGCAGGATGATCTCGGCATTGCCGAGATCGAGCAGGCCACGCTTGCCTTCACGCTTGAGCACGTCCTTGGACAAGGCCACATGACGGCCCCAGGTCGGCATCGCGGCGCACAATTCACCGTCGACGAACCAGCCCAGATAACGCACCGGGATGCCTACCAGCCCTGCCAGGCGCTCAACGACTTCGGGATGAGTTGCCACGCTGCCGCCAAACTGTTGCCAGGCCTGGGTATAAACCGTTGCATCAATGGGTACCCAGCCGCTTTCTCTCCAGGCCCGCCAGTAACTCAAAATCAAACGTGGGACTCCGTCATCGCCTCGTCGGTGCTTTCGACGAAATCCTTCTCGTGCAGGCGTGCGTAGAGACCGTTCAACGCCAACAACTCGGCGTGGGTGCCGCGTTCGACGATGCGGCCCTGGTCCATCAACAGGATCAGGTCAGCCTTCTCGATGGTCGACAAGCGGTGAGCGATCACCAGCGTGGTACGGCCCTTCATCACTTGTTCCAGTGCTGCCTGGATGTGGCGCTCGGACTCGGTGTCGAGGGCCGAGGTAGCCTCATCGAGGATCAGCAATGGCGCATTCTTGAGCAGTGCCCGGGCAATCGCCAGACGCTGGCGCTGACCGCCGGAAAGCAGCACGCCATTTTCGCCCACCAGGGTGTCGTAGCCTTGAGGCATTTGCTCGATGAACTCGGCGGCGTAGGCATCTTCGGCAGCCTTGCGCACGTCTTCGAACGGTGCGCCGGCGAGGTCGCCGTAGGCGATGTTGTTGGTGACGCTGTCGTTGAACAGGGTGACCTGCTGGGTCACCAGGGCAATGTGACGACGCAGGTTGGTCAGTTTGTATTCCTCGACATCCATTCCGTCGAGCAGGATCTGGCCCTTGTCGTGGTGATAGAAACGCGGAATCAGGTTGGCCAAGGTCGACTTGCCGCTGCCTGAACGCCCCACCAGAGCGACCATCTGGCCCTCTTCGGCGGTAAAGGAAATATCGTTGAGCACAAGTTTCTCGGTGCCCGGGTACTGGAAGCTCAGGTTACGCACTTCCAGGCGACCGCTGACGCGCACCATTTCCTTGGTGCCCGTATCGACTTCCGGTTCTTCGTCGAGCTGCTCGAAGATGCTCTCCGCACCGGCCAGCCCTTTCTGAATGGTGGCGCTGACTTCCGACAACTGACGAATCGGCTTGGGTAACAAACCGGCGGCGGTAATGTAGGCAACCAGTTCGCCAGCAGAGGCATCTCCGCGAAGGTAAAGCACCAGATACATCAACACCGCCATGCCGATGTAAATCACCAGTTGCAGCATCGGGGTGTAGATCGACTGGGTGCGGGTCATGCCCAGGCTGCGGTTCATGTTGTCGGCGCTGGCCTTGTGGAACCGATCGATTTCGTAAGTCTCACCGCCAAAGCTGCGAACCACGCGATAGCCCTGGATAGTCTCCGAAGCCACATGGGTCACATCGCCCATCGCCACCTGGATTTTCTTGCTTTGCTTGCGAAATTTTTTGCTGGCGCTACTTACCAGAATCGCGATGACCGGCAGGATCGCCAGCAATACCAAGGTCATTTTCCAGTTGCTGTACAGCAGGTAACCGAACAGGAACACCACCGTCAGGCCTTCACGGATCACTACTTTGATCGCATCAGTGGCAGCACCGGTGACCATTGTCACGTTATAGGTAATACGGGAAATCAGGTGACCGGAGTTATGGTTGTCGAAGTAGCGGTTAGGCAAGGTCAACAGGTTGTCGAACAAGGCACAACGCAGGTCGTGGACCACGCCACGGGCAACCTTGGCCAGGTAATAGTTACCCAGAAATGAGCCGATGCCCTGATAGACGGCAATCAGCACAATCAACAACGGTACGCCGAGTACCAGCGAGACACCCAGAAACTTGGTGTCATCGGGTTTCTGCAAGGCGTCGAGAAAATGCTTGAGCATGTCCGCCAGCATCGGCTGGCTGGATGCGAATAGCACAAAGCCGATAATACTGATGGCGAAAGCGCCCCAGTACGGGAGCACGTATTTCAGCAACCGCAGGTAAATCTTCATGCTTGATTGCTGGTCGGAATTGGCCATTCGGCGCGCCTCGTACGTTTGAAAAAGACAGACAACCTGTGGATTGTAACAGCGAACGAATTACAACATCGGCTCAGCCAGGACGAGGTGCCGAAAACGCTTTAGCACTTCGCTACCGGACCGGGAACATCAGGGGTTGAAACACTCCAGACGGAACCTTTGCTTTCATTGCTCCCACGAGTGGCCAACACGATACTCAAGGCAATCGGCAACCAGGTGATCAACCAGTCCGCATTGGGTTTGAGCCAGAGACCAATGCCATCGGTCATCAATGACGCCCCGGAAAACACCCAGAGTGCCAGCAACACCTGCCCCAGTGGCTGCGCGCGCGAAACCCAGCCACGCCAGCCAACCGCCAGCCACAGCCAGCCGAATAGCAGTAGCCCAGGTACACCCAGACGCACACCGATATCCAGGAACAGGTTATGGGGATGTTTGAATGCCTGTCCGATTTCAGGGACAGGAATCAGGTATTCATGGAATCCCAACCCCATCGCCCAATGATCCAGCATCAATTGCACGCCGCCGTTCCATAGCTCGGGACGAAAAGAAACGCCACGCTGCAAGAGGATGTCCGGCTTGAATACAGCAATGGACGCCAACCCCAGGACCACCAGAATGATCAGCCCGCCTCCCAGGCGCGACGGTCGCGCCACTCCCATCACGAATAGACAGGCCAGCAAGCCGATCCACACACCGCGTGTTTGGCTAAAGCCCAGGAATAGCGCATATCCCAGCGCCGGAATCAGCAGCAACACCATCGCCCAGGGATTGAAGCGCTTGGTCTGCAACGTGAAGACGCCAAGAATCAGCAAGGCCCCCACCGCATGCGCGGCCATGATTGCAGTGTCCCACAGGCCAATGGCAATCAGCCTGCCGCTGAAAGGTTGAGCGGACACGTCATAAAAGTAGACCCAGGAAGCTGCAGCAAAAAAACCGCCAATAATCGATGCGTACAACAACATGGACTCGAACCGCCACTTGCGGTTCTGTGCAGCCAGTAGCACGCCCAACAGGGTAAGGGCCACATAGAGCGTCACTTTGCTTTTGCCGAAAATGTTATTGCCGCCCTCAACCATCAGCACCAATAACGTCCATGCCGCGAAGATAGCAAAGAGGACGCACTCCGGTTGCTTGAGCATCGCGCGAAAATCCCGATGGAACAGCGCCAACAAGGCAGGCAGCCACAGCAGGAAAATCAACATTTGGTGATAAAGCTTGTTGTCCGGCAGTACCCACGCCCCACACAGCAGCACAAGAAAACCGATAGATGCCCACATTCCCAGGACATCCTTACCGAAAAATTTCTTCATTCCTGTCAGCACTCGGCTTTACCCAGCATTCGATTGGCGACCCGCTGCAACTGGGCCTTGTCGGCGTTCTTCCAGCCACCCTTGATACAGTAGTGTTCAGAGAGGTAATGGAGAAAGTTACGCCTCAACCGCTCATCGAGTGGCCATTGCGGGAATGCGCGCGCCAGTTCCACCACCTGCTCGGCGTTA
Organism: Pseudomonas sp. FP603; assembly: GCF_030687415.1. Lineage (NCBI taxonomy): Bacteria > Pseudomonadati > Pseudomonadota > Gammaproteobacteria > Pseudomonadales > Pseudomonadaceae > Pseudomonas > Pseudomonas sp. FP603. The sequence continues at coordinate 6,348,047 of NZ_CP117431.1, forward strand.
TCGGCATGCATTACCAGCCCTTCGATATTGAAAAAAGCCTGACCCAGGGTGAGCACGGGCTTACCCAAAAGCAGGCTTTCCAGGCCAACCGTCGAGTTCAGCGTGATCACAAACTGGCTGGACTCGATCAACTGCTGAGTGGCGTTGCCGTTGGCGAACAACAGACGCTCGTGAGTACGCTCATGCAACTCAGGATACGTTTCGCGACTGGATGGATGCTCCTTGAACACCACTGTCAATCCAGTCTCTTTGGCCAAGCGCTCGCCCAAGGCGAACATCTCGCGCATGTTTTTGATCCAGGGAGAAAACAGCCGAACCTGACTATCGCGGTCGTCCTGGAACGGAATAAAGACGAACTGCTCCGGCAGCACAATCGGTGTCGGGCCACTGGTACGAGGCTGGCGTGGAATCAGCACGGGCACTGCCTGATTTTCAGGCACGGGATAAGGATAGTTGAGGTAAAAACCGGCCTCACGCGGAACGGCGTTCAGGTAGTTCACGCCCTGCGGATCAACGGTTGTGGTGTCGGGCAGCAAACCGTTCTCGAAGAAGAAAGTCTTACAACCCGGCGGCGCCAAGGCCGTCAGCAATCGGCAGTAGCGGTGGGAACCATTCCAGAACACCAGCGCATCGGGGTGCTCGCGATCAAGCAACGCCTGAGCGCGTAACGCCATCCAAATCAGCTCAAGACGTAACAACAGACGATACAAGCGACCATCGTTTTTGTTCTTGACGCGCCGCTCCTCGCATTTTTCTTCGATCAGGCTCGGCCAGTCGATTCGCGAAAGCACTCTGGATGCATGCAACAACCTTGGCCAGGGCATCTGTGGTGGGGTAACGACTTTACCTTGCAGCTCGGTCTCATTGAGTAACCGATTGAAATAGAGGCCTTGATGTTTGGCCAGGGAAATGAACAGCATTGTCGTCATAGGGTGTCCAAAAAATAGGCCGCATCCACCCGCCAAAGCGCAATATAACCACGTGCGACAAGTCCGCAGACATCAACACCCTGTTATTCGCCCGTCCGCGTATAGAAGTATAAAACCAGAAATCAGAAGCAAGCACTCTGTGGTATTGCCCCAGGCAACCCCGTGAACGGGCAACTGCCTCTTAAAAAGTGAGGCGATTGTACCACAGCGGTTTTTTGCAGCATGCGCACTGCGGTAACATAGCCGGCTGCCCATCCCATCAGGCCAAGCCTTGGAGCCTTGATGCAAACGCTCGACCATACCGCTTATCTCAACATGCGCGAGGGCGCCGACGTTCTCGAGGCCGATGGTAAAGGGGATAAAGTCTTGTGCCTGGCCGATGGCTCGATGCTCAAGCTGTTTCGCCGTAAACGCCTGCTGACTTCTGCGCTTTGGGCGCCTTACGCCCGGCGCTTCGCCGACAACTGCCGAGCACTGCGCGAATGCAATATCGAATGCCCGACGGTTCGCCAGATTTATCGCATCCCCAGCATCGAGCGCGATGCCGTGCATTACGACCCCCTACCCGGTCGCACTCTGCGTCAGTTGCTGGGCACCGACAATAACGAATCTCTTCGGGCACAACTGGGTGAGTTCATTGCACGCCTGCATGAGAACGGCATCTACTTTCGCTCCGCGCACCTGGGCAATGTGGTATTGACGCCTGAAAATACACTCGGGCTGATCGACATCGCCGACCTGCGCACCTATCGCAAGCCACTGCGCAAAGGCCTGCGCCTGCGCAATTTCAAGCATATGCTGCGCTATCGCCAGGATCGCGAGTGGCTACTCAAGGACAACCAGTTCCTTGAGCACTACCTGAACCATCAACGTGTGTGCAATGGACGGGAACTGAGCCTGGCGCTCACTCCCTTAAGCCCTTAAGCCCTTAAGCCCTTAAGCCCTTAAGCCCTTAAGCCCTTAAGCCGCCAGTGTCAGCCGGCGGCAGACAGCCTGAAGGTCTCGAAGTCACGCGCAGGGTCTACGCCGCGCAGCAAGTTATCAACCAGCTGAATGGTCTTTGCCAATCCCTGAGAGCCGTATACCAAGTGGTAATCGGCAAAACGCCGGGCCTGGGCCACATGCCCCGGATAATCCTGCTCAAGCGCTTGCAACTGGCGGGAAAACTCATGTTCATCGCGCACTTGTGGCCCAAAAAACAGTGAGTGAGAGAAGATATCCACATCGCTGCCCGCATTCACATGGATTACCGGCCGCCCCGCCAGCCCTGCCTCGATACCAGCATTGGACATGATATTGACGACAACGCTGGCCTGCGCCAGAGCGTGCGCCAGTGAACACTTGCTATCCAGCAAGTCGATGTTGGCTAACTGCGCAGCGGCATCGCACCAGAATTGCGCCTTGCTGCGCGGATGACGCTTGAACAGCACGCGATAATGCGGATGCTGCCCGGCCCAGTCGCGCAATAACTGATAAGTGCGCTGGTAGCCCGGCTCTTTTTCCCGATCAGGACCCACCCCCAGAATTAACAACGTCCGGAGAGCAGGATCGGCAACTGGCAGATCATAAGTTTCATCGGCGAGGTAAGAACCGATCAGTACCACCGTCGACTCACCGAACCTCAATGTTCTTTCTTGCAAAGCGACCAGCGAACTATGGCCAAAGACGCCGTAATAGTCGTAATCGTTCATCCCCAGTCGTCGTGAAGACTCCAACGTCGTGGCATGGGCCAGTTGCAGCAGTCGGGCCCCGCGCGCAGCCAATGCCAAGCGCAAGAACGGCGCATGAAGACTACCGTTGCGTTCGTTGATCAGCACCTTGGGCGAATACGTCATCACCAACCACTGTGCATGGGCGGCGTACACCAGATAACGCAGCGGCACAGACTGCGGCGGCGCCAGGAGCATGCGCTGGGCGCAGGCGTCCGACGGAGAACGTAACGCTGCCTCTGTCAGGTGGTGCCCGCGCTTGCGCAGACCCTCAATCAGAATATTCTTGCGCTGCAACGCCATGGACTTTGGCGCCGAATGCAGCAACAGCACCTCACAGGGCGTAGCGACGACCGAACCACTCAAGCACGCCTTCGCGCGTACCCCGACCGCCACATCCACCAGCACATCACGAACCAGGCGCAAAAGGCTACCACAGCGACCATGACGCTCGCGCAGCAGCTTCCAGCGGTAACGGTCCAGCTCACGCGCTTTTTGTGTCCAGCATCCTTCAGCCTGAAACACACTTGCGTCAGACGGGGGTGCGCTCACTTGAACAACAACCGGATGGCCTTGCGGGTATAGGACCAGCGCGTGAGCGAGCGCAGATCGGCGCGCACGGCGCGGGCGTAAAAAGCCTTGGCGTGGACATAATCGCCGGCACTGTAGCAATCGCGAAACAATGACAGGCAGCGCTGAGCCAGGAAAGCCTGGCGCAAGTCCTGCAACTCTTGAGGCATGCGCACCGGGGAAAATACCTCGTCAACCATTCCAACCCCCGCCGCCAGGCTTTGCTTGAGGTCATGGCGCATGCTGTCGCCATGCTTGTAAATCAGCGCCAGCGGTTGATCGAGCACACTGCACGGGAAACGCGCCAGCACCTGAGCAAACACCGGAATATCTTCAACGTTGCGCAGCTGTTCAGGATAGTTGCCCGGCGCAAACACTTCGCGATGCATCGCGCAGGCGCCGTTGGATAGCGATACCGTCTTGTCCAGCAAGTAGCCACGCACACGCTCGCGCGGGGTGGCTGGCAAGGATTTGACGGCGTGCTGGACACGACGACCGTCGTCGAATACCGACCAGTGACCGCCAATGATCAAACGGCTGTCAGGATGGCTGGAGATATGCCGGGTCAACGCAGCCAGCGCACCAGGCGCCATCTCATCATCAGCATCGAGGAAGATCAGATACTGCCCCCGAGCCTCCTCGATCCCGCGATTACGCACCGAAGACAAACCGCCATTGGGTTTGCGCAGAGCTCTAAAGCATCCGGCATGTTCAGTCAGGAGCTGCTCCAGAACTTGCGGCGTCGCGTCAGTGGAGCCGTCATCGATCACCAGCAACTCAGCCTGGGCATCACCCAACTGCGCCAACACCGATTTCACCGCACGCGGCAGGGTTTTGGCGTAGTTATAAGCTGGAATAACGACACTGATCAGCACGTCAGTCAACTGCATACCCGTCCGCGCCTTCTTTGACCACCAAAATGTCTTCCATGATCAGGTATTGCAGGTCGGAACCGAAGAACATGTTCAAGGCATCGGTCGGCGAGCAGATCATCGGCTCGCCACGACGGTTGAGCGACGTGTTCAGCGACACGCCGTTACCGGTCAGCACTTCCAGCGCCTTCATCATGTCGTAGTAGCGCGGGTTGTATTCGCGCTTGAGCACCTGGGCCCGGGATGTGCCGTCTTCGTGGACGACTTCCGGCACGCGGGTTTTCCACTCTTCAGCCACTTCGAAGGTGAAGGTCATGAACGGTGCCGGGTGATCGATCTTGATCATCTGCGGTGCAACGGTGTCGAGCATCGACGGGCAGAAAGGCCTCCAGCGCTCGCGAAACTTGATCTGGTGGTTGATCCGGTCAGCCACGCCGACAGCGCTCGGGCAACCGATGATCGAACGACCGCCCAAGGCGCGCGGACCGAACTCCATGCGCCCCTGAAACCAGGCCACCGGGTTGCCGTCGACCATGATCTTGGCGATGCTTTCCGGCATGTTCTCAAGCTTGCGCCAGGCCGGCTTGCTCGGGTGACGGGCACAAGCGGCGATAACGTCTTCGTTGCTATAGGACGGGCCGAGGTAGACGTGTTCCATCTTCTCGACCGGAACACCACGGGCGTGGGACACGTAAGCCGCAGCGCCAACCGCGGTACCGGCATCGCCGGATGCAGGCTGAACGAACAGCTCTTTGATGTCATCGCGAGCAATGATTTTCTGGTTCAGCTTGACGTTCAACGCACAGCCACCGGCGAAGGCCAGTTTGCCGGTTTCCTTGAGCACATCGCCCAGGTAATGGTCGATCATCTGCAACGCCAGCTTCTCGAACAGCGCTTGCATGCTCGCGGCGTAATGAATGTACGGCTCATCGGCGATGTCGCCTTCGCGCTTGGGCCCCAGCCACTCGATCAGCTTCGGCGAGAAGTAGAAACCTTTGCCCTTCTCTTTATAGCGACGCAGGCCGATGACGTTGGCGTAGTCGGTGTTGATCACCAGCTCGCCGTTCTCGAACGAGGCCAGACGCGAGAAATCGTATTTGCTGGCGTCACCGTACGGCGCCATGCCCATGACCTTGAACTCACCGTCGAGCATTTCGAAACCGAGGAACTCGGTGATCGCGCCGTACAGGCCGCCGAGGGAGTCCGGATCGAAGAATTCCTTGATCTTGTGGATCTTGCCGTTTTCGCCGTAGCCGAAAAAGGTCGTGGCGTACTCGCCCTTGCCGTCGATCCCCAGAATCGCGGTTTTCTCTTTGAAACCGGAGCAGTGGTAGGCACTGGAGGCGTGGGCAAGGTGGTGCTCGACCGGCTCGATCTTGATTTTCTTCGGATCGAAACCCAGTTGCTCGAGGCACCAGACAATCTTGTTGCGATAGCGCTTGTAGCGACGGTTGCCCATCAGGATCGCGTCGAGGGCGCGGTCCGGGGCGTACCAGTAACGCTTGGCGTAGTGCCAGCGAGCCTTGCCGAACAGGCTGATCGGTGCGAATGGAATCGCCACCACGTCAACGTCGGACGGCTTGATGCCAGCCTGCTCGAGGCAGAACTTCGCCGACTCGTAAGGCATGCGGTTCTTTGCATGTTTATCGCGTACGAAGCGCTCTTCTTCAGCCGCCGCGACCAGCTTGCCGTCGATGTACAGGGCTGCGGAAGGATCATGGCTAAGGGCGCCGGACAGGCCAAGAATCGTCAATGCCACAGGGGTCTAGCCTCTTTAGTCTGCATGCAGGCGCAACGCGCCTCAAAAATTGATGTGCCCTCGCAAGGGGCGAGAGACAGCTAAAGGGCGGGATTATAGCGTAAACGTGGCGGGAATGACCCTGCCCTTATCAGCGCCGTGAAGATGACGTCGAGCCCACGCGCTCGCCTGCGCTCATCCGCGACCCGGGCGCCAGTAAATCCTGATATTGCCGTCGGTTGCCTGCCGGTAAATTGTGTACGGCAAGGCAACCGTGTCCAGCGCACCAGACAAGGTCAGATCCAGCAATACGAATGGCACCAGAATACCGGTGGGATCAGGCGGAGCATGCAGAAGACAGAAGTCGTGGGCCAGACCGCTATAGATGCGAGGGATGGACTGGCAGTAGGTTTTTTGTTTTCTGAGACCACGGGCGGCCTCCTCGTCATCCTGCAGCACTGTGACAGCGGTTCCGCAGCCGGATAGCGCCAGTGAGAAAGTGCTCAACAACACAGCCATTTTTATCGTCAAAATCTGCCCTCCGAGAACGTCAGGCAAACTAGCATCGTGGCTATTCAGGGCACAGTTCATGGGGTCTGTAGATCATGTAGGACGGTTCATAAGAACTTGTCCTCTAGATCTCGGGAGACTGATCTGCCGCCATCGCGGGCAAGCCCGCTCCCACCGTGATCGCGCCATACACAAAGCTTGTGCACGCCACGGTACCTGTGGGAGCGGGCTTGCTCGCGAAAGGGGCGAAGCCCCGATTCAGGCAGCGCTGGAAATGACTTTAGGCAAACGCTGATCAATCACCTGATACAGCGCACTGCTCTCAGGCCAGTTACGCATGAATCGCGCACGATCCCGTGCGTACGCCGGGGCAAAGCTACTGACCGAACCATGCTGACACATCGAATCCAGATCGATCAGCGCCCAGCGATCCTGCTGCCAAAACAGGTTATGACCCTTGAGATCGCCATGACTGATCCGCTCGCGAATCAGATCGGCGAACAGGTGATCCAGAGCCTGCAACTCCGCTTGCGGCGCTTCGCCGCTTTCCACGTACGGCGCAAACCGCTCGATGATGTCCGGCCCCGGCAAATACTCGGTCACCAGGTACGCCCGGCTGCGCAGCCAGAGAAAGCGCGTCTCCAGTAACGCCAACGGCTTGGGCGTGGCGATACCCAGGAATGCCAGGCGATTGCCTTCACGCCATGAGTGCCAGGCGCGGCTCGGGCGCCAGAAACGTTTGAGCCAATGGGCAAAGCCTTTGATGTTGTAGCGCTTGACCACTAATGTGCGACCAGCCACCTCGACCTTGCCGACGCTCGCCGCGCCGCCGGTCTTGAACAGATGGCCTTGATCGAGCAAGGCATCGGCCTGTTCCAGCACCGGCAGCATTGCGGTCTCTTCTTCACGGCGAATCGCCCGCAAGCCGAACGCTCCGCGCTGGACGCTGAACAACGTGCATTCGCGGCCGACCTTGATCAGAAAATCCTTCAAACGCCAACGACGGACCTTGTCGATCTGCTTCTGCAACGCTTCCATGGGCAAGGCATGCTCGCCGTTTCCCAACAGGTAATACACCAGCAACTCTTCGGTGAAGGGTTCCAGCGATTTGGGCAACTGGGCAAAAAACACCCCGAGATTTTCCAGGACTTTCTGCTGTGACAGTGGCTTGCCAGCTGTCTCGGCACAGATCCCGGCGCCATCGATCAAATACAACTGACCGCCATGGCGCAGCAGGTTGTCCAGGTGCAAGTCTTCCTGCCACAGGCCTTTGCTGTGCAACTGCCCAATGGCCCCCAACGCCTCGGCCAGCACCGCGGATTGTTCATCCGCCAGCACAGGTAAGTGTTCAACCTGTTTCCAGGCATCCCCAAGGCTCTCGGCGCCCTCAAGGAAATCGAACAACAACCAGCCGCCTTCGCCATCCTTCAGGCCATCAGCCAATAACAAAGGCGTGGTCAGCCCCTGAGCGGCGAGCAAACGCACGCCGTCCAGTTCACGTTTGAAGTGCCGCGCCGCTTTACCGCCGACCAGCAACTTGGCCAACACCGGCCGGCCGCGCCAGACTCCGGCACCAACGTAGCGCTGCCCAGGCAACACCCGCAGCAGACTCAGCAACTGTAGCTCCGCAGGCCCTGCCGCATCGGCCAACGGAATGTTCAGCGGCAGGCTTGGGCTGCGGCCAGCGTGTTTCAGTTCGGACAAACGCATCAACGCGCCTCCTTTTGACTGCGCCGCGCACTCAAGCGCGATACCCAACTGTCCACCAGCGAACTGTTCAATGGCTGATCCAGATAAACCGCCAACAACTCGCGCAGCTGACTTTCGCTCCATTCCGGCGCCCGACGCAGCAACGGGTCCAGGTCCTTGACCCGATCACGTTGACCAAAAAACAGCGGACGAGTTTTTTCCAGGTCGATCAACTGAGCCTGATAACCGTCACCGGTGGCCTGGAGAAAAATGTGCTTGGGATAGAAGCAACCATGGAGTTGATGCATCTCGTGCAGGCGTCGCGCCAGCTGCCCACAGGCTTTCAGAATCGCCGAATGCTGCACCGCGCTCAGGTCGGACCAGCGCTGCAACAGCGAATCCAGGTCATCCCAACCGTCCAGCGCGCGGGTCAGCAGAATCGCCCGGGTTTCACCGTCGACTTTGCGCTCACCGAAAAACGCCGCCTGCAGCGCCGGTATACCCAGTTTCTGATAACGACTGATGTTGCGAAACTCACGGGCAAAACTCGGTTCGCCAAAAGGCGAATGAAATGTGCGTGTCAGGTAGTTGCTCTGGCGTTTGAGGTAATAGCCTTGACCTTCCAGTTCCAGCCGAAACACACTGCTCCAGCCACCCCGACCGGTGTTGGGTTCATCCACGGCTTCGAGCTGTTTGGCCCAGAGCGCGTCGAAGGTGCCGAGGCCATGACGCTCGAGTAACGCACGGTCTTCAGCAGCCAGAAAATCAGTCATTCGCGTCCCTCGAAAAATCTCACCACGTGCCGAATCCGCTTCTTGTCGGCGGCATCGAGCCGGGTGCATTGGCGGTATTGCAGGTAAAAGCGCAGGCGCTGGGTGGCCGACAGGTGATATTTGGCCACTTTGTCCAGACAAGCCAGGTCCTTGGTGATCCGGTATTTGAGCCAGAAGCCGCGCCAGAAATCACCGTTGGGGCAGTCGATCAGAAACAGTCGGGGCTCATCGTCGATCAGCAGGTTGCGCCACTTCAAATCGTTATGGGTAAAACGATGGTCGTGCATGGTCCGGGTATAGCCCGCCAGCTGTCGACTGATGTTGTCGACCCAGGCGCGGTCCGCCAGCTTCGGATCATGCCGGTCAGCCAGGGCGGACAAAGTCTTCGGTATGGGGCAGTTCACGTGTGATCATCGCCCCACGGTCGTATGTCACGCCGCGCCGTTCCAGCCCCCAGGCCACTACTTCGGGCGGTGGGAATGCCCCACTTGGCGAAACGCTTGAGGTTCTGCCACTCGGCTTTCACCCGCGGCTTGCCCAAGTAACGGCGCAGGCCTTTGCCGGCGCCGACGTAGCGCTTGACGTAATAGTTGACGCCATTGCGCTGGACGCGAATGACCTCGGACAGTGGATCACGGGTCAGTCGCTCGCCCTTGAGCGCGAATACCGCGTCAAGACTGCCGAAGTCTTCTGCCAGATCGCTGTAAGCAGGTTCCAGTGTCCAACCCGACATCAGAGCGCATCCCCGTATCGCTGCTTACGCTCGTAGAGCTTGTTGGCCTTGCCTTCGAGCCATGCCAGCAGCCCCGCTTCTTCAGCCAGAATCTGGCGCAGGGGCTGCTGGAAGTAACCCTTGAGGAAACGCAGCTTGTCGCGACGGGTCAGGCCAATGTCGAGCGCCGAAAAATACAGCGCCGCCAGGTCTTTGTTGCGCCAGCGCCGGGTAATCGTCGGACGGGTCTGAGCACGGTGCAGATCGATCACCGACAGCTTGAAGTCGTCGGCTGTCACCGGTTTGTCGGTGTGCAGCAGGAAGTGGCAGATGTAGCAGTCGCGGTGGTTGACCCCGGCGCGGTGCATCATGCCGGTCATGCGCGCGACTTCGGCGATCAAGGCGCGCTTGAGTTTTGGCTCGGGCGGCTGCTTGACCCAGTCGATGCTGAAATCTTCGAGGCTGACGGTGGGCGCCAGTTCTTCAGTGACGATGAACGAATGCTGGTCCGCCGGATTGCTGCCCTTTTCGCCGTAAGCGACGGCGGTCATGGTCGGCACGCCAACTTCTTGCAGCCGCTGAATGGCCTTCCACTCCTGGCCCGCGCCAAGCACTGGCAGCTTGGCGGTCAGCAGGTTCTTGAAGATCTCACCCCAGCCAATGCCACGGTGGATTTTCACGAAGAACCCGTGACCGTCCACTTCGGTACGCAGTGTCCGGCGCGCTTCAAGCTCGCGGTACACCTCGCCCTTGAGGCCCTCGACTTCAGCGAACGGATCGCGTCCGGCCCAGAGGCTCTTGAACGGTTCAGCCAGCATCAACTTCATTAAGCGTGCTCCGCCAGAATCACATCGGCCGCGTGCTGCGGCATGCTGTAGAGGTCGGCCGTCTCGGCGAAAGCCACACCGTTGCGGCTCCAGGCCGCCCGTGCATTTGCGTCGTTCAACATGCCGGTCAGGTGCTGCGTCAGTTGTGCCTGATCGAAGGGTTCGTCCAGCACCAGACCAGCGTCGGCCTCGGCGATGTAATGGGCGTACCCGCACACCGCGCTCACCAGCACCGGCAAGCCGGCCACCACCGCTTCCAGCAGCACCGTGCCGGTGTTTTCGTTGTACGCCGGGTGGATCAACAGATCGGCACCGAGCAGGAAACGCGGGATATCGCTGCGTCCCTTAAGGAACTGCACGTTGTCGCCGAGCCCCAATGTGGCGCTCTGCAACTGGAATACTTTGGGGTCGTCCTGGCCAATTACAAACAGCCGGGTGCGCTTTTTCAGTTCGGCGGGCAAGGCGGCCAGCGCCTTGAGGCTGCGGTCCACGCCTTTGGTCTTGAACCCGGAGCCGATCTGCACCAGCAGCAGTTCATCGTCCTTCAGGTTGAACTCGGCGCGGAACCCGGCGCGAATTTCATCTGCGTTCGAGGGGCGACGACGGTCCTGGGCGATGCCCGGTGGCAACAGATGGAAACGTTCGATCGGCGTGGCGTAATGCTTGATGAACAGCGGCTGCTGAACTTCGGAAATCATCAGCACTTCGGTCTTGGCATCCTTGGCGAACACCGCGCGCTCGTACTCGGCGAAGTGCCGGTAGCGGCCCCAGCGACGGTACAGCGAGTTGCGCAGGTTTTGCGCCTTGTCTTCGAAGCAGCCGTCGGCGGCGTAGTACACGTCCAGGCCCGGCATCTTGTTGAAACCGATCAGGCGGTCCACCGGACGCTTGGCCAGATCGGCCTCCATCCACTCGGTGAGCTTCTCGTTGCGTCGATGATTGAAGAATGCCTTCACCGGTGCCACCAGCACTTCGAAACCCGGTGGAATATCGCCTTCCCAGATCAGCGTGTAGACGCGAATCTGGTGGCCTCGCTGCTGGCATTCGAGGGCAATGCGCATGAAATCGCGCTGCAAGCCACCAAACGGAAAATATTTGTACAGGACAAATGCCAATTGCATCAGCGCAGCTCCTCAGCCAGTAACAACGTGCTCAGTCGGCTCGCGACACGCTCGGGATTCAGACGCGTGAAGCACAGGGGCCACTCGCGTTTCAGGTCGAACCGACGGGCATCGTCGGCCGTCGGTTGATAGGTGCATTTCTTTTGCAGGCACGGAGCGCAGGGAAAGTCGCTGGCCATGTGAATCTGCGACTTGCCGTACGCGCCGGTCAGGCCCGGGTTGGTCGGGCCGAACAGCGACAGGGTCGGCACGTCCAGCGCCGCAGCGAGATGACCGAGCCCGGTGTCCACCGCTACGCAGGCTTGCGCTCCGGCCAGGACTTTGCCGACCCCCGCCAGGTTCAGCTTGGGCAGCACTTCGACGTGCTTCATGTCTTTGGCGATGCGTTCGGCGCGGGCCTTTTCGACCGGATTGCCCCACGGCAGCTTCACAGCCACGCCGAGATACCCTACCCGCTCGGCCAGCTCGCGCCAGTAGGCTTCGGGCCAGTGTTTGGTGTCCCAGGTGGTGCCGTGGAGAAACACCACGTACGGATTCTTGCGCGGCAATTCCACCAGCCGCTCGACGCTCAGGCCGTAGTCGCCCAGCCCCTTAGGCAGGTCGTAACCCAAGGCCACCGCGAACAACTGACGCACTCGCTCGACCGCATGCTGCCCACGGGCCACGGCCAGACGCCGGGAATAGAAGCGCGCAGCGATCGGTTCGCGGGCCGAGTTCTTGTCCAGCCCGGCCACCGGAGCTTTGGCGTAGCGAGTCAGCAACGCGCTTTTCAGCAGACCCTGGGCATCGATCACCAAGTCATATTTCGTCGCGCGAATGCTTTGTTTGAAGCGCTTCCACTCGCCACTCTTGAGGGTCTGCCAGATGTTCTTGCGCCAGCGACGGATCGCCACCGGAATCACCTTGCCCACGGCCGGGTGCCAGGTCGGAATCTCGGCGAAGCCTTCTTCCACCACCCAGTCGAACGTGATGCCGGGGATCGCCCGCGCCGCGTCGGTCAACGCTGGCAACGCGTGAATCACATCGCCCAGCGAAGAAGTCTTGATCAACAGTACCCGCAAACTATTTGACCTCGACCACAGTGCCCAGCAACCGCTGCAAGGCTTCGTTCACCGCTTTGGGCATGAGCTGGCGCAAGCAATTGTAATGACCGAAACGGCAGGTGCGATCGAAGCACGGACTGCACTCGATGCCCAGGCGCACGATTTCGACGTGCTCGGCCAACGGTGGCGTGAAACCCGGCGACGTCGAGCCGTACACCGCCACCAACGGGCGGTTCAGCGCGGCAGCCACGTGCATCAGGCCGGAGTCGTTGGAGACCACGGCGTCAGCGCAAGACAGCAGATCGATGGCCTCGGCCAGGGAAGTGTCGCCACTGAGGTTCACCGACTCTTCACGCAGACCGGGAATCAACCGCGCGCGAATGTCTTCGCCCACCGCATGATCGTTTTTCGAGCCGAACAGCCAGACCTGCCAGCCTTCACGGATCTTCGCTTCGGCGACCTTGGCGTAGTGCTCGGACGGCCAGCGCTTGGACTCGCCGAACTCGGCGCCGGGGCACAGCGCCAACACCGGACGGTCGAGGGCCAGACCGAATTTGGCCAGTGCGCCATCGCGGGTCACCGGGTCGATCTGCAGGCTCGGCCGTGGATACGGTTTCGGCAACTCGACGCCGGGCTCAAAGGCCAGAGCCATGAACCGCTCGATCATCAGCGGGTAACGTTCTTTGTCGAGCGTACGCACGTCATTGAGCAGGCCGTAGCGAAATTCGCCACGCCAGCCAGTGCGTTTCGGGATACCGGCAAAAAACGGTACCAATGCCGACTTCAGGGAATTGGGCAGCAGGATGGCCTGGTCGTACTGACCGACCAGGGATTTACCGATGCGCCGACGCGTCGCCAGCTCCAGCACGCCGTGGCCGAGCGGGAAGCTCAAGGCCTGGCGCACTTCGGGCATACGCTCGAGGATCGGCCGGCTCCACTCGGGGGCCAGCACGTCGATTTCGCATTGCGGGTGACGCTGTTTGAGACACTGAAAAAGTGTCTGCGCCATCACCATGTCACCGACCCAACTGGGCCCAACGATCAGAATTTTCATGTGGTTTCCAAAAACGAGCCGGGGAGGCATACGCCTCCCCGCCTCGAGAATCCAGCACCTGCGGGGTGAACCGTCAGGTCATTTGGACGAGCTGATTGGGGCTCGTCGGATCAATTTTGTGCACATCCATGCGATACAGCTTAGCGCCTTCAATCTACCAAACACCGCAGATCCAGTGTGGGAGCGAGCCTGCTCGCGATCGCGGCCTGACAGTCAGCATAAATGTTGAATGTGACGGCCTCATCGCGAGCAGGCTCGCTCCCACAGGGGTATCAGGTGTTGCAAATATCCCGTTTCAGCTTAACCCCAGCTCACGCCAGATACGCATTACCTGCCGTCGTTCATCCACGAACTGGTCGCCCGGTATCACACCGGCGTCCTTCTGCAAGGCCTCCCGGTGAGCGGCGGAGCGATAGGCCTTATAGGCTTCACGCAACAGGCTGGCGTCTTCGGCGGGCATCAGCCCGACCTCCTCCAGCCCTTCCAGAATACGGATATTGTCGGTATAGCGCAGCAATGACGGATGCGCCTCAGACCATGCCAGAGCCGCGTATTGCACCATAAATTCAATATCGACGATACCTCCGGCGTCCTGCTTGAGATCGAACGGCGCCGTGGCCTCGAAGGCATTTGCCGCGGTGCCCGCCGCAGTGCTCTTGCTGCCGAGATTATCGCGCATCTTGGCGCGCATCTCGCTGACCTCCTGGCGCAAGGTCGGCAGGTCCCGCGGCTTGGCCAATACCGCCGCGCGAACCTTCTCGAAAGCCTGGCCGACATCCTGACTGCCCACCAGCACCCGCGCCCGCACCAGCGCCTGGTGCTCCCAAGTCCAGGCTTCGTTTTCCTGATACCGGGCAAACGCCCCCAGGGAACTCACCAGCAAACCAGACGCACCAGACGGCCGCAGGCGCATGTCCACTTCATACAGCTGACCAGAGTTGGTCTGCGCCGTCAGCAAATGAATGATGCGCTGCCCGAGCCGGGTAAAAAACTGTGCGCCGTCAATAGGCTTCGGCCCGTCGGTTTCGGCCTGCGGATCACCGTCGTGGATGAACACCAGATCCAGGTCCGAACTGTGCCCCAACTCCAGACCGCCGACTTTCCCGTAACCGACAATGATGAAACCAGGGTCGCACAAGCTGCCGTCGGTGCGCAGCGGCGTGCCGTACTTGGCCACGGTCTGGCGCCAGGCCAGGGCCAGCACTTGTTCGAGGATCGCTTCGGCAAGCCAGGTCAGGTAATCACTGACCTTCATCAAGGGCAGGCTGCCGGCGATTTCCGAGGCGGCGACGCGCAAGCGGTGCGCCAGTTTGAAATGCCGCAGGGCTTCCATTTGTTGTTCGAGGTCGTCTTCGGGAATCCGCGTCAAACGCTCGCGCAACTCGGCCGCCAGTTCCGGCGCCAGCGGTGGCTTGAATAACCGGCCTTCGTTGAGCAACTCGTCGAGCAACAACGGGAAGCGCGTGATCTGTTCAGCAATCCACGGGCTCGCGGCGCATAGCGTCAGCAAGCGGCGCAGGGCGCCGGGGTTCTCGGTCAACAGCACCAGATAGGCGGAACGACGCGCCACGGCTTCCACCAGTGGCAGCACCCGCTCCAGCACCAGATCGGGATTGGCGTGTTCCACGGCCTGAGCCAGCAAACGCGGAATAAAAGCATCGAGGCGCTCACGCCCCAGACGCTGCATGGCGCGCAATTGCGGACTGCCACGCAGACTGGCCAAGGCTTTCAGCGCCTTGGAGGCATCGGCGAAACCACCCTCCTCCAGCTGACGGCACGCGGCCTCCTCGTCCTGGGCTTCTTCCCACAGCGGCAGCCATTCGCCGCCGACCACCACTTCGCTCTCGGCGCCGTCCTCTTCATCGGGATCGGCGATCACCTGAGCAAAGTGCCAGGCCACCCGGCCGCGCCAGTACATCAGCTGTTCGTGGAATGCCGTCCAATTGGCAAACCCGAGCATAAAGGCAATGCGCGCCTGATCCTGTTCGCCATCCGGCAGCATCTGAGTCTGGCGGTCGGCAATGGCCTGGATCGCGTGTTCGGTGTAACGCAGAAATTCGTAGGCTTCACGCAATTCGCTGACCACCGCCGCCGGCAGGTAACCCTGACCTTCGAGGGTGCTCAGTACTTTTAATAAAGGACGCTGCTGCAGGCTCAGGTCGCGGCCACCGTGAATCAACTGGAAGGCCTGGGCGATAAATTCGACTTCACGAATGCCACCGGAACCCAGCTTGATGTTGTCGGCCATGCCCTTGCGCCGGACTTCCTGCTGGATCAACTGCTTCATGGTGCGCAGCGCTTCGATGGCTGAGAAGTCCAGATAACGTCGGTAAACGAACGGGCGCAGCATTTCTTGCAGTTGCGCGCCCGCCACTTGATCGCCGGCCACCACGCGCGACTTGATCATCGCGTAGCGTTCCCAGTCGCGGCCCTGATCCTGGTAATACTGTTCCAGCGCATTGAAGCTCAGCACCAGCGCGCCGGACGAGCCGTAAGGCCGCAAGCGCATGTCGACGCGGAACACGAAGCCGTCAACGGTCATCGGGTCCAGGGCCTTGATCAGCCGCTGGCCGAGGCGAATGAAAAACTCCTGGTTATCCAGCGACCGCTTCACGCCGACGGTTTCGCCGCCCTCGGGGTAGGCGAAGATCAGGTCGATGTCCGACGACAGGTTCAGCTCCACGGCGCCGAGCTTGCCCATGCCGAGGACGACCATTTGCTGCGGCTCCCCGCTACGCCGCCCGGTGGGCGTGCCGAACTGCTGGCAATGGCGCTGATACAACCACTGATAGGCCTGATCGATGCTGGCATCGGCCATGTCCGAGAGGTCGCGACAGCTCTGGATCAGATCGGCCTGGCGAGTCAGGTCGCGCCAAATAATCCGCACTTGCTGGCGTGCACGCTGGCGACGCAGGGCGCGGCCGAGTTGGTCGTCGGTTTCGGCGGTGCTCACCGCCGTCGCAATCTGCGCGCACAACTCGCCCGGCGCAAAGGCGCGATCCAGTTCGCCGGACTGCACCAGCTCCAGCAACATCAAAGGGTCACGCACACTCTGTTCAATGACAAAGTCGCTGGCGGCGGTGACGCGGGCAAATTGCGCCCAGCGCTCAGGCGTCCAGGCAGCCAAGCCATGATCGTCGGCAAGCACCGCGACGGCCGTACGGAACGACTGCTCGGCACGGGTGACAAATGGCAGGAGTACGCCGGGCAGTTCGGCAAGCGAAGGGAGGCTCATGGTCTATCCTTGATCGGCGTGTGAAGGGCTGCATGTAGTGATTCGTGAAAATGCGCTACCTGACCGACTGCCGAACAAAGGTTAGAAATAGCTGAAATTTGTTTATTTTTGGCAGCGATCATCAAGCCTTCACCTTTTTTGGTTGGCAAAAGACCAACCTTAACGATTATTCTCACAACGCAGCCGGAGGCCACAAGCCAATCATCTGTAGTTTTACTACTCGTCTATACATTCGAAAGGCTGAAATGCCCGATGATTTGTAGTAAAACTACACGCCGCCGGAACATACCTCTCGGCAATCCAAGAATTTATATCGTCTGCCCACAAGGCCAGTCGCAAACTCAGGCAACCGATTCTGGAAGCCTTTCCGCCCTGGAGCAAGCCATGCAAGACCTCGATCCCGTCGAAACCCAGGAATGGCTGGACGCCCTGGAATCGGTTCTCGACAAAGAAGGCGAAGACCGTGCTCACTATCTGATGACCCGTATGGGTGAACTCGCGACCCGTAGCGGCTCGCAGCTCCCTTACGCCATCACCACGCCGTACCGCAACACCATTCCCGTTACCCACGAAGCACGCATGCCTGGCGACCTGTTCATGGAACGCCGCATTCGCTCGTTGGTACGCTGGAACGCGATGGCCATGGTAATGCGTACGAACCTGAAAGATTCTGACCTGGGTGGTCACATCTCCAGCTTCGCTTCCAGTGCGACCCTGTATGACATCGGCTTCAACTACTTCTTCCAGGCCCCGACCGACGAGCACGGCGGCGACCTGATCTACTTCCAGGGCCACACCTCGCCAGGCGTTTACGCCCGCGCGTTCATGGAAGGCCGCATCACCGAAGACCAGATGAACAACTTCCGCCAGGAAGTGGACGGTCAGGGCCTGTCGTCCTACCCGCACCCTTGGCTGATGCCTGATTTCTGGCAGTTCCCGACCGTATCCATGGGTCTGGGCCCGATCCAGGCGATCTACCAGGCACGCTTCATGAAGTACCTGGAAGCCCGTGGTTTCATCCCGGAAGGCAAGCAAAAAGTCTGGTGTTTCCTGGGCGACGGCGAGTGCGACGAGCCGGAATCCCTGGGTGCCATCTCGCTGGCTGGCCGCGAGAAGCTGGACAACCTGATCTTCGTCATTAACTGCAACCTGCAGCGCCTTGATGGCCCGGTTCGCGGCAACGGCAAGATCATCCAGGAACTCGAAGGCGTATTCCGCGGTGCTCAGTGGAACGTGACCAAAGTCATCTGGGGCCGTTTCTGGGACCCACTGCTGGCCAAAGACGTCGACGGCATCCTGCAACGCCGCATGGACGAAGTCATCGACGGCGAGTACCAGAACTACAAAGCCAAAGACGGCGCGTTCGTGCGTGAACACTTCTTCAACTCGCCAGAACTCAAGGCGATGGTTGCAGACTTGTCCGACGACGAAATCTGGAAACTCAACCGTGGCGGCCACGACCCGTACAAGGTCTACGCGGCGTACCACGAAGCGGTCAACCACAAAGAACAACCGACCGTCATCCTGGCCAAAACCATCAAGGGTTATGGCACCGGTGCCGGCGAAGCGAAAAACACCGCGCACAACACCAAGAAAGTCGATGTCGACAGCCTGAAGTTGTTCCGTGATCGCTTCGACATTCCGGTCAAAGACGAAGAGCTGGAAAACCTGCCGTTCTTCAAACCGGAACCAAACAGCGCCGAAGCCCGTTACCTGAGCGAGCGCCGCACTGCATTGGGCGGTTTCGTGCCACAGCGCCGCGCGCAGAGCTTCAGTGTTCCAACCCCATCGCTCGATACCCTCAAGGCTATCCTCGACGGTTCGGGCGACCGTGAAATCTCCACCACCATGGCCTTCGTGCGGATCCTCGCGCAACTGGTCAAGGACAAGGAAATCGGCCCGCGCATCGTTCCGATCATCCCGGACGAAGCCCGTACCTTCGGTATGGAAGGCATGTTCCGTCAGTTGGGCATCTACTCCTCCGTCGGCCAGCTCTACGAGCCAGTCGATAAAGACCAGGTGATGTTCTACAAAGAAGACAAGAAGGGCCAGATCCTCGAAGAAGGCATCAACGAAGCGGGCGCCATGAGCTCCTTCATTGCTGCCGGTACTTCGTACTCCAGCCACAACCAGCCAATGCTGCCGTTCTACATCTTCTACTCGATGTTCGGCTTCCAGCGTATCGGCGACCTGGCCTGGGCCGCTGGCGACAGCCGCACCCGTGGCTTCCTGATCGGCGGCACCGCCGGCCGGACCACGCTGAACGGTGAAGGCCTGCAACACGAAGACGGTCACAGCCACATCCTGGCTGCCACCATCCCGAACTGCCGCACCTACGATCCAACCTACGGCTACGAGCTGGCGGTGATCATCCAGGACGGCATGAAGAAGATGACCGAAGAGCAGCAGGATGTCTTCTACTACATCACCGTGATGAACGAGTCCTACCAGCAGCCAGCCATGCCGGCCGGTGTCGAGGAAGGCATCATCAAGGGCATGTACCTGCTCGAAGAAGACACCCGCGAAGCGGCGCACCACGTGCAGCTGATGGGCTCCGGCACCATCCTGCGTGAAGTCCGTGAAGCGGCGAAGATCCTGCGTGAACAGTTCAACGTCGGCGCCGACGTGTGGAGCGTTACCAGCTTCAACGAACTGCGTCGCGATGGCCTGGCCGTTGAGCGTAGCAACCGTCTGCACCCTGGCCAGAAGCCTAAGCTGAGCTATGTCGAAGAATGCCTGAACGGCCGTAAAGGTCCGGTCATCGCGTCTACCGACTACATGAAGCTGTTCGCTGAACAAATTCGTCAGTGGGTCCCGTCCAAGGAATTCAAAGTCCTGGGCACCGATGGTTTCGGCCGCAGTGACAGCCGCAAGAAGCTGCGTCACTTCTTCGAAGTCGACCGTCATTTCGTGGTGTTGGCAGCCCTGGAAGCCTTGGCTGACCGTGGTGATATCGAACCTAAAGTGGTGGCTGAAGCCATCGCCAAGTTCGGTATCAACCCGGAAAAACGCAACCCACTGGACTGCTGAGGAGACACTCTGTGAGCGAACTCATTCGCGTACCTGACATCGGCAGCGGTGAAGGTGAAGTAATTGAACTGTTTGTGAAGGTCGGCGACCGTATCGAAGCCGACCAGAGCATCCTGACACTTGAGTCGGACAAGGCGAGCATGGAAGTGCCTGCGCCGAAGGCCGGTATCATCAAGAGCCTGAAAGTGAAGCTGGGTGATCGCCTGAAAGAAGGCGACGAACTGCTGGAGCTGGAAGTCGAAGGTGCCACTGCTGTGGCGCCTGCGGCTGCCGCTGCGCCAGCCGCCAAAGCTGAAGCTGCACCTGCTGCCGCGAAAGCGCCAGCTGCTCCAGCCGCCGCGCCTGCTGCTGCCAGCGTTCAGCAAGTACACGTGCCGGACATCGGTTCGTCGGGCAAGGCTCAGATCATCGAGATTCAGGTCAAGGTCGGCGACACCGTCGCGGCTGATCAGTCGCTGATCACCCTGGAATCCGACAAGGCGAGCATGGAAATTCCATCGCCTGCCGCTGGCGTGGTGAAGGCCATCAGCGTCAAGCTCAACGACGAAGTCGGCACCGGCGACCTGATTCTGGACCTGGAAGTGGCGGGTGCGGCTGCACCAGCCGCGGCCGCGCCAGCCCAGGCAGCTGCGCCTGCTGCCGCTGCTCCGGCGCCAGCCGCTGCGGCTCCGGCAGCCCCGGTTGCCGACACTGTTCAGGACATTCACGTCCCGGACATCGGTTCGGCGGGCAAGGCCAAGATCATCGAAGTACTGGTCAAGGCTGGCGATACCGTCGCCGCCGACCAGTCGCTGATCACCCTGGAATCCGACAAGGCGAGCATGGAAATCCCATCGCCTGCCGCTGGCGTGGTGGAAAGCGTTTCCATCAAGCTGGATGACGAAGTCGGTACTGGCGACCTGATCCTGAAGCTGAAAGTCAAAGGCGCGGCACCTGCTGCAGCCCCGGCTCCAGCCGCAACTGCTCCGAGCGCGCCTGCGCCTGCCGCTGCTGCTCCGGCGGCCGCTGCACCTGCTGCTGCCCCGGCCGCCGCTCCAGCCAAGCCGGGCGCTAAAGTTCACGCCGGCCCGGCCGTGCGTCAACTGGCCCGCGAGTTCGGCGTCGAGCTGAGCGCCGTTGGCGCCAGCGGTCCGCATGGTCGCATCCTGAAGGAAGACGTGCAGGTTTACGTCAAGGCCATGATGCAGAAGGCCAAGGAAGCTCCAGCCGCTGCGGCTGGTGCAACCGGCGGCGCGGGCATCCCGCCGATTCCGGTCGTGGACTTCAGCCGCTTCGGTGAAACCGAAGAAGTGCCGATGACTCGCCTGATGCAAATCGGCGCGTCGAGCCTGCATCGCAGCTGGCTGAACATTCCTCACGTGACTCAGTTCGATTCGGCTGATATCACCGAGCTGGAAGCGTTCCGTATTGCTCAGAAAGCCGTTGCAGAGAAGGCTGGCGTCAAGCTGACCATCCTGCCGCTGCTGCTCAAATCCTGCGCGCACCTGCTCAAGGAACTGCCGGACTTCAACAGTTCGCTGGCGCCAAGCGGTAAGGCGATCATCCGCAAGAAGTACGTGAACATCGGCTTCGCGGTCGACACCCCTGAAGGCCTGCTGGTACCGGTCATCAAGAACGTCGACCAGAAGAGCCTGTTGCAACTGGCAGCCGAAGCCGCTGCGCTGGCTGCCAAAGCCCGCGACAAAAAGCTCACCGCTGACGACATGCAAGGCGCCTGCTTCACCATTTCCAGCCTCGGCCACATTGGCGGCACCGGCTTCACGCCGATCGTCAACGCGCCGGAAGTGGCGATCCTCGGTGTTTCCAAGGCAACCATCCAGCCAGTCTGGGACGGCAAAGCCTTCCAGCCGAAACTGATGCTGCCTCTGTCGCTGTCCTACGATCACCGTGTGATCAACGGCGCCGCTGCTGCACGCTTCACCAAGCGTCTGAGCGACCTGCTGGCGGACATCCGCACCATCCTGCTGTAACACCGACCGGCCCTCCTTCACCGGAGGGTCTGTCGCGCTCCATGTTTTCCGAGCGCCACGCTCGTACCTCAACCCCGCCAATTTGGCGGGGCTTTTTTTGCCTTGAAAATGGCCTGTAGCAGCTCATCCGCGCTTTATTCCTACATTCATGGCTTACACCGCCTACAACTCGAGTCCACTTCCGCCCGATATTTTTCGCGAGCCAATAACTAGTCTTAGTTGGGATAGTTTCTAATAGAAACTTCAACAACTTAATCTGCTTAGTTAGCATTACTTCGAATGGATTCGAACATGTTCAAACCGACTGTCGGCCCAATTATTGGCCACACCGCAACTAACCACGCCCGCATTTTCTTGCGCGGCGAATTACAGAATGACGCCTTGGTATTTGCAGGTGTTCGTTATCGACGCACCGGTGAGGAACACTGGTCCAAAGGCACATTTACAAAACTAACCATCTTGCGCGACATGTCCGATGTAATTGCCCTCAACGATCTCGCCATCGATACCGACTATGAATATCAGGCGGGCTGGTTCAGCCCCATGAGCCCGGTGCATACCGTGGAGACGATCCAGGAACTGCCGCTGCAATGGCCGCGGGAAATCTATCGCTTTCGCACGCAGTCCAGCAAAACCACCACGCCACGGGCCTACATCGTAGGCTCATGTCGTTACCTGCGAATGACCGCCGGCATTGCCTCGGCCCCGCATTTGGGCGACCGGATCTTTGCCTCGATCACAAGCCTGGCGGAACGCGCCGAGCCGCCTGTCAGCGCCATGTTGATGACTGGCGACCAAATCTACGTCGATGACTTGAACCTCGTGGCCCCCGACCGGGAATACAAGGACATCCTCAGCAAATACCGCACGGCTTTTTCGCAACCTCATATCTCGAAGTTAATGTCCGGCGTGCCGACTTACATGATCCTCGATGACCATGAAATTGAAGACAACTGGCCAGCCAATGCAAGTAAGAGCGATGTTAACTTATACAGAAACGCCATGGCGGCGTATGAACTCTATCAAGTCAGCCACAGCCCCGTACATGAACTGCTTGCCAACGGGCAAGTCAACAGAGCGCTGCTGCCGCACTATTGGTATCAATTCAGCGAGGGCGATATTGAATGGTTTATCACCGATAGCCGAACCCGCCGCAATCTGTCGGCCAGCGACCGGCGCATCCTTGATGAAGAGCAGGAACAGGCGCTGCTCAAATGGCTGATCAACAGCAAGGCCCGAGTCAAATTCGTGGTCACCAGCGTCATGTTCTACCCTGACCGCAAGCTTCACGGTGATGACGCCTGGAAAGCCTTCCCGGAGCAACGACTACGACTGCTGGAGACGATTCGTACGCACGGCATCAAGAACGTCTTGTTCATTTCCGGCGATGTCCATGGGTCGCTGACCAGTCGCCTGACCCACAGCGAGAATCCGGACTTCGAAGTTCACACCATCGTGTCTTCACCGCTGTGCAACAGCAAACTGCTGCCGTATGCCAAGGCATCCACGTTCATTCTCGACCAAGCGTTGGCCCGAACGGCCGCGGGAGATTATCGGCATGAGCTGACCAGCGAGGTGATCAGCCAGGACAACTTCGCGCACCTGGTCGTCGATACTGAACAGGTTCGCGTCAATTATCACGATCGGGATGGCAAGCAACTGCAGTCAATAACCATAAAATTGCGTTGATCCCGGAAAAGATCGCAGCCTTGCAGGGGCTGCCGAAGGCTACGATCTTTTGACTCACAGCATTACTTTTCGCGCCTCGCTGGAGAATTCTTCACGTCTGCCGACATATTCTTATAGCACTTGGCCTTCATGTCTCTTGTCAGTCGGTGTCGCAATGATGCAACCTTGCCGCAGGCAACAGTAAAGAGGGCGTGAGCCCGGCGCGATCAGCATATTCGAAGCGAGTTTCCCTCCATATGAAGAGCCAACCCGATGCCGCCAGCCGTATGGTGGCCGAGGTAGTGACGCAGTTGCCGGTGCCCTCGCGGCTCGGCATGCTGCGTTTCGAACGGCTGAATGAACCGAGCTGGGCGCTGCTGTTTCTCGACCCCAATTGCGAACGACAATTCGGCCTGCCGGCAGTGGAGCTCTGTGCTCTGGTCGGCTCGCCCTACGCCAGCCTGATGGAGCCCGAAGCGCGCTATCAACTGCACGACACGATCCAGCAGCAACTCACCGAAAGCCCGCATTACCTGATCCGCTACACCTTGCACACCGTCGCAGGCGTTCTGAGCCTGCTGGAACTGGGCGAAGCTTACAAACAACACAATCGGCACCTGCTGCGCGGCTACCTGATGGTGGTGGACGGCCTGTTCGACGGCGAACCGTTGCTGCCGGCGCTGGATCTGGAAACCCAGAACTCACGCCTGCAAATCGCCCTGGAACTCAATCAACGTGCCCAGCAGGAACAACTGCAGCACCTGGACCGGGTGCGCGCCCAGCAAGACCTGATCCTGCTGCTGACCCGCCAGCGCTACAGCACCAACAATTCCCTGCAAGAAGCTGCCGAACTGATCACCCGCAGCGCCTGCGACATCTATGAAATCGACTGCGCCAGCCTGTGGAACCTCGACGGCTCGCGACTGACGCCGATCTCGGCCTACCATCGCGCCACCCGGGGTCGCCAACTGCCGGAGCCGATCGACGCCAGTGGTTTTCCCGATTACCTCGACGCCTTGCACACTGGCCGCGCCATCGACGCCCACAACGCCATGCGTGACCCGCGTACCCGGGAAATCGCCGAACACCTGCGCCCGCGTGACGTCAACGCCATGCTCGACGCCAGCATCCGCGTCGATGGCCAGGTGGTCGGTGTGCTCTGCCTGGAACAGATCGGTGCGACCCGCGCCTGGCAGTCGGACGAAATCGCCTTCGCCGGTGAACTGGCGGATCAGTTCGCCCAAGTCATCAATAACCACAACCGCCGCACCGCCACCAGCGCCCTGCACTTGTTCCAGCGTGCGGTGGAGCAAAGCGCCAACGCCTTTCTGCTGGTCAATTGCGATGGCGTGGTGGAATACGTCAACCCAAGCTTTACCGCGATCACCCAGTACACCACCGAAGAAGTCCACGGTCAGCGGCTGTCGGAACTGCCAGCGCTGGAAAACCTCAGCGAACTGCTGTTCGACGCGCCGTCGGCGCTGGCCAAGAGCAACAGCTGGCAGGGCGAGTTCAAGAGCCGGCGCAAAAACCTCGAACCCTACTGGGGCCAGTTGTCGATTTCCAAGGTCTATGGCGACAACCGTGAGCTGACGCACTACATCGGTATCTACGAAGACATCACCCAGACCAAACTCGCCCAGCAGCGCATCGAGCGCCTGGCCTACACCGACAACCTGACCAACCTCGGCAACCGCCCGGCGTTCATCCGCAACCTTGATGAACGCTTTGCCCGAGACAGCGACACGCCGATCAGCCTGCTGCTGGTGGACATCGACAACTTCAAACGCATCAACGACAGCCTCGGCCATCAAACCGGCGACAAGCTGCTGATCAGCCTGGCTCGGCGCTTGCGCAACAGCCTGAGCCCAAGCGGCAGCCTGGCACGTTTTGCCAGTAACGAATTCGCGGTGCTGCTGGACGACACTGACCTCTCGACGGGCCAGCAGGTTGCCAATCAATTACTGGCAACCCTCGACAAACCGATGTTCGTCGACAACCAGTTAATCAGCGTCACCGGTTCGGTGGGCCTGGCCTGCGCACCACTGCACGGCCGCGATCCACAGACGCTGATGCGCAACGCCGGCCTGGCGCTGCACAAGGCCAAGGCTAACGGCAAACACCAGGTGCAAGTGTTCACCGAAGCCCTGAATGCCGAGGCGAGCTACAAACTGTTCGTCGAAAACAACCTGCGCCGCGCCCTGACCCAGAACGAGCTGGACGTGTTCTACCAGCCCAAGCTGTGCCTGCGCAGCGGTCGCTTGCTGGGCATGGAAGCGCTGCTGCGCTGGAACCATCCGGAAAAAGGCATGATCCGCCCGGACCAGTTCATCAGCGTGGCCGAAGAAACCGGGCTGATCATCCCTATCGGCAAATGGATCGCCCGCCAGGCCTGCCGCATGAGCAAAGACCTGACCGCCGCCGGCCTGGGCAATCTGCAAGTGGCGATTAACCTGTCGCCCAAACAGTTCTCCGATCCGGACCTGGTGGCGTCCATCGCCAACATCCTCAAGGAAGAAGCGCTGCCGGCGAACCTGCTGGAACTGGAGCTGACCGAAGGCCTGCTGCTGGAAGCCACCGAAGACACGCACTTGCAGCTCGATCAGCTCAAGCGTCTGGGCCTGACCCTGGCCATGGACGACTTCGGCACCGGTTACTCGTCGCTCAGTTACTTGAAAAAATTCCCGATCGACATCATCAAGATCGATCGCAGCTTCATCCACGAAATCCCGGACAACCAGGACGACATGGAAATCACCTCCGCGGTGATCGCCATGGCTCACAACCTGAAACTCAAGGTCGTGGCTGAAGGCATCGAGACGGCCGAGCAACTGGCCTTCCTGCGCCGCCACCGTTGCGACGTCGGCCAGGGCTACCTGTTCGACCGACCGATCCCGGGCTCCGAGCTGATCGAAAAGCTCAAACGCTATCCGCGCGGCCCAATCGCCTGACAGCGACGTAACACTCGGGCAAACTGGCAGTCTGTATTTACATCTCAACCTGACTGAGAGGACTGATCATGGTTCTGCGCTCGGAAATCCTGGTGAACAAAAACGTGCTCCCGACTAAAGAACAAGCTCTGCCTGGCCGCGAAACCCCGATCAAGGTTCCGGAAAAACACTTCGTCAACGGCAACCCGCTGCTGGGTCCGTTTCCGGGCAACGTAGAATTCGCAATCTTCGGCCTGGGTTGTTTCTGGGGCGCAGAACGCAAATTCTGGCAGCGCGAAGGCGTGTTCAGCACCTCGGTCGGGTACGCCGGCGGCTTCACGCCGAACCCGACCTACGAAGAAGTCTGCTCGGGCCTGACCGGGCACACCGAAGTGGTGCTCGTGGTGTATGAGCCGGAAAAAGTCAGCTATGAACAACTGCTGAAAATGTTCTGGGAACTGCACAACCCGACCCAAGGCATGCGCCAGGGCAACGACATCGGCACCCAGTACCGCTCGGTGATCTACTGCACCAAACCGGAACAACTGGAAGCGGCGAAGAACAGCGCGAAAGTGTTCCAGGCGGAACTGACCAAGGCTGGCAAAGGCACCATCACCACCGAAATCGACGAAGCCCCGACGTTCTACTACGCCGAGGCGTATCACCAACAGTACCTGGCCAAGAACCCTGAAGGGTATTGCGGGATTGGCGGTACAGGCGTGACCTGCCCGATCTGATTTTCGGGCCCTGAAAAGCATCGCGGGCAAGCCCGCTCCCACAAGGTGATGTGTCTAACCACTATGTTGTGATCGACATAAATCCCTGTGGGAGCGGGCTTGCCCGCGATGGCGTCGGATCAGACGCCACTAATGCAATGTATCAACTCTCGGCAATCAACCAATCCATCTGCCACCCACCCTGGGTCTGCCCAAGCTTCTTGGACAACCACGGCAGCAACTCACGCAATTCCTCTTCAAGCCCCCATGGCGGATTGGCAATCGCCAACCCCGAACCATTCAGGCTATTGGGCGTATCCAACGGATGCACCAACAACTCCACCCGCAACAACTTCGGCGCACCCGTGCCAGCCAGATCCTGATAAAAACGCCGCAACATGCGCTGGTCCTTCACCGGGTACCAGATCGCCGCCACCGTCTGGCGCATGCGGCCAACCGCTTCTTTCAACGACGCCGCACAACGCTGCATCTCATCAAGCTGCTCGAACGGCGGATCAATCAACATCACCGCCCGCTTCTCCTGCACCGGCAACATCGCCCGCGGCACATGCCAGCCCTCGCCCAAGTGCACCTTCACCCGACGATCACCGGCCATATTGTCCTTGAGCAGCAAGCCATCTTCCGGGTGCTTCTCGTTCAGCAACACGCGATCCTGCGGCCGGGTCAAACGCCGCGCCAACTCCGGCGACCCCGGGTAATAGCGCAATTGGCCATCCGGGTTCATCTCGTGCAATACCTTCATGTAATCAGCAGTCAGCGCCGGCAAATCCGGCTGATCCCACAACCGCGCGATCCCTTCCAGGTACTCACCGGTACGACTGGCCTGATCGCCCTGCAGGTCATACAGACCAATACCGGCGTGAGTGTCGAGATAGGCAAACGGCTGCTCCTTGCGCGACATCAGGGCGATGAGGCGGGTCAAAGTCAGGTGTTTGAACACATCGGCGTGATTGCCGGCATGGAAGGCGTGACGATAATTCATGATTGCTCCTGCGAAGGCCGGGAAGTTTACCTTGTACGGGGCAGAACGTCAGGGGTTCGCGGCTGAGCGGGCAATCCTGGTGCCGCCACCTCTACACGGTGATCGTTCCCACGCTCCGCGTGGGAATGCCTTAAGGGACGCTCCGCGTTCCAGCCACACCGCTGGTGTCGAGTCGGGCACCGATGTGACGCAGAGCGTCACGGGCTGCATTCCCACGCAGGAGCGTGGGAACGATCATTCTGCGGCGCTACTCCGAAGGCCGAGCCCGCAAACGCCGCCCAATCACATCCAGCACATCACACCCATCGCGCAATGGAATGGCACAGAGCAAAGCAAAATCACTAAGGATGAAGGACTCGCACTCGATGGAACCGCGCATCGACATGTTTTCCAGCACCTGAGTGACGGCGCGAATTCGATAGTTGGCAGTGTCGGTCAAGATATCCAGCGGCGCGTGGGTATCGACGAATAGCGTGGGCATGTCGTTGCAGTTGCCGGTCAATGCCATGAAGCGGTTTTCGGGATGAGGGATTATTTTTTCGTAGGGTGGATCGGGATGAAGATTTTTCATTTTTTAGAGACCTTGGAGTATGTATTTGAAGCTACCAACGGCCTTTCCTACGGGCTTGGGTGGCAACCGTGCGCGGGAGTAGGAAACTGAGATACTCCAACTCAGCCACGTCGAAACGTGTCCCGCGCACAGCCGCCGCGAACGATATTACGGACACGATTTAAGTGTCGCAATCAATCAACAGTACTGACGCACGTTGGAGTAAGGGTTCCTACACCCTGCCACTGCATTTGCAGCGACAGCCAAAGACTATCCATGGATCTCACTTCGCACCAGTTCATGGAAACCGATACGTCTTGAAGGAAACTTCCGACGACCTTGCCCAGAAATTTCACAGCCATTTGTCATCAAGGATGATCAAGTCGACTAGCCAATCTGTCAGCGATATGGCGTAACCAAAACTCACCTGACTCCCATGCAATCCAATAGCAGTAATAACAGCTCAGCTCTTTCAATAAATATTCCCGCAACACAAGCTCGTCTTTCCGCTGATCAAGCAGCACATTGAGCTCTTGTCGGACCACCATTAGATCCCCAGGATCGGAGTCAGCTAAAAAAGCATCAATCACTTGCTCAGCCGTATCATGTTCGACTGTCCAATCTTGATGAAAGTACGCTCCAAAAAAATCGTGTAGCTCGGGGAACTCTCTGCTCATATCTCTGGAAATCCTGTTAGCAAAAAATAACCCTCAGGCCGCCGGGCATCCTTAATTAATACCAACAATACCTTCGATGCTGACAGATATTCGGTACGTCCGTTCGGTAAGCTGACGCCTACTGGGTAGGGAAACTCATGAGTAATTGTCGTCTTCCCTTTTGTCCCATTAAGGAATTGTTCGATCTTTGTTTTATTTGCATCTAATGCTCTCGCAGAAGCTGACTCAGCAGTAGCTCGATCAGGAAATGTTGATGCTGCAGGAATAGTTGGTTCCGCTTCTAACCTTTGAGCTAACTGCATATTTGTTCTACCTACGTGCTTCGCGATGAGATGCCCACCTTGAGCTTCATGCGCCGCCAAGCCTCCACCAGGAACAATTTCGCTATACGGCCCATCGGCATCTATATCGCCGGGGCACGGGTTGCAAGCCAACCCCAACGGATCAACCCACCCCGTCGGATTCGGCGTGTACTGGTACTGGTTCAGCCCGCCCGCCAACTTGATCGGGTCCGGCGTCAGGTATCGGCCAACGTCCGGATCATAGTACCGATGCCGGTTGTAGTGCAGGCCGCTCTCGGCGTCGAAGTATTGGCCCTGAAACCGTAACGGTTGTTCAAGTTGCTCGCCCCCGCCGAACGTCTGGTGAGTGACTTTGCCGTAGGCGTTGTACTTCGCCGACCAGACGATCTCGCCGCCAAAATCGGTCAGTTCTTGCGGTGTGCCTAGATGGTCAAGTTGGTAATAGAACGGGCAGGCCTTACGCGGGCCTTTGCCGTCGAGCATGGCCAGCGGGCGGAAGCTGCCCGGCTCGTAGACGTAGCTGCGGTAGTGCTCTTTGCTGCTTTCGGCGACGACTTGGTCGCCCTGCCAGAAGAACTCGGTGGTTTGCCCGTCGACGGTTTTGGCGATGCGGCGGCCGAAGGCGTCGTAGCGGTAGCTGGAGCAGCGGCCGTCCGGGGTGGTGACGCCGATCAGCTGGTGCTGGCAGTCGTAGCGGTATTCGGTGACGAGTTTATGTGCGGTGCCGCGGCGTTCGCGGATCAGGTTGCCAAAGGAGTCGTAGTCGTAATGGCGGTCGCCTTGCATCAACAGGCGATTGCCTTTGACGGTCATCGGGCCGGAGCGATCCTGCATCAGCAGGTTGCCGGCCGGGTCGTGGGCGAAGCTTTCCGGTGGGTCGTCGCGGGAGTGGCGGACGCGGGTCAGGCGGTTGAGCGGGTCGTACCGGTAACTGCGCTGGCCGTGGCGGCTGTCGGCGATGTGGTCGAGATTGCCGTTGAGGCTGTAGGCATAGTCGCGGCGGTACAGGCTTTTTTGCTGTTGGCTGACAGCGTGGGCCTTCAAACGGCCTTGGTCGTCGTAGGCATATTCGCTGAGCAGCAGACCTTGCTGGCGGTTTTGTTCGCGACCGAAGGCAAACTGGTGGCTGGTAAGCCGCGCGCCGTTGAGGTCGAT
This sequence comes from Pseudomonas sp. FP603, assembly GCF_030687415.1. Classification (NCBI taxonomy): domain Bacteria; kingdom Pseudomonadati; phylum Pseudomonadota; class Gammaproteobacteria; order Pseudomonadales; family Pseudomonadaceae; genus Pseudomonas; species Pseudomonas sp. FP603. The sequence goes on from NZ_CP117431.1 coordinate 6,378,830, forward strand.
GGCCGTCAGCGCACCGCCCTTGGCGTGGTGGTAATCGAGCTTGCTGCCGTCCGGCAGGCGCAGGCGGTTGAGCTGGCCGCAGGCGTCGTAGCCATAGCGCAGCGTGCCCCAGCCCTGGTGCTCGGTGATCAGGCGGTCCTGTTGGTCGTATTCGAATTCCAGTGGGTGGTCGTGGCCGTCGTCGACACTGGTCAGTCGGCCCAACGAGTCGTAGCGGTATTCGACCTGGATGCCGTCGGGTAGCGTCTTGGTCAGCAACCGTCCGGCCGAGTCCCGCTGATAAGCCGTGATCAGTTGGGAGCCGTCATCGCCGAACTCGGTTTTCTCCAGCAGATGGCCGTTGAGGTCGTAGGCGTAGGCGGTGCGGCGGCCGTCGAAGCCGGTTTCCTGTCGGATCAATCCGTTGGGCGTGTAGTCCAGCTGATATTTCTCGCCGGATTCGTTCTCGATTTCCGTGAGCCGCAGCTGCGCGTTGTCGTAGCGGTAGTTGAGCTGGGTGCCATCGGGATTGATCCGGCGGCTGACCAGGTGCAGGTCGTCGGCGTATTCGTAGCGGGTGATGCAGCCCAGTTCATCGCGCTCCGCGGTGATCTGGCCGTAGGCGTTGTAGCTGAACCCGCGGCTGGCGCCAGTAGGCAAAGTCGTCTGGATCAGTCGGCCGATCGCATCCCATTGGTAGCGGGTGACCGCGCCGTGTTCGTCCTGACGGGTAATCTGTCGACCCAGCGCATCGTAGGAAAAGCGCCGCTGACCACCGTCCGGCAAGGTCTCTTCGAGCAACTGCCCCAAGGCATTCCAAACGAACACATGCCGGCTGGTGTCCGGGTAGCGGATCGACAGCAAACGCCCCTGAGCGTCGTAGTGATAGTGGGTGACCTGGCCGTCCGGATCGATAGCCTCGGTGACATCCCCCTGGGCATTGCGCTGATATTTCCACACCGCTTTGCCGCGATAGCGCACATGCAGGAAACCGTTGCGATACTCGTAGGCCGTTGGTTCGTCTTCCGGCGGAATCAGTGCCACCAGCCGTCCGACTTCGTCGTAGCGGTATTCAGTAACGGCGCCGAGCGGATCCTGCTCGGCCACCAACCGGCCCTGCTCGTCATAGGCCTTGAGCTGTTCGCCACCGTCCAGCTCGACCTTACGCACCAGCCGCGCCCGGTCATCGTGGACGTAAACCTCTTCGCTGCCATCGATGTTCTGGACGGTGACGCTGCCCTGGTCATCCCAGACGTAGTGCGCGTCCATCTGCGCAAACGACGCCCAGTGCCGGATGCAGCGCGCTGCCTTGCCGGACCGTTCCCACTCCCAGAAGAAACTCGCACCACCGGCCAGTTGCCGCTGCAGAATGACGTGCCGGTCGTCGTAGTCGTAACGCTCGCTTTCACCGGCGGCGTTGCTCGCTTCGATCAGTTGAGCGCATTCGTCATAGCGGTAACTGACCAGCGTCTGCTCGGTGTGCCAGGCCTCGTCGAGGGTCTGCGCCGGGACAAACACCTGATAGTCGACGGCGATCAGATGAGTGCGGTCATAGCGCAACAGCAAGGCACGGCCGGCGCTGTTGTCGAGGCGTTGGATGCGATCCTGGCGGTCGCGGGTGATGCGCAATCGGTTGTCGTACGCGTCGCTGATCGCCGTCAGCCGACCGTTGTGAAAGTGGTAGAAACGCGTGTCGTCGCCAGCCTGGGCGAGGATCAGTTCCTCGGGGTCATCGCCGAGATAAATCGCCGCGCGCGAGAGGCTGTTGTGGATCGCCGGGCGCTCAGCGGACGGCATAGGGAACGTGGTGCGGCGGTTTTCGTGGTCGATCCAGATGACCTGGTCACCGTCGATTTCCAGCCGATGGGCGAGCGAATGACTCCAGCCAAAACCGAGGCCGACATCGATCTCGGCGGCGCTGGTGCGGTAGAGCCGGGTGAAGTCGAACGGTAGGAGGCCGTCCAGGGAACCGTCGGTGAGGGTCAGCAGTTCTTCGCCGGTAACCATCGATACCGGGCAGCCGTTTTTGCAGGTAGACGGCACGCACGTGGCGCTGTCGCCGTTGGGATTTTTCGCCTGATCCGGGGAGTCGTCGTGGTGCTCGTCTTTTTTCAGTGTGGTGTTGCGTTTGGCATCCCAGCGAAGTTGCATCCGGCCTTTTTTCAGGCCCGCTGCCACACCGCGTGCGGCGACTGCTTTGTACTGGTCGACGTACTTCATGAAGGTGCTGAGGATATTGAAAGTCGCCTCGACGAAGCGCATCGCGAGACTGGCCAGCCCCATCCCGTATTTGAGCCCGCGAGCCGTTAAATAGGCTTTGGCGGCGGGTATACCGACTCGCGTGAAAGCCAGCGCTGAAGCGATCAGAATATCGATCAGCAACGAGACAATGACTTGGCTGGCCGCCTCTGCCGAGTTGCCGGCGATCTCGCTGGGCGGCAGCATTTCCAGCCACAGACTGGCGGTGCGCAACAGCAAACAGAGCGCCGCTTCGTCACTGGCCAGCAACTGGACTTTTGCCATGACCTGCGGCGCCGACTCCGCGAGTTTGGCCAACTCATCGGCGCCGCTGCCCAAGCGTTCAACGAACTTGCGGGGATCCTGAAGAATGTCCGAGAGCAGGCTGAGACTGTCCCAAACGCCCATGACCGCCGCCCAACTTCCCGCGAGCATGCCGTTACCGACAGCCGCAAAAGTCGATTGCGACCACTGCGGTTTGAACCCTTCCCACTCACTGCGTAACCAGTCTTCCAGGTCGCTGGAGAGGCCTTTGTAGGAATCAAAAAGTTCGTTGATCTTCGAGGGCGCAACTTCACCCTGGACATGAACGCGATAAAACTTTCCCGGTGTGCCTACGAACTGCCCTTTACCGTTTTCATCGAGCAAGACCGATGTGCTTTCACCGCCATCAACGGCAATCACATCGACCGAAATATTCCCCAACGGAATGTCATAAACCGATTCGAACTTGCTCTCGATCTGCAGTATTCCGCTCGCAGGACACCGCGCTAAACCCGAGAAAAAATCATCGTCACGACTACTCACCGCTGTAGTCGTAGTGCCGAGTTTTATCACCCGCTCCATGTCCATCAGCGACGGCATGTCCGTAGCCCGGCTGACCCTGTCCGCATTCCGGCTCAAGAAGCTGCCAAGCTGTTGGCGATACAAAACCAGTGTGTCTTTGAAACCGTCGAGCTCCTGCTCGATCCGTACGATCTGATCCATCAGTCCAGCTCCGTCATCAGGTAATCCACCAACGCTGATTTCGGCGCTTGAGGTAGGTCGGGCGTCTCAAGAAAGCTCGCGACTTTGTGCCGCAATACGATTTCGGAAAACGCCTCGAAAAGGTCTGGACGGTCTTCGCTCAACCACTTCATCAAGTTGTTGATACGGGTTGTCGCGGACTCGATGGCGAGGTGTTTGAGCAGCGATTCAGAAACTTCCCACCACGGAAAATCCCTGGCGGTTTTCAATGCACTGCCACCGATATCGAGCGGTTGCCCATTGATCAAACAACGGTCGATGACAGGCATTAACTGCGTGGCGTTAACGTCGGCAGACTGAAGAATCGGCAACAAATAACGCCCATCCCAGAAACGGAAAAACACCGCGTTGCCGTTTGGCAAAAGAACTTGAGTGAGGCTGCGAAAATGCTCGACCAGCGCTTCTTGAGAAGCAGAAGAAACCGCCAACCACCCCCAATCGCGAGACTCAGTGGCGGCAACCCACTCCAAAAACTCACTGCCAGCAGCGACGATTCCGACATAGGGCATCACCGCTTCCCACTCGGCATACACAGTGCCAGCCCAAATCGGGCTCGGCGCTTGAGCTGTGATTGAGCGTTGCCAAGCTTTAAAGGGTTCAGCGGCACTGGCGCTGCTGAAAATCGCGAACAGTTGCTCCGACGGTTGCAGTGGCTGGCGCTCCAGCCAGGCGCGAGGTGACAAGGCATCAGGCGGCACAAACACCGTCCTTGCAGCGCTCGCACTCTTCGCAGAACGGCGCGTCGCTTTGCAGGCTGAGTATTTGTGCGGCACTGAGCAGCGCCGCCGGGGCGGCTGCGAGTTTCAACGGGACATCCGGCAGGCTCGGCGCAGCAGCCATGGCCGCCATCGGTGCGCCACCGACCTGAATCGGCACACTGCTGAAAATCCCGCCGGGGCCGATGTTGATCCACTGCCCGCCTGCTTGAATGGTCGCGCTGGCGCCGCCGTCGATGACCACTTGCTGGCCGGCACTGACGTGGAATTGCTGACTGGCGTTGAGGAGCTGACTGGTGACGCGAATGTGTCGGTCGCCGACCACCACCAAGTGATCGTCCTGTCGCACTTCGGTCTGGCGCTGACCGTGGGTGATGCGTTTTTCGTCAGCCTTCAGTTCATGGCGAGCGGTGCCGGCGACGACGATGCTGCGCTGGTTATCGACCTGCACCTGTTGATCGTTCAGTACATGCTGAGTCCAGTTTCGCTGGGCGCGCAGGTAGATTTCCTCGGCGCCCTTACGATCCTCGATGCGCAATTCGTTGTAACCGCCGCCACCGGGACTACTTTGGCTGCGGAAAATGCTGCGGGTCTTGTCCGCCGGCAGATCAAGCGGCACCGGGGTCGCTGCGTTGGGCAGGCAACCCATGACCAGCGGTTTATCCGCATCGGCGTCGACGAATCCCACCAGTACTTCCATGCCGACCCGCGGAATCATCACGCTGCCGTAACGGTCGTGAGCCCAGCCTGTGGCTACGCGCAGCCAGCAACTGGAGTGTTCGTTGAGCTGCCCCTCACGGTCCCAGGCGAGCTGAACCTTGACCCGACCGTACTCGTCGCAATGGATTTCGCTGTCAGTCGGGCCGGTGACCACGGCAGGCTGATAGCCAAGCATGCGCGGCTTTTCCGGCCCCAGCGGCGGGCGAAAGGAAACGTCCCACGGCGTCGCCAGAAAGGTATTGCGATAGCCCTGGAAATCATCCGGGCTGTCGGCGGTGGCCGACTCTTCAAGCACCTGCGGCTGCCGACCACGGTGTTCGATTTCGGTAATCAACCACAGGTCATTCCACGCCTGACGCGGGTGTTCGGCGAGGTGTAGGAAATGCCCACTGACCAAAGCAGATTCGTCGCCGCGACCTTCGGCCTGGCGGTAATCCGCACCGTGGCGCTCCAAGGCCCGTTGAGCCAGATGCTTGCCGTGTTCGCGATCGGTGAATTGGCCGGGAAAGTGGTAGTCCTCGAGCACCGGTCGCTGCTCACTGTCGAGGCGGCTTTCGAGTTGCAAACGCGGTTTATGGAAGTCGTAGTCGCGACGAGTGACCGCCGTGGTCCGGGTTTCCAATCGCACGTTGAAACGCTTGATCGCCGGCGCATCTGCCGCCATCCCACTGCCTGGCAGGTACAGCGTCGGCTCGGGCAAACGGGGGAAAATCGTCTGGTCATCACCGAACACCAACAGGTGCCCGTCGGGGCTGTGCTGGAAGTGGTAATGAATGCCAACTTCTGCACACAACCGCTGGATGAACGCCAGATCGCTTTCAGCGTATTGCACGCAATACTCGCGCTCGGGGTAGTCGCTGCCGAGCCGGAACTCGAAGGCATCGCGCTGGATGCCGTGATCTTTGAGAATCTGCGCGACGATCGCCGGCACGCTTTTGTGCTGGAAGATCCGCTGATTGATGCGTCGGGCGAGGTACGCCAGACGCGGCACGAGACTGATTTGATAGCCCGTCAGACGCTGGCCGGAATCGCTCTGGCCGACGCGAAAAACCTGACCGTGAATACCGGAACCTTGTGCATCGAAACTCAGAAACGCCTGACGGTGCAGCAGGCTTTCGAGGTCAATGTCGGGCCGTTCGCTGACCAGTTCCAGGTCAAAACGGTAGGGTTGGCTGATGGCTTCCTTGCCCGTGAACTCAAGTACCTTGAGCTCATTCTGGACGCCGTCGAGGGTCAACGTGAAACGCGGTTGATTGGCAGGCGCGAACATCCGATGTGTCTCTGCAGAATGAAGGCGGGCGATTCTGCATGAGCGACAAGGGGTGTTGACGGAGGGACAAGAAAATCAGATTTTCCCTACTTTTTTAGGGATTTTTCCTTCAAAAATCGGGATAGAGAACTACAGACATTCCTGTCAGAAGCACCACCGAGCAAATGTGGGAGCGCAAAAAAAAGGCCCGCCTCCAAAAGGAAGCGGGCCGTTTTCATGTTCGGCGAAAGGTCAGAGCATCAGCTCATCCCCCTCACTGGTTCAGGCGGAAATCCTTTTCGGCCGCGGCGAAGCGCGAAAGCATGCCGCTGGTCGGTGCACCCATTTTGCTGACGATGTAGATCGCCAGGCTGGCGAAGATGAAACCAGGGATGATTTCGTACAGGCCCAGCAGTTCGAAGTGTTTCCAGACGATCACAGTGATCGCGCCGACCAGGATGCCGGCCAGTGCTCCGTTGCGGGTCATGTTTTTCCAGATCACGGAGATCAGGACGACTGGACCGAACGCAGCACCGAAACCTGCCCAGGCGTAGCTGACCAGACCCAGTACACGGTTTTCCGGGTTAGCCGCCATCGCGATAGCGATCAGGGCAACCAGCAGGACCATCGCTCGGCCAACCCAGACCAGCTCAACCTGGGAAGCGCTTTTACGCAGGAAGGTTTTGTAGAAGTCTTCGGTCAGGGCGCTCGAGCACACCAGCAGTTGGCAGCTCAGCGTACTCATCACTGCCGCCAGAATGGCCGACAGCAACACACCGGCAACCCACGGGTTGAACAGGATTTTTGCCAGTTCGATGAATACACGTTCGTGGTTCTCGGATACTGGCATCGCCACGGCTGGGTGTGCCGAGAAGTAAGCGATACCGAAGAAACCTACCGCGACGGTGCCGCCCAGGCACAGGATCATCCAGGTCATGGAGATGCGACGAGCGTTGGCGATCGACTTGACCGAATCCGCGGCCATGAAACGCGCCAGGATGTGCGGCTGGCCGAAGTAGCCAAGACCCCAGCCCATCAGCGAAATCACGCCAATGAAGGTGGTGTTTTTCAGCATGTCGAAGTTGCTTGGGTCTTGCGCTTCGATGGCCAGGAACGTGGTATCGATGCCGCCAGTGGCCAGCAGCACGATGATCGGCGTCAGCAACAGGGCGAAGATCATCAGCGTGGCTTGTACGGTGTCGGTCCAGCTCACTGCCAGGAAACCGCCGACGAAGGTGTAGGCAATTGTCGCTGCGGCACCGGCCCACAGCGCGGTCTCGTAGGACATGCCGAAGGTGCTTTCGAACAGACGGGCGCCGGCCACGATGCCGGAAGCGCAGTAGATGGTGAAGAACACCAGGATCACGACCGCGGAGATGATCCGCAGCAGGCCGCTTTTATCTTCAAAACGGCTGGAGAAGTAGTCCGGCAAGGTCAGTGCATCGCCGTTGTGCTCGGTCTGCACGCGCAGACGGCCGGCGACGAACAGCCAGTTCAGGTAAGCACCGACGATCAGGCCGATGGCGATCCAGCTTTCGGAAAGACCGGACATGTAGATAGCGCCCGGCAGGCCCATCAACAACCAGCCGCTCATGTCGGATGCACCAGCGGAGAGTGCGGTCACGACGCTGCCCAGGCTACGACCGCCCAGAATGTAGTCGGAAAGGTTGTTGGTGGAGCGATAGGCCATGAAGCCGATCAGCACCATTGCTGCGATGTAGATCACGAACGTGATCAGGGTTGGATTGCTTACGCTCATTGAGTTACGCCCTGGCATTGTTTTTATGTAACGGCGGCTAGTGAACCGCTCGCAAACGACGACGTTTGACAGACGATTCCGGATCCCGCGCATTTATGACTGATGTTTCCCCAGGAAAGCCATCAGCCGGCACACCGATCTTTTTGACCGGTTGCACCTTGGCCGCGAATGCTATTCAACAAAGCAAATAAGGTGCAACCAGTTTCGTGCGAATAAGTTGCACCTAGTCGGATTTTCCTGAAAAGGGTCGGTTTTTGCTCCTTTTTAGGGCGTTTTTCGGGTTGCGCTAGAAGTAAAAACACCATGCAGGCGCGGGAAGGAGGTACCAGAATTAATTTCCTGACGAGCTGCTTATTATTCCGACAAAAAAGGGTTGCACCCGGTTGCACCTCGACCAACGCACAGCTAATCTTGCCGCCAGCTGATGCCACGCGGTCGTGGCAAACATGAGGATAAAAATATGGCTACCACCACTCTTGGGGTCAAACTTGACGACCCGACCCGCGAACGCCTCAAGGCCGCCGCGACCTCGATTGATCGCACGCCGCACTGGCTGATCAAGCAGGCAATTTTCAATTACCTGGAAAAACTCGAGGGTGGTGCAACCCTGTCCGAGCTGAACGGTTTGAACGGCAAGGAAGTTGACGAAGCGGGCGAGATCCATGTCGATCACGCGCATCAGTGTTTCCTGGAATTCGCCGAAAGCATCCTGCCGCAATCGGTGCTGCGCGCGTCTATCACTGCCGCCTACCGTCGCCCGGAACCTGAAGTGGTGCCGATGCTGATCGAGCAGGCGCGCCTGCCGGCCCCGATGGCCGAAGCCACCAACAAGCTCGCCGCTTCGATTGCCGAGAAACTGCGTAATCAGAAAAGCGCCGGCGGCCGTGCGGGGATTGTTCAGGGCCTGTTGCAGGAATTTTCCCTGTCATCCCAGGAAGGCGTGGCACTGATGTGCTTGGCCGAAGCGCTGCTGCGCATCCCGGACAAAGGCACCCGTGACGCCCTGATCCGCGACAAAATCAGCACCGGCAACTGGCAGCCGCATCTGGGCAACAGCCCGTCGCTGTTCGTCAACGCCGCCACCTGGGGCTTGCTGCTGACCGGCAAACTGGTCGCCACCCACAACGAAGCCGGCCTGACCTCGTCCCTGAGCCGCATCATTGGCAAGAGCGGCGAGCCGATGATCCGCAAGGGCGTCGACATGGCCATGCGCCTGATGGGCGAGCAGTTCGTGACCGGCGAAACCATCGCCGAAGCCCTGGCCAACGCCAGCAAGTTCGAAGCCAAGGGCTTCCGCTATTCCTACGACATGCTGGGTGAAGCCGCACTCACCGAACATGACGCCCAGAAATACCTGGCCTCGTACGAACAAGCCATCCACTCGATCGGCAAAGCGTCCCACGGTCGTGGGATTTATGAAGGCCCGGGCATTTCCATCAAGCTCTCGGCTCTGCATCCGCGTTACAGCCGTGCCCAGTACGAGCGCGTGATGGAAGAGCTGTACCCGCGCCTGCTGTCGCTGACCCTGCTGGCCAAGCAATACGACATCGGCCTGAACATCGACGCCGAAGAAGCCGACCGCCTCGAGCTGTCGCTGGATCTGCTGGAGCGTCTGTGCTTCGAGCCGCAACTGACCGGCTGGAACGGCATCGGTTTCGTGATCCAGGCGTACCAGAAGCGTTGCCCATACGTGATCGACTACGTGATCGACCTGGCTCGCCGCAGCCGTCATCGCCTGATGATTCGCCTGGTAAAAGGCGCGTACTGGGACAGCGAAATCAAGCGCGCCCAGGTTGAAGGCCTGGAAGGCTATCCGGTCTACACCCGCAAGGTGTACACCGACGTTTCCTACATCGCGTGTGCACGCAAACTGCTGTCGGTACCGGAAGTCATTTATCCGCAGTTCGCCACGCACAACGCCCATACCTTGTCGGCCATCTACCACATCGCCGGTCAGAACTATTACCCCGGTCAGTATGAGTTCCAGTGCCTGCACGGCATGGGCGAACCGCTGTACGAACAGGTTGTAGGTAAAGTTTCCGAAGGCAAGCTGAACCGTCCTTGCCGCGTGTACGCACCGGTTGGGACTCACGAAACACTGTTGGCGTACCTGGTACGTCGTCTGCTGGAAAACGGCGCGAACACCTCATTCGTCAACCGCATCGCCGACCAGTCCATTTCGATTCAGGAGCTGGTAGCCGATCCAGTGGCCAGCATCGAGCAGATGGCGACGCTGGAAGGCGGCTTCGGCCTGCCGCACCCGCGTATCCCGCTGCCGCGTGACCTGTATGGTGCCGAGCGCGCCAACTCCAGCGGCATCGACATGGCCAACGAACATCGTCTGGCTTCGCTGTCGTGTGCTTTGCTGGCCACCGCTCACAACAACTGGAAAGCGGCGCCGATGCTCGGTTGCGCATCCAGCACTGAAACCCCTGCGCCAGTCCTGAACCCGTCCGACCTGCGTGATGTGGTTGGCCATGTGCAAGAAGCCACCGTCGAAGACGTCGACAATGCGATCCAGTGCGCCCTGAAAGCTGCACCGATCTGGCAGGCCACCCCGCCGGCCGAACGCGCCGCGATCCTGGAACGTGCCGCCGATTTGATGGAAGGCGAGATTCAGCCATTGATGGGCCTGTTGGCTCGCGAAGCCGGCAAGACCTTCGCCAACGCCATCGCCGAAGTGCGTGAAGCCGTGGACTTCCTGCGTTATTACGCGGTGCAGGCTCGCAACGATTTCACCAACGATGCCCACCGCCCATTGGGCCCGGTGGTCTGCATCAGCCCGTGGAACTTCCCGCTGGCCATCTTCAGTGGTCAGGTTGCCGCTGCCCTGGCCGCCGGTAACCCGGTACTGGCCAAACCTGCGGAACAAACCCCGCTGGTGGCTGCTCAAGCCGTGCGCCTGCTGCTCGAAGCCGGGATTCCGGAAGGCGTGGTGCAACTGCTGCCGGGCCGTGGCGAAACCGTCGGTGCCCGCCTGGTAGGCGACGATCGCGTCAAAGGCGTGATGTTCACCGGCTCCACCGAAGTCGCACGCTTGCTGCAACGCAACATTGCCGGTCGCCTGGATGCCCAGGGCCGTCCGATTCCGCTGATCGCCGAAACCGGCGGCCAGAACGCGATGATCGTCGACTCTTCGGCGCTGACCGAACAAGTGGTCATTGACGTGGTGTCGTCGGCTTTCGACAGTGCCGGTCAACGTTGCTCGGCGCTGCGCGTGCTGTGCCTGCAGGAAGATTCCGCCGACCGCGTCATCGAAATGCTCAAGGGCGCCATGGCGGAATGCCGTCTCGGTAATCCGGAGCGCCTGTCCGTGGACATTGGCCCGGTGATCGATGCCGAAGCCAAGGCTGGCATCGAGAAGCACATCCAGGCCATGCGCGACAAAGGTCGCAATGTGTATCAGGTAGCAATCGCCAACAGCGAAGAAGTCAAACGCGGCACCTTCGTGATGCCGACCCTGATCGAACTGGAAAGCTTCGACGAACTGCAACGGGAGATCTTCGGCCCGGTGCTGCACGTGGTTCGCTACAAGCGCAAAGAGATCGATCAACTGATCGGCCAGATCAATGCTTCCGGCTACGGCCTGACCCTGGGCGTACACACTCGCATCGACGAGACCATCGCCAAGGTGATCGACAACGTCAACGCGGGTAACGTCTACGTCAACCGCAACATCGTCGGTGCCGTGGTCGGCGTGCAGCCATTCGGCGGTGAAGGCCTGTCGGGTACTGGCCCGAAAGCCGGTGGTCCGCTGTACCTGTACCGCTTGCTGTCGACACGTCCTACCGATGCGATAGAACAATCCTTCGCTCGCGGCGATGCTCTCGCTGCACCGGATGTCCGTCTGCGTGATGCCATGAGCAAACCGCTGACTGCGCTGAAAGCCTGGGCCGACAGCAACAAGTTCGCTGACTTGAGCACCCTGTGCGTACAGTTCGCGGCGCAATCGCAAAGCGGGATCACCCGTGTACTGGCTGGCCCGACCGGCGAGCGCAACAGCTACGCCATCCTGCCGCGTGAACACGTGCTGTGCCTGGCGGAAGTCGAAGGCGATTTGCTGACCCAACTGGCGGCGGTATTGGCCGTAGGTGGTTCGGCAGTGTGGCCGGACGCTGAACCGGGCAAGGCACTGTTCGCACGCCTGCCGAAAGAAATCCAGGCGCGGATCAAGCGGGTTGCCGACTGGACCAAGGACGAAGTGGTGATTGATGCGGTTCTGCATCATGGCCATTCCGACCAGTTGCGTGCGGTCTGCCAGCAAGTGGCCAAGCGTGCCGGTGCTATCGTCGGGGTTCATGGTTTGTCCCAAGGCGAAACCAACATTGCGCTGGAGCGCCTGGTGATCGAGCGTGCGTTGAGCGTCAACACCGCTGCGGCGGGTGGTAATGCCAGTTTGATGACGATTGGCTAAACCGCGTCAAAACCAGGCACCTGCAATGGGTGCCTGGTTTACACAATACCTGTGGGAGCGGGCTTGCCCGCGATAGCGATGTATCAGTCACTGATGATATTGACTGGTCTGACGCCATCGCGGGCAAGCCCGCTCCCACAGTTGCTTGTGGCGCCTGCTAAGTCGTCGCGCTGCTCCACCATCACGCTCATCAATCTTCCTTTCAGCCCGCCCTCCCCACGCCTAGACTCGGTCCATTCCAAAAAAAGGTAGGCCGCCATGTCCGAGACGTTGCTCAGTTCCCGCAATCTGGCTTTCGAGCTGTATGAAGTCCTTGATGCCGAGGGCCTGACCCAGCGTGAGCGGTTCGCCGAGCACAACCGCGAGACCTTCGATGCGGCTATCGGCACCGCCCGCAGCATCGCCGAGAAGTTCTTCGCCCCGCACAACCGCAAGGGCGACGAGAACGAACCGCGCTATGAGGACGGTCAGGCGATTCTGATTCCGGAAGTGAAACCGGCGGTGGACGCCTTCCTCGAAGCTGGTTTCCTCAACGCCGCGCGCAGTTTCGATGCCGGCGGCATGCAACTTCCTACGCTGCTGTCGCAAGCCTGCTTTGCGCATTTTCAGTCGGCCAACGCGGCGTCGACCTCTTATCCGTTCCTGACTATGGGCGCGGCGAACCTGATTGAAAGCTTCGGCACCGATGAGCAGAAGCAGCGCTTCCTGCAACCGATGATCGATGGCCGTTTCTTCGGCACCATGGCCCTCACCGAGCCGCATGCCGGCTCGTCGCTGTCGGACATTCGTACGCGCGCGGAGCCCGCGTCCGACGGCACCTATCGCCTCAAGGGCAACAAGATTTTCATCTCCGGCGGCGATCATCCGCTGTCGGAAAACATCGTGCACATGGTGCTGGCCAAACTGCCGGACGCACCGGCCGGGGTGAAAGGCATTTCGCTGTTTATCGTGCCCAAGTTTCTAGTCAACGATGACGGTAGTCTCGGCAAGCGCAACGACGTGTTGCTGGCAGGGTTGTTCCACAAGATGGGTTGGCGCGGCACTACGTCCACCGCGCTGAACTTCGGCGACAACGGCGAGTGTGTCGGCTATCTGGTGGGCAAGCCGCACCACGGTTTGAGCTACATGTTCCAGATGATGAACGAGGCGCGGATCGGCGTCGGCATGGGCGCGGTGATGCTGGGTTACGCCGGTTACCTGTATTCCCTGGAATACGCCCGCGAGCGGCCGCAAGGTCGAGTGCCGGATAGCAAGGATCCGACCACCGCACCGGTGGCGATCATTCAGCATGCCGACGTCAAACGCATGCTGCTGACCCAGAAGGCTTATGTAGAAGGCGCGTTCGACCTTGGGCTGTACGCGGCGCGACTGTTCGACGACACCACCACGCTTGAGACTGAAGCCGAACGTAAACAAGCCCATGAGCTGCTGGATTTGCTGACACCGATTGTCAAATCCTGGCCGTCGGAGTTCTGCCTGAAGGCCAACGAACTGGCAATCCAGATTCTCGGCGGCCACGGCTATACCCGTGAGTACCCGGTGGAGCAGTACTACCGCGACAACCGCCTGAACCCGATCCACGAAGGCACCCACGGCATTCAGTCGCTGGACTTGCTGGGGCGCAAGCTGGCGCAGAACGGCGGCGCGGGGCTCAAGCAATTGATCCGCCTGATCGCCGACACCGCCGGGCGGGCACAGGCGTACGAAACATTAAGCACATTACGTGAACCGCTGGAGAAACTGGTAGCGCGCCTGCAATCCGTAACCATCGGCCTTCTGACCGATCTGGCTCAAGGCAAGGTCAACAGCAGCCTGGCGAACTCGGCACTGTATCTGAAAGTGTTCGGGCATACGGTGATCGGCTGGCGCTGGCTGGAACAGGCGATTCGTGCGGAGGAAGGGCTGGCCAAAGGGAACGCAGCGGATGTGAGTTTCTATAAAGGTAAGCTGCAGGCGGCGCGGTATTTTCTGACGTGGGAAGTGCCGGGCTGCCACCATGAGCTGGCGATTCTTGAGGCGCGGGATGATGTGTGTCTGGGCATGCAGGATGAGTGGTTCTGATTAGAACCCTGTGGCGTAGCTGAAATCCCATCGCGGGCAAGCCCGCTCCCACAGGGATCTCTATTGTTCACAGATAATGTGTTCAACACCCAAATCCTGTGGGAGCGGGCTTGCCCGCGATGGCGTCAGCACAGCCAACACAATTTTTAGCTGAGTTTGAAACTGCTCATCTGCCGCGCCAAATCATCGGCCAACCGCTGCAACGTCTGACAGTCTTCCCGACAAGCCCTGACTTCACCCGCCGTCGCTCGCGCCAAATCAGAAATCCCCTGCACGTTGCGATTGATCTCTTCCGTCACCGCCGACTGCTCTTCCGTCGCCGTCGCCACCTGATGGTTCATGTCGCTGATCCGCTCGACCTGGCCGGTGATCGCCGTCAACGACGCCCCGGTGCGCTGACTCGACTCAACACCGGTGCCAGTCGCCGCTTGCCCGGCGTGCATGGAAGACACCGCATTCTCTGCGCCCTGCTTGAGGCTGCCGATCATCTGCTGAATCTCATCGGTGGACGATTGAGTCCGCCGCGCCAGGGTCCGCACTTCATCCGCCACCACCGCAAACCCGCGCCCCATGTCCCCGGCCCTCGCCGCTTCGATGGCGGCGTTGAGCGCCAGCAAATTAGTCTGCTCGGAAATACCGCGAATCACCGCCAACACCTGATCGATGGACGCCACTTGATGGGCCAACTCGCCCACCGCGCCGGCAGCAATACCAATTTCATCGGACATGCTTTCTATATGCCGAATCGACCCGCCCACCACTACCCGCGCCTGTAGCGCCTCATCCCGCGCGGTTTGCGAAGCGACGGCCGCGTTGCCGGCGTTCTGCGCGATCTCCTGCACGGTCAGGCCCATTTCGTGAACAGCGGTGGCGACCATGTCGGTCATTTCCTGCTGACGACCCGAACGTTCGGCGGTGTTGTCCACCACCCGCGCCACCTGGCCGACCGCCGTGCGCAAACGCTCACTGGTGGCCAGGACTTCGCCGATCATCTCGCGCTGACTTTCCAGGAAGCGATTGAAACCGCGAGCGAGGTCACCCAGCTCATCGGCGCGACTGGAATCTAACCTGTGGGTCAAATCTCCACCACCGCTACCGATGGCTACCAGCGCCGCTGTTACCTGACGAATCGGTCGCACCAATCCACGGGCCAGCAACACCACCAACAACAGGCACACCAATGCCACCGCCAGGCCGATGCCGCTGCTCATCCACATCGCGCGACGGGCTTCGGCGTAGATCTGCGACTGCGGCACTTCGGCCACCAGGGTCCAGCCCAGATCACGCAGCGGCAGGCTCAGCGCCAGAAAATCTTCGCCGTCGCGGACAAAACTGCTGGTGGCGGACGCGGTGGAAGTAGAGAGCTGCCCCATGACCGCTTGCGCCGCCGGGGCGCCGATCTGTTCGACCAGCGTGCGTTTGCCGCTGAACTGCGCCTCGGGGTGAATCTGGATCAAACCGTCGGAACGCACGAGATAGACCTTGCCGCGCTCACCGAAGTTGAAATTGTGGATCAGCTCCGACAGCTCTTTCATGCTCAGGCCCAGCCCGGCGACACCCACGACGTTGCCGGCCTGCTCGACCTTGAGGTCGATGAACAGCGCCAACTCGCCAGTGGCGGTGTCATTGTCGATATTGAGGGTGCGCGGCTGGTTGCTGTCGAGGAACGAATAGAACCAGGCATCGTTGGGATTGGAGCGGCTGAGCGTCCGGTCCAGGCCTTTTTCAGTGATGTAATGACTTGAAGCGGCCCCGATAATCAGCGCGGTAAAGGCTTTGTGCTCGGTGCGGATGCCTTCCAGATACTTCACGAAGGTGTCGGTCTGGGCGCTGTTCTCGCCCCCGGCCAACCAGTCGCGCACCATGCTGTTACTGGCGATGTCCTTGGCGGCGGTAAGGGGCTGAACGAGGATTCGTTCGATGTCGTTGCGCATCGCCTCGATGCTCGACGGCAGCGCTTGTTCGACCAGATAGCGCTGGGCGAGGCGGTTGACCACGAGGGTATAAACGCCAACCACGATCAGAATACTGACCAGCAGGGCGGTGCCCATGCTCAGGATCAACTGCCATTGAATACTGCGTCGCCAGAACTGCATGGAGCACCCCCAAAGAATAAGAGGCTGAAACACTGCAACAGCCATGCCGATTGTATACAACGCAAACGACAATTTATTCTTTGGTTGTGCGCAAAGCTGATCAGGCCTGATTGATTGTCTTGGCGATCACTTCAACCGTGGCGCTGACTTGCTCTTGGTAACGGTCGAGTTCTTGCTGATGACGCTTTTGCATTTCGATCTGCTGCGAGCACAGATTCATCGCCGCCAGCACCAGCAAGCGGTCACCGATCAGCGTCGGGTATTTCTTTTTGGTCTCGGCCAGGGCGGCCTTCAACATTAATGCGGCGTCCAGCAGGGTCTGCTCTTCCCCGGCCGGCGCCTTGATCGAATAGTCCTCCCCCAGAATCGAGACGACTTTTACCCCTGCGGCGCCGTAACTCATGCGCTGACAGGGCCGGCGCTGACGCGCTCAACCAGGGCCTGAATGCGTGCGGTGGTGGCGCCTTGTTTCTCTTCCTGTTCCATCAGGCTCAGTTGCAGGCTTTCGTTTTCATCCTTGACCTGGGCCAGTTCTGCGCTCAGGGATTGATTGGTGCCGAGCAGGGTCTGGTTCTGCTGCACCAGGTCGCTGACCAGTTGTTCCAATTGGCTTAGGGATGCTTCCAACATTTTGATTTTCCGGGCATTTTCAAAGGGCGCGTACGATAAAGAAAAGTCACCACTGACGCCAGGGTTATTCGGGCGCAAGGCCTTGATTTTGCTGGCGGGCGACCTTCCTCGCGAGCTTTAAAGACTGTGTTTGGCGGATCTGGTTCCTGCACTTCGTCGCCGGGGCCCTTCTGCGACAAAAGCGCGCAGCGCCTCAAGACTTTAGTCGTATGACCGATAAGTCATGCATACAGCAGTCTCAGCCCCGCACGGATGCGCTTTTTTCGGTGAACACCATGTCCTTACGAAATATGAATATCGCACCGCGGGCGTTCCTCGGTTTTGCCTTGATTGGCAGCTTGATGCTGGTTCTGGGGGTGTTCGCGCTGAACCAGATGAGCAAGATTCGCGGCGCCGCCGAAGAAATCACCTCGAACAGCGTACCGAGCATTAAAAGCCTCGACGAGTTCACTCAGCTGACCCTGCGCCTGCGCGTCCTGTCTTACCGTCTGTTGGTGAACCGCGAGCCTGATGTCCAGCAAAAAACCATAGACCTGTTGGAAACCCGTAGCCAACAGATCCGAGCGGCCCAAGCCGTCTACGAAAAACTGATCGCCAGCCCGCAGGAACGTGCGGCCTATGATCAGTATGTGCAGCTGCTGGGGCAGTATCGCCAGATCGAAGACCGGATGAAGAGCCTGTCGCGCAACAATCAGGTCGACGAACTGCGCACGCTGCTCAATACCGATTTGCTGACGAACTCTGAAGCCGTCAACTCCGTGCTCAACCGTTTGCTGGAGATCAACACCCAACAGACCCTCGACACCAATCAGCAAGCCGTCGACCAATACTCATCGGCCTTCAACCTGACGGTGGCCCTGCTGGTCATCGCCACCGGCCTGACTCTGCTGTTCGCCTGGCTGCTGACCAACAGCATCACCAAGCCAATCGCCAACGCCCTGAGCGCCGCCGAAGAAATCGCCGAAGGCAACCTGACGCGCCCGATCACCGTCGACGGTGAAGACGAAGCCGGTCGCCTGCTGGCCGCCATGGCGAAGATGCAGGACAAACTGCGCGACACCCTGCAACGGATTTCCGGTTCGGCCACGCAATTGGCGTCCGCCGCGGAAGAGCTCAACAGCGTCACCGACGAAAGCGCCCGTGGCCTGACCCAGCAGAATAACGAAATCGAACAGGCCGCCACCGCCGTCAATGAAATGACCAGCGCCGTGGAAGAAGTCGCCCGCAACGCCGTGAGCACTTCCGAAGCCTCGAAAAACGCCACCACTTCGGCGGGCGACGGTCGTGACTTGGTACAGGAAACTGTCAGTGCCATCGAGCGCATGAGCGCCGACGTACAAAGCACCGCCAACCTGATCGGCGATCTGGCCAACGAGTCGCGCGACATCGGCAAGGTGCTGGACGTGATTCGCGGCCTGGCTGACCAGACCAACCTGTTGGCGTTGAATGCTGCCATCGAAGCAGCCCGTGCCGGTGAAGCCGGTCGTGGTTTCGCGGTGGTCGCCGACGAAGTGCGTGCCCTGGCCCATCGCACCCAGCAGTCGACCAGCGAAATCGAACGCATGATCGGCAGCATCCAGAGCGGCACCGAACACGCCGTGGATTCGATGCGCAACAGCACCGAGCGGGCTGAATCGACCTTGAACATCGCCCGTGGTGCAGGCATGTCGCTGGACACCATCAACAGCGCCATTGTCGAAATCAACGAGCGCAACCTGGTGATCGCCAGCGCAGCCGAAGAGCAGGCACAGGTCGCCCGTGAAGTGGACCGCAATCTGGTGAACATTCGTGACCTGTCGGTGCAATCGGCCACGGGGGCCAACCAGACGAGCGCGGCCAGCAACGAGCTGTCGCGCCTGGCGCTGGACCTGAACAATATGGTTGGGCGGTTTAGCCTGTAGGTTCACGTATGATCGTTCCCACGCTCCGCGTGGGAACGATCATCGACTCACACCAAAAGCTTTTTGACAGCATCACATTTCAACAGGTTAGAATCGCTGGCACGCAGACTGCATGGTCAGTTTGTGCCCGCCTTTAGCTTTCTGGAGTACTGCCTTTGAATGCAACGACCATCAACAGCCTGTTCTTGATCGGCGCGTTGCTGGTAGGTGCGAGCATTCTGGTGAGCTCACTTTCATCGCGCCTCGGCATCCCGATTCTGGTGATTATCCTCGCGGTGGGCATGGCGGCCGGTGTCGACGGTGCCGGCATTATTTTCGATAACTACCCAACGGCTTATCTGGTCGGCAACCTCGCCCTGGCAGTGATCCTGCTCGACGGCGGCTTGCGCACCCGGGTGGCGAGTTTTCGCGTGGCGTTATGGCCGGCGCTGTCGCTGGCCACGGTGGGTGTGTTAATCACCACCGGCCTGACCGGAATGGCGGCGGCGTGGTTGTTCGACTTGAACATGATCCAGGGCCTGCTGATCGGCGCCATCGTCGGCTCTACCGACGCTGCGGCCGTGTTCTCGCTGCTGGGCGGCAAGGGCCTGAACGAACGGGTGAGCGCGAGCCTGGAAATCGAATCCGGCAGCAACGACCCGATGGCGGTGTTCCTCACCGTGACCCTGATCGACATGCTCGCCAGCGGCCAGACCGGCCTGCACTGGAGCCTGCTCGGACACTTGCTGCGCGAGTTCGGGATCGGCGGTGTGATCGGCCTCGGTGGTGGCTGGTTAATGCTGCAACTGGTCAACCGGATCCACCTGGCCACCGGCCTTTATCCGATTCTGGTGATTGCCGGCGGTCTGGTGGTGTTTGCCCTGACCAACGCCCTGCACGGCAGCGGCTTCTTGGCGGTGTACCTGTGCGGCCTGGTGATCGGCAACCGCCCGGTGCGCAGCCGTCACGGCATTTTGCATATGCTCGACGGCATGGCCTGGCTGGCTCAGATCGGCATGTTCCTGGTGCTGGGGCTGTTGGTTACGCCCCATGACCTGCTGCCGATTGCTTTGCCGGCGCTGGGCCTGGCGCTGTGGATGATTCTGTTTGCCCGCCCGCTGTCGGTGCTGGTCGGCCTGTTGCCCTTCAAGGCGTTCCATGGCCGCGAAAAAGCATTCATTTCCTGGGTGGGCCTGCGCGGTGCCGTACCGATCATTCTGGCGGTGTTCCCGCTGATGGCGGGGCTGCCCAATGCTCAGCTCTACTTCAATCTAGCGTTCTTTATCGTGCTGGTGTCGTTGTTGGTGCAGGGCACAAGCCTGCCCTGGGTTGCCAAGCTTTTGAAAGTGACCGTCCCGCCGGAGCCTTTGCCCATCTCCCGATCGGCGCTGGAAGTGCATGTCACCAGTGAGTGGGAGCTGTTTGTGTATCGCCTCGGTGCCGAGAAATGGTGCATTGGATCCCCTCTTCGCGAGCTGAAAATGCCCGAAGGCACCCGTATCGCGGCCCTGTTTCGTGGCCAGCAACTGCTCCATCCGTCGGGTAGTACGGTGCTCGAAGTCGATGATTTGCTCTGCGTAATTGGCCATGAACACAACCTTCCGGCCCTTGGAAAACTCTTCAGTCAGGCCCCGCAACGGGGGCTGGATTTGCGCTTCTTCGGCGACTTCGTACTCGAAGGAGACGCCCAGCTGGGCGCGGTTGCTGCCCTGTACGGGTTAAAAGTCGAGGGCATCGATCCGAACATGTCCCTGGGCCACTTCATTGCCCAGAAAGTGGGCGGTGCACCTGTAGTGGGTGACCAGGTGGAGTGGAACAACACCCTTTGGACCGTCGCTGTCATGGAAGGGAACAAGATTGGTAAGGTAGGCGTCAGATTCCCCGAAGGAAGTCGCCCCGGCCCCGGCCTGTTCCTCTAAACTCCACACTTCGTCTCGTTTTCGATCGGTCTCTATGTCAACTCTGCGCACCTTTTTCGTCATGGCCCTGCTGGGTTTGAGTCTTTCCATCAGCACGCTGCAAGCCGCCGAACCGCCGTCCAGCGAAGCCGTGCAGACGAGCCTGAACAAGATCGCCGACCGCAAACTGCCGGAAGCCGATCAGAAAGCCCTGCAAGCAGTCCTGCAGGGCACGCTCACCCAGCTCAACAACCAGCGTGATTACGATCAAAAACTGATCGATCTCAAGCAGCAGTTGGCCAATGCGCCGAAGCAGAACATCGAGAACCAGCGCGAACTGACCCGCCTCAAGGCCACTAAAGTGGTGCCGGTGGCGCAACGCTATGCCAAAGAGACGATTCAGCAGCTCGAACAACTGTTGACCGAACGCTCCACTCAGCAAAGCGATCTGCAGAAAGCCCTGGCCGAAGCGAACAGCCTGATCATTACCGCCCAGACCCGCCCCGAGCGCGCCCAGGCTGAGATATCTGCCAGCCAGACGCGCATCCAGCAGATCAACAACATCCTCAAGCTCGGCAAGGACAGCGGCAAGACCCTGACTGCCGAGCAGCGCGATCAGCTCAACGCCGAGCTCGCGGCGCTCAACGCCTTGATCCCGTTGCGTCGCCAGGAACTGGCCGGCAACAGCCTGTTGCAGGACCTGGGCAACAGCCAGCACGACTTGCTGTCGGAAAAATCCGATCGCCTGGATCAGGAGATCCAGGACCTGCAAACCCTGATCAACCAGAAACGCCTGGCCCAGTCCCAAGAGACAGTGACCCAGCAGTCCATCGAAGCGCAGAAGGCCGGTGGCAGCAGCCTGCTGGCCACCGAAAGCGCGGCCAACCTGAAGCTCTCCGACTACCTGCTCAAAAGCACCGACCGCCTCAACGAAGTCACCCAACAGAACCTGCAGACCAAGCAGCAGCTGGACAGCGTGACCCAGAGCGATTCGGCGCTGGACGAACAGATCAACGTGCTCAAGGGCAGCCTGCTGCTCTCCAAGATTCTCTACAAACAGAAACAGGCTCTGCCGCGTCTCAGGCTCGACCGCGATCTGGCCGACCAGATTGCCGACATCCGTCTGTATCAGTTCGAAGTCAGTCAGCAACGGGAACTGCTCAGCAACCCGATCACCTACGTCGACAACCTGCTGGCGACACAACCGCCCGAGCAAGTCACCCCGCAACTGCGCAAGAGTCTGCTGGACCTGGCCACCACCCGCGCGGACCTGCTGGAGCGTTTGAATCGCGAACTGAGCGCGGTGCTCAACGAATCCATCACCCTGCAACTCAATCAGAAACAATTGCTCAGCACCGCGCAAAGTCTGAGGGCGACGCTGGACGAGCAAATGTTCTGGATCCCCAGCAACAAGCCGCTGGATCTTGAGTGGGTGCACAGCGTGCCGGAACGCCTGCAACGTCAGGTCAATACCCTGCCATGGGCTTCGAGCCTGAGCGAACTGACCGATGGCCTGACGCAACGACCACTGCTGTTCCTGCCGCTGGCGTTGCTGATCGGTGCGCTGCTGTGGCGCCGCAAAAATCTCTATGCCCGCCTGAACAAAGTTCACCAGGACATCGGCCACTTCAAGCGCGACAGCCAATGGCACACCCCACAAGCGATTCTGATCAACATTCTGCTGGCGATGCCGGTTTCCCTGGGTCTGGCCTTGTGCGGCCTGGCCTTGCAGATCGACGCCCGGGGGCAGAACGCCAATATGGGCGCGGCGCTGCTGCAAATGGCCCAGGCCTGGCTGGTGTTCTACACCGCCTACCGCATCCTTGCGCCGGGCGGCGTGGCCGAACTGCACTTCCGCTGGGAAAAGCCTCAGGTCGAATTCCTTCAGGGCTGGATTCGCCGGCTCGGGCTGGTGGTGATGGCCCTGGTGACCGTAGTGGCCGTCGCCGAACTGCAACCGGCGGCGCTGGCCGATGACGTGCTCGGCATGCCGGTGGTGCTGACCTGCTACGCCTTGATGGCCTGGCTGCTCAGCCGCCTGCTGGTCAGCAGCCCGACCCATGAAAACGCTTCGCTGTTCCGCAAGGCCGTGGGCGTCATGTTCACCGTCCTGCCGATCGCCTTGTTCGTCGCCGTGTGCTTTGGCTACTACTACACCGCACTGAAACTCAGCGACCGGTTGATCAACACGCTTTACCTGCTGATGTTCTGGCTGGTGATCGAAGCGACCTTCGTGCGCGGCCTCAGTGTTGCGGCACGGCGCCTGGCCTATCAGCGCGCGCTTGCCAAACGCCAGGCCGCCAAAGAAGCGGGCGATGGCGAAGCGGTGATCGAAGAGCCGACCCTGGACATCGAGAAGGTCAACGAGCAGTCCCTGCGACTGATCCGCCTGGCCCTGCTCGGCGGTTTCATCGCGGCGCTGTACTGGGTCTGGTCGGACCTGATCTCGGTGTTCTCGTATCTGGACAACATCACCCTCTACGAATACACCAGCGGTACCGGCGCCAACATGAGCATGGTGCCGATCAGCATCGGCGACATGCTTGGGGCGTTGATCATCATCGGCATCACCTTCGCCCTGGCGCGCAACCTGCCAGGTTTGCTGGAAGTGTTCGTGCTGTCGAAGCTGAACCTGGCCCAGGGCAGTTCCTACGCCACGACCACATTGCTGTCCTACGTGATCGCTGGCGTCGGCTTCGTCTCGACCCTGTCCACGCTCGGCGTGAGCTGGGACAAATTGCAATGGCTGGTGGCGGCGCTGTCGGTAGGCCTCGGTTTCGGGATGCAGGAAATCTTCGCCAACTTCATCTCCGGCATCATGATTCTGTTCGAACGCCCAGTGCGGATCGGCGACACCATCACCATCGGCAACCTCTCGGGCACGGTGAGCAAGATCCGCATCCGCGCCACGACCATCACCGACTTCGACCGCAAGGACATCATCGTCCCGAACAAGACCTTCATCACCGGGCAACTGATCAACTGGTCGCTGACCGACACCATCACCCGGGTGACCCTCAAGCTCGGCGTCGACTACGGCTCGGACCTGGACCTGGTGAAAGAGCTGCTGCTCAAGGCAGCCCGCGATAACCCGCGCGTGCTGAAGGATCCGGAACCCCATGTGTACTTCCTGAACTTCGGCGAAAGCACCCTCGACCACGAGTTGCGCATGCATGTACGTGACCTCGGTGACCGCAACCCGGTGCTTGATGAGGTCAACCGCTTCATCAATCGCGAATTCAAGAAGCAGCACATCAACATCTCGTTCCGGCAGATGGAGGTCTACCTCAAGAACCTTCACGGCCAGGAGTACAAGATGGTGCCGATCGAGCCGGAAGCCAAAACCATCGTGCCGGTGGCCGACGGCAAACCGCGGCAAGAGCCACCCTCTGTCGAACTCGACTAAGCGCGCTATCCCTAGCAGAATGCTCGGACATTCTGCTGGAGATGGCCGTTGAAAGCCCTCGACGAACTGACCTTCGATAATCGCTTCGCCCGCCTGGGCGATACGTTTTCAACCCACGTGCTGCCCGAGCCCATCGCCGCCCCGCGACTGGTGGTCGCCAGCCCTGCCGCCATGGCGCTGCTGGACCTGGACCCGGCCGAGGCCGAGACGCCGGTGTTCGCCGAGCTGTTTGGCGGCCACAAGCTCTGGGCCGAAGCCGAGCCGCGGGCGATGGTCTATTCCGGGCATCAGTTCGGCTCTTACAACCCGCAGTTGGGCGATGGTCGCGGCCTGTTGCTGGGCGAGGTCTATAACGAAGCCGGCGAGCATTGGGATCTGCACCTCAAGGGTGCCGGTCAGACGCCTTACTCACGCATGGGCGATGGACGAGCGGTGTTGCGTTCGTCCATCCGCGAGTTTCTCGCTTCTGAAGCCCTGCATGCCCTGAACATTCCCACCACTCGTGCACTGTGCGTAATCGGTTCCGACACGCCGGTCTGGCGCGAGAAACAGGAACGCGCGGCCATGGTCCTGCGTCTGGCACCCAGCCATGTGCGCTTCGGGCATTTCGAATTCTTCTACTACACCAAGCGCCCCGAGCAGCAGAAAGAACTCGGCGACCATGTGCTGGCCATGCATTTCCCGCACTGCCTGGAGCAGCCGGAACCGTATCTGGCGATGTTCCGCGAAATCGTCGAGCGCAACGCCGAGCTGATTGCCAAATGGCAGGCCTATGGGTTCTGCCATGGCGTGATGAACACCGACAACATGTCGATCCTCGGCATCACCTTCGACTTCGGCCCGTTCGCCTTCCTCGACGACTTCGACGCCCACTTCATCTGCAACCACTCTGATGACCAGGGCCGCTACTCCTTCAGCAACCAGGTGCCGATCGGCCAGTGGAACCTCAGCGCCCTCGCCCAGGCCCTGACGCCGTTCATCAGCGTTGAAGCCCTGCGCGAAACCCTCGGCCTGTACCTGCCGCTGTTCCAGGCCCACTACCTGGACCTGATGCGCCGCCGCCTCGGTCTCACCACTGCCGAAGACGACGACCAGAAACTGCTGGAGCACCTGCTGCAACTGATGCAGAACAGCGGCGTCGATTACAGCCTGTTCTTCCGCCGCCTGGGGGATGAGTCACCCGAACTGGCCGTCGCCCGTTTGCGCGATGACTTCGTCGACATCAAGGGCTTCGATGCGTGGGGCGATCTGTATATCGCACGGGTTGCTCGCGAAGGTGAGGTTGATCAGGAACAGCGCCGCGAACGGATGCATGCGGTGAATCCGCTGTACATCCTGCGCAATTATCTGGCGCAGAAAGCCATCGATGCGGCGGAAAGCGGCGACTACTCGGAGGTTCGTCGTTTGCACGCGGTATTGAGCAATCCGTTCGAGGAACAACCTGGAATGGAGAGCTATGCCGAGCGGCCGCCGGAGTGGGGCAAGCATCTGGAGATCAGTTGTTCGTCGTGAGGCTTGTCAGATAAAGGTCTCTACAGACACACCAAAGCGCTCGGCCAACCAGCGAATCTGCCGCAGGTTGAGCTGGCGCTTGCCGCTTAAGATCTCCGAGACGACCGATTGTGTGCCCACACCGGGCAGTTCGCTCTGGCTAAGGCCGTGTTCGCGCATCATATAGCCAAGAACCTCTGCACCAGAGGCTTCGCGCATGGGGTGATGTTTGCGATCCCACTCCGCAATCCAGTCACCGATGATGTCCACCAAGCTCATCAACGGGTGCGACTCATCATCGCCGGTCATCTCAAGCAATTCATCGAGTGCCCGTGCCAACATGTCATAGTCGTCTTCGTTTTTCGGTTTTCGCAGCAATGGCGAGACGAACTCCCAATGCTCAGCAGCTTTTTTGATTAGAACACTCATACCCTTCCCTCCTTCCATTTACCTCTCTCATATTCGCTGTGATCCAGCACATGCTTGATATAAAGCTTTTGAGACTGATACCTGACAAAAGCGATAAGCCGCAACTTGTTGCCACCGATATCGAACACATGAAACTCACCGACTTTGTCAGCTGCGGGAAAAATAGACTTCATTGCCGCGAAGTCTCCCGGGTTACTCCCTTTGGCAAGTCGATACCATTGCTCCAATGCATTGGCTGCCCGCGGCCACTTTTCCTTGGCCTCACGAATTGGTTTTTCGGTAAACACATGCATGCAACATCCTTATCGCATTCTGCTATGGGGAGTTAATCACAGATCCAGAATATCGCAAATTGCGATAATTCTCAGCAGACCAACGGTCTCGCTCAGTACGATTCAGCCTAGTTTCATCGCCATACGCTGCACGATTGAAAATATGAGCAAACGTCTCCACATAGCAGTGATCGGCTTCTTAACAGGACCTCCCTCATGACCGCCCCACTCCTCATCCCCTGCCCCCACTGCAACGGCCTGAACCGCATCCCCGCCGAGCGTCTCAACGACCATCCAAAGTGCGGCCGCTGCAAGGCCGAAGTCTTGCTCAACAAGCCGTTCGAATTGAAGCAAGGCGATTACGCCAGTCAGATCAAGGGTGACCTGCCGTTGCTGGTGGATGTATGGGCGGACTGGTGCGGGCCGTGCAAGTCGTTTGCGCCGGTGTTCGAGCAGGCGGCGGGGCAGTTGGCGGGCAAGTGTCGCCTGGCCAAGCTGGACAGCGAGGCGAATCAGCAGTTGTTGGCGCAGTTGGGGATTCGCTCGATCCCGAGCCTGATTCTGTTCAAGAACGGCCGGGAAGTGGCTCGCCAGAGCGGGGCTTTCCCGTTGCCGCAGCTGATGAGCTGGTTGCGCAGTCAGGGGATTTGAATCCCCTTCAACAAAATGTCGGAGCGAGGCAATCAGGCATTTTCCAGCAAGTTGTGCAGATCGACGAACTGCTGGGTCAGCTTATGCCGCGGGTCGAGGTGGATCAGCGGCGTGTTGGCCTGGTGGGATTCGCGCATGCGCACCGAGCTGGCCAGGTACACCGGCAACACCGGTAGCCCTTCGGCGATCAATTCGTCGAGGATTTGCTGAGGCAAACTGGCGCGGGCCTGGAACTGGTTGACGACGATGCCTTCGACTTCCAGCCCTTCGTTGTGGTCCTCCTTCAACTCTTCGATTTCCGCCAACAGGCCATACAGCGCCTGACGCGAAGAAACTGTCGCAGTCGAAGGGAATCAGCACACGATCAGCGGCAATCAAGGCCGAGACGGCATAGAAATTCAGTGCTGGCGGCGTATCGAGGTAGATTCGGTCGTAATCGCCGTCCAGTTCCTCGAGCAATTTTCGCAGCTTGTTGATCTTGTGCTTGGCCTCAAGTTTGGGCTGCAAGTCAGCCAACTCGGCGGTGGCGGTGACGACGTGAAGGTTGTCGAATGGCGTTTCGTAGATGTCGACCTGGTTTTTCTTCGAGAACGGCCCGGAGGACAGAGTCTGCTTGAAGAAGTCAGCGATCCCCATCGGGATATCATCACCGGTGAGTCCCGTCAGGTATTGAGTGGAGTTGGCCTGAGCATCGAGATCCACCAACAGCGTGCGATAGCCCTCGCTCGCGCTGACCGCCGCCAGATTACAGGCAATGCTTGACTTGCCCACGCCACCTTTCTGATTGAACACCACGCGCCGCATGTCAAAACCTCCGTGTATCAAAGAATGACCGAGTGTAGTAGTCCAAGGCGCTGCTTAGCTACCTCGCTGGCATCGGGACTACACAGTCATTGGTAAACATCCGTCGGAAAAAGCCGCCAACTCATCCATCGACAGCCGATAGAGCTGACAGACATGTCCGCCGCAACGTGGATAATGGCCAAACGACAGCTTTTTTCGCGAACCAGACGGTACATTTCGTTGCGCAAAATGTAACCAGCATTTGCTACACGCCCGCTGCACCGGGATAATGCGCACCACTCGGCGTTAAGCGCCACGTAAGGTCAGCCGCGCTTTTTTGCGACTCACCGCGTCAAAAGGAAGCCCGCAGGGGCGGGATGAATGTCTGTGATCAACTTCAACATCGCCCAATGGCGCGCGTGGGCCCCTGGGCTTGAAAGCGTGGATGATTGGCAGGCCTGGAGCCGACAACCGGTCGTGCTCGAGCCCAGCGATGCCGCCCCCGATGTGTCGTTTCTACCGGCCATGCAGCGTCGGCGACTCAGCCGTCTGGCGCGGATGGCGTTCAGCGTCGGCTGGCCTTTGGCTGAAGGTCGCCAGGACCTACCGTTGGTCTTTATTTCCCGCCACGGCGAAACCCCGCGCACTTTCGAAATTCTCAGCGATCTGGCGACTGACCAACCGTTGTCGCCCACTCAGTTCAGTCTGTCGGTGCATAACGCGGTCATCGGCCTGTGGTCGATCATGCGCGGCGAAACCAGCGAAATGACCGCCCTCGCCGCGGCTGGCGATGGCCTTGAACACGGCATGCTAGAAGCGGCGGCGCTGCTTGAGGAAGGGGCGCCCGCGGTACTGCTGGTGGTGACCGA
Organism: Pseudomonas sp. FP603; assembly: GCF_030687415.1. NCBI lineage: Bacteria > Pseudomonadati > Pseudomonadota > Gammaproteobacteria > Pseudomonadales > Pseudomonadaceae > Pseudomonas > Pseudomonas sp. FP603. The sequence continues at coordinate 6,407,397 of NZ_CP117431.1, forward strand.
AGAGCAACCGCCCGCGGCCTACTCGGCCTGGATCGACGATGTGCCATTCCCTTATGCGGTCGGCCTGTTGATTACGCCCGGCAATCAGTGGCAGCTCTCGCTGAACAGCACCTCGCAAGCGTTGTCCAAACCCCACTGGCCCCATGCCCTGAATCTGTTGCGTACCCTGCTCGGCCAGCAGACTACCTGCCAACATGCCTGGAAAAATCGTGTATGGACCTGGCAACGCAACCCGTAACCGATAAAAACCGCGACGCCTATTACTGGCGTCTGCTGGCCACTGCCGCAAGCTTCACCCTGTTCGGGTTGGGCGGGCTTTGCCTGCGACTGGTGGTGTTCCCATTATTGAGCTGCTTGCCGGGAGACGCCCAGGCCCATCGTCAGCGGGCACGACAGACCGTCAGCCGGTGTTTCTGGTTTTTCATTCGTTTCATGGCTCGCAGTGGCGTGCTCACCTATGACATTCAGGGAGCGGAAAAACTCGGACGGCCAGGCCAGATGATCGTTGCCAATCACCCCTCGCTGATCGATGTGGTGTTTTTGATCGGCCTGGTGGGCCACGCCAACTGCGTGGTCAAAAAAAGCCTCTGGGAAAATCCGTTCACCCGCGGTCCGCTACGCCGTACCGATTACATCAGCAACGACGGCAGCATGGATATGCTCGACGCCGCTGCCGACGCACTGAAAAGCGGTCAGACCCTGATCATTTTCCCCGAGGGCACCCGGACCCAACCCGGCAAGCCGCCGGCCTTTCATCGGGGGGCGGCGGCAATCGCCCTGCGCGGTGCGAGAATCCTCACCCCGGTGATCATCAAGGTCAGTCCGACCACATTGACCAAGGCCGAACCCTGGTATCGGATCCCTAAACGCCGCGTGCACTTCAGTTTCCGCGTCGGGGCCGATATAGATCCACAGGCCTTCGCTTCGCAAGGGCCTGCACCTCAGGCCTCGCGCAAGCTCAATGATTATTTGCACCATTACTTTATTAAGGAGCTCGCCGAAGATGAGCGATCTACACCGTGAAATTAAAGAACTGATCATTGACGCCCTGGGCCTCGAAGACATCAGCGTCGACGACATCGGCGATGACCAGCCACTGTTCGGCGAAGGCCTGGGCCTGGACTCGGTGGATGCGCTGGAGCTCGGCCTGGCGATCCAGAAAAAGTACGGCATCAAAATCGATGCCGACGCCAAGGACACCCGCAATCACTTCACCAACGTGGCGAGCCTTGCGGCGTTCGTCACTGCAAAACAGGCAGCTTGAGACCGGACCATGCAAACTCGTGACGATATTTTCAATACCCTGCGCGATGCTCTGGTCGAACTCTTCGAGCTGGAGCCCGAGCGCATCAGTCTGGGGTCCAACCTGTATCAGGATCTGGAAATCGACAGCATCGATGCAGTCGACCTGATCGATCACATCAAACGCCAGACAGGCAAGAAAATCGCCGCCGAAGAATTCAAATCGGTGCGTACCGTCAGCGACGTGGTCGAGGCGGTCTACCGTCTGGTTCAACCGGCCGCATGAGCCGATTGATCGGCCTTGGCCTGCTGCTGGCGGGCCTGCTGTACCCCTTTGCGGTGTATTTCGGCATGGAGCACTTTGCCCCATGGCAGTTCGGTCTGCTGCTGGGTAGCCTGTGGCTGGCGCGGGCGCTGACTGGCGAGCGGCGACCTGGCAGCCTGTGGATGGCCGCGGCCGCTATCGCGTTCTGCCTGCTGCTGGCAGTGTTCAACAGCCCGGTGCTGCTGCGCTGGTACCCGGTGCTGATCAGCGCGTTCATGCTGGTGCTGTTCGGTCTTAGTCTGAAATATGGCCCGCCGATGGTCGAACGCCTGGCCCGACTGCGAGAACCGGAATTACCACCCAGGGCCATTCGCTACACCCGCCAGGTGACGATTGCCTGGAGTGTGTTTTTTCTCTGCAACGGTTTGTGCGCCGCCGCCCTGACTCTTTGGGCGCCGCTGAGCTGGTGGATGTTGTACACCGGCCTGATCTCCTATGGATTGATCGGCCTGATGTTTGCCATTGAATGGCTGATACGACAACGGGTACGAGGCCACCCATGAATTGGATAACACTTGAGCAACTGTTGCTCAAGGCTCAGCCGGAGCGTGCCGTGACGGCCGAACCGGCGTTGAATCATGCGCAATTGTGCGAACAGGCCCTGAGCCTGGCTGCCGGCCTGCAAGCTCAGGGAGTGCAGCGCATCGCCGTGCACCTTGAAGACGCCGCCGACCTGGCCATTGCCCTGCTCGGCGCCTGGCGGGCCGGGGTCAGCGTACTGTTGCCCGCCGACCTGCAAGCGCAGACTCGCCAGCGCTGGTCGACCGAAGTCGATCTGTGGCTGACCGATCAGGCCGACGATGCGCACCTGAGCGATTATCGGCATTCACCGCTGCCGGCCAGCCCGCTGGATCTGGATCGCTGTCAGCTGAGCCTGTGCACCTCCGGCTCCAGTGGCGAACCCAAGCGCATCGACAAAACCCTGCGCCAACTGGCCAATGAAGTCGAAGCGCTGGAGCACCTGTGGGGCGCGGATCTGGGCAAGGCCTGCATCATCGGCAGCGTCGCCACTCAACACATCTACGGGTTGCTGTTTCGGGTGCTGTGGCCGCTGTGCGCCGGGCGCTCCTTCGTGCGTAAACAACTGGCCTTCCCGGAAGACCTGCAGCGCGCCAGCCGCGAACATCCCGCCTTCGCCTGGGTCGCCAGCCCGGCGCTGCTCAAGCGCATGGGCGACAATCTCGATTGGCCAGCGCTGAGCGCGGTGCGCCGAGTGTTTTCTTCCGGTGGCGCGTTGCCCGCCGAAGCAGCGCAAAGCCTGCAAGAGCGCCTGCAACAATGGCCGACGGAGATCCTCGGCAGTTCGGAAACCGGCGGCATCGCCTGGCGTCAGGGCCAGAATCTCTGGCAGCCATTCGCCGACGTGGCGCTGAGCCAGGACAGCGATGGCGCCCTGCTTATCGCGTCACCGTACTTGCCAGCCGGCCATATCGAACACACCGCCGATGCCGCGCGCATCGCCGCCGACGGCCGTTTCGAGCTGTTGGGACGGCTGGACCGAATCGTCAAACTGGAAGAAAAACGTATCTCTCTACCGATGCTCGAACAAGCGCTGATGGCTCACGACTGGGTCGCCGAAGCGCGCCTCGGTGTGGTTCAGGAAAACCGCGCTTCATTGGGGGCACTGCTGGTACTCAGCGAACAAGGCCTGTATGCCTTGCGCAATCAGGGTCGACGCAGCCTCACTCAAGCCTTGCGTCAGCATCTGAGTCAGCATTGTGAAACGCTGGCCCTGCCACGCCGCTGGCGCTTGTTGCGGCAGCTGCCGCTGAACTCCCAGGGCAAATTGCCTCAGGCCGAGGTCGAAGCCTTGCTGCTGGCGCCCCGCCCAAAGGCGCCGCAAATACTGGAGCAGCTCGAAGTCGATGGCGAGTGGAGCCTGCAACTGGCCGTCCCGCCGGACCTGGCGTATTTCAGCGGGCACTTTCCCCGAGCGCCAGTATTGCCCGGCGTGGTGCAGGTGGATTGGGCATTGAGCCTGGGCCAGCAATTGATGGACCTGCCGGCAAAATTCGCCGGTATGGAAGTCTTGAAATTTCAGCAACTGGTGCGCCCCGGCGATGAAGTCCAATTGCACCTGCGCTTCGACTCGGCGCGCAGTAAATTGTATTTCGCCTATCGCAATGAAGCCGCCACCTGCTCCAGCGGGCGGATTTTGCTGGAGGCTGCCAGCGATGCATAACCTGTGGCGAGGGAGCTTGCTCCCGCTGGGCTGCGAAGCGGCCCCAAAATCAACCGACGCAGACTTCATTGCGAGCGCTTCGCACTCGAACGGGAGCAAGCTCCCTCGCCACAGTAAGCGCCTTCACAACAAGAGTGCTGGGGAGGTTGCTGACCATGCATAACCCCTGCGCCGTAATCCCGGTCTACAACCACGAAACCGCAATCACCGCCGTGGTCGATGCGCTGCTGGCTTGCGGCCTGCCGTGCATTCTGGTGGACGATGCCAGCAGTCCTGCCTGTGCCAAGGTGCTTGACCGACTGGCCCTGCGTGACCGGGTTTACCTGATCAGGCTCACCGTCAATCAGGGCAAGGGCGGCGCAGTGATGACCGGTCTGCGCGAGGCTTCGCGCCTGGGCTTCAGCCATGCCTTGCAGGTAGACGCCGACGGCCAGCACGACCTGCAGGACGTCAAAGTCTTCATCGAATACTCACGCAACCATCCCGAAGCGGTGATCTGCGGCTATCCGCAATACGACGCCAGCGTGCCGAAAGGCCGTTTGTACGCCCGCTACCTGACGCACGTGATGGTCTGGATCAACACCCTGTCGTTGCAGATTCGCGACTCGATGTGCGGCTTTCGCGTTTATCCATTGCCGCCGACCCTGGCACTGATCGACTCGGCCAGGATCGGCAAACGCATGGATTTCGACTCCGACATTCTGGTGCGCCTGGCCTGGCGCAATCAGCCGATGCAATGGCTGAAAACCCGGGTCCATTACCCTCTGGATGGCGTCTCGCATTTTCGCCTGTTCCACGACAATGTACTGATTTCGAGCATGCACACCCGGCTGTTCTTCGGCATGTTGCTGCGGGCGCCGGTGATCCTCTGGCGACGGTGGCGAGCATGAGCGACAACGCAGACAAACAGCACTGGGCCGACCGCCAGGAGCGTGGCAGCTTCTGGCTGATGAAGTTCACCGCGCTCTGCGCAAAAGTCTTGGGCCGTCGGTTGTTGAGCCCGTTGCTGTACGGCATCGTGCTGTACTTTTTCCTGTTCGGACGCAGCGCCCGCCAAAGCGCCTGGCAATACCAGCAGCGGCTCGCTGACTGGAGCGCTCGCACTGAGTTGCGGCCGACCCATTGGCGGGTGTTCGGCCAGTTCATGGCCTTCGCCGACTCCATGCTCGACAAACTCGATGTGTGGAACGGCAAGCTGAGCATCGATCAAATCGAAATCATCGACCCGGCGCTGCTGCGCAATAAACTGCGCGGCACACGCGGGCAAATGCTGGTGGGCGCGCACCTGGGCAATCTCGAGGTCTGCCGGGCGCTGGCCGAGATCGGCGAGAAAGTCACCATGAACGTGCTGGTGCACACCAAGCACGCCGAACAATTCAACCGTCTGCTGGGCGAAGCCGGGGCGACCAATCTGCGGCTGATTCAGGTCAGCGAGCTGGACCCGGTGATCATGCTGCAACTGCATGAACGCCTGGAGCGCGGCGAATGGCTGGCGATTGCCGGCGACCGCGTGCCGCTGCATGGCGGGCGCAGCGTGACAGTGGACTTTCTCGGCCATCAGGCAGCCTTCCCCCAAGGCCCTTGGTTGCTGGCCGGTCTGCTGAAATGCCCGATCAACCTGATGCTGTGCCTGAAGAAACCCACGGGCGACTATCGACTGACCCTCGAACCGTTCGCCGACGCCATCGTGTGGAAACGCAGCGACCGCGAACAGGTCATTCATCAGTGGGCCTCCCGCTACGCCGAACGCCTGGGTCACTATTGCCTCGAAGCGCCCCAACAATGGTTCAACTTTTACCCTTTCTGGAAGACCGATGACGACGCCAACGCTTGAGCCGGTAACCTTCGGCGAACTCCCTTTGCGCATCGAAGACGTGCTGGCCCTGGCCAACCGTCAGGTGCCGACGCAGTTGCAGGGCGACCCCGAGTTTCGCCAGCGCATCGCCAAGGGCCCGCAGTTCCTTGATTCCCTGCTGGACAAGGAAGGCGTGATCTATGGCGTGACCACCGGTTATGGCGATTCCTGTGTGGTGGCAGTGCCGCTGCACCACGTCGAAGCCCTGCCCCGTCATCTGTATACCTTCCACGGTTGCGGCCTGGGCAAATTGCTCGACGCCCAAGCCACCCGCGCGGTGCTGGCGGCGCGTTTGCAGTCGCTTTGCCAGGGCGTTTCCGGGGTACGCGTGGAGCTGCTGGAACGTCTTCAAGCCTTCCTCGAACACGACATCCTGCCGCTGATTCCGGAAGAGGGTTCGGTGGGCGCCAGCGGTGATCTGACGCCGCTGTCCTACGTCGCCGCGACCTTGTCCGGCGAGCGCGAAGTGATGTTCCGTGGTGAACGCCGACAAGCCGCCGATGTGCACAGCGAACTGGGCTGGGAACCGCTGGTATTGCGCCCCAAAGAAGCACTGGCGCTGATGAACGGCACCGCCGTGATGACCGGCCTCGCGTGCCTGGCTTACGCCCGCGCCGATTACCTGCTGCAACTGGCCACCCGCATCACCGCGCTGAACGTGGTCGCGTTGCAAGGCAACCCGGAGCACTTCGACGAGCGGCTGTTCGCCGCCAAACCCCATCCAGGGCAGATGCAAGTCGCCGCGTGGCTGCGTAAGGATCTGGCGATCGATGCGCCGACCGCGCCGCTGCATCGCCTGCAAGACCGTTACTCCCTGCGTTGCGCGCCGCACGTGCTCGGTGTATTGGCCGACAGCCTGAACTGGCTGCGCTCGTTCATCGAGATCGAACTCAACAGCGCCAACGACAACCCGATCATCGACGCCGAAGCCGAACGCGTGCTGCACGGCGGGCACTTCTACGGCGGCCACATCGCCTTCGCGATGGACAGCCTGAAAAACCTGGTGGCCAACGTCGCCGACTTGCTCGACCGTCAGCTCGCGCTGCTGGTGGACGAGCGTTACAACCATGGTTTGCCGAGCAACCTGTCTGGCGCCACCGCCGACCGCGCGATGCTCAACCACGGCTTCAAGGCCGTGCAGATCGGCACCAGCGCCTGGACCGCCGAAGCCCTGAAAAACACCATGCCGGCCAGCGTTTTTTCGCGCTCCACCGAGTGCCACAACCAGGACAAAGTCAGCATGGGCACCATCGCCGCCCGCGACGCCATCCGCGTGCTGGAGCTGACCGAACAGGTCGCTGCCGCCACGCTGCTGGCCGCCAACCAGGGCGTCTGGCTGCGCGGCCAGGCTGAAGACGCGCGGCCACTGCCACCAGCACTGGCCGCGATGCACGAAGAACTGGCCAGGGACTTCCCGCCGGTCATCGAAGATCGCGCCCTGGAAGGCGAATTGCGCCTGTGCCTGCAACGTATCGCCGAGCAACACTGGAGGCTGCATGCGTAGCAAGGGAGTGCTTCACACCGACACGGAAATCCTCGTACCGTTCTTTGACGTCGACACCATGAACGTGGTCTGGCACGGCCATTACGTCAAATACCTGGAAGTCGCCCGCTGTGCGCTGCTGGACAGGATCGGCCACAACTACGACGCCATGGTTGCGTCAGGTTACGCCTGGCCGGTGATCGACTTGCAGCTGCGCTATGTGCGCGGCGCCGTGTTCGGCCAGAAGCTGAACGTGCGCGCCAGCCTGGTGGAATGGGAGAACCGACTGAAGATCAATTACCTGATCAGCGACCTTGCAACCGGCGAACGTTTTACCCGCGCTGTTTCAGTGCAGGTCGCCGTCGACATGAGCAGCCGCGAAATGCAGTTGGCTTCACCGAAGGTGTTTACCGACGCGGTTGAAAGGGTGCTGCCATGAATTCGCTTCTCAAATGCCTTGGCGCTTTAGCGCTGCTCGGGCTTTCATCGTTGGCGCAAGCCTTCGATCTGCAGCAACTCAGTGATCAGCTGGCCAAACCCGATGTGATCCACGGCAACTTCATCCAGGAAAAACACCTGCGTGCCCTGCCCCAGCCGCTGACCAGCAAGGGCACCTTCGTTTTGGCGAAGAATCACGGCCTGCTCTGGCTGCTGAAAACGCCACTGCAACAGGACTACCGCATCAGCGAAAAAGGCATTGCCCGGCGTGATGCCAGCGGCTGGCAAATGCTGCCGAACAAGAGTGCCGGCGCCGAACAGAACCGCTTGTTCCTCGCGGTGCTGCAAGGCGACAGCAGCGGCCTGCAACGGGATTTCGAGCTTTCGCTGAGCGGCGACGCACAGAACTGGAAACTGACCCTGACCCCGCGTTCGATGCTGCTCAAGCAGGTGTTCAATCAGATCAACATTGACGGCGGCGAACTGGTGCACAGCATCGAGCTGCTCGAAACCCAGGGTGACCGAACCCTGTTGCGCATGCAGGACAGCACCCGCTTACAACCTTTGAGCGATGCGGAGCAACATGACTTTGCCGAGTGAACGGATGCTGCCGCGGCTGTTTCTGATCCTGCTGCTAGCGGTGCTCGCACTCGCCGGCTGGCAATGGCGTGACAATGCACCGCTGTCGGCCAACCTGATGGAACTGGTGCCAGGCACCGCACCAGACGCCTTGGAACTGCGCGCCGAACAACGCATGCAAGAACCGCTGAACCGGGAAATGCTGGTGCTGGTCGGCCATAAAGACCGCCAGCAAGCCATCGCCATGGCGCAAAAACTCGGTGAGCAGTGGCAGGCCAGCGGCGTGTTCGAAAAGGTCAAGTGGAACCTGCAGGCCGACTTGCCGGCGCTGCGCGCACAATTACTGCAAGGCCGACTGGCGATGCTGTCCGTGGCCGACCGACAGCAACTCATTGAGCACCCCGACGCCTTTATTCAGCAACGGGTACAAGCCCTGTTCGACCCGTTCACCGGCTTCAGCCTGGTGCCGAGCCAGGATGACTGGCTCGGCCTGACCGGGCGCATCCAGAACAGCCAGCCGCAACACGGCTCGGTGCAACTGGACATCGGCAGCGGTGCGCTGGTCGCCGATGCCGATGGCAAGAGCTGGGTGATGCTGCGGGCGCGAACCGCCGGCAACGCGTTCGACATGAACCTGCCGCTGCAAGTGGCTGACCTGCTCCAGCACAGTCGCGAAGAAGCCGCCCGTTCGGATGTGCAACTGCTCGCCGCCAGCGGCCTGCTGTATGCCGCCAGCGGTCAACGACAAGCCGCGCGCGAGATCACCTGGGTCGGCGGCGGCGCCACCGTGGGGATTCTGTTGCTGCTGTTGCTGGCCTTCCGGCGTTGGCGGGTGTTGCTGGCATTCGTCCCGGTGCTGGTGGGCATGCTGTTCGGCGCGGTGGCCTGCGTAGCATTGTTCGGTCAGATGCATGTGATGACGCTGGTGCTGGGCTCAAGCCTGATCGGCGTGGCAGTGGACTACCCGCTGCATTACCTGTCCAAAAGCTGGAGCCTGAAACCCTGGCACAGCTGGCCGGCGTTACGCCTGACCCTGCCGGGGCTGACGCTGAGCCTGATCACCAGTTGCATTGGCTACCTGGCCCTGGCCTGGACGCCGTTCCCGGCCCTGACCCAAATTGCTGTGTTCTCCGCCGCTGGCCTGCTTGGCGCCTACCTGTCGGCAGTGTGCCTGTTGCCGGCGCTGCTCAAGGGCGTGGATCTACGTCCGGCGCAATGGCCGCTGCGCATCGCCGAGAAGTTGCTGGAGCTGCGTGAATCGCTGCTGAAATACTTGCGCACGCCGGTGCTGCTAGCGCTGCTGATCGCCTTCTGTGTCGGCGGTCTGTTGCAGTTGCAGAGCAAAAACGACATTCGCCAATGGATCGGCACGCCGCAGCAACTGACAGACGAAGCCCAGACCATCGCACGCATCACCGGCTATCAACCTACCAGCCAGTTCTTCCTGGTGCGCGCGGCCAATCAGCAGGAGTTGCTCGAACGCCTGACGGCACTGAGCGAGCGTCTGGATCAATTGGTCAATCTGGAAAAACTTCAGGGCTATCTGTCGCTCAATCAACTGGTCAGCCAGCCAAGCGAACAGCGCAAAGTGCGTGAAGCACTGAGCAAGCTGCCGCAGTTCTGGCAACCGTTGCTCGACCTCGGCGTGCCGGCCGCTGCGTTGCAGGCCGAGCTGGCAACGTTGCAGGCGCTGCCCACCGAAGACATCGACGCAGCGCTGGCCGGCCCATTGGCGGAACCCTACCGCACGCTGTGGCTGGGGCCGACCGATGACGGCGTGGCGGCGATGGTCAGCTTGCAAGGCTTGAACAATCCCACGCTGCTGCGGGTCCAGGCGCTGGACTTGCCGGGTGTGGAACTGGTGGATCGCCTCGGCGAACTGAACCAGGTTTTCGCCGCCACGCAAATCAGCGCCGCTGAATTGAAACTCGCCTCCTGCGTGTTGATCGTGCTGGTGCTGATCCTGCCATTCGGTTTCGGTGGCGCGCTGCGAATTGTCTCCCTGCCGTTGCTGGCGGCCCTGTGCAGTCTGGCAAGCCTTGGTTGGCTCGGTCAGCCGTTGACGCTGTTCAGCCTGTTCGGCCTGCTGCTGGTGACGGCGATCAGCGTCGATTACGCGATCCTCATGCGCGAACAAATCGGTGGTGCCGCGGCGAGCCTGCTGGGCACCTTGCTGGCAGCGGTGACCACTTGGTTGTCGTTTGGCCTGCTGGCGGTGTCCAGCACGCCGGCGGTGAGCAACTTCGGCCTGTCGGTGAGCCTCGGCCTGGCGTTCAGTTTCATTCTGGCGCCGTGGGCCGGACGCCAAGTCCACATCGCACCGATTACGGAGCCGGCAGCATGATGGTCGCCGCGTTCTGGGTGATGGCGCTGGTGTTGTTCGCCGTGGCCACCCGCGTCGGTCGTCATTTCGGTCTGATTCCGATCGTCAGCCAGTTGCTGCTGGCGACGTTCGGCCTGCCATTGCTGATGTACTTCTGGATCGAACCGGGCTGGCACCTCAGCGGTGCCGACCTGATCTCGCCGGACTGGCTGAAGAACCTCTACAGCCTGAGCTTTGCCTTGCTGCTGGGGCACATCCTCAGCGACGTGATCGACCTGCGCCTGGAACGTCAGAGTCTGAAAATCGCCCTGCCGAGTTTCTGCATTCCGTTTGCCTGCGGGCTGGCGACAGCGGTCTGGCTGTTGCCGCCGCAGCCGTGGATCAGCTCGCTGGCGGTCGGTCTGCTGTTCGCCATCACTGCGATTCCGGTGTTGTACCTGTACCTGCGACACATCAACTACCCGCCCGCTGCCACCCGACGCCTGGTGCAGACCGCGATCCTGATCGACCTGACCTGCTGGACCCTGTTCGCGTTCGCCCAGGGCAGCCTGCACCTGAGCAGCCTCTTGCTGCCGCTGGCCGGTGCCTGTCTGCCGTTGTTGCTGCGACTGGCCGGGTTGCGCCACCCCTTGCTGCACAGCGGCTGTTTCTTCGCGCTGCTGGTGGTCGCCGAACACTTCAAACTCAATGCGCTGATCTTCGGCATCGGCTATCTGCTGTGCATGGCCGCGCTCAAGGTGCCATTGGTGCTGCCGTTGTCGACGGCGTGGATGAGCCGTTTGCAGACCTGGATCGCCATCCCGCTGATCCTCACGTTCGGCATCGTGCAGATCAACGTGCACAGCGCCCTCGACAGTCTCGGCGCAGTGCAACTGGCCGCGCTCCTGCTGTTGCCGATCGCCAGCAAACTGATGGGCAACTGGCTGGGCCTCGGCTGGGCAGGCACCTCGTTTGAAGGTGCCAGCCGCTGGCGGGAAAGCCTTTTACTGAATATTCGTGGCTTGAGCGAGATCGTCTTCCTCAACCTGCTGCTGCAACAACAGCTCATCAGCCCGGCGCTGTATTTCGCGCTGATGTTGATGGGCCTGATCGCAACCCTGCTGCCGGCACTGGCCGGCATGCACCGAACCCCTTTGAACATCGCCGCCCCGGCAAGGAGCACCCGTGCCAACAGTTGAAATGGAACGTCGTCAGGTACTGGTAATCGGCGCCGGCCCCTCGGGCGCCATCGCCGCCGCGCTGCTCAAGCGTAAAGGTCATGATGTGCTGATGATCGAGCGCCAGCATTTCCCACGGTTTTCCATCGGTGAAAGCCTGCTGTCCCACTGCCTGGATTTCGTCGAAGAAGCTGGCATGCTCGAGGCAGTCAATGCTGCCGGTTTCCAGCGCAAAAACGGGGCGGCATTCGCTTGGGGCGATCAGTACAGCGCCTTCGATTTCGGCGATACGTTCAGCAACGGCAAGCCGACGACGTTCCAGGTCCAACGCGCCGACTTCGACAAGCTGCTGGCCGATCAGGCTGAGTTTCAGGGTGTCGATGTCCGTTACGGCGAAGCCATCGTCAGCGCCGATTTCAGCCTGCCTAAACCGCAGCTCGACGTGCTTCGCGAAGACGGTAGCCAATACCGCGTCGAGGCGGACTTTGTGCTCGATGCCAGCGGCTACGGTCGCGTGCTGCCACGCTTGCTGGACCTTGAAGCACCGTCGAACTTCCCGGTGCGCCAAGCCGTGTTCACCCATGTCGAAGACTGTATCGACAACCCGGCTTTCGACCGGGAGAAAATCCTCATCACCACCCATCCGACCCAGCGTGATATCTGGTTCTGGACCATCCCGTTCAGCAACGGCCGTTGCTCGGTGGGCGTAGTGGCGGCCGCCGAACACTTCGAAGGCCGCACCGACAATCTGGACGACTGCCTGCGCGGCTTCATTGCTGAAACCCCAAGCCTGGCCGGTGTGCTGAACAATGCCGTATGGGATACACCCGCGCGGACCATCGGCGGCTATTCGGCCAACGTCAAAACCCTGCACGGTCCCGGTTTCGCCCTATTGGGCAATGCGGCGGAATTTCTCGACCCGGTATTCTCCTCCGGCGTGACCATCGCCATGCGTTCGGCGAGCATGGCCGCCGGGGTGCTGCACCGCCAACTGCAAGGTGAAAGCGTCGATTGGCAGACCGAGTTCGCCGAACCGCTCAAGCGCGGCGTCGACACCTTCCGTTGCTACGTTGAAGGCTGGTACGCGGGGACCTTTCAGGACGTGATTTTCTATCAGGGCGGTACAGCGGAAATCCGCCGCATGATCAGCTCGATCCTCGCGGGTTACGCCTGGGATGAACGCAACCCGTTCGTCAGCGAACCCAAACGTCGACTGCGGATGATCTCGGACCTTTGTGCACAGGATCCGACATGAGTTATTTGAGCGACAACTACGTCGAAGAAACCCGTTTTGGTTTCTGGTTCCTGCGCAGTCACACCTGGCAGCACCATGTATTGCGAGTGGCGATCAATGATTTGCGCAACCTGTTCAGCGCGCCATTGCCCGCCAACCCGGTATTGCTGGATGCCGGTTGCGGCCAGGGCAAGTCGTTCCAGTACCTGCGCCAGACCTTCGCGCCTCGGCGCCTGATCGGGCTGGATGCCGACCCTCACAGCCTGAACCTGAGCGGCGAAGAAGCAGCCCGCCAGGGCATGGATGTAGAGCTGCTCGGCAGTGACTGCGCAAGCATCAAAGTGCCGGACGCCAGCGTCGATCTGCTGTTCTGTCACCAGACCTTCCATCACCTTGTCGAGCAGGATCAGGCCCTGGCCGAGTTCTATCGAGTGCTCAAGCCGGGCGGCTATTTGCTGTTCGCCGAGTCCACCGAGGCTTACATTGATACATGGGTAATTCGCTGGTTGTTCCGCCATCCGATGCATGTGCAAAAGAGCGCCGCCGGCTACCTGGACATGATTCGTCGGCAGGGTTTTGAATTCGGCCCGCAGAACGTGTCTTACCCTTACTTGTGGTGGAGTCGCGCCAAGGATTTCGGCCTGCTCGAACGCTTCGGCTTGCGCCAGCCAAAACCTTTTGGCCAACGGGAAGAAACCCTGGTCAACGTAGTCGCGCGCAAGCCCCTTGAAGGGTGTGTCTGATGATCCGTTTCCTGCTTCTGGGTTGTGTCCTGTTGCTGAGCGCCTGCGCCAGCCAGGCACCGCTGCCCGAGCGAACCCCGAACCTGGCATTGCCGCTGCAACTGCACATTGAACGTCAGATGGCCGAGCAACGTCAGGACTGGCTGCTGGTGATCCAGCGTGAAGGCCCTGGCATTCGCTGGTCGATGATGGACCCTTTGGGGATTCCCGTGGCACGGCAGAAACTGATCGATGGCCAGTGGCAGGCCGACGGCCTGCTGCCGCCCAATCCGGAAGCCCGGGAATTGTTCGCCGCTTTGTTGTTTGCATTGACTCCTGAAGTCCAGTTGCTTGGCAACTACCCCGACGCCCGCCAGCATGACGGGCAACGGTCGTTATCACCGCGCTGGAACATCCGCTATTCACAACCACTGAGCTTTGAATTGAACGTGTCCCAAGGCCCGCACTATCGCATCACTCCGTTAGGTGAGCACACGCCATGACGGCTTATCTGAACGCCCTCGGGGTGATCTGCGCCCTGGGCCGCAACAAGCAGGAAGTCGCCCGCAACCTGTTTGCCGGCGATTGCTCGGGCATGCGCAGCGAGGCCGGCTGGGTGGCGGAGCGCTCGTTGCCAGTGGCGGCGGTGCGCGGCGAGCTGGCACCGATTCCGGCTGAGCTGACGCATCAAAGCAGCCGCAACAATCAATTGCTGCTGGAGGCTGCGCTGCAAATTCGCGAAGACATCGAGCAAGCGATCCAGACCTACGGCCGCGACCGTATCGGCGTCATCCTGGGCACCAGCACCTCGGGCATTCACGAGGCCAGCAGCGGTCTGGCCCATTACATCCGTGAGCATCAGTTCCCTGCCGATTATGACTATCAGCAACAGGAACTCGGCGCGCCGGCGACGTTTCTCGCCGACTGGCTGCAATTGAGCGGCCCGGCCTATGTGATTTCCACCGCCTGCACCTCCAGCGCCCGTGCGCTGATGAGCGCCCAACGATTGCTCGACCTGGGCATGTGCGACGCCGTGTTGTGCGGCGGTGTCGACAGCTTGTGCAAGCTGACCCTCAACGGTTTCTCGGCCCTGGAAGCGGTGTCCGAACAGCGCTGCAATCCGTTTTCAGCCAACCGCAACGGCATCAATATCGGCGAAGCGGCGGTGCTGTTTCTGATGAGCAAAAGCGCCGGTAACAGCCAATCGATTGCCCTGCTGGGCAGTGGTGCCAGCTCCGATGCACACCATATTTCCGCGCCGGAACCGACCGGCCGTGGCGCCCTGCAAGCGATGCGCAAAGCCTTGAGCCGCGCAGGCCTGCAACCGCAGCAGATCGCTTATCTGAACCTGCACGGCACCGCCACGCAACACAACGACGCCATGGAAAGCCTGGCGGTGACGACGCTATTCCCGCAAGGCGTGCCCTGCTCGTCGACCAAACCGATGACCGGCCATACCCTCGGCGCTGCCGGTGCCCTGGAAGCGGCGTTCTGCTGGTTGAGCCTGAGCGCAGACAACCGCGAGCACGCCCTGCCGCCCCACGTCTGGGACGGCCAGCCCGACCCCGAATTGCCGGCCCTGCATTGGGTGACCCCGACTGACCACCTGACGTCCATTGCACCTCGCTACCTGATGAGCAACTCCTTTGCCTTTGGTGGCAATAACGTCAGCCTGATTATCGGAGACGCCCCATGATGACCTGGCCGCTCGCCGAACTGCTGCCGCATGCCGGCGACATGATCCTCATCGAGCAGATCCTGTCGTTCGATGACGAGCAGATTCACACCCGACTCACCGTCAAACCCGGCGGCCTGTTCAATCGCCCCGACGGCAGCCTGCCAGCCTGGGTCGGCATCGAGCTGATGGCCCAGAGCGTCGCCGCGTACGCCGGCTGCCATGCGCGCCAGAAAGGCAATGCGGTGGAGTTGGGTTTCCTGCTCGGCACCCGTAAATTCGAATGCAACGTGGAACACTTCCCCGCGGGTACAGAGTTGACCATCCATGGGATACGCTCGCTGGAAGACGACAATGGCATGGGCGTGTTCGAATGCCACCTCACCGCCCCCGGCATCCACGCCACCGCCCGGCTGAATGTGTTTCGCCCGCCTCAGGCCGCGCAATATCTTCATGAACCCCAAGGAGTCGAGTGATGACTGAATCCGTACTGGTCACCGGTTCCAGCCGTGGTATCGGCCGCGCCATCGCGTTGCGTCTGGCCCGGGCCGGGCATGACATCGTGCTGCACTGCCGCAGCGGTCTGGCGGACGCTATCGCGGTAAAGGCAGAAGTGGAAGCCTTGGGCCGCAACGCGCGTGTCCTGCAATTCGACGTGTCCGACCGCGCCAGCTGCAAAGCCATTCTCGAAGCCGACGTGGAAGCTCACGGCGCCTATTACGGCGTGGTGCTCAATGCCGGCCTGACCCGCGACGGGGCTTTTCCGGCCCTGAGCGAAGAGGATTGGGATTTGGTGATGCGCACCAATCTCGACGGTTTCTACAACGTGCTGCACCCGGTGATGATGCCGATGATCCGTCGTCGAGCCGCCGGGCGGATTGTCTGCATCACCTCTGTTTCGGGGTTGATCGGCAATCGCGGCCAGGTCAATTACAGCGCGTCCAAGGCCGGTTTGATCGGCGCAGCCAAGGCGCTGGCGATCGAACTGGGCAAGCGCAAAATCACTGTTAACTGTGTCGCACCCGGCCTGATCGATACGGCGATGCTCGATGAAAATGTGCCGGTGGAAGAACTGATGAAAATGATCCCCGCACAACGCATGGGCACCCCTGAAGAGGTGGCCGGTGCCGTGAATTTCCTGATGTCGGCGGAAGCGTCGTACATCACCCGGCAGGTTCTGGCCGTCAATGGAGGCCTGTGCTGATGAAGCGCGTCGTCGTCACCGGCATGGCCGGCATCACCTCACTGGGCAGCGATTGGGACACCATCGCCGGCAACTTCGCCGCCAACCGCAGCGGCATCCGCCGCATGGACGAGTGGGATCGTTTCACCGAGCTCAACACACGCCTGGCCGGGCCGATCGATGACTTCAAAGTGCCAAGCCACTGGACCCGCAAGCAACTGCGCAGCATGGGCCGCGTCTCGCGCCTGGCCGTGGGCGCGGCTGAACAGGCCCTGGCGGATGCCGGGCTGCTGGGTGACGAATCGATCAAGGACGGGCGCATGGGTGTTTCCTGCGGCTCGTCCACCGGCAGCACCGACGAGATCAAGGCGTTTGGCAAAATGCTGCTCAACTCAGTGGCCGAAGGCCTGAACGCCAACTCCTACGTGCGGATGATGCCGCACACCACAGCGGCGAATATCAGCATCTTCTTCGGCCTCACCGGCAGGCTGATCCCGACCTCCAGCGCCTGCACCAGCGGCAGCCAGGGCATCGGTTACGCCTATGAATCGATCAAGTTCGGTCGCCTGCCGCTGATGCTCGCCGGCGGCGCCGAAGAGCTGTGCCCGACCGAAGCCATGGTGTTCGATGCGCTCTACGCCACCAGCCTGAAAAACGATGCCCCGCAAACCAGCCCTCGCCCCTATGACACCGGCCGAGATGGCCTGGTGATCGGTGAAGGCGGCGGCATGCTGGTGCTCGAAGAGCTCGAACACGCCCTGGCACGTGGCGCACATATCCACGCCGAGATCGTCGGTTTCGGCAGCAACGCCGACGGTCAGCACGCCACCCGTCCGGAGCAGCTCACCATGCGCCGGGCCATGGAACTCGCCCTGGAAGACGCCGGACTGCAGCCTTCAGACATCGGCTATGTGAACGGTCATGGCACCGCGACAGAACAGGGCGACATTGCCGAAACACTGGCCACCAGCGCGTTGTTCGGCGAACACATGCCGATCAGTTCGCAGAAGAGTTTCCTCGGTCACACCCTGGGGGCCTGCGGCGCGCTGGAGTCCTGGTTCAGCATCGAAATGATGAACCGCGACCAGTACGTGCATACGTTCAACCTCGATGAGGTCGATCCGCAGTGCGGCAAGCTCGATTACCTGCGCGGTGAATTCCGGCAGATGAGTAACCAGTACGTGATGAACAACAATTTCGCTTTTGGTGGGGTCAACACCTCGTTGATTTTCCGCCGCTGGTCGTAATCGAATGACTCAGGGTCAAGGAGACCTCCATGCACTTCAAGAAACTCGCTGCCGCCACCCTGCTGATCTGCGCATTGCCGGGCATCAGCCAGGCCCGCGACACCGCGGTGTATCTGCCTTTTGACAAAGCAGTCGCCGAAGCAACCCGCGCCGGCAAAATCGATGGCAGCGTGAAATTCTACCTGGCAGGCAATACACCGACTGGCAACGTCACCGTACTCAGCGCGGGTGCCGTGACCAACAAGAAAACCAACGCCTTCAACAAGTCTGACGAAGTGGCCTGCGAATGGGTCGCGCAATCGGCAATCATCAGCCTGCACCAGGCAGCGAAGAGCGCCGGCGCCAACGCCGTGACCAACATCGTCAGCTTCTACAAGAAAAATGAGCGCAAGGATGCCAAGACCTATGAGTGCCACGCTGGGGCGCTTATGGCGGGGGTTGCGTTGAAAGGGGATTTGGCGAAGGTTCAGTAACACCAGAAACGACAAAGGGCGCCTTTCGGCGCCCTTTCACAAACAGGTCGGCTTGTCATTGCCATTTACCTGTCTGGCTCTGCGATGGCTGGTTGCCCAGGATCCTCAGAGTCTCACAAGCCCCTTTCGGGAACATCAGCAGTATTGCTTTAAATTGAACGCACGGCAACGGCTGGCAATTCGCCGGTCGAGCCACCTTTAGTGCCATCACAGACCAAGAGCGCTACGTACTGCGGCTTTGATTGCAAAAAACTCATCTATTGCAAGTTGTGAAATGAGATAAATACGCTTTCCCTGACGATCCCGGCTTTTGATCCGGTCCAGTCTGGAAAGACTTACCGTCGCAACCATGTCGCATTTTGCCCAGCAGATCGGACTGGCTCCGTGCAGATGACTCGCAAGCTTCAGATGATGATCAAGTACACAGTCCGGGGCGGTGGTGCTCAGGGGTACGACTGTCACCAACAAACTATTGGTCCTGTGTTTGCGTATTACGACAACAGGTCTGACCTTGATCATCTCAGGGACTTCATAACCCCTGAAGTCGCAAATCAGAACGCTGCCTTCCTTGGGTTGATATCGAAGTGACATCCATGGCACTCATCGAAAAAAAAACGATTCTGCGCAAGAATCGGGTAAATAACCAAGGCAGATCCGTAACCTGAAATGTCCCTCTTTCGGGCGCTCGCTGTCATGGTGTTAACGGTTCAACCTTACGCGTCAACAACTCCACAAACGCCTTGGCCATCGGCGACTTCTGATCCTTGCGCTGCACCAGCCACACCGCCGACACCGCTTCCGGATCGAGCAACGGGCGGTAGACCACGCCATCAATACGCATCCGCTGATACGACGCCGGCAACACCGACACCCCCAAACCTGCCGCCACCAATCCGATAATCGTCATCGCCTCGCCAGCCTCCTGGGCGAAGTGAGGGCTGAAGCCGGCATCTCGCGCCAGACTGAGTAATTGTGCGTACAGACCACTGCCATAACTGCGTGGGAAAAATACGAATGGTTCGAGCGCCAGAGCCGACAGAAACAAGCCTTCCTCGCTATCGGTCACTAAAGGGTGCTTGGAACTGAGCACCGCCACCAGTGGCTCGCGCATCAGTTCCACCACGCTGAGCGAATCCGGCAACCCCAGCGGTCGCATGATGCCGACTTCAATCGACTCATCAACCAGCGCATCAGCCACTTGGGTGCTGCTCATTTCCCGCAGGTGCAGATGCACCGCCGGAAAACGCTGGCGAAACGAAAAGATCGCCTGGGGGATGGTCGAGTTGAACGGCGCCGACGAGGTGAAGCCGATCTTCAACTCACCCAACTCTCCGAGTTGTGCCCGCCGCGCAACGTCCGCCGCTTTGTCGACCTGAGCCAGTACCAATCGCGCCTCTTCCAGAAACAGCCGACCGGCCTCGCTGAGTTCGACCCGACGATTGGTACGCTCGAAAAGCCGCGCACCGACCTCCTGCTCCAGCGCCTGAATCTGCTGGCTCAGGGGCGGTTGCGAGATGCCCAGCACCTGAGCGGCGCGGCCGAAATGCAGTTCTTCGGCGACGGCGATGAAGTAGCGCAGGTGGCGCAATTCCATGAAAACTCCATTAGGTCGTCAAACCTATCAAACAGGTCGAACAATATATTGGATTGAATCATTAGGCGGCTATATGATTTTTTCTTTGCCTGACCGGCTGCGCCCCTCCGAGGTCCGAAGTGAAAACTGCTGTCGCCCCACTCGCCCATGAAGTTCCGCCCACTGCGCTGGACGATGTCGTCGCCGAACTAAGCGAGATCTACATCGAAAAAGGCACGCCGATGTTCATGCGCACGGTGCTGGCGCTGTTCTCCGGCGGCTTCGCGACCTTTGCCCTGCTGTATTGCGTGCAGCCGATGATGCCGCTGCTGTCCCGCGAGTTTTCCATCAACGCGGCCCAGAGCAGCCTGATCCTGTCGGTCGCCACCGGTATGCTCGCCATCGGCTTGCTGATTACCGGTCCCATCTCTGATCGCATCGGGCGTAAGCCGGTGATGGTCGCCGCGCTGTTCGCCGCCGCTCTCTGCACCATGGCCAGCGCAATGATCCCGAGCTGGCAAGGCGTGCTGGTGATGCGGGCGCTGGTGGGGCTGTCGTTGAGCGGTCTGGCGGCGGTCGCAATGACTTACCTCAGCGAAGAAATCCATCCGCAGCACCTTGGTCTGGCCATGGGGTTATACATCGGAGGCAATGCCATCGGCGGCATGTGTGGACGGTTGATCGTCGGTGTATTGATCGACTTCGTCAGCTGGCACGCGGCGATGCTGGTCATCGGTGGCCTGGCGCTGATTGCCGCAGCGGTGTTCTGGAAGATCCTCCCGGAATCGCGCAACTTCCGTGCCCGTTCACTGCATCCGCGCAGCTTGCTGGACGGCTTCACCATGCACTTTCGCGACGCCGGTCTGCCGTTGTTGTTTGTCGAAGCTTTTGTGCTGATGGGCGCGTTCGTCACGCTGTTCAACTACATCGGTTATCGCTTGCTGGCCGAGCCGTATCGCATGGACCAGGCCTTCGTCGGGCTACTCTCAGTGGTGTACCTGTCGGGCATCTACAGCTCGGCGAAAATCGGCGCCCTGGCCGACCAACTCGGGCGGCGCAAAGTGCTCTGGGCAACCATTGTGGTCATGCTCGCGGGCATCGCCCTGACCATGTTCACGCCGTTACTGCTGGTGATTCTCGGCATGCTGATCTTTACCTTCGGCTTCTTCGGGGCGCATTCGGTGGCCAGTAGCTGGATTGGTCGGCGTGCGATCAAGGCCAGAGGACAGGCGTCGTCGCTGTACCTGTTCAGCTATTACGCCGGGTCGAGTATCGCGGGTACGGCGGGCGGAGTGGCCTGGCACTTGGGTGGCTGGAACGGGATCGGGTTGTTTATTGGTGGGTTGTTGGTGATTGCGCTGTTGGTGGCGTTGAAGCTGGCGAAGTTGCCGCCGTTGGAAAATTTGAAAGCGTGACGCACAACCCTGTGGGAGCGGGCTTGCCCGCGATAGCGATGGTCGGTCCAACACATGTGCTGTAAGAAATGACGCCATCGCGGGCAAGCCCGCTCCCACAATGAACTGCATCCACTTCTCATTTTCTGAACCACAAACAAAAACGCCCGGCATAAGCCGGGCGTTTTTTATCGGGTCACGATTACTCGTGATACTGCGCCGACAGTTCATGTACCGCACGCAGGAAGGCGCCAGCATGCTCCGGGTCGACTTCAGGCGTAATGCCGTGGCCGAGATTGAACACGTGGCCGCTGCCCTTGCCGTAGCTGGCGAGGATCCGGCCGACTTCGGTGCGGATGGCTTCTGGCTTGGCGTAAAGCACGGTCGGGTCCATGTTGCCTTGCAAGGCGACTTTGCTACCGACACGCTGGCGGGCTTCGCCAATGTCGCAAGTCCAATCCAGGCCCAACGCATCAGCGCCAGCGTCAGCGATGCTTTCCAGCCACAGGCCGCCATTCTTGGTAAACAGGATGACCGGAACCTTACGGCCTTCGTGTTCGCGGATCAGGCCGCTGACGATTTTGCGCATGTAGGCCAGGGAGAATTCCTGATAGGCCGCAGCGGAGAGATTGCCACCCCAAGTGTCGAAGATCTGCACCGCTTGCGCACCAGCCATGATCTGGCCGTTGAGGTAACTGGTAACCGACTGCGCAAGCTTGTCCAGCAACAGGTGCATGGCTTGCGGGTTGTCGTAGAGCATGGCCTTGGTCTTGCGGAAGTCTTTCGACGAACCGCCTTCGACCATGTAGGTGGCCAGGGTCCATGGGCTGCCGGAGAAGCCGATCAGCGGCACGCGGCCGTTCAGTTCGCGACGGATGGTGCTGACCGCGTCCATGACGTAGCCGAGATCTTTGTGCGGATCAGGAATCGGCAGGGCTTCGATGTCGGCCAGGGTGCTGACGACTTTCTTGAAACGCGGACCTTCACCGGTCTCGAAGTACAGGCCCTGGCCCATGGCGTCCGGGATGGTGAGGATGTCGGAGAACAGGATCGCCGCGTCCAGTTGCGGATAGCGGTCGAGCGGTTGCATCGTGACTTCGCAAGCGAACGCCGGGTTCATGCACAGGCTCATGAAGTCGCCGGCCTTGGCACGGCTGGCGCGGTATTCAGGCAGGTAGCGACCGGCCTGACGCATCATCCACACGGGGGTGACGTCTACGGGTTGCTTGAGCAGGGCGCGAAGGAAACGGTCGTTCTTCAGGGCAGTCATGTCGGCATCCGGAAAAAAAGTGCGGGCATTTTCTCAGAGCGCGACGCAAAAGGCACGGCAAGAGCCGTTCCTTTTGTCTATCGGGTCAATTTGTCGCGGTGAACACAGCCTTGGCAACACCACAAAACCAATGTGGGAGCGGGCTTGCTCGCGAAAGCGGTGAGTCAGTCGACATCAATATTGACTGTTACACCGCCTTCGCGAGCAAGCTCGCTCCCACATTTGACCGCATTTCACTTCTGGAGAGTGATCAGACGCCCAGGTAATCCAGAATCCCTTCAGCGGCATTACGGCCTTCGAAGATCGCCGTTACCACCAGGTCAGAACCGCGAACCATGTCGCCACCGGCGAAGATTTTCGGGTTGCTGGTCTGGTGCTTGTACTGACCTTGTTCCGGCGCCACGACGCGGCCCTGGCTGTCGGTCTGGATGCTGAACTGCTCGAACCACGACGCCGGGCTTGGACGGAAACCGAACGCGATGACCACGGCATCAGCCGGGATGATTTCTTCGGAACCCGGGATCGGCTCGGGGCTACGGCGGCCACGGGCGTCCGGTTCGCCGAGACGGGTCTCGACCACCTTCACGCCTTCGACACGATCTTCACCCACGATAGCGATCGGCTGGCGGTTGTAGAGGAATTTCACGCCTTCTTCCTTGGCGTTCTTCACCTCTTTGCGCGAGCCCGGCATGTTCGCTTCGTCACGGCGATAGGCACAGGTCACCGACTTGGCGCCCTGACGAATCGAAGTACGGTTGCAGTCCATCGCCGTGTCGCCGCCACCCAGCACCACAACCTTCTTGCCTTTCATGTCGACGAAATCTTCCGGCGACTTTTCAAAGCCCAGGTTGCGGTTGACGTTGGCGATCAGGAAGTCCAGCGCGTCATACACGCCCGGCAGATCTTCACCGGCAAAGCCGCCCTTCATGTAGGTGTAGGTGCCCATGCCCATGAACACGGCATCGTATTCTTCGAGCAATTGCTCGATGGTCACGTCCTTGCCGATTTCGGTGTTCAGGCGGAACTCGATGCCCATGCCGGTGAAGACTTCGCGGCGATTGCTCAGCACGGTCTTTTCCAGCTTGAACTCGGGAATGCCGAAGGTCAGCAAGCCACCGATTTCCGGGTTCTTGTCGAACACCACCGGAGTCACGCCACCACGTACCAGCACGTCGGCACAGCCCAGGCCGGCAGGGCCAGCGCCAATTACCGCAACACGCTTGCCGGTCGGCTTGACCTTGGACATGTCCGGGCGCCAGCCCATGGCGAACGCCGTGTCGGTGATGTACTTCTCCACCGAACCGATGGTCACCGCGCCGAAGCCGTCGTTGAGGGTGCAGGCACCCTCGCACAGACGGTCCTGCGGGCACACCCGGCCGCACACTTCCGGCAGGGTGTTGGTCTGGTGCGACAGCTCGGCGGCCTGGAGGATGTTGCCCTCGGCCACCAGTTTCAGCCAGTTCGGAATGAAGTTGTGCACCGGGCACTTCCATTCGCAATACGGGTTACCGCAACCCAGGCAGCGGTGGGCCTGGTCGGCCGACTGCTGGGGTTTGAACGGTTCGTAGATTTCCACGAACTCTTTCTTGCGTTGACGCAACAGTTTCTTCTTCGGATCCTTGCGCCCGACATCGATGAACTGGAAGTCGTTATTCAGACGTTCAGCCATTGTTAAAACCTCATCAAACTCTTCAGGCGCATATCACTGCGGGTTGGCACGGGTGCTGGAAAGCAACGATTTCAGGTTGGCAGCCTTTGGCTTGACCAGCCAGAAACGGCGCACGTAGTCATCGAGGTTTTCGGCGAGTTCACGACCCCACTCGCTGTCGGTTTCCTCGACGTATTCGTTCAGCACGCGTTGCAGGTGGCTGCGATAGGCTTCCATCGCCTCACCGCTGATCCGCTGGATTTCCACCAGTTCGTGGTTGACCCGGTCAACGAAGGTGTTGTCCTGGTCGAGCACGTAGGCGAAACCGCCGGTCATGCCGGAGCCGAAGTTGTAACCGGTCTTGCCCAACACGCAGACGAAACCACCGGTCATGTACTCGCAGCAGTGATCGCCAGTGCCTTCCACGACAGTGTGAGCACCGGAGTTACGCACCGCGAAACGCTCACCCGCGGTACCGGCGGCGAACAGCTTGCCCCCGGTGGCGCCATACAGGCAGGTGTTGCCGATAATGGCACTGTCCTGAGTCTTGTAAATGCTGCCCTTCGGCGGAACGATGACCAGCTTGCCGCCAGTCATGCCTTTGCCGACATAGTCGTTGGCATCGCCTTCCAGGTACATGTTCAGGCCGCCGGCGTTCCACACACCGAAGCTCTGACCCGCCGTGCCTTTGAAGCGGAAGGTGATCGGCGCGTTGGCCATCCCCTGGTTGCCATGCTTGCGAGCAATTTCACCGGAGATCCGTGCGCCAATGGAACGGTCGCAGTTGCAGATATCCAGAGCGAAATCGGCGCCGCTCATGTCGTTGATGGCCGAAGTGGCCAAGTCGACCATCTTCTCGGCCAGCAGGCCTTTGTCGAACGGCGGGTTGCGGTCGACCTGGCAGAACTGAGGCTTGTCTGCCGGGATGTGATCGCTGCCCAGCAACGGGGTCAGGTCCAGGTGGTTTTGCTTGGCGGTCTGGCCTTCTAGGATTTCCAGCAGATCAGTACGGCCGATCAGCTCTTCGAGGGAGCGCACGCCCAGCTTGGCCAGCCACTCACGGGTTTCTTCGGCGACGTAGGTGAAGAAATTCACCACCATGTCGACGGTACCGATGTAGTGATCCTTGCGCAGCTTCTCGTTCTGAGTCGCGACGCCGGTGGCGCAGTTGTTCAGGTGGCAAATACGCAGGTATTTGCAGCCCAGCGCGATCATTGGCGCGGTGCCGAAGCCGAAGCTTTCAGCGCCAAGGATCGCCGCCTTGATCACATCGAGGCCGGTTTTCAGGCCGCCGTCGGTCTGCACCCGGACCTTGCCGCGCAGGTCGTTACCGCGCAGGGTCTGGTGGGTTTCGGCCAGGCCGAGTTCCCACGGTGCGCCCGCGTATTTGATCGAGGTCAGTGGCGATGCACCGGTGCCGCCGTCGTAGCCGGAAATGGTGATCAAGTCCGCGTAGGCCTTGGCCACACCGGCAGCGATGGTGCCGACGCCGGCTTCTGCAACCAGCTTCACCGAGACCAGTGCCTTCGGGTTGACTTGTTTCAGGTCGAAAATCAGCTGCGACAAATCTTCGATCGAATAGATGTCGTGGTGCGGCGGAGGCGAAATCAGGGTCACGCCCGGCACTGCATAACGCAGCTTGGCGATCAGACCGTTGACCTTGCCGCCCGGCAACTGACCACCTTCGCCCGGCTTCGCGCCCTGAGCGACTTTGATCTGCAGCACTTCAGCGTTAACCAGATATTCCGGGGTCACACCGAAACGGCCAGTGGCGACCTGCTTGATTTTCGAGCTCTTGATGGTGCCGTAGCGCGCAGGGTCTTCGCCGCCTTCGCCGGAGTTCGAACGCGCGCCGAGGCGGTTCATGGCTTCGGCCAGGGCTTCGTGAGCTTCCGGCGACAATGCGCCCAAAGAGATACCTGCGGAGTCGAAGCGCTTGAGCACCGATTCCAGCGGTTCGATCTCGCTGATGTCCAGCGGCGTATCCAGGGTCTTGACCTTGAACAGGTCGCGGATCATCGACACCGGACGGTTGTCCACCAGCGCCGTGTATTCCTTGAACTTGCTGTAGTCGCCCTGCTGCACAGCGGCTTGCAGGGTGCTGACCACGTCCGGGTTGTAGGCGTGATATTCGCCACCGTGGACGAACTTCAGCAGGCCGCCCTGCTGGATCGGCTTGCGCGGGCTCCAGGCTTCGGCCGCCAGGGCTTTCTGCTCGGCTTCGATGTCGACGAAGCGCGCACCCTTGATGCGGCTTGGCACGCCACGGAAGCTCAGTTCGCAGACTTCTTCGGACAGGCCGATGGCTTCGAACAGCTGCGCACCGCGGTACGAGGTGATGGTCGAGATGCCCATCTTCGACAGGATCTTGAGCAGGCCTTTGGTGATGCCTTTGCGGTAGTTCTTGAACACCTCATAGAGGTCGCCCAGCACTTCACCGGTGCGGATCAGGTCGCCCAGCACTTCGTAGGCCAGGAACGGATAGACCGCCGAGGCGCCGAACCCGATCAGCACCGCGAAGTGATGCGGATCGCGAGCGGTAGCGGTTTCCACCAGAATGTTGGAGTCGCAACGCAGGCCTTTTTCGGTCAGGCGGTGGTGCACCGCGCCGGTGGCGAGCGAAGCGTGGATCGGCAACTTGCCCGGGGCGATGTGGCGGTCACTCAGCACGATCTGGGTGCGACCGGCGCGCACGGCCTCTTCAGCCTGATCGGCTACGTTACGCACCGCTGCTTCGAGGCCGACGCTCTCATCGTAGTTGAGGTCGATGATCTGACGCTCGAAGCCTGGGCGATCGAGGTTCATCAGCGAGCGCCATTTGGCCGGGGAAACGACCGGCGAGCTGAGGATCACACGCGAGGCGTGTTCCGGCGACTCCTGGAAGATGTTGCGCTCGGCACCGAGGCAGACTTCCAGCGACATGACGATGGCTTCGCGCAGCGGGTCGATCGGCGGGTTGGTGACCTGCGCGAACTGCTGACGGAAATAGTCGTACGGCGTGCGTACGCGCTGGGACAGCACGGCCATCGGCGTATCGTCGCCCATCGAACCTACGGCTTCGTAGCCTTGCTCGCCGAGCGGACGCAGCACCTGGTCGCGCTCTTCGAACGTAACCTGATACATCTTCATGTACTGCTTGAGCTGATCGACGTCGTAGAACGCCGAACCATGGTCGTTGTCTTCCATGGTCGCCTGGATGCGCAGGGCATTCTTGCGCAGCCATTGCTTGTACGGATGACGGGACTTCAAGCGGTTGTCGATGGCGTCGGTGTCGAGGATCTGACCGGTTTCGGTGTCCACGGCAAAGATCTGGCCCGGCCCTACGCGACCCTTGGCGATCACGTCTTCAGGCTGGTAGTTCCAGACACCGATTTCCGAGGCCAGGGTGATGAAACCGTTCTTGGTGGTGACCCAACGCGCCGGACGCAGACCGTTACGGTCGAGCAGGCACACCGCGTAACGACCGTCAGTCATTACCACGCCAGCCGGGCCGTCCCACGGTTCCATGTGCATCGAGTTGTATTCGTAGAACGCACGCAGATCCGGGTCCATGGTTTCGACGTTCTGCCACGCAGGCGGAATGATCATCCGCACGCCACGGAACAGGTCGATGCCACCGGTGACCATCAACTCGAGCATATTGTCCATGCTGGAGGAGTCGGAGCCTACACGGTTCACCAGCGGGCCGAGTTCTTCCAGATCCATCAGATCATTGGTGAACTTGGTGCGACGGGCCACGGCCCAGTTGCGGTTGCCGGTGATGGTGTTGATCTCGCCGTTGTGGGCGAGGAAGCGGAACGGCTGCGCCAGCGGCCATTTCGGCAGCGTGTTGGTCGAAAAGCGCTGGTGGAACACGCAAATCGAAGTTTGCAGGCGCTGGTCGCTCAGGTCTGGATAGAAGGCGGTCAAATCCGCCGGCATCATCAGGCCTTTATAAATAATGGTCTTGTGGGAAAAGCTGCAGATGTAGTGATCGACGTCGGCGGCGTTGGCTACGGACGAACGACGACGGGCGCTGAACAGCTTGATCGCCATGTCCTGATCACTCAGGCCTTCACCGCCGATGAACACTTGTTCGATCTGTGGCAGGCGCTCGAGGGCCAGGCGGCCGAGGACACTGGTGTCGATCGGCACTTTGCGCCAGCCGACCAGGGTCAGGCCTTCGGCCAGGATCTCGCGGTTCATGTTCTCGCGAGCGGCTTCGGCTTTGACCGGATCCTGGTTGAAGAAGACCATGCCCACGGCATATTGCTTAGGCAATTCGACGCCGAAGGTTTCCTGGGCGATGGCACGCAGGAACACATCCGGCTTTTGAATCAGCAGACCGCAACCGTCACCGGTCTTGCCGTCGGCGTTGATCCCACCGCGGTGGGTCATGCAGGTCAGGGCCTCAATGGCCGTTTGCAAAAGGGTATGACTGGGCTCGCCCTGCATATGGGCTATCAGGCCGAAACCGCAGTTATCCTTGAATTCATCTGGTTGGTACAGACCTGCTTTCATAGACACTTTCTCACCAGGCTGCCTCTTGTCGAGGCAAATTTCTTTTCAATTCAGCCAGTTACCATCCACGCCGAACGTACGCCAGCTTTGCGGGGGCAAAAGGGAGGTCATTGTACACACCGACACAGAGGCTCACAAATTTGACGACGAAATGTCGCAAATCTATGTCGCATTTGTGAAAGGTTTAAAGCGATATGCTGTGCTAGTCAAAACTTTTTTAATTTTGACCGCAACGACTCAAAGACTACTGTGACGCAGACACCACAAGGCACGCGGTCTGTAGAGACGGCATGCGCTTGTAGAAATTTTGAGGTGCTTGGAGAGGCGGCCTGGGTAAGGCCGCCGAATCTTCAGCGAGTTGTTGCCAGTTCCTGTTGGACGCTGGCGACAGTGCGAGGCCAAGGTTTACCAGCCTGAACCTTCGCTGGCAAGGCCTTGATGGCGGTAATGGCTGCATCGCGGTTAGCGAAGCTACCGTAGGTGATGACGTAAAGCGGCTTGCCGTTGAGTACTTTCTTGAAATAACGGTACTCGCCGCCCTGCTCTTTGACGAAGCTTTGCGCGGCCGATTCAGAGCTGGTGCCTAGGATTTGCACCACGTAATTACCCGGCGCCTGGCCTGCGTACCAGCTGCCACCGGCGGCTTTGGCCACGACGACGGGCTTCTCGGCAGGTTTGGCGGCGGCGACCGGCTTGGCGGGCGCTGGAGCCGGTTTGGCAACAGGTGCAGGCGCTGGCTTGGCTGTCGCGACCTGAGTCGGCGCTGGAACCGGTTTGGCGGCAGGCGTTGGCGCAGGGCCCGGCTGGATGCCGGCAGGCGGCGCAGTCGTGGTCACGGTTGGCGGTGTAGCGCTGGAACCTTCGACCGGCACGCCGTCGTCGCCTTCGGTGATACCACCGGCCGCTTCGGCCAACGGGCCACGCATCACCGGCTGCGAGCTGCCGACCAATGGCAACGGCATCGGTTGCGAATTACCGGCAAATTCGACGGATGGAGCGCCACCGCTGTCAGGTTGTGGCGTGCCCTGGCCCAGCGGCAGTTGCGCCTGTTCGTTGGCAGGTGCGCCGGTGGTCGGTGCTTTGCTGCGACCCGGCATCAACCAGGCGGCGGCTACCGCGACCACGACAACGGCGGAAATCGCCAATACGTGTTTCTTCGGCATGTTGAACCCCATACTTGGACGCTTCACCGCTGAGCGGCTGGCAATCATGGCTTCGATCATTGCATCGCGGGCGACCTGGTTGATAGTGCCAGGCCAACCGTCGGAGCTTTCGTGAATATCAGAGATCTGATCCGCGGTGAAAAGTTCGATACCCCGGCCAGCGCCTTCAAGCCGCTGATCCAGATATTCGCGGGTTTCTTCTTCGGTGTAAGGCTGCAATTCGATGACGTGGAAACGCTCTTCCTCGAGGCTCAGCGCGTCAAGCTGAGCGATCAGCGAGGACTCGCCAAACAGGAACACGTGCGGGCGACCTTCCGGCGCACCCGCAGCCAAAGCCAGCAAGGCCTCCAGCGCCGATTCGTCGAGTTGCTCGGCATCATCCACCAGCAAATAGACTTCCTGCCCCGTAAGGGCAAGCTGTACCACTTGGGCCAGGATTGCGCCGATTTCGACCTGCTCGACGTTCAGCGCCTGAGCCACTTGACGCAGCACACCCGCTGCATCGCCGGCGCCACGGGCGGAAACCACCACGCTCTGCACTGACTGTTTGTTGGTGCTGGCCACCAGGGCCTGACGCAACAGGGTTTTGCCGCTGCCTTGAGGGCCAGTGACCACCAGCAACAACTGGCTGTAACGGGCCAGATGATGCAGTTGCCCCAGCACCGGCTTGCGCTGGGCCGGGAAAAATTTGAAGCCAGGCACCCGTGGAGCGAAAGGGTCATGACTTAACTGGTAATGGCCGAGGAAAGCCTCGTCGGCATGCAAACTAGTCATCGGGATCTTATTAACCTTTAAGCTGAGCCAGGGCGCGGTAATCCGCCCCTAACGTGGCCTGTAAAATCTCTTTCGGATAATCGTCGGTCACCACTGCTTCGCCCATGTGGCGCAGCAGCACCAGGCGCAAACGACCGTCGATCACTTTCTTGTCAATTGCCATGTGTTCGAGAAAATCGGCTTCGGTCATCTCTTCCGGCGGAATGACCGGCAGGCCGGCACGCTGGAACAGACGAATACCGCGATCACGCTCCTGTTCGTTGATCCAGCCCAGGCGCGCAGACATTTCCAAAGCCATTACGGTCCCAGCAGCGACTGCTTCACCATGAAGCCAGACACCATAGCCCATATGGGTTTCGATCGCGTGGCCGAAGGTGTGGCCCAGGTTCAACGTGGCACGCACGCCCGTCTCTTTCTCGTCGGCACCGACCACCGCAGCCTTGGCCGCGCAGGAGCGTTCGATGGCGTAAGTCAGGGCGGTCTGGTCCAACGCTCGCAGGCGATCGACGTTTTCTTCGAGCCAGGTCAGGAATGGCTCATCGCAGATCAGCCCGTATTTGATGACTTCCGCCAGCCCCGCGGACAGTTCGCGCGGCGGCAGGGTTTTGAGGGTGGCGGTATCGATCAGCACCACGTTGGGCTGATAGAAGGCGCCGACCATGTTCTTGCCCAGCGGGTGATTGATCCCGGTCTTGCCGCCAACGGAGGAGTCGACTTGCGACAACAATGTGGTCGGTACCTGGATGAAATCCACGCCACGCTGGTAGCAGGCGGCCGCAAAACCGGCCATGTCACCGATCACGCCGCCCCCCAAGGCGATTACCGTGGTGCGGCGATCATGCCGCGCAGTCAGCAGGCCGTCGAAAATCAGTTGCAGGGTTTCCCAGGTCTTGAAGGCTTCGCCGTCGGGCAGCACCACAGAAATCACCGAGAACTGCGCGAGGCGGCGGGTCAGACGCTCGAGGTAGAGCGGCGCGACGGTCTCGTTGGAGATGATCGCTACTTGCCGCCCGCGGATATGCGGGGCCAGTAGCTCAGGCTGATCCAACAAACCTTCGCCAATGTGAATCGGGTAGCTGCGCTCGCCTAGATCGACCTTGAGTGTCTGCATGTGTCCCCACAGTGAAGATGGAATCAGGCATCCTGCCTTGAGTTTACGAATTCCATGGCGTCTGCTGGTGTGACGCCGTTCGGTAGCCAGCCGCCACAACCTTGAGCGGCTGCGACAGGACGCCGAGGATAGCGCATTTCGCGCCGCGCATTAACGGGGAGGTAGTTGCTGCAAGCGGTCGAGGATATCGAGCACCACCATCCGCGGTGGCCGCTCATCGGTTTCCACCACCAGGTCGGCGATCTCCCGATACAGCGGATCACGGATTGCCAGCAAGTCCCGCAGGGTCTTGGCCGGGTCGGCGGTGCGCAACAGCGGCCGATTGCGGTCGCGAGCCGTTCGGCCGACCTGCTGCTCGACAGACGCATGCAGATACACCACCCGCCCACCGGCGTGCAGCGCTCGACGATTGGCTTCGCGCATCACCGCGCCGCCGCCGGTCGCCAACACCACGCCGTCGAACGCGCACAGCTCGGCAATCATCGCCTGCTCGCGGTCACGAAAGCCCGGCTCGCCTTCCTTATCGAAAATCCACGGGATATTGGCGCCCGTGCGCAATTCAATTTCCTTATCGGAATCTTTGAACGGCAGGCGCAGCTCTTTGGCCAGCAACCGGCCGATGGTGCTTTTACCAGCCCCCATCGGTCCAACAAGAATCAAATTTCGCACAGAATCAATGACTCACAGCAATCGCCTGATTGTTCATGATACGCGGAGTGAGAAATACCAGCAGCTCGGATTTTTTCTCCGAAACCACGTCACGCCGGAAAAGGCGGCCAAGATACGGCACATCACCGAGAAATGGCACCTTATCTACAACCTTGCTCTGAGTATTTGAGAAAACCCCACCAATGACGATGGTCTCGCCGTCGTTAACCAACACCTTGGCGTTGACCTCGTTTTTCCTGATCGGCGGTACATCCTGCACTTTGTTCAGGTAGTCCGGTTCGTCCTTGGTGACCTTGACCTCCATGATGATGCGGTTGTCCGGTGTGATCTGCGGGGTCACTTCCAGGGACAGCGAAGCTTCCTTGAACGACACCGAGGTGGCGCCGCTGGAACTGGCTTCCTGATAGGGAATCTCGGTGCCCTTGAGGATTTTCGCGGTTTCCTTGTCGGACGTGACCACCTTGGGCTGCGAAACGATTTCCCCGTTGCCGGTTTTCTCCATGGCCGAAAGTTCAAGGTCCAGCAGCACATTGTCGGTAATGAAGGCGATGCCGATCCCCGAGGTATTGGCAGAAGTCCCCAGATCGACGAACGGCGAGTTGGTACTGGTACTACCCGGCGTGCCAATGGTGGTCGAAGAGCCATTGACCCCGGACGTGTTCCAGTTACCCTTCTGCACCGAACCGCCCCAGCGTACGCCAAGGCTTTTGTCGTAATCGACGTTGGCCTCGACAATGCGCGCCTCAATCATCACCTGACGCACCGGAATATCCAGTTGCGCAACAATGCGCCGCAATTCGTCGAGTCGATCCTGAGTCTGGTAGGCAATGATGTTGTTGGTTCGCTCATCGACGGTGATTGAACCTCGCTCGTCTATTTTCGCCTCGGCGCTGGTCACTGACTGGAACAGCTTGGCGATATCGGCGGCTTTGGCGTAGTTGACCTGCAACAGTTCGCGACGAAGAGGCGCCAGTTCGGAGATCTGCTTCTGCGACTCCAGTTCCTGACGCTCTCGGGCAGCGATTTCATCGGCCGGCGCCACCAGCAGCACATTGCCGATCTTGCGTTTATCCAGGCCTTTGGTTTTCAGCACCAGGTCCAGCGCCTGATCCCATGGCACGTTCTGCAGGCGCAACGTGATGCCGCCCTGCACCGTGTCGCTGGCCACCAGATTGAGGTTGGTGAAATCGGCGATCAGTTGCAGCACCGAGCGCACATCAATGTCCTGAAAATTCAGCGAGAGTTTTTCGCCGGTGTAGGCAAAGCGTTCGGTGTTGCGCTTCTGCAGGTCATCGACAGTCATCGGTCGGATGCTGACGGTCAGTTTGTTGTCGGTCTGATAGGTCGAATAATCGAAGGCGCCGCTAGGCTCGATACTGATAATGGCCCGATCGCCCGTGGCGCTGGCGTTGACGAACTGCACCGGGGTGGCGAAATCCTTGACGTCGAGGCGTACACGCAACCGTTCAGGCAGTTGGGTCTTGGTGAAACCGACGATGATTTTGCCATCGCGTTCCTGGATGTCCGGGGCGATGGACGGATCCGACAGATCAATGACCACATTGCCCTCCCCCTGGGTGCCGCGCTGGAAATCCACGCCCCGGATGGCTTTGCCCACGGGCGCACTGACCCTGGCGGGCGCGGGCGTCGCAGTTGCTGCACGCGGTGCGCTGGCGGCCGGCTTGGGCGCCTTGCTACTGGCCCCTTGCCCGACGACCACGAACAAATTGTTGCCTTCGACGCGAGTGCTGTACGGAGTCAATTGAGTCAAGCTGATGATCAGCCGTGTACGGTCCTTGGCCTCCACGACCGTGGCGCTGCGGGCATTGCCGCCGCCAAGATCCCGATTCTTGTTCGCCAGCTGACTGGTGACCCCCGGCAGGTCCAGCGCAATCCGCGCAGGCTGCTCTGTCGTATAACCATGGGCCTGCGGCGGCGG
Organism: Pseudomonas sp. FP603; assembly: GCF_030687415.1. Lineage (NCBI taxonomy): Bacteria > Pseudomonadati > Pseudomonadota > Gammaproteobacteria > Pseudomonadales > Pseudomonadaceae > Pseudomonas > Pseudomonas sp. FP603. The sequence continues at coordinate 6,441,556 of NZ_CP117431.1, forward strand.
CCCGTCGAACGACAACTTCAACTCGATACGGTCACCGGGTAGCGCGGCGACATCCAGCGCTTTGAGGTTGGCCGCCAGTACCATCGGCGACAGAAACGCTATCCATAGCGAAATACCGAAGGTTGATAAAATCCTGTTCATTGTTCGAGTTCCACTATGAGTGCTCTTTCAAAGGGATGGTTCGCGGCCGTTCCAGCCAGGCACCTTCGCCATCGGGAACGATTTCGACCACGTCGACTTGCGAACCGCTGATGGCGACGATCCGTCCATCGTTACGCCCCAGGTAATCGCCGACTTTCAGCCGATGCACACCGCCAGCCCCGCGCAACAGCGCAAAGGAACCGGCTGCATTGGAGATGGTGCCGACCATTTCAAATTGCTCGATGTTGAAACCTTCGAGGTACTGCTTGACCCGATTGGGGTCGGGTTTGACATTACGCGAGCCGTGTTTCTGGCCGGCCAGATCGACTCTTGCCTGGCGGGAGAACGGGCTACGCAGATTGGCAGCGTTGTAGGTGAATGTCGGGGAAGACTGGAATGTCGGCGTGGGTTCAATCTTGCCGGGTGCACGCAGGCGCACTTCGTTCAGGTAGGCGTCCAGGTCGCTGAAATCACTGTCGCCATCACAACCGGCCAGGATAACCAGACACATAACCATCGACAGGCAACGAATCGGGCTCATTTCTGCAACCCCTTGTCGTTGTAGCGATAGGTCTTGGCAAGGATGCTCATGCGCAACTTCGGACCGCCATCAGGATTGGCCGGCGCCAGGTCGAAGTCATGCAGAGTGACGATCCGCGGCAGCCCGGCCACGCCGCTGACGAAAGTAGCCAGGTCGTGATAAGCGCCGGTGACGGTGATCCGGATAGGGAGCTCGATATAGAACTGCTGGGTGGCCTCCGGGAGCAGCTTGATTTCTTCGAACTCCAAGCCGCTGCCCAGGCCGGTGCGGGTGATGTCCTCCAGCAGACCGGGTACTTCGGTGTCGCTGGGCAATTGCCGTAATAGCATGCCGAAGGAGTTCTCCATTTCCTTCATCTGCTGGGTATACAGCTCCAGATTCGCCGCCATATGGGCTTTGGTCGCGAATTGCTCCCTGAGCGTCGACTCTTCCTCGCGCCTGAGTTCCAAGTGGTTTTGCAGGTCGCTTATCAAAAAGCTGTAGCCCAGGGCCAGCACCAGAACCATCAGCAGGACACTCGCCAGGACCTTGATCGCCGGCGGCCAGGAACCGATGTTATTGGTGTCCAGATCGTTGATGTCGATCTGACGCAACCCTTCGAGCCATTCGGACGGCTTCATTTGGCGCCCCCCACAACTGCGGGCTGAGTCTGACGAACGGTCAACTGAAAAACATTGGCCTGATCCAGCTGACCGGCGGTGGTCGCTTTGACTTCCGTGAGGTTGGGCGCATCGAACCAGTCGGAAGCATCAAGATTGCGCATCAGATCCGAAACACGATTATTGGACTCCGCCGCACCGGTGATGGACAACGTCTTGCCGACCATTTTCACTTCGGTGAAATAAACACCGTCCGGCAAAGTACGCGCCAATTGATCGAAAATCCTCCCGCTGATCGGCCGATTCCCTTGCAGGTCCTGAATAATGCGCATGCGCTCGACGAGTTGCTGTCGACGGGCCTTCAGGTCGCTGATCTGTTTAATCCGCTCGTCGACCACGGCAATCTGCTTGCTGATGTAATCGTTTCGAGCGACTTGCCGGTTAATGGCGTTGTTAATGACCTGGTCCGCGATCAGTAGCGCGCCCACCGCCCCCACCAGCACACCGACCAACGCCAGCAAAAAGCGTTTGCGACGCCCTTCGCGCAACTCTTCACGCCAGGGTAAAAGATTGATCCGCGCCATCAGTCGAAACTCCTGAGGGCCAGCCCGCAGGCAATCATCAATGCCGGAGCATCGCTCGCCAAGGCACCGGCATTGACCTTGCTGCTCAGGGTCATGTTGGAGAATGGATTGGCGACCTGGGTCGGCGTACCCAGTCGCTGCTCGATCAACCGATCCAGCCCGGGGACCGAGGCGGTACCGCCGGCCAGGAGGATGTGATCGACCGAGTTGTACTGGCCGGAGGCAAAGAAAAACTGCAATGAACGCGACACCTGCTGAACCAACGCATCACGAAACGGCTGCAAGACCTCGCTGACATAATCGTCCGGCAAACCGCCCTGCTTCTTCGCCAGCCCCGCCTGCTCGACCGTCAGGCCATAACGGCGCTGGATCTCTTCTGTCAGTTGACGGCCGCCGAACAATTGTTCGCGGGTGTAGATGATCCGCCCGTTATACAGCACGCTCAGGGTGGTCATGGTGGCGCCGATATCGACCACCGCCACGGTCAGACGCTCCTGAGAAACGGCCAGTTGGGTTGCCAGCAGGCCGAACGATCGCTCCAGGGCATAGGCTTCGACGTCAACCACGCGCGCAGTCAGCCCGGCCAGAGCCAGGGCCGCTTCACGGACCTCGACGTTTTCCTTGCGACACGCCGCCAGCAGCACATTGACCCGCTCGGGGTTGCGCGCCGACACGCCTTGCACTTCGAAATCGATCGCCACTTCGTCCAGTGGATAAGGAATGTACTGATCGGCCTCGATCTTCAGCTGGTTTTCCATCTCGTCGTCGGAAAGTCCGGCGTCCATCTCGATGGTCTTGGTGATCACCGCCGATCCGGCCACCGCCACGGCAACGTTCCTGAGGCTGGTTTTGGCCTTGGACAGCACCCGCGCAAGAGCCTGCCCCACACCTTCGAGCTCGGCGATATTTTTCTCGACCACGGCGCTGGCAGGCAGCGGTTCGACCGCATAGGCCTCGACCCGGTACCGGTCGCCTTGGCGACTTAGCTCCAGTAGCTTCACCGACGTGGAGCTGATGTCGATCCCCAGAAGCGTATTGGCTTTTTTATTGAAGAGTCCTAGCACTACCAATTCCCTATGACTATCCGTGAGTTACGGACTCTGTAATATCCATTGCGTTCAATACCCTCCGTCTTGACAGAAGCGCAAATGACGCCCCCGACGGAAAAATGCTTATAATGCTGAGCGTTTTTTCCGCTTTCACTGCAAGCGCGGGTCATTTTCTGTATAGCCTGAACCCCTGATGCCTAATTCATTTTTTACCCTGGATATCCAAAAGCCTTGATTCGTCTGCTGAAATTTTTCGGTTGGTCCATCGTCGCCGTTTTCTGCGGACTGCTCCTGGGTCTGAGCGGCGCTTTTCTTTACCTTAGCCCCGGATTGCCGTCCGTGGAGGCGCTGAGAAGTATTCAGTTGCAGATTCCTTTGCGGGTGTACAGCAGCGATAACAAGTTGATCGCAGAATTTGGCGAAATGCGCCGCACTCCGATCCGTTTCGCCGACATTCCCCCCAATTTCATCAATGCGTTACTAAGTGCTGAAGACGACAATTTCGCCAACCACTACGGCGTCGATCCCAGCAGCCTGATGCGTGCCGCCACTCAATTGGTAAAGAGCGGACACATTCAGTCCGGCGGCAGCACCATCACCATGCAGGTGGCGAAGAACTTCTTCCTGACCAGCGAGCGCAGCTTCTCGCGCAAGACCACCGAAATTCTCCTGGCCCTGCAGATCGAACGGCAGTTGACCAAGGACGAGATCCTTGAGCTGTACGTCAACAAGATCTATCTGGGCAACCGCGCCTACGGCATCGAAGCAGCGGCGCAGGTTTATTACGGCAAGTCGATTCGTGACGTCAGCCTGGCGCAGATGGCGATGATCGCCGGCCTGCCAAAAGCCCCGTCGCGCTTCAACCCGCTGGCCAACCCGACCCGCAGCAAGGAGCGTCGCGACTGGATCCTCGGGCGCATGTACAAGCTCGGCAAGATCACCGAAGCCGACTACACCGCTGCGATCAATGAGCCGCTGAACGCCAGCTACCATGTGCCGACCCCGGAAGTGAACGCACCGTACGTCGCCGAAATGGCCCGCGCCGAGATGGTCGGCCGCTATGGCAGCGATGCGTACACCGAAGGTTTTCGTGTCACCACCACAGTCCCGAGCAATTTGCAGGAGATGGCCAACACCGCGGTTCACGAAGGCTTGATGACCTACGACCAACGGCACGGTTATCGCGGCCCCGAGTCACGCCTGCCGGGCAAAACCCGAGAGGCCTGGACTCAGGAGTTGACCAAACAGCGGATCATCAGCGGCCTGGAACCGGCGATCGTGACCCAGGTCGACAAGAACGGCGTGCAGGTGCTGACTCGCACAGGCACCGGCGAAGAGCACGTCGCCTGGGACACCATGAAGTGGGCTCGCCCGTTCCTGAACACCAACAGCATGGGCGCCAATCCGAAGCAGCCGTCGGATGTCGCGCAGGTCGGCGATCTGATTCGCGTGCAGCGTCAGCCAGACAGTTCGCTCAAATTCAGCCAGATTCCGCAGGCCCAGGGCGCACTGGTGTCCCTCGACCCGCAAAACGGTGCCATTCGTTCGCTGGTCGGTGGTTTCGCCTTCGAGCAGAGCAACTATAACCGCGCCATGCAGGCCAAGCGTCAGCCGGGTTCGAGCTTCAAGCCGTTCGTCTACAGCGCCGCCCTGGACAACGGCTACACCGCCGCCAGCCTGGTGAACGACGCCCCGATCGTGTTCGTTGACGAATACCTGGACAAGGTCTGGCGCCCGAAGAACGATACCAACACCTTCCTCGGCCCGATCCGCATGCGTGAAGCGCTCTACAAGTCGCGCAACCTGGTATCGATCCGCCTGCTGCAAGCGCTGGGGGTCGACCGCACCATCGACTACATCAGCAAGTTCGGCTTCAACAAGCAGGACCTGCCGCGCAACCTGTCCCTGGCCTTGGGTACCGCGACCCTGACGCCAATGGAAATCGCCACCGGCTGGGCCACCTTCGCCAACGGCGGCTACAAGATCACCCCGTACATCATCGACAAGATCGAAAGCCGCAACGGCGACACGCTATTCGTTGCCAACCCGCCGAGTGTTCCGAAAGGCGCCGTAGCCAGCGATGGCATCGCCGTGCCGGCCTCCGACACCTTCACGGTCAACGCCACCCCAGGCGAAGCACCAAGCGCCCAGCCAGCGCTACAAACACCGGCTGTGGCCGAGCGCATCGTCGATGGGCGCACCACTTACATCCTCAACAGCATGCTTGAGGACGTGATCAAACTCGGCACCGGCCGCCGTGCGCTGGCTCTGGGTCGCAGCGACATCGCGGGCAAGACCGGCACCACCAACGAGTCCAAGGACGCTTGGTTCTCCGGCTACAACGCCGATTACGTGACCACCGTCTGGACCGGCTTCGACCAACCGGAAAGCCTGGGCAAACGCGAGTTCGGTGGCACCGTTGCCTTGCCGATCTGGATGAACTACATGGCGGCGGCCCTTAAAGACAAACCGCCCCACACCCAAGCGGAACCCGAAGGCATTCTCAGCCTGCGCGTCGACCCGATCAGCGGCCGTGCAGCCAGCCCAAGTACGCCAGGCGCCTACTTCGAACTGTTCAAGGCCGAAGACACACCACCGTCGGTTAACGAGCTGAGTAACGGCAATGTGCCGGGCAGCCCGCTGCCTGCGGATGAGGCAGCACCGATCGATTTGTTCTGATCGCGCTGCAACACCTAAAAGCCCCGCCCTCGAAAGAAGTGCGGGGCTTTTTATTGCCTGCGGGTTATGCGCTGAATGAGCCGCCCCCTTCGCGGGCAAGCCCGCTCCCACAAGGTTCTGTGGCGCTATCAGAGGCTGTGAATCACCGCGATCCCTGTGGGAGCGGGCTTGCCCGCGAAGAGGCCTATTTAGACGATGCAAAACCCCCAGATACAAAAAAGCCCCGGCTCACTCTGAGCCGGGGCTTTTGGTTGAAGCGTTACAACGGCTTAGCCGTTGAACACGTCATCCACGCTTTTCAGCGGGTAGTTCTTCGGATACGGCAGGGTCGCCACACCGGTCTCGATCGCAGCCTTGGCCACGGCATCGGAGATCAGGGTGATCAGACGGGCATCCATTGGTTTCGGAATGATGTACTCACGACCGAACTCCAGCTTGATGCCGCCGTAGGCGTCGCACACTTCCTGAGGCACTGGCAGCTTGGCCAGTTCACGCAGGGCGTTGGCGGCAGCCACTTTCATTTCTTCGTTAATGCGCTTGGCGCGAACGTCCAGGGCACCACGGAAGATGAACGGGAAGCCCAGTACGTTGTTGACCTGGTTCGGGTAGTCCGAACGGCCGGTGGCCATGATCACGTCGTTACGGGTGGCGTGAGCCAGTTCCGGGGAGATTTCCGGATCCGGGTTCGAGCACGCGAACACGATCGGGTTGGCCGCCATGGATTTCAGGCCTTCAGCACTCAGCAGGTTCGGGCCGGACAGACCAACGAACACGTCAGCGCCTTCCAGCGCGTCAGCCAGGGTGCGCTTCTCGGTCGCGTGAGCGAACACAGCCTTGTACTGGTTCAGGTCGTCACGGCCGGAGTGGATCACGCCGGTACGGTCAACCATGTAGATGTTTTCGATATTGGCGCCCATGCTCACCAGCAATTTCATGCAGGAGATGGCGGCCGCACCGGCGCCCAGGCAGACGATCTTGGCGTCAGCCAGGGTTTTGCCAGCGATTTCCAGGGCGTTGATCATACCGGCCGCAGTAACGATTGCGGTGCCATGCTGGTCATCGTGGAATACCGGAATGTCGCACTGCTCGATCAGAGCGCGTTCGATCTCAAAGCACTCAGGTGCCTTGATGTCTTCCAGGTTGATGCCACCGAAGGTAATGGAGATACGCTTGACGGTGTCGATGAAGGCTTGCGGGCTTTCGGAGTCGACTTCGATGTCGAACACGTCGATGCCGGCGAAGCGCTTGAACAGCACGCCCTTGCCTTCCATGACCGGCTTGGAAGCCAATGGGCCGAGGTTACCCAGGCCGAGAATCGCGGTGCCATCGGAAATGACTGCAACCAGGTTGCCCTTGCCGGTGTATTTGTAGGCCAGTTCAGGATCGCGGGCGATTTCGCGTACTGGTTCGGCTACGCCGGGGCTGTAGGCCAGCGACAGATCGCGGGCGGTAGCGGTGGCCTTGGTGAGCTCGACACTCAGCTTCCCTGGACGGGGATGGGCATGATATTCGAGAGCGGCAGTTTTCAGATCAGACATAGGGGCATTCCGCTTTTTACTGTTGGACAGACGGACCGCCGAGGATACTCGCCTCGCAAAGTCCTCACAAGACTGACCAGTCACCCCTGTCAAGCGCCCGGCCCTACGACTTTGGGCCAAGAGCCACGGAACACAAGGGATAGACTGTTCACAATAAACGAAAAAAATGTCTACAATTTTTTCTTACGGTGCCGCCTGCAACATCGCCGGATCGGTCAGCGGCAGCAGCCAGCGCGCCTGCCCCGGTTTCAACCCTCCGCGGCGCGAACGATCCACCACCCAGCCACGAGCCTCGATTTGCTTGCCTTTGAGCTTTTCAAGCGATGCGACATCGAATTGGTCCAGCATATTGGGTGCAACCCGCAATACAACCGAATCCTGCAACTCGATCCAAACCCCGCCGCGATTGCGCTGAACCTTGCTCACACGACCGCTGAGCATGGCGAAGCCGGATGCGCTGATCTGCTCCGCTTTCAGTACAGGTGATTGTCGCCACAGCCCGAGACCGGCCCGACGAGCACTGCGTTCGGCCGCTTGCTGGCAGGCGACCAAATCGACATTCGGCGCCACCGCCACCTGAAAACCGAGGCCCTCGGCGAGCATCTGCGCTTCGAGGTTGGCACCATCGAGGCCATAGACATGGGCCAGGGTCCGGCCGTAATGGTCTTTGCTTTCTTTACCCGGCAGCAAACCGACCTGCCCGTCGCTGGCGGCCACCAGCGCTTCAAGGCGCTTGCGCGCAGCGACGGCGAACGGTTCGTCGGAACGCCCCTGCTTGCCCAACTCCGGCGTATTCAAACCGATCATGCGCACGCTGCGACCATCACGCAGACGCAAGGTGTCACCATCTACCACCCGCTGCACTGCGACCGACGTCAGCCCGCTCGGCGCCGGGCAGAAGGCCTGGGCACCGGAAAGCCAAATCGCGGACACAAAAAAGGCGCCCGCGAGGGACGCCTTTTTTATCAGCAAGGAAAAGCCCATCGGGCCCTTCAACCTTACTCTGCAGCAGCTGGAGCTTTCTTGCCGAAAGCGCCGAAACGGTCTGCGAAGCGCTGTACACGGCCGCCAGTATCCAGAGTCTTCTGCTTACCGGTGTAGAACGGGTGGCATTCGTTGCATACGTCGATCGCCAGAGGCTTGGCCAGGTTCGAACGAGTTTCGAACTTGTTGCCACAGCTGCAGGTAACTGCGGTGATTTCGTATGTTGGATGGATATCGGCTTTCATGATGTATTCCTCAGGCTAGCGTGCCGCCACTCAACACCATTGTTGAATACCGCACGTAATTAGGCCGCGGATTCTACCAGACAATGGTATTCACGCAAGCTGTCGCTTAAACCAGTCGTCTGCTAGGCTCCCGGCCTTCTTCATCGCCCTCTCATCGAGAAAACAATCGCGTGCCCAACGCCATTTTGCGCCTCGCCCTGCCTTCGCCCCTGCGCCGCCTGTTCGATTACCGTGCCCCGGCCGGAGTCCTGCGCGCCCAGTTGCACCCGGGAATGCGGTTGCGGGTGCCGTTCGGTCGGCGGGAGATGATCGGGATTCTGGTGGAGGTCACCGACACCAGCGAAGTACCGGCAGAAAAACTCAAACCCGCCCTGGCGCTGCTCGACGCCACGCCGCCGCTGCCGCCCGCACTGTTCAAGTTGTGCCTATGGACTTCCCAGTATTACCAGCACAGCCTCGGCGACACCTTGAGCTGGGCACTGCCGGTACTGTTGCGACAAGGCGAACTGGCCGAAGCACGCCAGGAACGCTTCTGGTCCGCCGCGCCCGGCGCCAGCCTCGATGATCCGCGCATCGCCCGCGCCCCGCGACAACGTGAAGCACTGGCGACTCTGGCCCAACACCCCCACGGCGTCGCTCATCAACTGCTGAGCAAATTGATGCTGAGCAAGGACAGCCTCGATCTGTTGCTGGCCAAGGATCTGGTGCAGGTAGACATCCGCAGGCACGCGCCCGGTGTGCGCCACGAACACTGGCTGGCGCAACCGGAATTGCCGCTCAACCCGGAGCAACGCGCCGCTTACGAGGCGATTCGCGCCGGATTCGACAGTTATCACGCGTTCCTGCTGGCCGGCGTCACCGGCAGCGGCAAGACCGAAGTCTATTTGCAGTTGATCCGCGAAACCCTCGAGGCCGGCAAGCAAGCCCTGGTGCTGATCCCGGAAATCAACCTCGGCCCGCAAACCCTGGCCCGATTCGAGCAGCGCTTCAATGCGCGCATCGCGCTGATCCACTCCGCAGTCAATGACCGCGAACGCCTGGAAGCCTGGCTGGCGGCGCGGGATGGCGAGGCCGACATTATTATCGGCACCCGTTCGGCACTGTTCACGCCGATGAAGAACCCCGGCCTGATCATCATTGATGAAGAGCACGACGGCTCTTATAAACAGCAGGAAGGCCTGCGCTATCACGCCCGCGACCTGGCACTGGTCCGCGCCCGGCAGGAAAACATCCCGATTGTCCTCGGATCCGCCACACCCTCACTGGAAAGCCTGCAAAACGCCTACACCGGTCGTTACGGCCTCTTACGCCTGAATGAGCGGGCCGGCGGCGCCAAGCAACCGCGCTTCCTGCGCCTGGACGTGAAAAGTCGTCCGCTGGACAGCGGCATTTCCGGGCCGATGCAGCAAGCTATCGGTCAGACCCTGGCCGCAGGCCAACAAGTATTGGTGTTCCTCAACCGCCGTGGTTTTGCGCCCACCTTGCTGTGTCACGACTGCGGCTGGATGTCTGAATGCCAGCGCTGCGACGCGCGAATGACCGTGCACCAGCGCTCTGGCGAACTGCGCTGCCACCATTGCGGCTACGTCGAACGAGTGCCCCGGCATTGCCCGAAGTGCGGCAAGGTCGATTTGCGGCCCGTGGGCGCCGGTACCGAGCGCGCTGAAGAACGCCTGGGAATTTTGTTTCCGGACGTCCCGGTGCTGCGGGTCGACCGCGACAGCACTTCACGCAAAGACGCGATGAGTCAACTGTTCGCCACCATTCAGAAAGGCCAGCCATGCATTCTGGTCGGCACACAGATGCTTGCCAAAGGGCATCACTTTCCTCGGGTAACCCTGGTGTCGATTCTCGATGCCGACGGCGGACTGTTCTCCGGTGACTTCCGCGCCAGCGAACGCATGGCGCAGTTGATCGTCCAGGTCGCCGGGCGCGCGGGGCGAGCCGAAGAGCCGGGTAAAGTGATTATCCAGACGCACCTGGCGGACCATCCACTGCTGGTGCAACTCACCGAACAGGGCTATTTCGCCTTCGCCGAACAGGCGTTGAGCGAACGCCGTTCCGCAGGGCTTCCACCGTTTGCGCACCTCGCGCTGCTGCGGGCCGAGGCGCATAAACCGGGGCAGGCCGAAGGTTTTCTCGATGAGGCGTGCAGCGAGGCCGAGCGTTTGCTGGCCGAGCAGAATCTGACCGGGATTGAGTTGCTGGGGCCGGTGCCGGCGCCGATGGAACGCCGGGCCGGACGCTACCGCGCACAGTTGTTGTTGCAGGCCACGGCCCGGGCGCCGTTGCATCGGTTGTTGAGCAGTTGGTTGCTGGTTTTGGAGCAGATGCCGAGTGGGCGGGCGGTGCGTTGGTCGCTGGATGTGGATCCGGTCGATTTGTATTGAATTCAAGATCGCTATCGCGGGCAAGCCCGGCTCTCACAGGGATCTGCGTTGTTCACATGCTCTACGTCATACCACTTACCCTGTGGGAGCGGGCTTGCCCGCGAAGGCGGCCGAATTGTCACCACATATCCATAACCTGCCCGCTATAGTTGGCAAGCCCGTCTTCGCAACGGATAATGCCCAGTTTTTCCACCAGCGCATCGAAGCGCCGCCGCGCTTGCGGCCGAAAGAGCAGACCATGAAAGACACCATTCGCCAGCTGATCCAACAAGCCATCACCCAACTCGTCAACGAAGGTGTGTTGCCTGAAGGCCTGTCGCCGGCGATCCAGGTGGAAAACTCTCGCGACAAGAAAAACGGCGACTTCGCCAGCAACATCGCCATGATGCTGGCCAAGCCTGCGGGCATGAAACCCCGCGACCTGGCCGAGAAAATCATCGCCGCGCTGCCGGCTGACGAGAATGTCTCCAAAGCCGAAATCGCCGGCCCTGGTTTCCTGAACTTCTTCCAGAACACTCAAGCCTTGGCGACCCGCCTGGACGCGGCGTTGGCCGACGACCACATCGGCGTGCGCAAAGCCGGCCCGGTGCAGCGCACCGTGGTAGACCTGTCGGCCCCGAACCTGGCCAAAGAAATGCACGTCGGCCATTTGCGTTCGACCATCATCGGCGACGGCGTGGCGCGGGTTCTGGAATTCCTCGGCGACGAAGTGATCCGCCAGAACCACGTTGGCGACTGGGGCACCCAGTTCGGCATGCTGATGGCTTATCTGCAGGAAAACCCGATCACCAGCGATGAGCTGTCGGACCTGGAAAACTTCTACCGCGCCGCCAAGCAACGCTTCGACGAGTCCGAAGAATTCGCTGATCGCGCCCGTGGCCTGGTGGTCAAGCTGCAAGCCGGCGACCCGGATTGCCTGGCGCTGTGGACCAAGTTCAAAGACATCTCGCTGTCCCATTGCCAGAAAATCTACGAACTGCTGAACGTCAAACTGACCATGGCCGACGTGATGGGTGAAAGCGCCTATAACGACGACCTGATCAACGTGGTCAACGACCTCAAGGCCGCTGGCCTGCTAGTCGAAAGCAACGGCGCCCAGTGCGTGTTCCTCGACGAATTCAAAAACGCCGACGGCGACCCGCTGCCGGTGATCATCGTCAAGGCTGACGGCGGCTACCTCTACGCCACCACCGACCTGGCGGCCGTGCGCTACCGCAGCGGCGTGCTGAAAGCTGATCGCGCGTTGTACTTCGTCGACCAACGCCAGGCCCTGCACTTCCAGCAAGTGTTCCAGGTCGCGCGCCTGGCCGGCTTCGTGACGCACCCGATGGAAATGGAACACATGGGCTTCGGCACCATGAACGGCGCCGACGGCCGTCCGTTCAAGACCCGTGACGGCGGCACCGTGAAGCTGATCGACCTGCTGACCGAAGCCCAGGAACGCGCCTACACCCTGGTGAAAGAGAAGAACCCGGAACTGGCTGAAGACGAGTTGCGCAACATCGCCAAGGTCGTGGGCATCGGCGCGGTGAAATACGCCGACCTGTCCAAACACCGCACCAGCGACTACAGCTTCAACTTCGACCTGATGCTGAACTTCGAAGGCAACACCGCGCCGTATCTGCTGTACGCCTACACCCGTGTGGCCGGTGTGTTCCGCAAGCTTGGCAAGGACTTCAGCGAAGTCGAAGGGCAGATCGTCCTCGAAGCCGCGCACGAACATGAGCTGGCGGCGAAACTGGCGCAGTTCGGTGAAATCCTGAATAACGTGTCCGACAAAGGCACGCCGCATATCCTCTGCACCTACCTGTACGATGTCGCCGGCCTGTTCTCCAGCTTCTACGAGAACTGCCCGATCCTCGGTGCCGACACCCCGGCGCAAATGCAGAGCCGCCTGCGCCTTGCCGCGCTGACTGGCCGCACTCTCAAGCAAGGCCTGGAACTCTTGGGTCTGGAAACTCTGGAGCGTATGTAAGTTGGCTGCCAAGAAAAAACCTGCACCCAAGCGTGGCGCCAGCCGTTACCAAGCTCCTGCAAAGCAACCGATCCCGGGCTGGCTGTGGATGGCCATCGGCCTTACGGTCGGTGCGTTCATTGTGTTCCTGATGAAGCTGGAGCCGGGCAAGGGCAGCGATACCGTCAAGCGCGAGAAGATCGAGCAGCAAAAAGCCACCAAGATCGCCGAGGCTAACAAGACCCCGCCGAGCCCGACGCAACCGGTGAAGCCGAAGTACGACTTCTACACCTTGCTGCCGGAATCGGAAGTCATTGTGCCGCCGGACGCGGTGCCGGAGAAAACCCTGCCGACACCACAAGTGCCGGCCATTCCGACCACGCCGGTAACGCCAGCGGAAGCGGCGAAGATCGACACCGCCCGGGCTCAAGCGGCATTGGCTGGCATCACCCCGCCGCCAGCGCCGCCCGTGGCGAAAGCTGCGCCGGTGACCAAGTTCTTCCTGCAGGCCGGTTCGTTCCGCAAGGAAGCCGATGCCGACAAGGTGCGTGCGCAGATCATCCTGCTGGGTCAGGCCGTGGCGGTTGAATCCGGTACTGTAAAGGACGAGACATGGTATCGGGTGCTGGTCGGCCCGTTCAGCAACCGCGAACAGCTGACCACCGCCCAGAAGCAACTGGCTGGCAGCGGTTTCAGCAACCTGCTGTTACAACAACGCCAAAGCCGCTGACCTTCCGCTGATCGTTCCCACGCTCTGCGTGGGAACGCCTCAAGGGACGCTCCGCGTTCCAGCTTTAGAAAGGGACGCGGAGCGTCCCGGGCTGCATCCCACGCAGAGCGTGGGAACGATCAATACGCGCACCGCTCGTCCCCCACCGCGTCCTACAGTTGAAAAACGCTCCACCACCCCCATATGAGTTGGCATAAGGCATTTTCGCCCCGCTGCGTGGAGACTCTCCCTTGACCACCATCGTTTCAGTTCGCCGCCACGGCAAAGTCGTCATGGGCGGCGACGGCCAGGTTTCGCTCGGCAATACCGTGATGAAAGGCAATGCGAAAAAAGTTCGCCGCCTTTACCACGGCCAGGTTATCGCCGGTTTTGCCGGGGCCACCGCTGACGCCTTCACCCTCTTCGAGCGTTTCGAAGGCCAGCTTGAGAAACATCAGGGTCACCTGGTTCGCGCCGCCGTCGAACTCGCCAAAGAATGGCGCACCGACCGCTCCCTCAGCCGCCTCGAAGCCATGCTCGCGGTCGCCAACAAAGATGCCTCCCTGATCATCACCGGCAACGGTGACGTGGTTGAGCCCGAAGAAGGCCTGATCGCCATGGGTTCCGGCGGCGGCTACGCCCAGGCTGCGGCCAGCGCGCTGCTGAAGAAAACCGACCTGTCGGCCCGGGAAATCGTCGAAACCGCCCTGGGCATCGCTGGCGACATCTGCGTGTTCACCAACCACAACATCACCATCGAGGAGCAGGATCTCGCTGAGTAAGCTGTGTTGGCCATCGCGCCACGGCTCGCTTTTGCTTGAGGACCGCCAATTACTATGCCCATGACCCCCCGTGAAATCGTCCACGAACTCAATCGCCATATCATCGGCCAGGACGATGCCAAACGCGCCGTCGCCATTGCCTTGCGCAACCGCTGGCGCCGGATGCAGCTGCCCGAAGAGCTGCGCGTCGAAGTCACCCCCAAGAACATCCTGATGATCGGCCCGACCGGTGTCGGCAAAACCGAGATCGCCCGTCGCCTGGCCAAGCTCGCCAACGCGCCGTTCATCAAAGTCGAAGCGACCAAGTTCACCGAAGTGGGCTACGTCGGCCGCGACGTCGAATCGATCATTCGTGATCTGGCCGATGCCGCGATCAAACTGCTGCGCGAACAGGAAATGACCAAGGTTCGCCACCGCGCCGAAGACGCCGCCGAAGAGCGCATCCTCGACGCCTTGCTGCCACCGGCACGCATGGGTTTCAGCAACGAGGACTCCGCACCGTCGGCCGATTCCAACACTCGTCAGCTGTTCCGCAAACGCCTGCGTGAAGGTCAGCTGGATGACAAGGAGATCGAAATCGAAGTCGCCGAAATCACCGGCGTCGATATCTCCGCGCCACCGGGCATGGAAGAAATGACCAACCAGTTGCAGAGCCTGTTCGCCAACATGGGCAAGGGCAAGCGCAAAAACCGCAAGCTCAAGGTCAAGGAAGCGCTGAAACTGGTTCGCGACGAAGAAGCCGGTCGTCTGGTCAACGAAGAAGAATTGAAGGCCAAGGCCCTGGAAGCCGTTGAGCAGCACGGCATCGTTTTCATCGACGAAATCGACAAGGTCGCCAAGCGCGGCAATACCGGTGGCGTCGACGTGTCCCGTGAAGGCGTACAGCGCGACTTGCTGCCGTTGATCGAAGGCTGCACTGTCAACACCAAGCTGGGCATGGTCAAGACCGACCACATCCTGTTCATCGCTTCCGGTGCGTTCCACCTGAGCAAGCCGAGTGATCTGGTGCCCGAGCTGCAAGGCCGTCTGCCGATTCGGGTCGAACTCAAGGCCCTGAGCCCGGAAGATTTCGAGCGCATCCTCAGCGAACCCCATGCATCGCTCACCGAGCAATATTGTGCACTGCTGAAAACCGAAGGGCTGCTGATCGAGTTCCAGCCAAGCGGCATCAAGCGTATCGCCGAGATCGCCTGGCAGGTCAACGAGAAGACCGAGAACATCGGCGCCCGTCGTCTGCATACCCTGCTCGAGCGCCTGCTCGAAGAGGTGTCGTTCAGCGCCGGTGATCTGGCCAGCACTCACGAGGACAAGCCGATCCTGATCGATGCCGACTACGTCAACAGCCACTTGGGCGAATTGGCGCAGAACGAAGACCTGTCCCGTTATATCCTGTAGGTCACATTCTGTGTGAGCGGGCTTCTGTGGCGAGGGAGCTTGCTCCCGCTGGGTCGCGAAGCGGCCCCAAAACTCAGTGAATGCGGTCTGCCAGACAGACCCCATTCGCCGAATTTACGGCTGCTGCGCAGCCGAGCGGGAGCAAGCTCCCTCGCCACAGGTCACCCGTCGACACAGGGCCTCCATACAGACGGAAGACCGGCCCCATGACGACCCAACTCCCCACCGACATCAAACTCCACAAAGCCTCGAAAACCCTGACGCTCAAATACGCGTCCGGCGAGGAATATCACCTGAGCGCCGAGTTCCTTCGCGTGCACTCTCCTTCCGCTGAAGTCCAGGGCCACGGCAAACCTATCCTGCAATTTGGCAAGATCGGCGTCGGCCTGAGCAAAGTCGAACCGGCCGGTCAGTACGCACTGAAATTGACCTTCGACGACGGACACGACAGCGGCTTGTTCACCTGGGAATATCTGTACCAGCTGGCAGTGCGCCAAGAAGATCTCTGGAATGATTATCTTGCGGAACTCAAAGCGGCTGGAAAGACCCGCGACCCGAATGAGTCGGTCGTCAAGCTGATGCTCTAGGTCAGACCTCTGGCTCTTTAGAGGGCATTTTCTAATTTCATCTGTTTGAATGCTTCGCTGCGGTGTCAACGATTGGTCCGCTTGCGAAAAAAATTAAACTCGGGTAACCAATGGAACTGGCAAGTTCCGTGCATTTGTAGCGATGCGCAATTAACGGTCACCCGAGCAGTAGTACCTGGCATTTGTTGTGTGACTACACAGCTAGACTCAGGTACTCGTCTCAGGACAATGGAGCGTCGTAGATGAGTAACAAGCTTAACGATGACTTGAAATTTCAGGCTTCGGAAAACACCTTGGGGCTGAATCCTGTTGTTGGACTACGCAGAAAGGATCTCTTGGGCTCTGCCCGCATGGTGCTGAGCCAGGCCATCAGGCAGCCCATCCACAGTGCCAGGCATGTCGCCCATTTCGGCATCGAGCTCAAGAATGTGCTGCTCGGAAAATCCGAGCTTCAACCACAAAGTGATGACCGTCGCTTCCTTGACCCGGCGTGGAGTCAGAACCCGCTCTACAAACGTTATTTGCAAACTTATCTGGCATGGCGCAAAGAGCTTCACGCCTGGATCGATGACAGCAACCTCTCGCCCAAGGACGTCGCTCGCGGGCATTTCGTGATCAACCTCATGACCGAAGCCATGGCCCCGACCAATACGGCGGCCAACCCGGCGGCGGTCAAACGTTTCTTCGAAACCGGTGGCAAGAGCCTGCTCGACGGTCTCTCCCATCTGGCCAAGGATCTGGTGCACAACGGCGGCATGCCGAGCCAGGTCAACATGGGTGCATTCGAAGTCGGCAAGAGCCTGGGCGTGACCGAAGGCGCAGTGGTGTTTCGCAACGATGTGCTGGAGTTGATCCAGTACCGACCGATCACCGAGCAGGTGCATGAACGCCCACTGCTGGTGGTGCCGCCACAGATCAACAAGTTCTACGTTTTCGACCTGAGCCCGGACAAGAGCCTGGCGCGCTTCTGCCTGCGCAACAACGTGCAGACGTTCATCGTCAGCTGGCGTAACCCGACCAAGGAGCAGCGCGAGTGGGGTCTGTCGACCTACATCGAAGCGCTCAAGGAAGCGGTCGATGTCGTCACCGCGATCACTGGCAGCAAAGACGTGAACATGCTCGGCGCCTGCTCCGGCGGCATCACCTGCACCGCACTGCTGGGTCATTACGCAGCGATCGGTGAGAAGAAGGTCAACGCCCTCACCTTGCTGGTCAGCGTGCTGGACACCACCCTGGACAGCGATGTGGCCCTGTTCGTCGACGAGCAGACCCTCGAAGCCGCCAAGCGCCATTCCTACCAGGCCGGTGTACTGGAAGGTCGCGACATGGCGAAAGTCTTCGCCTGGATGCGCCCCAACGACCTGATCTGGAACTACTGGGTCAACAACTACCTGCTGGGTAATGAGCCGCCGGTTTTCGACATTCTGTTCTGGAACAATGACACCACCCGGTTGCCGGCGGCGTTCCATGGCGACCTGATCGAGATGTTCAAAAACAACCCACTGATCCGTCCCGACGCCCTGGAAGTGTGCGGCACACCGATCGACCTCAAACAGGTGACTGCCGACATCTTTTCCCTGGCCGGCACCAACGATCACATCACCCCGTGGAAGTCCTGCTACAAGTCGGCACAACTGTTCGGCGGCAAAGTCGAGTTCGTGCTGTCCAGCAGCGGGCATATCCAGAGCATTCTGAACCCGCCGGGCAATCCGAAAGCACGCTACATGACCAGCACCGACATGCCGGCCAAGGCTGAGGAGTGGATGGAAAACTCCACCAAGCACACCGACTCCTGGTGGTTGCATTGGCAGGCGTGGCAGGCCGAGCGCTCGGGCAAACTGAAAAAATCCCCCGCCAACCTTGGCAATAAGACCTATCCAGCGGGTGAAGCTTCGCCGGGCACTTACGTGCATGAACGTTGAGTTTCAAATGACTCGCAGTCCGCGGCACTGGGAGGTGCCGCGATCTCTATCGATTACTCTCGAGGCCAGCCTCGAACATTCTGCGACGGCCCGGGACGGCTCGATCAGCGTTTAAAACCTACAGGGCTCTGTGCATGCCGCAACCGTTCGTCTTTCGTACCGTCAACCTGGATGGCCAGACCCTCCGCACTGCGGTACGCCCCGGCAAGCCTCACTTGACGCCCTTGCTGATTTTCAACGGCATCGGCGCCAACCTGGAGCTGATATTCCCGTTCGTCCAGGCTCTGGATCCGGACCTGGAAGTCATCGCCTTCGACGTACCCGGCGTCGGCGGCTCATCGACTCCCACCCGCCCGTATCGCTTTTCGGGCCTGGCGAAACTCACGGCTCGAATGCTCGACTATCTCGATTACGGGCAAGTCAATGTGATCGGCGTGTCATGGGGTGGCGCCCTGGCGCAACAATTTGCCTATGACTATCCCGAGCGCTGCAAGAAGCTGGTGCTGGCAGCTACAGCGGCCGGCACAGTGATGGTGCCGGGCAAGCCGAAAGTGTTGTGGATGATGGCCAGCCCACGGCGCTACATCCAGCCATCCCATGTGATCCGGATTGCACCGATGATATATGGCGGCTCGTTCCGTCGCGATCCGACCCTGGCAGCCAGTCACGCCGCCAGGGTCCGTTCGGCAGGCAAACTCGGTTATTACTGGCAGCTGTTCGCCGGGCTCGGCTGGACCAGCATTCACTGGCTGCACAAGATCAACCAGCCAACTCTGGTGCTGGCCGGCGACGACGATCCACTGATCCCGCTGATCAACATGCGCATGTTGGCTTGGCGAATTCCAAATGCCCAATTGCACATCATCGATGACGGCCATCTGTTTTTGATTACCCGTGCCGAAGCGGTGGCACCGATCATCATGAAGTTTCTTGA
Organism: Pseudomonas sp. FP603; assembly: GCF_030687415.1. Taxonomy (NCBI): domain Bacteria; kingdom Pseudomonadati; phylum Pseudomonadota; class Gammaproteobacteria; order Pseudomonadales; family Pseudomonadaceae; genus Pseudomonas; species Pseudomonas sp. FP603. The sequence continues at coordinate 6,460,589 of NZ_CP117431.1, forward strand.
AGAGGAACGTCAGCGCGCAGTCATGCATCCGCATCCGGCGCCATCGGGCGGTTAACCGACTCCGGCTTTTGTTTATGAAAAGGAGTCGCCAGGAGGCCGTGCCGCGCAACAACCCGCAACAACGTCTATGGTGTTTTGTTCGGGTGTGTTTGTTTTTGGCCTGATGACGAAGGAGTGTTAACTCATGCGCGACAAACCAGCGAAGGGCTCTTTGCCCACTCCCGCTGCATTCATCAATGCTCAGAGTGCGATTACCGGTCTGCGCGGCCGGGATTTGCTTTCGACCTTGCGCAGCCTGGCCACCCACGGCCTGCGCAACCCGGTGTATACGGCCCGGCATGCCTTGAAGCTGGGCCGCCAGTTGGGCCGTGTCCTGTTGGGTGAAACCCTGCACCCGACCAACCCGCAGGACAGTCGCTTTACCGACCCGACGTGGAGTCTCAATCCTTTTTATCGCCGCAGCCTGCAGGCCTATCTGAGCTGGCAGAAAGAAGTCAAAAGCTGGATTGATGAAAGCAACATGAGCCCGGATGATCGTGCCCGCGCCCACTTCGCCTTTGCCTTGATCAACGACGCCGTGGCGCCGTCCAACACCCTGCTCAATCCGCTGGCGATCAAGGAACTCTTCAACTCCGGCGGCAGCAGCCTGGTCCGGGGCATTGGCCATTTGCTCGACGACCTTCTGCACAACGACGGCCTTCCAAGACAAGTCACCAAACAAGCATTCGAGGTGGGCAAAACGGTCGCCACCACCACCGGCTCCGTGGTGTTTCGCAATGAGCTGCTGGAGCTGATCCAGTACAAGCCGATGAGCGAAAAACAGTATTCCAAACCCTTGCTGATCGTGCCGCCACAGATCAACAAGTACTACATTTTCGATTTGAGCCCCAACAACAGCTTCGTCCAGTACGCCCTTAAAAACGGTTTGCAGACCTTCATTATCAGCTGGCGCAATCCCGATGTGCGTCATCGCGAATGGGGGTTGTCGTCTTACGTCGAAGCCGTAGAAGAAGCGATGAATGTGTGCCGGGCGATCACCGGCGCTCGCGAGGTCAACCTGATGGGGGCCTGTGCCGGCGGGCTGACCATCGCTGCGCTGCAAGGGCATTTGCAGGCCAAGCGGCAGCTGCGACGGGTGTCCAGCGCGACCTACCTGGTCAGCATGCTCGACAGCCAGATAGACAGCCCGGCCACCCTCTTCGCCGACGAACAGACGCTGGAAGCGGCCAAGCGCCGCTCATATCAGAAGGGCGTTCTGGAAGGTCGCGACATGGCCAGGGTGTTTGCCTGGATGCGTCCCAACGATTTGATCTGGAATTACTTCGTCAATAACTACCTGCTCGGCAAGGAGCCGCCGGCGTTCGACATCCTCTACTGGAACAATGACAACACGCGCCTGCCGGCGGCGTTTCATGGCGACCTGCTGGATTTCTTCAAGCACAACCCGCTGAATCATCCGGGCGGGCTGGAAGTGTGCGGCACACCGATCGACCTGCAAAAAGTTACCGTCGACAGTTTCAGTGTGGCGGGCATAAACGATCACATCACCCCGTGGGATGCAGTGTATCGCTCGACCTTGCTGCTGGGTGGTGAGCGGCGCTTCGTATTGTCCAACAGCGGTCATGTGCAGAGCATTCTCAACCCGCCCAATAATCCGAAAGCCAACTACGTCGAGAATCCGAAACTGAGCAGCGACCCGCGGGCCTGGTATTACGACGCCAAACGCGTCGACGGTAGCTGGTGGACGCAATGGCTGAGCTGGATTCAGGAACGCTCCGGCGCACAACGCGAAACCCAGATGGCCCTCGGCAACCAGAACTATCCACCGATGGAGGCAGCACCCGGTACTTACGTGCGCGTGCGCTGACGTTCAACGAACCACGGCCGTCAATGGCCGTGGTATGACTCGACCATTAAGAAGACTGGATGAAAACCCGCGACCGGATTCTCGAATGTGCCCTGCAGTTGTTCAACCAGAAGGGCGAGCCGAATGTGTCCACCATGGAAGTGGCCAACGAAATGGGCATCAGCCCAGGCAACCTCTACTACCACTTTCACGGCAAGGAGCCGCTGATCCTCGGGCTGTTCGAGCGTTTCCAGGCCGAATTGACGCCCTTGCTCGACCCACCGTCCGATGTGGAATTGGCGCCCGAAGATTACTGGCTGTTTCTGCACCTGATCATCGAACGCCTGGCCCATTACCGGTTTCTATTCCAGGACCTGTCGAACCTTGCCGGCCGCCTGCCGAAACTGGCCAAGGGGATACGCAACCTGCTCAATGCGTTGAAGCGCACACTGGCTTCATTGCTCGCACAGTTGAAAGCTCAAGGTCAGTTGGTCAGTGACACCCAGGCGTTGGGGCAGTTGGTGGAACAAATCACCATGACGTTACTGTTCTCGCTGGACTATCAGCGGATTCTCGACCGTGAAGGTGAAGTGAGGCTGGTGGTGTATCAGATCATGATGCTGGTGGCGCCACACTTATTGCCACCGGTGAAAGTCGCGACCGAGCGGTTGGCGTTGCAGTACCTCGAAGAGCAACACTAATCCTGTGGGAGCGGGCTTGCCCGCGATAGCGGTAGTCCATTCGACATCATTGTTGCCTGACCAGACGCCATCGCGGGCAAGCCCGCTTGTGTCTTGCGCAGGACTTAGACTGAGGATGAGAGCGGTGAGTGGCAAGCTGAACGCCCGGAGTGCTAGCAGCACGTGTGGGAGCCCATGCTGCCATTCACCTCTCCACTCTGGTTATTGAGCCCGAACAGTTGAACGAGCCGACCTCGAACATTACAAGCGTGGAGCCCAACCAGAGCGCTCTCATTTATGAGTGTAAGAGGGTTTAGCCATGTTTTCCTGCGCAGGCATTGATGTTTCCAAAGACAGTCTGGAAGTCTGGATTAATTCGCAAGGCATTGGTGCGAGTTTTCCGAACAGCGCCAGTGGTTTCCCGGTGCTGATTGATTGGTTAAAAGGCTTCGAAGTCACCCGCGTGTTACTGGAAGCCACCGGTGGCTACGAGCGGGGGCCCATGAAGGTGCTTCAAAGGGGCGGCTTTGACGTCTTACGAATCAATCCTCGTCGGGCGAAAGATTTTGCCAAGGCAATGGGTTATCGCGCTAAAACAGACGCGATAGATGCGCGGCTTCTCGCCGAATTTGCAACGATTATAAAGGACGCCGATAGCCGTATCACCAGCGCCGAACAGGACAATTTGCGTGCGCTGGTACAGCAACGCGAAAACTTTGTTCAGCAGCAAAGTGACGACAGGCGGCGTATCAAAACGGCTTCTGTCGACTCGATAAAACCCTTGTTGCAAAGCCATATCGACTATTTAGATCAGGCAATAAAGTCGATAGAACAGCTGATCTGCCAAAGCGCCAAAGACCTGGACAGTGAAAAAATTGCCCGCTTGCGCTCGGTTAAGGGACTAGGGCTCGTGACCGCAGCCAGCATCATGGCCTACCTGCCTGAGCTGGGAGAGGTTGGACGGCACGAGATCGCAGCACTGGCAGGGATCGCCCCTTACAACGACGACAGCGGCAACCACGAAGGGCCTCGTCATATAAGCGGTGGCCGATTTGCCGTGCGACGTGCGATGTACATGGCCAGTTGGGCTGTGATTTTGCGACAACCCGAGTTCAAAGCCCGATATGACGCGCTTCGCCTGAGAGGTAAATGCGCGAAAGTGGCGCTGATCGCCTGCATGCGGGTGTTGTTGATAAGGCTGAACGCGATGATCCGTGACCAAACTGAGTGGAGAGAGCAGGCAGCCTAAACAGACTGCTTGCTCATTTGGGAAATCACATGGTTTGAGACTGTGGAAGTTCGGCTGCCCTTTGATCAAACTTCAAAATAAAAGACATCAAGACAGTTGCTCCCACATTGGATTTGTGGTGTTTTCTAGAATCCATGCACAAACAAAAACGCCCGACCTTCGCAGGCCGGGCGTGATCGTTCCCATGCTCCGCGTGGGAATGCAGCCGGTGACGCTCTGCGTCACTGCCGCAATGGACGCGGAGCGTCCGGTGAGGCATTCCCACGCGGAGCGTGGGAACGATCATCAGGACTGACTGGTTGGCGTCGATGGAGCCGGCGCGGCAGTCGGGGTTACAGCAGGGGTCGGTGCAGTGGCGGAGTTCGCCGTGCTGACCGGGGTTACCGGCTTGGCGGCAGCCGCTGCTGGTTTCGGTGCAGCCACTTTCGGGGCGGCCGGTTTTTTCACTGCTGGCTTCTTCGCTGCAGCGGGTTTGGCTGCTGCGGTTTTAGCTGCAGGTTTGGCCGCCGGTTTTGCGGCTGGTTTTGCGGCAGGTTTTACGGCTGCTTTGGCTGCAGGTTTCGCCGCGGCAGTTTTGGTTGCCGGTTTAGCGGCAGCCTTGGCCAATGGTTTGGCTACGCTTTTGGCTGCTGGTTTGGCCGCTGGTTTGGCTGCCGCGGTTTTCGCCGCAACAGGCGCAACCTTGGCACCGGTGAGTTTTTCGATTTGCTTGGTCAGGGTATCGACCTTGCTGTGCAGTGCCTTGACCTCATTGCGGCTCGGTACACCCAGGCGCGAAATAGCGCTGTTCAGACGCTTGTCGAAAGCCCCTTCCAGCTCATCCCATTTGCCCAGTGCGCGATCTTTCACGCCGCTGATGCGCGACTTGGCCGACGAAGCGGAGTCCTTGGCGGCATCGACTTTTTTGCCGACAGCGCTCTTGGTGAGCTTCTCGGCTTTCTCGCCGTCCTTGACCAATGCATCGAAGAGCTTGCTGCCGTCAGTGTCAATCTTCGAGTACACGCCTAAACCAGCCAGCCAGATCTTGCGGGAGTAGTCTTCGACCTTCCCGATCCACGAGCTGCCTTCTTTTTCAGTATTCTTTTTACCAGCCATCCCGTTCTCCTTAAGATTTACGCGCGACACGTTCGAGCAATGCCGTCAGCTCATCGAGCTTAGCAGAGAGTGTCTCAACGTCATGTTTAGACGGAATGCCGATACGATTCAAGGCACTTGCGATACGTGTATCGAAAGCCCTTTCGACTTTGTCGAGTTGAAGTTCGACTTTGCCTTTGAAAGTGCTCACTTCACTCTTGGCTTCATCGATCTCGGCATTGGCCGCTTCAAGTTTTTCAGTGACGACTTTTTTACCTTTCTTTTCAACAGCTTGACCAGCCTTGATCAGCTCTTGAACGTACTCGCTACCCTCTTGGCCGACCTTGGTGTAAGCACCCAGACCAGCGAGCCAGATCTTGCGGGCATACGATTTGACGTCGCCCAGGGCGTTAGTTTCAACGTCGACTTTTTTCTTCAAAATAACTTTGGCCATGGTGCACCTCACGCGCAGAAGGGTCGAGGAACTGCCCGCAGAGAGTCGGGCTCAGGCACAAAGTAGTGAGAATAATTAGAAACGGCACCCTAACAACTGACATAAACAAGTAGGTACGCCGCCGAACCTGTGGGAGCGGGCTTGCCCGCGAAGAGGCCTGTACATCCGCAATATCTCCTGCGGCAGGAATATCGTCTTCGCGGGCAAGCCCGCTCCCACAGGGTTCTCATTCCACAGAAAGAAATGGATCAGGCCAGTGCTTTATCCAGAGCCCTTTCGATTTCCGATTTGATGGTGCCGCTCATGGCGGACATCAACAGGCCCAGCTCGACATCGACCTTGATCGAGTCTTCGCCCACATGCACCGCGCCTTTCACACCGGAACGCTTGAGGTTCAAGGTATCGCCGGACCACTGCGGCTCCAGGCCATATTGTTCGGACAGTTTCTGCGCCAACTTGTCGGCCTTCTCGCGGGCCGCTTCCTTACCCAGGCCGTGGGCACGCTCAACACTAATACGGGCCATCGAATGACTCCTGCTTTATCGTGACTTGCTCAAGACATCTTGACCCTGCATGCGTCAAAACGTCCCGGTAGTTGCCTATCTTACCTTCAGCCTTGCCAAGACAAAGCAGGCCACCGGGATTAGAATGTCCCGCATTCTCTTTTGGTGACAGCGATATGACTGATCAGCGCAAAGGCAGCGATGCCGAACCCACCACTCACTTCGGCTTCAAAAACGTTCCGGAAAGCCAGAAAGCGGAAAAAGTCGCTGAAGTTTTCCACTCGGTAGCCGCCAAGTACGACCTGATGAACGACCTCCTGTCGGGCGGCATGCACCGTCTGTGGAAGCGTTTCGCGATCGAGCTGTCGGGCGTGCGTACCGGTAACCGCGTGCTGGACATCGCCGGCGGCACTGGAGACCTGACCCGCAAGTTCTCGCACCTTGTAGGACCTACCGGTCAGGTAGTGTTGGCCGACATCAACGAATCCATGCTCAAGGTCGGTCGTGACCGCCTGCTGGACCTGGGTGTGTCCGGCAACGTCGAATTCGTCCAGGCCGATGCTGAAAAGCTGCCGTTTCCGGACAACCATTTCGATTGCGTGACCATCGCTTTCGGTCTGCGCAACGTGACGCATAAAGAAGACGCCCTGCGCTCGATGCTGCGTGTGCTGAAACCGGGCGGCCGTTTGCTGGTACTGGAGTTCTCCAAGCCGACCAACGCGCTGATGTCCAAAGCCTACGACGCCTATTCGTTCGCCTTCATGCCGTTGATGGGTAAGTTGATCACCAATGATTCGGAAAGCTATCGCTACCTGGCCGAATCGATCCGCATGCACCCGAATCAGGAAACCCTGAAGTCGATGATGGTCGAGGCCGGTTTTGACCGCGTGACCTATCACAACATGACCGCAGGCATCGTCGCCCTGCACCGCGGCATCAAGCCCTGATGTTGCTGGCCGGCCTGCTCGCCAGCGTTGAGCTTGGTCTGAACCGGGTGCTGCGTCTCGACAGCACGGCGCTGCCGCGGCTGGCGCATTTGAGTGGCAAGGTGATTGCCGTCGACTGCCGCAGCCCGGCGCTGCAAGTGTTCATCCTGCCCAGCGATGAAGGCCTGATGCTCGCCTCCCAGTGGGAAACCGGCGCCGACTGCACCTTGCGTGCACCGGCCTCAAGCCTGCTGAAACTGGCGACGAGCAAGGACAAGACTTCGGTCCTGCATGCCCCACAAGTCGAACTCGACGGCGATAGCGGCGTGCTGCTGGAACTGGCGGCGATCCTTCAGGACCTCGAACTGGACTGGGAGTACGAACTCTCACACTGGCTGGGACCTGTGACCACGCAACTGGTCGGCGGTCACCTGCGCAGCCGCGCACGCTGGTATCAGCAAGGGTTCGCCAGCCTGAACCAGAACCTGGGCGAATACCTGGCCGAAGAATCGCGCGCCCTCGTCGGTCAGCACGAAGCTGACGCCCGTTTTAATGAACTGGACCAGATCAAGCTCGATCTGGAACGACTCGAGGCGCGTTTCGAGCGCCTTTCCCGATCCCTCGACCCAAGCGATAACGCATGAAGCTGCTTGCCGTCCGCCGTTTGTTGCGCATCCAGCGCGTCGTGATCCGCTACCGCCTCGATGACTTGCTGTTCGCCCTGCCACTGCCCTGGTTTTTGCTGGCGATGCGCTACGCCTTGCCGTGGCGCTGGTTCCCGCGCAAGACGCTGGACCTGAGCCGTGGCGCGCGACTGCGCCTGGCATTGCAGGACCTGGGGCCGATTTTCATCAAGTTCGGCCAGATTCTTTCGACGCGCCGCGACCTGCTGCCCGAAGACATCGCCGATGAACTGATGAAGTTGCAGGACCGCGTACCGCCGTTCGACTCGCAGGTGTCGGTCCGACTGATCGAAGAACAGCTCGGCAAAAAAATCAGTGAAGTCTTCAGTCGTTTTGACGTCGAACCGCTGGCCTCGGCCTCGGTGGCGCAAGTGCATGCCGCGCAGCTGAAAACAGGTGAAGAAGTCGTCGTCAAAGTGATCCGCCCGGGCCTGAAACCGATCATTGCCCAGGACCTGGCGTGGCTGTTCATTCTCGCCCGCGCCGCGGAAAAACTCTCGGCCGACGCTCGCTTGCTGCACCCGGTGGACGTGGTCAGCGACTACGAAAAAACCATCTACGACGAACTCGACCTGCTGCGCGAGGCGGCTAACGCCAGCCAGCTGAAGCGCAACTTCGAAGGTTCGCCGCTGCTCTATGTGCCGCAAGTCTATTGGGACTGGTGCCGGCCGAAAGTGCTGGTGATGGAGCGCATCTACGGGATTCAGGTCACCGACCTTGCGACCCTGGCCGACCAGCGCACCGACATGAAAATGCTCGCCGAACGCGGCGTGGAGATTTTCTTCACCCAGGTGTTCCGCGACAGCTTCTTCCACGCCGACATGCACCCCGGCAACATCTTCGTCAGCACCGTGCAACCGTGGAGCCCGCAGTACATTGCGATCGACTGCGGCATCGTCGGCAGCCTGACTCCGGAAGACCAGGACTATCTGGCGCGCAACCTGTTCGCGTTCTTCAAACGTGATTATCGTCGTGTCGCGCAGTTGCACATCGATTCAGGCTGGGTGCCGGCGGCGGAAACCAAACTCAACGAATTTGAAGCGGCGATCCGCACGGTGTGCGAGCCGATCTTCGAAAAACCGTTAAAAGATATTTCCTTCGGTCAGGTGCTGATGCGTCTGTTCCAGACCGCTCGACGCTTCAACATGGAAGTGCAGCCGCAGTTGGTGTTGCTGCAAAAAACCCTGTTGAACATCGAGGGCCTGGGTCGGCAGTTGTACCCGGACCTCGATCTGTGGAACACCCGCCCAGCCGTTCCTCGAACGCTGGATGCGCGAGCGCGTCAGCCCGAAAGCCTTGATCGGCAACGTGCAGAGCCAATTCGAGCAGATCCCGCATCTGGCCAACATGGCCCGCGATCTGCTCGAGCGCATGTCCCAGCCCCACGCCAACGACCCGCAGCCCCCATGGCACAAGCGCAAGGACGACTGGTTCCTGCGTCTGCTTGGCACCGCTCATTTGGCCGGGGGTACGATACTCGCCGCCGGTGGCCCGTTGAACGAACTGGGGCACTGGCCCGCCGGAATCATGGTGGCGGTCGGCTTGTATCTGGTCGTTCGCCGATAGCCAGTTGGATCATCGACTGGCACACTGTTTGAACGCTGAATTTGAACATTGGCCTCAACTATTGAAGTAGAGCCCGCTGTCGGAGTCGAAGATGAAAAACTGGCTGGACGAGATCAAGTGGGACGCCGATGGCCTGGTACCGGCGATTGCCCAGGATCACAAGACCGGACGCGTCCTGATGATGGCCTGGATGAACCGTGAAGCACTGCAATTGACCATCACCGAGAACCGTGCCATTTACTGGTCACGTTCCCGTGGCAAGCTGTGGCGCAAGGGCGAAGAGTCCGGCCACGTGCAAACCCTGCATGAGATGCGCCTGGACTGTGACGCTGACGTGATCATCTTGATGGTCGAGCAGATCGGCGACATCGCCTGCCATACCGGCCGTCAGAGCTGCTTCTACCGTGTCTTCGAGAACGGCGACTGGAAAACCGTCGACCCGGTTCTCAAAGACCCGCACGCCATCTACTGCGCAGGACACACACATGAGTGACACCCTGACCCGTCTGGCCCAGGTGCTGGAAGAGCGCAAAGGCGCCGCTGCCGACAGCTCGTATGTCGCCAGCCTGTACCACAAGGGCTTGAACAAGATTCTGGAAAAAGTCGGCGAAGAGTCGGTCGAAACCATCATTGCCGCCAAGGATGCCGCCATCAGCGGTGACTGCAGCGATGTGATCTACGAGACCGCCGATTTGTGGTTCCACAGCATGGTCATGCTCGCCCAGCTGGGGCAGCATCCACAGGCTGTGCTCGATGAACTGGACCGTCGTTTCGGTCTGTCCGGACACGCCGAGAAAGCCTCTCGCCCGTCCGCCTGAACAACTATTAGAGAGGAACGCAACATGGGCATTTTTGACTGGAAACACTGGGTCGTCATCCTGGTTGTCGTGGTGCTGGTGTTCGGCACCAAGAAACTGAAAAACCTCGGCACTGACGTGGGCGAGTCGATCAAGGGCTTTCGTAAAGCCATGAACGACGACGAGAAACCGGCCGACCCGACAGCGACCCCGGCCCAACCGGTTCCACCTGTTCAGCCACAGACCACACAGTCCGTGAACCCGCCGCACACCATCGACGTGCAGGCGCAAAAAGTCGAAGAGCCGATCCGCAAAGACGTGTGAGCACTGACTAATGTTTGGTATCAGCTTCTCTGAACTGCTGCTCGTCGGCCTCGTCGCCCTGCTGGTGCTGGGCCCCGAGCGTCTGCCGGGCGCTGCGCGCACCGCCGGCCTGTGGGTCGGGCGGCTCAAGCGCAGCTTCAACGCGATCAAACAGGAAGTTGAACGTGAAATCGGTGCCGACGAGATTCGCCGGCAACTGCACAACGAGCACATTCTGTCCCTGGAGCAGGAGGCGCGGAAGATTTTCACGCCGACTCAGCAGGAGCCGACGCCAGTGGAACCAGTAGCGACGCAGACGATTCATGCGCCAGCGACTGACGCTACGCCGGTGGTTGCAGTCGCTGAACCTGCTACTCCAGTAGAACCTGTTGCTCCTGCCGCCGCGCCGACAACACCGGCGCCTCACGACACCACTTTGCCGCCGCGAGCCTCATGAGCGATCTCCCCGAAAACGACCAGCACATGCCGCTGGTTTCGCACCTCACCGAGTTGCGCACCCGCCTGCTGCGCTGTGTAGCGGCGATTTTCATTATCTTTGCCGGGCTGTTCGCCTTCACCCAGCAGATCTACACCTTCGTCTCCACGCCGCTGCGCCAGTACCTGCCGGCCGGCGCGACGATGATCGCCACCGACGTGTCGTCGCCGTTCCTGACGCCGCTGAAGCTGACCATGATGGTGTCGCTGTTCCTGGCGATCCCGGTGATCCTGCATCAGATCTGGGGCTTCATCGCGCCGGGCCTGTACAAGCATGAAAAGCGCATCGCGGTGCCGTTGCTGGTGTCCAGCATCATGCTGTTCTACGCCGGCATGGCGTTCGCCTATTACCTGGTGTTCCCGCTGATTTTCAAATTTTTCGCCGCCGCCACCCCGGCCGGCGTGGAAATGATGACCGACATCAGCAGCTACCTCGACTTCGTCATGACGCTGTTCTTCGCCTTCGGCGTGGCGTTCGAGATCCCGGTGGCCGTGGTGCTGCTGGTATGGATCGGCGTGGTCAACGTCGCCTACCTGAAGAAAATCCGCCCGTACGTGATCATCGGCTGCTTCGTGGTCGGCATGATCCTGACGCCGCCGGACATCTTCTCGCAGACGCTGTTGGCGGTGCCGATGTGGCTGCTGTTCGAGATCGGCATCCTTTTCGGCGGCCTGATCAGCAAGCGCGGCGAACATCCGGACGACCAGCCGGCTGACGATCACAACGACCAGCCGCCAGCGACCAAAGCGTGAACCTGCTGCTCCTCGAAGAGGCCGACTTCATTGCGGCCGACCGGGCGATCCTGCGCGATCGGAGGTTGACTCATATGCAGGAAGTCCACCGCTGTGAAGTGGGTGACAGCATGCGCGTCGGGCGTATCGGCGGGCTGATGGGGGCCGCCGAAGTACTGCGTCTGGACGCCGACGAAGCCGAGTTGCGCGTCACCCTCGACCAGCCGCCACCGGCCAAGCTGCCACTGACTTTGGTGTTGGCCCTGCCGCGACCGAAAATGCTCCGTCGGGTGTTTCAGACCGTGGCGGCCATGGGTGTGCCGCGCATCGTGCTGGTGAACAGCTATCGCGTCGAGAAGAGCTTCTGGCAAACCCCGTTCCTGGAGCCCGAGGCGATTCGCGAGCAATTGATCCTGGGGCTTGAACAGGCCCGGGACAGCGTGCTGCCGGAGGTCGTCATCGAGAAGCGCTTCAAGCCCTTTGTGGAAGACCGTCTGCCGGCCATTACCGAAGGCACTCTCGGTCTGGTCGGTCATCCCGGTAACTACCCGCCCTGCCCCCGTGGCCTGAACGAACCCGTGACCCTGGCCATCGGCCCCGAAGGCGGCTGGATTCCCTACGAAATCGACTTGCTGGGCAAGGCCGGCCTGCAACCGGTGCAACTGGGCGAGCGCATCCTGCGGGTCGAAACCGCCGTCACCGCACTGCTCGCACGCCTGTTCTAACCCCAGACACTTACCCTGTGGCGAGGGAGCTTGCTCCCGCTCGGCTGCGAAGCAGTCGTAAAACCAGTGAATGCGGTCTTGCTGGAAAAAAGCGGTGGCCGCTTCGCGCCCAAGCGGGAGCAAGCTCCCTCGCCACAAGTGCTTACTCCCCTACAGATCCCTGTCTGCCTGCCGATACAGTCCCCATAAAACCGATTAATGGTCCGAGGGGAGTTGCAGCATGTACCGTTGGCTAGCCGAGAAACTGGGAAACGTAAGCGTCAATCGCAAACTGGGTGTCGGCTTCGGTCTGGTGCTGCTTCTGACTTTGTTGATCACCTTCACAGGCTGGACCGGCCTGAGCGGTGTGATCAGCCGTGGCGATACGCTTGGGTTTATTTCCAGCCTCAATGAGCTGACCAAAGACCTGCGCCTGGCCCGCCTGGATTACGACATGCGCCGTGGCGAACAAGGCCCGGGCGCCGTCAACGGGCTACTCGGCCAACTCGATGACGGCCTGAAAACCGCCCGCACGCTGATCGAACAACCTGCCGACGTGGCAATGATCGACCAGCAGCTCGCCGCCGTCAGCGAGTACAAACGCGCCTTCGCTGATATGACTCAGGCCACTGCCACCCGCGAAGACGCTCGCAGCAAATTGGGAGCCACTGCCGATAATGCCGTGGCCCGGGTTGCTGAAGTCGAAAAATCCCTGTTGCAAGGCGACAGCGTCGCTCAGTTCAACAGCGTGATTGACCTGAGCAAACTGATCCAGCAGGCACGCTTCCAGGTGCGCGGCTACACCTACAGTGGCAAGCCCGAGGCCGAGCAACCGGCGCTGGACGCCATCAACAACGCTCTGAAGAACCTCGAAAGCCTGCCGTCTCTATTGCCGGAACAACACATCGCCAACCTGCAACAGGCGACCGACTCGCTTAAAGCCTATCGCGCGGCCGTCAGCCAGTTCCGCGATTCCCAGGTCGCCAGTGCCGCCGCGCTCAAACGTATGAGCGCGCAGGGCGATATTCTGCTCGACACCAGCAAAAAGCTGACCGCCTCGCAAACTGTCGTGCGCGACACCGATGCCTCGTCTGCCAAGCATCTGCTGCTGATGGCCACCGTCCTGGCGTCAGCCTTTGGTTTGTTCGCGGCCTGGGCCATCACCCGTCAGATCGTCATTCCCCTGAGCCAGACCCTGAAAGTGGCCGAGCGTGTCGCGGCGGGTGACCTGACCCACAACCTGACCTCCGAACGCCAGGACGAACTGGGTCAGCTACAGCGCGCCATGCAGAGTATGACCCTGGGTCTGCGAGAACTGATCGGTGGCATTAGCGATGGCGTGACCCAAATCGCCAGCGCCGCCGAAGAACTGTCAGCCGTGACCGAGCAAACCAGCGCCGGGGTCAACAGCCAGAAGGTCGAGACCGATCAGGTAGCCACCGCCATGCACGAGATGACTGCCACGGTGCAGGAAGTCGCGCGTAACGCCGAGGAAGCGTCCGAAGCCGCCGTTGCCGCCGACCAGCAGGCCCGCGAGGGTGACAAGGTGGTTGGCGAAGCCATCGCCCAGATCGAACGCCTGGCTACCGAAGTCGGTAACTCCACTGCCGCCATGGGCGATCTGAAGCGCGAAAGCGACAAGATCGGCAGTGTGCTCGACGTGATCAAGTCCGTGGCCCAGCAAACCAACCTGCTGGCGCTCAACGCCGCCATCGAAGCTGCCCGCGCCGGCGAGGCCGGGCGCGGTTTTGCGGTGGTCGCTGACGAAGTCCGCAGCCTGGCCCAGCGTACCCAGAAGTCCACCGAAGAAATCGAAGAGTTGATCGTCGGCCTGCAAACCGGCACTCAGCAAGTCGCGACCATCATGGACAACAGCCGCAGCCTGACCGACAGCAGCGTCGAACTGACCCGCCGCGCGGGCAGCTCGCTGGAAAGCATCACCCGCACCGTGTCGGCAATCCAGTCGATGAACCAGCAGATCGCCGCCGCCGCCGAGCAACAGAGCGCGGTGGCTGAAGAGATCAACCGCAGCGTGCTGAACGTGCGTGATGTGTCCGAGCAGACTTCGGCCGCCAGTGAAGAGACCGCGGCCTCCAGCGTTGAGCTGGCGCGGCTGGGAACGCATTTGCAGATGCTGGTGGGGCGGTTCAAGGTTTGAGCTGATGCGGGTATCCCGGTTTGCTTGAAACCGGGGTGATGCCATCGCGGGCAAGCCCGCTCCCACAGGATCCTCGCTGAACACAAAAGTTGTGTTCGGTCAGATCATCACCACAAAAAAACCCCGCTTTCGCGGGGTTTTTCATTAGGCCAACTGAGGCTGCACGCTCAGCGGCTTGAGCGGCAACAGCGGCGCATGGGGATCGGCATCCACCGATGTGCGCCAGGCTTGTAGCCATTCGGCGTGGCCTTCGTTCCAGACCTGCTCATGCAAGCGACCCAGTGCCACCGGATCACTCAGCAGAGCCACGCGCTCGTTGTTGGTCAGCCCGGCAGGCCCGACCTTCATCGCGTGGCGAACCCGCTCGATACGCAGCCATTCGATCGGCTCGGCCTGACGGTGACGGGACGTCGCCAGCGCGCACGCCAAGGCGTTCTGCTGTGGATCGACCACTGCCCGGACGAAACCGTCGTTCAGCGCATGCCAACGGTTTTCGTGGGTGTACTGGTCGGTTGCCAGCAACGCCTGTGGCGGATTGTATTCCTCAGGGATCAGGAACAGGCTTTCGTCACGGGACTTGAGGCCCAGGCCGACACGGCTGGAGATCACCGATACCGGGATCGACAGCATCAGCGAACCGACAATCGGCACAAGCCACCACAGGAAGCTCGGGTTCAGCCAGATCACCAACAGCGCCCAGAAAAAGCCCAGCAAGGTTTGTGGACCGTGGCGTTTGACCGCTTCGCTCCATGGCGTGGAGTCATCGTCACGTTGTGGCGAGTTCCAGGTCGCGGCCCAGCCGAGGAACGCGGCGAGTACGAAACGGGTGTGGAAAATCATCCGCACCGGCGCCAGCAGCATGGAGAACAACATCTCCAGCAGCATCGACAGCGTCACCTTGAACTTGCCACCGAACTCTTTAGCGCCCTTGGCCCAGATCAGGATGATGCTCAGCAATTTCGGCAGGAACAGCAGCACGATGGTCGTCGAGAACAACGCAATTGCCTTGTCCGGCTGCCATTGTGGCCACAGCGGATAGAGCTGACGCGGTTCCAGGAAGTATTGCGGCTCCATCAACGTGTTGACCGCCAGCAAGGCCGTCGACAACACCAGGAACAAGAACCACAACGGCGCAGACAGGTACGACATTACGCCGGTCAGGAACACCGCACGGTGCACCGGGTGCATGCCTTTGACCAGGAACAGCCGGAAGTTCATCAGGTTACCGTGGCACCAGCGACGGTCACGCTTGAGTTCGTCCAGCAGATTCGGCGGCAGTTCTTCGTAGCTGCCCGGCAAGTCGTAGGCAATCCACACGCCCCAGCCGGCACGGCGCATCAGCGCAGCTTCGACGAAGTCGTGGGACAGAATCGCACCGGCAAACGCGCCTTTACCGGGCAACGGCGCCAAGGCGCAGTGCTCGATGAACGGCTTCATGCGGATAATCGCGTTGTGACCCCAGTAGTGGGATTCACCCAACTGCCAGAAGTGCAGACCGGCAGTGAACAGCGGACCGTACACACGCGTGGCGAACTGCTGCATACGCGCATAAAGGGTGTCCATGCCCGACGCACGCGGCGCGGTCTGGATGATCCCGGCGTCCGGCGTGGCTTCCATCAGGCGCACCAGACTGCTCAGGCATTCGCCGCTCATCACGCTGTCGGCGTCGAGCACGACCATGTACTTGTAGTCACCGCCCCAACGACGGCAGAAGTCGTCGAGGTTGCCGCTTTTACGTTTTACGCGACGACGACGGCGGCGGTAGAAAATCTTGCCGAAGCCCTTGGCTTCACGGCAGACGTCCAGCCAGGCCTGCTGCTCGGCGACGCAGATGTCGGCGTCGTTACTGTCGCTGAGTACGAAAAAGTCGAAGCGATCCAGGTTACCCGAGGCCGCAACCGATTCGAAGGTCGCCCGCAAACCGGCGAACACCCGCGGCACGTCTTCGTTGCAGATCGGCATCACCAGTGCGGTGCGTGCGTCCTTGGCGATCGGCTCGTTGCCGGCGCTGGCGCCGGAAATGCGGTACTTGTCACGCCCGGTGAGCAACTCGAGGAAGCCCATCAGCGCAGTCCAGAAACCGGCCGACACCCAGCAGAACAGAATCCCGAACATAATCAGGATGCTGGTTTGCAAGGCATATGGCAGCACTTGCGTGGCGGTTTGGGTCAGAGGTTGGTGCAGGACTTCTTCAAGATCGACGAACGACCAGCCCTGGTACGGCATGATGCCTTTCATGTACCAGCCGGCGACGATCGTCTGACCGAGCATCAGCACCAGAAGAATGTAGCGTCGGATCGAACCGACGGTGCGCCAGCGAGCCGCCGGCAGCACGTTCTCATCTTTGGGCGGTGCTGGCGGATTGGTGCGACCGGTCAGCCGACGCCAGCCACGCACCAGAATGTTGGTGCGCCACGGCTCCGGCACGACTTTGGTCCGACGGATCGGTGGAGTTGCCTTCAGGCAAACCCGGCCACTGGCGTCGAGCACCAGCATTTCCGCATCCGCCAGTTCTTCGGCAGAGTTCAGGGTCAGGCGCCGGCCGACAGAGGCTTGAGCAGCCTCGGTCGGCGCGTCGAACGTCGAGGACGACAGACGTTCGTGCAGTTCACTGAAAGACTTGCAGCCCGCGAGTTCCGCTCGCTGCTCGTCGCTCATCGGCAAATGCGCCAGGTACTCGGCAAGCGTTTGTGACTGTACGTGTGAATTACTCATCGGCGGGCAACTGATAGCTCCAGGTCTCGGTCAGGACTTGCTCAGTCGGTGCCGATTCCGGTGTGGCAGGGGCCGCTTCGGCAGCGACAGGCTGCTTGGCGTCTTTGTTGTCCTTGTCCTTGGTATCCTTGACTTGCTGGGCTTGTCCTTCAGCCTGCTTGGCTTCCTTGTCCTTCTTCTCTTGCTGGCGGGCGGCGATCTTGTCGGCCTTGGCAACGGAAGAAGTGGACGCTGGCGCCGCGGTCTTGAGCGCCTCGGCAGGCGAGATGTTCTTGACCAGCGCAGCCCGCATTTCGGTGGCCTTGCTTGGATCCTTGATCTTCATCCGCAAAGTCAGGCGCCAGCCCTTGGTTTCAGGGTTGTAACGGACGCTGTTCTCGACCAGTTCTGCGTTGTCGCCAACACTCACCTGGCTGCGCACTTCAGCATCTTCCGGCAGGACTTGCAGGGACGGGCCTTCGAAATCCACCAGGTAGGCCACGCTGCCGTCCGGCTGACGAATCAGGTTCGACTGCTTGACGTCACCCGTGGAACGCAGGGTCTGTTGAACCCAGGCGCTGTCCGGCGAATGCAGGGAGGCTTCGTCGAGGGTCCAGTGCATGCGGTAGGCAACGTCCAGGGACTGACCAGGCTCAGGCAGTTTTTCCGGGCTCCAGAAAGCGACGATATTGTCGTTGGTTTCGTCGGCGGTAGGAATCTCTACCAGATCGACGGAGCCTTTGCCCCAATCGCCTTTCGGTTCGATCCAGGCACTTGGACGCTTGTCGTAGCGGTCATCGAGGTCTTCGTAGTGACTGAAGTCACGGCCACGTTGCAGCAAACCGAAACCGCGCGGGTTCTCGATCGAGAAGTTGCTCACCGCCAGGTGTTTCGGGTTGTTCAGTGGGCGCCAGATCCATTCACCGTTGCCGGCATGGATCGACAGACCGCTGGAATCGTGCAGTTCGCGACGGTAGTTCAGCACTTTCGACGGCTGGTTGGCGCCGAACAGGAACATGCTGGTCAGCGGCGCAACGCCAAGCTTGGTGACTTTGTCACGCAGGAACATCTTGGCCTTGACGTCGACGACCGTGTCGCTGCCCGGCCGCACGGTCAGGCGATAGGCACCGGTGGCGCGCGGCGAATCCAGCAGGGCGAAGATCACCAGATGCTTGTCGCCCGGCTTGGGCTGTTGAATCCAGAATTCGGTGAAGCGCGGGAACTCTTCGCCGGACGGCAACGCGGTATCGATGGCCATGCCGCGAGCGGACAGCCCGTAGGTCTGCCCCTTGCCGATGACGCGGAAATAACTCGCGCCGAGCATGGTCATGATTTCGTCTTGCTTGTCAGCCTTGTTGATCGGGTACAGCACACGGAAACCGGCATAACCCAGCTGTTCGGTGGCTTTAGGATCGAACTTCACGTCGCCGAAATCGAAACGACTTGGGTCGTATTTGATCTCTTCGACGGTGTTGGCCGTGATTTCGTTGATTTTCACCGGCGTATCGAAGTGCATACCCTGGTGATAGAACGACAGTTTGAAGGGGGTTTTCTGGTTCGCCCATTCGGCTTTTTCCGTGAGGAACCGAATTTTTTGATAGTCCGCGAATTTCATCTCGCGAAATTCATTCGGCAGGTTACTGCGCGGGGCCTCGTATTTTTGCCCGGCCAGCTCTTTTGCCTTGACCGATACGTCATCCAGATTGAATGCCCAAAGTTGGCCGGTGCTGAACAGGCAGAGCAGTGCAGAGCCTGCTACCAGAGCGCTTCGAAACCGTTTGGCAGACAATTTTGGTGCATTACAGGGACTAACAATCACGAGCAACCCTCGCCGAAAACAGATCAAAAAACCAACGGCCAGTTAAAGCGCCAGCACGGTGTGCGGTGGAAAAAAACCGACCCTGCGAACGACTCTTGCCAAGTTGGCGAGCATTGTTCCGACTCCTATGGGGCAAAATGATTCCCCAACAGGTCTCGGACAAGTCTCTACCTAAGTCAAAACGGACCAACGAACGCTGATCCCCGTAGCGCGCGATTATCTAGTAGGCCGCGTTACAACGCATCAGGGGGGACCAAGTATTTATCGGGAAAAGCCCCCGTTTTCAGCCGAAATGCACTTAAAAAGATGTTTCAAGCGCTTTCACGTCTGTAACAGGAAGGTGACCGGGCCATCATTGACCAGGTGCACCTGCATATCCGCGCCGAATCTACCTGATGCCACAGTGCCATGCACCTGTTTCGCTTTGCCCAATAGATAGTCGAACAGCGCCTCGCCCAAAGCCGGAGGAGCCGCAGTCGAAAAACTTGGGCGCAACCCGTTTTTGGTGTCGGCGGCCAGGGTGAACTGCGAGACCAGCAACAACCCGCCGCCTACGTCCGCCAAGGACAGATTCATCTTGCCCTCGGCGTCGCTGAATACTCGATAGTTAAGCAGTTTATGCAGAAGTTTGTCGGCGCTGGCCCGAGTATCGTCGGGCTCAACCGCCACCAGCACCAGCAACCCCTGATCTATCGACCCAACCACCTCCCCCGCAACCTCGACTCGCGCGCCACGCACGCGTTGCAGCAGGCCCTTCATGCTTCGTCAGGCGACAGGTTGAGCATACGGCGGGCCATCAGATCAGCGGCGCGTACCAAGGCATCGGTGATACCCGATTCGGACGCCGCATGGCCGGCGTCGCGAATCACCTGCAATTCGCTGTTCGGCCAGGCCTGATGCAATTCCCAGGCGTTGTCCAACGGACAAATCACATCGTAACGACCATGAACGATAACGCCAGGCAGGTGGGCGATCTTGGCCATGTCACGAATCAGCTGGTTCGGCTCGAGGAAAGCATTGTTGGTGAAGTAGTGACACTCGATACGGGCGATGGACAACGCACGCTGAGGCTCGGAGAAGCGGTCGACCACCAGCGGATTCGGCCGCAGGGTGGCGGTGCGGCCTTCCCACATGGACCAGGCTTTGGCCGCGTGCATCTGGGCGATCTGATCGTTGCCGACCAGGCGCTTGTGGAACGCCGAGAGCAAGTCGTGGCGTTCGTCCTGCGGGATCGGGGCGATGTAGTCCTGCCAGTAATCGGGAAACAGGCGACTGGCGCCACACTGGTAGAACCACTCGATTTCCTGGGGACGGCAAAGAAAAATCCCGCGCAGAATCAAACCGTGCACGCGTTCCGGATGGGTTTGCGCGTAGGCCAGGGCCAGGGTCGAACCCCAGGAGCCGCCGAACAGCACCCATTTGTCGATGCCCAGGTGCTTGCGAATCCGCTCGAGGTCGGCGACCAGATCCCAGGTGGTGTTGTTCTCAAGGCTGGCGTGGGGTGTGGAGCGACCGCAACCGCGCTGGTCGAAGGTGACAATGCGATACAGGTTCGGATCGAAATACCGGCGGCTCTGCGCATCACACCCGGCACCGGGGCCGCCGTGAATGAACACCACCGGCAAACCTTCCGGCGAACCGCTTTCGTCGACATACAGCGTGTGGGTTTTATCGACGGCCAGATCGTGCCGGGCGTGGGGTTTGATCTGCGGGTACAAAGTCTGCATTGCGCGCTCCGTAAGGGGTCGAGGTCATCCCTGAGGGGACTTCTATTATTCTGCCGTCCGGCATCATAAACCCGAATTACTTCAATGAGCATGCCCCTTGGAGCGTCGGCGTTTGTCAGCCCGTCGTATCAGCCAGATAGCCGAGCAGGGTTTCATAGAGTCGGTCGACCTCGGCGACCTGCCCCCGCGCCCGCAAACAGCCGTGAACCAGCCCCTCCCCGTAATATAGCGTTGCGCTCACGCCCGCGGCGTTGAGTCGCTCGGCGTAACGCACACCGTCATCGCGCAGCGGGTCGAACTGCGCCACGGCGATCAACGCCGGCGGCAGACCGCTGAAATCGTCGGCGAGCAAGGGCATCGCATAGGCACCCGGTTGTCGGGTTCCGCCTAAATACAACGCGTGATAACAATCCAGATCACTACTGCTGAGCAATGGCGCGTCGGCGCATTCGCTGCGCGACGGCAATCGGTGATCGCCGCCCAGTCCCGGATAGACTAGAACTTGCGCGCACGGCATTGGCTCGCCGGCATCGCGCAAAGCGAGGCACAACGCAGCGGCGAGATTGCCGCCAGCACTGTCGCCTGCCACCAGGGTCCGCGCAGGGTCGAGCTGAAACGGTCCTGTGCGCAACGCGCGCCAGACACTCAGGCAGTCATCGAACGCCGCCGAAAACGGATGCTCCGGCGCCAATCGATAATCGACGGCGATCACCAGCACCCCGAGCACCGACGCCAGTTCGGCGCAGATGAAGGCGTGGGAATCCAGATCCCCCACCACCCAGCCGCCGCCGTGCAGGTACACGATGCACGGCCAACCGTTGGTCGGCGGCATGACCGGCGGTTGCCAGAAACGCACGGCCACGCCTGCCAATTGGAAGTCGACCACCTCAAGCCCCACAGGACGCGGCGGGGTGAATGCTCGGCACATCTCGCTGTAGGCCTGACGCAAACCGGTGAGGCTGCTGTCGGTGCTGTTAAAGCTGAGGGTTTTCTCGACGAAAGCCGTCATCTGTTCAGAGAGTGGATAAAGAGCCATGAGCTTGCAGCCAGCAAAATAGAGGGGGTCAAAAGATTTGAACAACGCAAATCCTGTGGGAGCGTGGCTTGCCCGCGATGAATGCACCGCGGTTTTTCAGGTATCACGCGTCATCGTTCATCGCGGGCAAGCCACGCTCCCACAGGTTATGCGCTTCCCTCAGGGATCCCGCTCGACCAGTCAGTTTTTCAAACTGGCCTGAACAGTTGCCACGCCTTCCTTGCCATCGAAACTGCTGACACCCGCCAGCCAACGCTGAAGGTCTTCGGGATGATCACGCAGCCATTGCCTGGCGACCTCCTGCGGCGTCTTGCGCTCCATGATCGGCACCATCAACTGGCTTTCCTGAGCCGCGGTAAAGGTCAGGTTTTCCAGCAGGCGGTTCACGTTCGGGCAACGCTCGGCATAGTCCGGCGCGGTCACGATGGAAACGGTCGCCGCGCCTTCGTTCGGGCCGTAGACGTCTTCGCTGCCGCTCAGGTAGGCGATGTTCATGTTGATGTTCATCGGATGCGGGGTCCAGCCGACGAACACCACGAACTCTTTGCGATTGACCGCCCGTTGCACGGCGGCGAGCATCCCGGCCTCACCGGACTCGATCAGCTTGAAGTCCTTCAAACCGAAGCGGTTGGTCTCGATCATGGTTTTGATGGTGGTGTTGGCACCGCTGCCTGGCTCGATGCCGTAGATTTTGCCGCCCAACTGATCCTTGAACCTGGCGATGTCAGCGAAGGTTTTCAGGCCGGCGGCAGCCACGTAATCAGGTACGGCGAGCGTCGCCTGGGCGTCGGCCAGGCTCGGCTTGTCCATGACTTTCACCTGATTGGCGGCCACGAACGGGGCGATATTCTTGTCCATCGCCGGTTTCCAGTAACCGAGGAAGATATCCAGACGCTTGTCGCGGATGCCGGCGAAGATGATTTGCTGCACGGCGCTGGTTTGTTTGCTTTCGTAGCCGAGGCCGTTGAGCAACACGTCAGCCATGCCGCTGGTGGCGATGACGTCGGTCCAGTTGACCACGCCCATGCGTACGGTCTTGCAGGAAGCGGGGTCGTTGGCGAAAACGCTGGTGCTCAGAAGAGCAGTGCCGGTGAGGATTAACAGACAGCGGTTGAACAGTCGTTTCATCGGAAGGCTCGCTCGGCAGCAGATTATTGTGGGCCCGGTGTCTTTGCGCACCGTGCCCACAACGTTACGCAGCGCCGAGACGGCGAAAGTGACCTGTGGCGACCGTGTTTTGCACGGTGGCGACTGTCTCAACCGATCGTTCCCATGCTCTGCGTGGGAATGCAGCCCGTGACGCTCCGCGTCACTGGACGCGGAGCGTCCCTAGAGGCATTCCCACGCGGAGCGTGGGAACGATCAGTCAGCCGTAGTGCTTTTCGCCCCACGCCAGCAGCCCTTGCAGCAATTCCCTGAGCACCACTTGCGTCGGCGCCGCCAGGTCCGGGCGATAGCGGAATGGCTCAAACTCTTCCATGTACGTGCACTGACCCAACTCCAGCTGCACGGCATGGATGTTCTCGGCCGGGTTGCCGTAATGCCGGGTGATGTGCCCGCCCTTGAAACGCCCGTTCAACACATGGCTGTAATCGGCGTGCTTCGCGCAGATGGCTTCCAGTTGGCTGGCCAATTGTGGATCGCAACTGGCGCCGTTGAAGGTGCCGAGGTTGAAGTCCGGCAGCTTGCCGTCAAACAGGTGCGGGATGATCGAGCGGATCGAGTGCGCATCGAACAGCAGCGCGTAGCCAAACTCTGCTTTCAGTCGCGCCAATTCCTCCTGCAAGGTGCGGTGGTATGGCGTCCAGATGTGCTCCAGATAAGTTGCCCGCTCTGCGGCCGATGGCTCCAGCCCTTCGCGAAACAACGGAATACCGTCGAACAACGTCGCCGGGTACAGGCCAGTGGTGGCGCCGATATATAAAGGCTTGTCGTCCGACGGCCGGTTCAGGTCGATGACAAATCGCGAGTACTCGGCGGCCAGGGTGCTGGCACCCAGCTCGGCGGCGAATTCGTAAAGCCTGGGGATGTGCCAGTCGGTGTCCGGCAGGCTTTTCGCGTCGGGAATCAACCCGGCTTCGACCGCTGGGGTCAGGCGCAGACCGGCGTGGGGCATGCTGATCAGCAGCGGCACGCGGCCTTGTTTGAAGTTCAGAACCTTATCCACAACTGCTCTCCTAAACGCTCGTTTCGACGCCGTGACGCACGACGCGTTTTTCCAGATCGCCGCCCAGCCAGTAAGACAGGTCGGCCGGTCGATCGATTTGCCAAGCGACGAAGTCTGCGACCTTGCCGGCTTCCAGCGAACCGTGAGTCTGGCCCATGCCCAATGCGGTGGCGGCATGAATAGTCGCGCCAGCCAGGGCTTCTTCCGGGGTCATGCGGAAACAGGTGCAGGCCATGTTCAACATCAAGCGCAGCGATAAGGCTGGCGACGTACCCGGATTGAGGTCGCTGGCGATGGCGATTTTTACCCCGTGTTTGCGCAGGGCTTCCATCGGCGGCAATTGGGTTTCCCGCAGGAAGTAAAACGCGCCGGGCAGCAATACCGCGACGGTGCCGGACTTGGCCATGGCGATGGCGTCGTCTTCGGTCATGAATTCCAGATGATCGGCGGACAGTGCGTGGTAGCGCGCCGCCAGGCTCGAACCGTGCAGCGACGACAATTGCTCGGCGTGTAACTTCACCGGCAAGCCGAGGTTCTGCGCGGCAACGAACACCCGCTCGACCTGCTCTGGCGAAAACGCCAGGTACTCGCAGAACGCGTCCACCGCATCCACCAGCCCTTCGGCCGCCAGGGCCGGGAGCATTTCACTGCAGATGTGATCGATGTAAGCGTCGGCGCGGTCCGCGTATTCCGGCGGCAGAGCGTGGGCGGCCAGGCAAGTGCTGCGCACGCTGACCGGTAGCTCGGTGCCGAGACGGCGGATCACCCGCAGGATTTTTCGTTCGCTGGCCAAGTCCAGGCCGTAGCCGGACTTCATCTCGACCGTGGTCACGCCATCGCGCATCAGGCTTTTCAGACGCTTGGCGGCGCTGGCGAACAGCTCGTCTTCGCTGGCAGCGCGGGTGGCGCGCACGGTGCTGGCAATGCCGCCGCCGGCAGCGGCAATTTCCGCGTAACTGACGCCTTGCAGGCGCTGCTCGAATTCGCCGCTGCGGTTGCCGCCGAACACCGTGTGGGTGTGGCAGTCGATCAGGCCCGGGGTGACCCAGGCCCCGCTCAAGTCATTGACGGCCGGGTATTCGCCGGCCGGCAGTTCGGCGCTTGGGCCGATCCACTCAATGTGCGCACCGGACGTCACGATGGCCGCATCCTCGATGATCGAGTAGACGCCTTGCGCCATGGTTGCGACGTGGCAGTGTTGCCAGAGCGTTTTCATCCTTGGCCTCCGTTAGGTTATCGATGAGAAAAAGTAGGTTCCTGTTCCACCGGCACCGCCTTGCCTGCCGCCGGTTTGACCCACGTCAGGTAGGCCAGCACCAGCAACACAATCCAGACCACGCCGACGATCAACGCCGCCTGGGTATCCGGGAAATAGCCCAGCACGCCGAAGATGAACAGCATGAAGGCAATCGCCGCCATCGGCGCATAGGGCCAGAACGGCACCGGGAATTTCAATTGCGCGACCTGCTCGGCACTCATGGAACGACGCATGGCCACTTGGGTGAACAGAATCATCAGCCAGACCCACACCGTGGCAAAGGTTGCGACGGAGGCGATCAGCAGGAAGACGTTTTCCGGGATCAGGTAGTTCAACAACACGCCCAGCAGCAGCGCACAGCTCATCACCACCACCGTCAACCACGGCACGCCATTGCGCGACAAGCGGGCGAAGCCTTTGGGTGCGTGCCCTTGCTGAGCCAGGCCATACATCATGCGACCCGCGCCGAAGATGTCACTGTTGATGGCCGACACCGCCGCCGAGATCACCACAATATTGAGGATGGTCGCCGCCGAGCTGATCCCCAGGTTGTCGAAAATCTGCACGAACGGGCTGCCTTGGCTGCCGATCTGCTGCCACGGAAAGATCGACATCAGCACCAGCATCGTCAGCACGTAGAACAGCAAAATACGCAGCGGTACGGCATTGATCGCCCGGGGTAGCACGCGCTGCGGGTCTTTGGCTTCACCGGCGGTAACGCCGATGATTTCAATGCCACCAAAGGCAAACATCACCACCGCAAACGAAGCGATCAGGCCACCCACGCCGTTGGGCATGAAGCCGCCATGGCTCCAGAGATTACTGATATCGGTCGCCTGGGCACCGGGCGCACTGCTGATACCAAACAACATGATGCCGAAACCGCCCAGGATCATCGCGACAATGGCCGCGACCTTGAGCAGCGACAACCAGAACTCCATTTCACCGAAGACTTTGACGTTACACAGGTTCAAGCCACCGACCACCGAAACGATGCCCAGCACCCAGATCCAGCGGGAGACTTCCGGAAACCAGAACCCCATATAAATACCGAATGCGGTCACGTCAGCCATGCCGACGATGACCATTTCAAATGCGTAGGTCCAACCGAGGATGAAACCCGCCATCGGCCCCAGATAGGTGCTGGCGTATTGGCCGAATGAGCCGGCCACCGGGTTGTGCACCGCCATCTCGCCGAGGGCGCGCATGACCATGAACACTGCAGCGCCACCAATCAGGTAAGCGAGCAGGACTGCGGGGCCGGCCATTTGAATGGCCGAGGCAGAACCGTAAAACAGCCCGGTGCCGATCGCCGACCCCAGTGCCATGAAGCGAATATGTCGGGCAGAGAGCCCGCGTTTCAACCCTTTTGCTGGCTGTTGCATTTCTCGTCCTTAATTATTCTTATTCGACGCTAAATGATCGTTCCCACGCTCCGCGTGGGAATGCCTCTGGGGACGCTCCGCGTCCAGTGACGCGGAGCGTCACGGAGCTGCATTCCCACGCAGAGCATGGGAACGATCATCAGAGAGCTATTACAGGCTAGGCAGCAACTTCGCCGTCACCAGGTCATTCAGGCAACGCGTAGCCAACAACTCACTGGCCGCATTGATGTCCGGCGCAAAGAAGCGATCCTTCTCATAGAACGGCACTTCAGCGCGCAGGATGGCGCGGGCCTTTTCCAGTTTTGGCGAGGTTTTCAGACCGTCGCGCAAATCCAGCCCCTGGGCTGCAGCCAACCATTCCACCGCGAGAATCCCGCGAGTATTCTCGGCCATTTCCCACAGACGCTTGCCCGCCGCCGGGGCCATGGACACATGGTCTTCCTGGTTAGCCGATGTCGGCAGGCTGTCCACCGAGTGCGGATGGGACAAGGCCTTGTTTTCACTGGCCAGAGCCGCAGCGGTTACTTGAGCGATCATGAAACCGGAGTTCACGCCGCCATTGGCCACCAGGAACGGCGGCAGTTGCGACATGTGCTTGTCCATCATCAGCGAGATGCGGCGTTCACTCAGGGAGCCGATTTCGGCGATGGCCAAGGCCATGTTGTCGGCGGCCATGGCCACCGGTTCGGCGTGGAAGTTACCGCCAGAGATCACGTCGCCTTCAGCGGCGAACACCAACGGGTTGTCCGATACGGCGTTGGCTTCGACGGCAAGCACCTCGGCGGCCTGACGGAACTGGGTCAGGCAGGCGCCCATGACTTGCGGCTGGCAGCGCAGGGAGTACGGATCCTGGACCTTTTCGCAGTTCTGGTGCGAGTCGGATACTTCACTGCGCTCGCCCAGCAGATCGCGGTAAGCAGCAGCGGCGTCGATCTGGCCTTTCTGGCCACGCGCGGCGTGGATCCGCGCGTCGAATGGCGAGCGCGAGCCCAGTACCGCTTCGACCGTCAGACCGCCAAGGGCCAGGGCGCCGGCGAACAGGTCTTCACCTTCGAACAAGCCACGCAGGGCGTAGGCGGTGGAAACCTGGGTGCCGTTGAGCAGCGCCAGGCCTTCTTTCGCCGCCAGGGTGAGCGGTGTCAGACCGGCGACTTTCAGCGCTTCGGTGGCGGGCAGCCATTCACCTTTGTAACGCGCCTTGCCTTCACCCAGCAGCACCAGCGACATGTGCGCCAACGGTGCCAAATCGCCGGAGGCGCCGACCGAACCTTTCAACGGAATGTGCGGGTAAACCTCAGCGTTGATCAGCGCGATCAACGCATCGATCACCTGACGACGAATACCGGAGAAACCACGGCTCAGGCTGTTGACCTTGAGCACCATGACCAACCGCACCAGCGCGTCGCTGATCGGCTCGCCGACACCGGCGGCGTGGGACAGAACGAGCGAGCGCTGCAGGTTTTCCAGGTCTTCGCTGGCGATTCGGGTCGAGGCCAGCAGGCCGAAACCGGTGTTGATGCCATACGCGGTGCGATTCTCGGCGAGGATCTGTTCCACGCAGGCAACGCTGGCTTCGATTTGCGCCGAAGCGCTTTCGTCGAGGGTGATTTTGACCGGTTGCTGGTAAACATCACGCAGTTGGGCAAGGCTCAGTTGGCCGGGAATCAAGTTAAGCGCAGTCACATTCATTCTCCTTTTGAGAGTTTCTTATTAACTCACCAGACGCTCCGGAGATGTCCGTTGTCCGTCGCGTCTCACTTTTGGGGAGCCGCGCCTTGGCACGCTGGTGTTGTGGATTTCAGTTCAGGTTCGGTAAAGCCTTGTGCAGCAAAATCGGGTCTTTCAAAACAGCGGTGGCGCTGGCGATGTCCGGCGCCAGCCAGCGATCCTGGTCATAGGCCGGAACCCGCTCGCAGCAGGCGCCATGCGGCGTCGGTGCCGGCGCCAAAGCGTTGTTCTTTTAAAAATTCGAAAGCCTGGGCCGCCAGCAGGTATTCGATGGCGAGGATCTGCGTGCAGTTTTCCAACGCACGATGCAGCTTCAGCGCGGCGTTGGTGCCCATGCTCAGGTGGTCTTCCTGCAAGCCCGAAGTGACGTAGTTATCGAGCACCGCCGGTTGCGCCAACTGGCGGTTTTCCGCACACAGCGAAGCGGCAACGTATTGCACGATCATCATCCCGGAGTTCACGCCCGGATTGGCCACCAGAAAGGCCGGCAAACCGCTGACGTGCGGGTTGACCAAACGGTCCAGCCGACGCTCGGCGATGGAGCCGATTTCGGCCATGGCGATCGCCAGCAAATCCGCCGCCAATGCCACTGACTGACCGTGCGGGTTGGCCTGAGACACCACCCGGAAGTTGTCCGGCGTGCCCAGCAACATTGGGTTGTCGGTGACTGAATTGAGTTCGGTTTCGATCTGCTTTTTGGCGTGCTCAAGTTGATCGCGAGCAGCGCCGTGTACTTGCGGAATCGAGCGGATGCTCAACGCATCTTGAGTGCGAATGCCTTTGCTGCTGGCAATCACTTCACTGCCATCGAGCAGCGCCCGCAGGTTGATGCCGACTTGCTGCATGCCCGGATGAGGCTTGAGCGCGATGATCTCGGCATCGAACGCCGCAATCTGGCCACGCTGGGCTTCGAAGCTCATGGCACCGATCACATCGGCCCACTGAACCAGACGCGTCGCATCGGCAATTGCCAGGCAGCTGAGACCGGTCATGCACGGCGTACCATTGACCAGGCACAAACCATCTTTGGCGCCGAGTTGAACCGGTTGCAGACCTTCTTCGGCCAAGGCTTGCTGCGCCGAGACAATCTGCCCGCGATAGCTGACATTGCCGACACCCAGCAGCGCGATGCTGATGTGGGCCATGTGGGTCAGGTAACCCACCGAACCCTGGGATGGCACTTGCGGAGTGATGCCACGGTTGAGCAACGCCAGCAGCGCCTCGACCACCTGGCGGTGAATGCCGGATTTGCCGTGGCTGTAATTGCGGATCGCTGCACACATGATCGCGCGGGTCTGCTCATCGCTCAGCGGAGCGCCAACGCCACAGGCGTGACTGAGCAAGGTGTTGCGCGACAGTTGGCTGAGTTGTTCGTCCTTGAGCGAGACGTTGCACAACGCGCCCAGGCCGGTGTTGACGCCATAGGCACGCTCGCCGCTGGCGACGATGCGCTGGACGATCGCCTGGGCATTCTCGATCCGCGCCCAGGCCTGGGCCGACAGCTCAAGCTGCGCGCCATGGCGGGCTACGGCCACCACATCCTGCCAACGCAACGGGGCGTCGGCGATAACGATTTTTTCAGCCTGGGACATCATTAACCTCATGCGGACAACCTGAATATTGATGCAGCTTTACCTGGCCTCATCGCGGGCAAGCCCGCTCCCACAGTGTTCTGTTGTGAAAACAAAATTTGTGCAACACAACCAATCCCTGTGGGAGCGGGCTTGCCCGCGATGGCGCCGGCACAGACGCCGCAAATCTCTCAAACCACCGCAGCCCGCCGCTGTACGAACCGATCCACATACTCATCCGCCGGCGAATGCAGGATCTCCCGTGGCGTGCCGACCTGAATCAGTCGGCCATCCTTGAGGATCGCGATGCGGTTGCCGATGCGCACGGCCTCGTCGAGGTCGTGGGTGATGAAGACGATGGTCTTGTGCAGGGTCTTTTGCAGTTCCAGCAACTGGTCCTGCATTTCGGCGCGGATCAGCGGGTCGAGGGCGCTGAAAGCTTCGTCCATCAGGATGATGTCGGTGTCCGCCGCCAAGGCGCGAGCCAGGCCCACACGCTGACGCATGCCGCCGGAAAGCTGATGCGGGTATTTGTTTTCGTAGCCCTTCAGGCCCACGGTGTTGATCCAGTGCAGCGCGCGTTCGGCGCACATCTGCTTGCTCTCGCCACGCACTTTCAGGCCGTAGGCGACGTTATCCAGCACGGTCTTGTGCGGCAGCAGGCCGAAGCTCTGGAACACCATGCTGATCTTGTGCCGGCGAAATTCGCGCAGGGCTTCCATGTCGTATTGCAGGATGTCCACGCCGTCCACCAGGATCGCGCCGCTGGTGGGGTCGATCAGGCGATTGAAGTGGCGCACCAGGGTCGATTTTCCGGAACCCGACAGGCCCATGATCACGAAGATCTCGCCGGTGCCGATGCTCAGCGACAGGTCATTCACGCCGACCACGCAACCGGTTTCGGCCAGCACCTGGTCTTTGGTCTTGCCCTGGCCAATCATGGCCAGCGCATCCTTGGAACGGTTGCCGAAAATCTTGAAGACGTTTTTGACTTCGATCTTGCTGATGGCTTCGTTGCTCATTTGCTCACCTCATGCCGTGGCCGACCATACGCCTGAGTAATGCGGTCGATGACCACTGCCAGAATCACGATCGCCAGACCGGCCTCAAGACCACGTCCGACGTTGAGGGTCTGAATCCCCACCAACACATCTTCACCCAAGCCACGGGCACCGATCATCGAGGCGATCACCACCATCGACAGGGCCATCATGGTGGTCTGGTTGATCCCGGCCATGATGCTCGGCAGGGCCAGCGGCAGTTGCACGCCGAACAGTTGCTGCCAGCGGTTGGCACCAAAGGCGTTGATGGCTTCCATCACTTCACCGTCGACCTGGCGAATGCCCAGATCGGTCAGGCGGATCAGCGGCGGCGCAGCGTAAATAACGGTAGCGAAAATCGCCGGGACCTTGCCCAGGCCGAACAGCATCAGCACCGGGATCAGGTACACGAAACTTGGCATGGTCTGCATGATGTCCAGCAGCGGCATCAGTACCGAACGCAGGCGATTGCTGCGCGCCGAGAGGATGCCCAGCGGAATGCCGATCAACACCGAGATGACCGTCGCTACCATCATCAGCGCCAGGGTCTGCATCAGCTTGTCCCAGAGGCCGACCGCACCCACCAGGAACAGCAAACCGACGATGACCGACGTGGTCACGACTTTACGGGTCGCGTGCCAGGCCACGCCTGCCACGATTGCCAGCATCAACCACCAGGGCGCCGCACGCAGCAGCCCTTCGAGATTGACGATGGCCCACAGCAGGGTGTCGGAGATGCTGCGGAACACATCGCCGTAGTTGGTGACCAGCGAATCGACCCAACTGTTGACCCAGTCGGCGATGGAAAAGGTAAAGCTTTCGGGAAACATAAGAGACTCTCAATCAAGGGGTTGCGATCAAGCATCCGACTGCCGTTGCCGACAGCCGGAGACACTCGACCTACAAGGCCGCGTCGATCTTTTTGGCTGCGTCTTCGCTCACCCACGCGTGCCAGACTTCAGGATGTTCCTTCAAGAAGATCTTGGCCAGTTTTGGCGATTCGATCCGCTCTTTGGCCATACGCCCCAGGTTCTGATTCAGCAGGTCGATCGGCAGGTTGACCTTTTCCAGCACGGCCACCAGTTCCGGGGCTTGCTCGTGGAAAGTCTTGGACAGGCCGACCTTGATGGTCACTTCCTTGTTCACGCCTGGTTTCTCTTCGAGTTTGACCAGGTCGACCTGGCCCATCAGCGGGGTTGGCGACCAGTAGTAGAACAGGATCGGCTCGCCACGTTTGTAGCTCGACAGCACCGCGGCATCCAGTGCCGGGCCGGTGCCTGGGCGGAAGTTGGTGTAGGTGCTTTCCAGACCATAGCTTTTGAGCATTTCGCTGTTGTCCAGCTCACAGGTCCAGCCGGCCGGGCAGTTATAGAAACGCCCCTTGGATGGCTCTTCCTGATCCTTGAACACGGCAGCGTATTTACCCAGATCGGCGATTGCCTTCAGGTCCGGGGCTTTAGGCTCCAGCTTACGCTTGGCGTCGCCTTCTATCACGTAACGCGGTACGTACCAACCTTCGACAGCACCCACGACAGGCGCGCCGACACCGACAACTTTGCCGGCCTTCTCGGCCTTGTTCCAGACTTCGCTACGACCAACCCACTCTTCGGCGAAGATTTGAATATCGTTGCTGCTCAGGGCGTTTTCCATGGTGATGGAGTTGCCCGGCAGGCTGTCGGTCTTGCAGTCGTAGCCTTTCTCCAACACGACTTGCAGCACGTCGGTCAGCAGCATGGCGCTTTCCCAGTTCAGGCCGGCGAACTTCACCGGTTTGCCTGATTCGCACCAGCCAGCCGCCTGAGTGGCGCCGGCGCTGGCCAGCAGGCCCATGGAAAGCAATGTGGTCAGCAGGGTCTTGTTCGATTTCATTGTTTGACGCTCCTAATCATGAGTTGGCTTACGGCAGTCAAGAGGCATCCAGCCCTGTCCACATCCAATCAGGCCTGCGCCGCAGCGCGACCGGCCCCGCTTGTTATAGGTGCTGCATCGTTGTCCTGCTCGACCGGCAGGATCAGGT
This sequence comes from Pseudomonas sp. FP603, assembly GCF_030687415.1. Taxonomy (NCBI): domain Bacteria; kingdom Pseudomonadati; phylum Pseudomonadota; class Gammaproteobacteria; order Pseudomonadales; family Pseudomonadaceae; genus Pseudomonas; species Pseudomonas sp. FP603. The sequence goes on from NZ_CP117431.1 coordinate 6,493,201, forward strand.
GATCGGGTACTGCGCTGTGCCATTTTTTCGCGCACACGTAATACAGGCCTGCAGGAAGCACCAGACCGATGATCCAGGAAATATCCACACCACCCAGAGCGTCCACCAGCGGACCGGTGTAGAACTTGGTAGAGATGAACGGCAGTTGCACCAGCACACCGAAGACATAGACGCTGATACCGAGAGGGTTCCAACGGCCGTAGCGACCGTTCGGATCGGCCAGCGCCGGCACGTCATAGCGCTCGCGAGTGATGCAGTAGTAGTCCACCAGGTTGATCGCGCTCCATGGCGTGAAGAAAGCCAGCAAAAACAGAATGAAGGACTTGAACGCACCGAGGAACGAGTGCTGACCGAGCAATGCGATCAGGGTCGCAGTGCCAACGATGACCAACACGAAGACCAGACGCTGCAAGCGCGTTACCCGCAGGTCACCACGGAAACCGCTGATGACGGTCGCAATGCACATGAAACTGCCGTAGGAGTTCAGCGTGGAGATGGTGACCTTGCCGAACGCGATGCTGAAGTACAGCAGCGCAGCGGTGGCACCGCTGCCGCTCAAACCAACGATGTACGCCACTTCATGACCGGCGAATTGCCCGTTGGCCATGGCGGCGGCAAACACGCCGAGGATCATCGCCACCTGTGCACCGATAACCGAACCGGCGCCGGCGGCGAAGAAGGTTTTCACCGAGGAAGTCTTGCTCGGCAGGTAACGTGAATAGTCAGCCACGTAGGGGCCGAAGGCGATCTGCCAGGACGCCGCGAGCGATACCGCGAGCAGGAAGCTGCTCCAGCTGAAGTGGCGTATTTGCAGGAGTGCGCCAACGTCAGTCTGGCTCATCAGGCGACTGAACAGGTAAACGAAGGCAATCACGCCAATGACGCTGGCGACACGGCCGATGAAATGGATCACCCGATAACCGAGCACCGTGACCAGCACGATGACACTGGCGAAGATGAGGATACCGACGCTGTCGCTGACGCCAAACAGCTGGCCCAGCGCCTGGCCGGAAAGCACGGTGCCCGTTGCGGTGAAACCCAGGTACATCAGGCACACCAGCACGATCGGGATGGCGGCGCCATACACACCGAACTGTACCCGGCTGGAGATCATCTGCGGCAGGCCAAGCTTGGGCCCTTGCGCCGCATGCAGCGCCATTACGCCACCGCCGAGCAGTTGACCGATCAACAGCCCAATCAACGACCAAAACACATCACCGCCCAGCACCACGGCCAGGGCCCCGGTGACAATCGCGGTGATTTGCAGGTTGGCACCCATCCACAGGGTGAACTGGCTCAACAGACGACCGTGTCTCTCCGCTTCCGGGATGTAGTCGATCGAACGTTTCTCGATCAACGGTTTGTTGCCTGCACGATCGTCATTAACAGCCATTGTTCAACCTCTGTGGATTGTTATGGGAAGCCATTGTGGAACTGCTTTTTTGTTAAGCAATCGGCGTTACTTGCCGGTAATCATCGGCAGGTTCAGGCCCTGCTCCTTGGCGCAATCGATTGCGATCTGGTAACCCGCATCGGCGTGACGCATGACACCGGTAGCCGGGTCGTTGTGCAGCACGCGAGCGATACGCTCGGCCGCTTCGTCAGTACCGTCGCAGACAATCACCATGCCCGAGTGCTGGGAGAAGCCCATGCCGACGCCGCCGCCGTGGTGCAGGGAAACCCAGGTCGCGCCGCTCGCGGTGTTGAGCAGAGCGTTGAGCAGTGGCCAGTCGGACACGGCGTCGGAACCGTCCTGCATCGATTCGGTTTCGCGGTTAGGGCTGGCAACAGAGCCGGAATCCAGGTGGTCGCGACCGATCACGATTGGCGCGGACAATTCACCGCTACGGACCATTTCGTTGAACGCCAGACCGAGCTTGGCGCGCAGGCCCAGGCCAACCCAGCAGATACGGGCCGGCAGACCCTGGAAGCTGATGCGCTCGCGGGCCATGTCCAGCCAGTTGTGCAGGTGGGCGTCGTCCGGGATCAGTTCTTTTACTTTGGCGTCGGTTTTGTAGATGTCTTCAGCGTTACCCGACAGCGCGGCCCAACGGAACGGGCCGATGCCACGGCAGAACAGCGGACGGATGTAAGCCGGTACGAAGCCTGGGAAGTCGAACGCGTTTTCCACGCCTTCTTCTTGCGCCATCTGACGGATGTTGTTGCCGTAGTCGAAGGTCGGAATACCCATCTTCTGGAATTCGAGCATCGCTTTAACGTGCACGGCCATCGATTGCTTGGCGGCTTTGACCACGGCAGCAGGCTCGGTCTTGGCGCGAGCGCGGTACTCTTCCCAGGTCCAGCCGGCCGGCAGGTAACCGTTGAGCGGGTCGTGGGCGCTGGTCTGGTCGGTGACCATGTCTGGGCGCACGCCGCGTTTGACCAGTTCTGGAAGGATTTCAGCGGCGTTGCCGAGCAGGGCGATGGAAATCGCTTTGCCTTCCTTGGTGTATTTGGCGATGCGGGCCAGAGCGTCGTCGAGGTCGGTGGCTTGCTCATCGACATAGCGGCTGTTCAGGCGGAAATCGATGCTGACCTGCTGGCATTCGATGTTCAGCGAGCAAGCGCCGGCCAGGGTCGCGGCCAAAGGCTGAGCGCCGCCCATGCCGCCGAGGCCTGCGGTCAGGACCCAACGACCTTTCAGGTCATCGTTATAGTGTTGGCGACCGGCTTCGACGAAGGTTTCGTAGGTGCCCTGGACGATGCCCTGGCTACCGATGTAGATCCAGCTGCCGGCGGTCATCTGGCCGTACATGGCCAGGCCTTTGGCGTCCAGTTCGTTGAAGTGTTCCCAGCTCGCCCAGTGCGGCACCAGGTTGGAGTTGGCGATCAGCACACGCGGGGCGTTGCTGTGGGTCTTGAACACGCCGACCGGCTTGCCGGATTGCACCAGCAGGGTCTCGTCGTCGTTCAGGCTGGTCAGGCTTTCGACGATCTTGTCGTAGCATTCCCAGTTACGTGCCGCACGACCGATACCGCCGTAAACCACCAGTTCTTTAGGGTTCTCGGCGACTTCCGGGTCGAGGTTGTTCATCAGCATGCGCAGCGGCGCTTCGGTCAGCCAGCTCTTGGCGGTCAGCTTGTTACCGCGGGCAGCGCGGATTTCGACATTGCGGTATTTAGTAGGTTTCTGGGTATTGTCAGTCACGAAAAAGACTCCTCAGCGATCAATTCAAACCAGCCCTGGCAATGGGCAAGCCAGCCTGTGCGCGTCAAAGCGCCACAAGCGAATCAGTGGACGCTGCGAGGAGTCTCGAATCGACTCATACGCATACGTCTTTACTTGTACATACAAGCATATGCAATCAAGCGGCCAACTTGCTGGATGAGTGCTCAAGAAAAGTTTTGAAAGGGCTGGAAAGCCTGTAGATCAAGGGCTTTAACGGAGATGAAATTTTTCGGGGGGATTTTGTGCGCGGATGATGGTTGTTACTTGAACGTGGTTTTGCGCCACGCTGGGGCGTTCGGTAACAAAGTGGTGCGCAATGGGAAACGGGTTTTGAGCCCAGAAAAGCATCGCGGGCAAGCCCGCTCCCACAAGTACGATGATGTCCCTGTGGGAGCGGGCTTGCCCGCGATAGAGGCGACTCGGTGCTGGATCAGCGCGCGATCAGCTCGATCACACAGCACTGCCCCTTGAGAGAGATATCCAGCAGGCCAACGTTACCGTCCAGTTGCAGACAATCATGGCGCCCTAGCTGAGAGGCGTTGTTACCCACCGTCACTTCAAGCTGTTCTGCCACGCTGAACACCAACACGGTGCCGGCCGAGCTGAAAAACCGCTGCCCGCCCTCCAGCCACTGCAACCGCGCACTGTAACGGTCCGGCGCATAAATCAGGTTGAAGTCGCGAATCGGCCCGCCGAGCAATGTGCAGGACACATGACTCTCGCCACTGAAAGCAAACGGGTCCAGCGGTAACAACGGCCGCGTGTCCTGGCCGTCGACGCGCAAGCTCATGCCCTCGCCTTGCAGCACGGTGATCACCCGCTCATAGCCGGCAAAGGTGGAAAACCCGCCCGACTCACCGATGTCGGCAATCGACAGCCGCCAACCGAAACCCTCAAGGCCAGCCCCTCCATCACGGGTGATTTCTTCGGTGCTGCCACCGCCGTTTTTCCACGGCATGCGCGGGTAATCTGTTGCGCGTAAAACTTTCAACTGGCTCATTCAGGGCTCTTTATTTATGGAACCGTCCTTCCAGACGATGACGGGAACCGGGGTGGATCAAACGGGCGGCGGTCACGGGCTGACGGCCGGACCAGGTGCGGCGACGAATCAGCAGGCAAGGCTCGCCCTTTTCAATCTGCAGCAACTTGCATTCGGACGGCTCGGCGAGAATCGCTTCGACCACATGCTCGCCTTCGGTCAACGGCGCGACCTGATTCAGATAGGCGTAAGGCGTTTGCAGGGTGAAGTCTTGCTTGAGGTAGTCCGGCGCCACCAGCGCGTTGACGAAACGGTCTTCGATTTGCACTGGAATATCGTTCTCGAAATGCACGATCAACGAGTGAAAAACCCTCTGGCCTTCGCGCATGTCCAGGGCCAGGGCCCGCTCGGAACCGGCGGCTTCTTCTTCAAGGGTGATCACCTTGCAGGTGTGACGATGGCCACGGGAGGCGATCTCGTCGGCGATGTTGTGCACTTCAAACAAAGCAGACTGACTTTTCGGCTCGGCGACGAACGTTCCGACACCCTGCATGCGCACCAGCAAGCCGTCGGCGGTCATCTCGCGCAGGGCGCGGTTGATGGTCATGCGGCTGAAACCCAGCTGGCTGACCAACTCGCTTTCCGACGGAACGCGGTAGTGCGGCGGCCAGTTTCCACTGTCGATTTGCTGGGTGATCATCTGTTTCACGCGGGCGTACAAGGGCGCCGGACTGTCGCCCAGATTGGCGCTCAGATTGGCATTCGGCGGCAATGTGGCAGAGGGAGTCGGCACGGTTAATCCTTGATCATCTGTTAGAGGTTGCTAGCTTGCCGGAGTTTACCGAGCAGGCAAACGTCTGTATATGTATATACAAATAACACACGATGGGGTGCTGAACCATGTCCGCCTTCTTTGCCGAACGCGCGCTGCTGCCTAGTGGATGGGCCAACAATGTACGTCTTGAGGTCAGCGCCGATGGCATGCTGACCCATATCCAGGCCGATTCCCACGCAGATGACGCCGAACGGTTGAGCGGCCCGCTGCTGCCGGGGATGCCGAATTTACACTCACACGCCTTCCAGCGGGCCATGGCCGGACTGGCGGAAGTGGCGGGTAATCCGAACGACAGTTTCTGGACCTGGCGCGATCTGATGTATCGGCTCGTCGGAAAAATCAGCCCGGACCAACTCGGCGTCATCGCCCGTCAGCTGTACATCGAAATGCTCAAGGCCGGCTACACCTCGGTCGCGGAATTTCATTACGTGCACCACGACACCAACGGCCAACCGTATGCAGATTCAGCGGAACTGGCATTGCGCATCAGCCAGGCGGCCAGCAGCGCCGGTATCGGCCTGACCCTGCTGCCGGTGCTCTATAGCCACTCCGGTTTCGGCGGCCAGACCCCGAACGACGGCCAACGCCGTTTTATCAACAGCACCGAAAACTACCTGAAACTTCAGTCGCGCTTGCAGCCGATCCTGGCACAGCAACCGGCCCAATCACTCGGCCTGTGTTTCCACTCGTTGCGTGCGGTAACACCGCAGCAGATCAGTGAAGTGCTGGCGGCCAGCGACAAGCAGTGCCCGGTACACATTCACATTGCCGAACAGCAGAAGGAAGTCGATGACTGCCTGAGCTGGAGTGGTCGCCGTCCGCTGCAATGGCTGTACGAAAACACTGAAGTCGATCAGCGTTGGTGCCTGGTGCACGCGACCCACGCCAACCCGGAAGAAGTTACGCTCATGGCCAAGAGCCGCGCTATCGCTGGCCTGTGCCTGACCACCGAAGCCAACCTCGGCGACGGGATTTTCCCGGCGGTGGATTTCATGGCACAGGGCGGGCGCATGGGCATCGGTTCCGACAGCCATGTGTCGTTAAGCGTGGTGGAAGAATTACGCTGGCTGGAATACGGCCAGCGTCTGCGCGATCAGCGGCGTAATCGTTTGTATGGCGCGGATCAGCCGATGGTCGGCCGCACATTGTACGACGCCGCGCTGGATGGCGGCGCCCAGGCGCTGGGGCAACCGATTGGCGCCCTGGAGGTCGGCAAGCGTGCGGATTGGTTGGTGCTCGATGGCAACGATCCGTATCTGGCGACGGCCAGTGGCGACGGGATTCTCAATCGTTGGTTGTTTGCCGGTGGTGATCGCCAGGTGCGGGATGTGCTGGTCAACGGCCAGTGGGTCGTGCGTGATGGGCGGCATGCCGGGGAAGAAGAGAGTAATCGGGCGTTTACCCAGGTTTTGCGCGATCTCTTGGGCTGACACAAAAAAATGTGGGAGCGAGCCTGCTCGCGATAGGGCCGTCCAATTCAACAGAAGTGTTGACTGACATTCCGCTATCGCGAGCAGGCTCGCTCCCACCTTTTTTGATCTTCGGCGACCGCTAGTTCGAAGTCTTGGCCATCTTGCTATCCGATGCGCGCCAGATCAGCCGCGTCGTGTCATAGCCCTGCTGACGCGCCTTGCTCAGCAGTTCTTCGCGCACGACACCATTGACCGTCGGGGTGCGTGACAGCAGCCAGAGGTGACGGCGGCTCGGGTCGCCGACAATCGCGGTCTTGTAATCATCGCTGACGTACAACACCCAGTACTCTCCCTTCGCCAAACCGGGTATCAGTCGCGAGAACCAGGTATCGAACTCGACCCACAGCTTGTCGGCCTTGCCAGGTACCTGTGGATAAGCCGTGCCTTTGGCCTCTTCCCATTGCCAGTCCGACGTCAGGCAGCGGTTCAGCACCGCCATGTCACCTTCAGGCTTGAGGCTGTAATGGGCTTCGGATTGCGCGCAGTTGCGCTGGAAATACACCGGCAGACGCGCCAGTTCGTACCAGGTTCCCTGGTAGCGCTTGAGGTTGACCGAGTTGACGGTCTTGGGTGCCAACGGATCTACGCCAGAAGTGGCGCAGCCGGCCAATACCAGGCCGGCAAAAAGAACGATCAGTAACCGCTTCATTATTTTTTTCTCCCGCGGGCGAATAGCCCCGGTTTACTTCAGGCCTTGGCCAGAAAACATCAGCACTTTGTCACCGGCGTACTGCACGCTGATAAAGCTGTTTTTGTCACCCCAAGTGCAACTGGACATGCCGAGCGCGCCCGAGCAATCGGTCGGTTTGCCCAGCAAGGTTTCAACCTCGGCCTTGGGCATGCCGGTCGACAGCTTCGAGTAATTTTCCTGATTGATCTTGCCGCACGCTGCCAACAACACGCAGAACGAGAGCAAGGCGATAGATCGCAGCGACATGGTGTAACTCCTGGGGGCGAAGGGAATGGCATGGCTGCCAAGCTGAAGCTTAGAAGAGAAAACCCCTGTCTGGTTCCCTGAGCATTCGGCTATTTATTCGCCCGTCCGTCAGCCTTTTGACGATAAATCAGCGACTTTTTCGCGCCGCTGAGTATTTCGTCGGTTTTCGCAGCAGCCGCCTAATCTTTGGCGCTGGCCAGTCGACATAGAAGCAGCGCAAAGCCTTCCACTGTGGCAAATTGACACCCCTTGTTGACCAGCCCCTTCGCGGTAGCTCATTTAATGACCAGAAACATGAAATTCAGCCACAAAATCCTGTTGGCAGCCGCTCTCGTGGTGGCCGTTGCATTCGCCTGTTTCATCCTGTTCAACGACTACCGCCAGCGGCAGACCCTGCGCAGCAGTACCGAGTCCTCAATGCAGGAACTCGGCAGCCTGACCACCAGCAACATCCAGACCTGGCTGGAAAGCCGCATTCAATTGCTGCAATCACTGTCCCAGCAGATCGCCGTGGACGGCAGCGCCCAGGCTAACCTCAAACGCGCCATCGACCTGCCGGCCTACACCAGCAACTTCCAGCTGAGCTACTTCGGCGGCATCGATGGCGTGATGTTCTCGGTCCCGGCCGGCAATCGCGCGGCAGACTACGACCCGCGCGCCCGTGGCTGGTACAAGGCGGCCAACAACGCGCAACAGACCATCGTCACCGAACCCTACATTGCGGCATCGTCGGGCAAACTGGTGATCACCGTTGCCACGCCAGTGAAGCACCAGAATCAAATGATTGGCGTTGCCGGTGCAGACATTGATCTGTCCAGCGTCAGCGCAATCATCAACTTGCTGAATTTCGGCGGTCATGGCCATGCATTTATCGTCAGCGCCGACGGCAAGATCCTGATCCACCCGGACAGCAAACTGGTGCTCAAGAACCTGGCCGACGCCTATCCCAACGGCGCGCCGAAAATCAGCCCGGGCCTGAAAGAAGTCGAACTGGACGGCAAAACACAGTTCATCTCCTTCACTCACGTTAACGGTGTGCCGTCCGCAGACTGGTACGTGGCGCTGGTGCTGGATAAAGACACCGCGTTCTCGATGCTCAGCGAATTTCGCACCTCGGCGATCATCGCCATGATCATTGCCGTGGTGATCATCATCGCGCTGCTGAGCATGTTGATCCGCGTGCTGATGCAACCGCTGCTGACCATGGGCCGCGCCATGCATGACATCGCCGAGGGTGAAGGTGACCTGACCAAGCGTCTGACCATTCATGGCCAGGACGAATTCGGTGCATTGGGCACCTCGTTCAACCGTTTCGTGGAACGTATTCATACCTCGATCCGTGAAGTGTCTTCGGCTACCGGCCAGGTCAACGAAGTCGCCTTGCGCGTAGTAGCTGCATCGAACTCATCGATGTTCAACTCCGATCAACAGGCCTCTCGCACCAGCAGCGTGGCTGCAGCAATCAACGAATTGGGCGCCGCCGCCCAGGAAATCGCCCAGAACGCCGCCCTCGCCTCGCAACATTCGAGCGACGCCCGTGCCTTGGCCGAAGACGGTCAGCAAGTGGTGGATAAAACCATCGCAGCCATGCAGCAGCTGTCGGCGAAGATCAGCGACTCCTGCGGCAACATCGAAACCCTGAACAGCAACACGGTAAACATCGGTCAGATTCTGGAAGTGATCACCAGCATCTCGCAGCAAACCAACCTGCTGGCGCTCAACGCAGCCATCGAAGCGGCCCGTGCCGGTGAAGCCGGCCGTGGTTTTGCCGTGGTCGCGGATGAGGTGCGCAACCTCGCCCACCGCACTCAGGATTCGGCGCAGCAAGTGCAGAAGATGATCGAAGAACTGCAAGTCGGCGCTCGGGAAGCGGTCAGCACCATGACCGACAGCCAGCGCCAGAGCGAAAGCAGCGTGGGCATCGCCAACCAGGCCGGCGAACGCCTGGGCAGCGTGACGCAGCGTATCGGTGAGATCGACGGGATGAACCAGTCCGTGGCGACCGCGACCGAGGAGCAAACCGCGGTGGTGGAGTCGATCAACGTCGACATCACCGAGATCAACACGCTGAACCAGGAAGGTGTGGAGAACTTGCAGTCGACCTTGCGTGCGTGTGCTGATCTTGAGCAGCAGGCGGCGCGGTTGAAGCAGTTGGTGGGTAGTTTCCGGATCTAGTGTTTTCAAGGGCCCCTTCGCAGGCAAGCCTCGCTCCTGCATTGGCGCATGGAGCGAGGCTTGCCCGCGAAGACGGCATTACTGCAACGTAAATCTAAAACCGAGACCCGACTCTACTGGAAACGTTGGTCGGTGCAGCCTGACGCAGGACTGAATTAAGACTAAACTCAGTCCTATTCAATCTGACGAGGCTCATTCCATGAAGCTTTCATCTCAAATCAAGCCGATCAGTTACCTGAAAAGCCACACTGCGGAAATCGTTAAAACGATCACCGAGAGCCGTGAACCCTTGGTGATCACCCAAAATGGTGAAGCGAAGCTTGTGGTCATGGATGTGAAAAGCTTTGAAGAGCAAGAAGACACAATGGCTCTTTTGAAGCTCTTGGCAATGGGCAATCGGGAGATTGAAGAGGGCAAATTTCGGGATGCCGAAGACGTCTTCGCAGAATTGGACAAGGCCGACCATCAATGAGTTTAAAGGTCGTCATTCTTCAGTCCGCCGAAACAGACCTCAAAGAAATTCGTACCTATCTCACCAAACAATTTTCTACACAGACATGGCAAAACACTTACGCCAATCTGAAGGCAGCCATCCGTCATTTGGGAAGCCAGCCCTATGCCGGGTCAGTCCCGGAAGAGATCGAGAAGCTCAATCTCAGCCAATATCGACAAATTGTCTTAGGAATGAACCGGATCATTTATGAAGTGCGGGAGCAAACGGTCTACGTCCACATCATTGCCGATACACGGAAAAACCTGCCGACATTGCTCATGAAGCGACTGTTACAAGGGAATCCGTGAGTTCACAGCCCATCAGAACCGCGATCCCGGCCCATTCAAAAACTCCAGCTCCTCAGCCGTAGATTCGCGCCCCAACACCGCATTGCGATGGGGAAACCGTCCAAATCGCGCAATGATCTTCTGATGCCGCTCGGCATAATCCAGGTTGTCGGCAAACACCGCCCGATCCGCCACCGGTTGCTGTTCAACCAGATCAAGAAACCGCGAAACCGCTTCGTTCTGCACGGCCAGATTTTCGCAGTGCTCGAACACCAGGTAGATAAACACCCGCTGGATCGGCCGCAGTTGCCGATCGAAATCCGCAGCAATGCCTTGCGCTACCAGTGCCTGAGCCCTGAGATCGCCGGAAAAGGATTTGGGAGTGTCGCGAAAGATCATTCGCGGGAGTTGATCGAGCAACAGCACCAGGGCCAGCCAACCTTCGGGGCGTTGCGCCCAGTCAGTCAATCCGCCGGCCAGTGCCTGCTCGACCCAGCCCCCGAAACGCGTCTGCGCTTCGAGGTCCTGGCTGTCGCGTTTGCCAAACCATAACTTGCCCTTGTCAGCCGCTATATCGTGGGGGGATTCGAGGGTTCCGAACCACCATTCGAGCAACGGCTGCCAGGGCGCGGTCATGTTTATTCCTTGTGGTAAGCCGTGACGCGGGCGACTTCTTCTTTAGAGCCGAGGAACACCGCAACACGCTGGTGCAGGCCTTCCGGCTGGATGTCGAGGATGCGCTGGTGGCCGTCAGTGGATGCGCCACCCGCTTGTTCCACCAGGAACGACATCGGGTTGGCTTCGTACATCAGGCGCAGCTTGCCCGGCTTCGACGGCTCGCGGCTGTCGCGTGGGTACATGAACAGACCGCCACGGGTCAGGATACGGTGCACGTCGGCGACCATCGCGGCGACCCAGCGCATGTTGTAGTTCTTCTTCAGCGGGCCTTCATCGCCAGCCAGCAATTCGTCGACGTAACGTTGTACCGGCGCTTCCCAGTGACGCTTGTTGGACGCGTTGATCGCGAATTCCTGCGTGGATTCAGGGATCGTGATGTCTTCATGGGTCAGCACAAAGCTGCCCATTTCACGGTCGAGGGTGAAGCCTTTGACGCCATTGCCCAAGGTCAGCACCAGCATGGTCTGTGGGCCGTAAATCGCATAACCGGCGGCAACCTGCTGAGTGCCTGGCTGCAGGAAGGCCTTTTCGTTCAAAGGCTCGTTCTGGGTCAGGTATTCGTTCGGGCAACGCAGTACGGAGAAGATCGTACCGACCGGCGCGTTGATGTCGATGTTCGACGAACCGTCCAGTGGGTCGAATACCAGCAGGTACGCGCCTTTCGGGTATTTGCCCGGGATCTGATAGGCATTGTCCATTTCTTCGGATGCCATGCCGGCCAGGTGACCGCCCCATTCGTTGGCTTCGAGCAGGATGTCGTTGGACATCACATCAAGCTTCTTCTGCACTTCACCCTGGACGTTTTCAGTGCCCATGCTGCCCAGAACGCCACCCAGGGCGCCTTTGGAGACGGCGTGGCTGATTTCCTTGCAAGCACGCGCCACCACTTCGATCAGGAAACGCAGATCGGCAGGAGTGTTGTTGCTGCGGGTCTGCTCAATCAAATAGCGACTCAAGGTAACGCGGGACATGGAAGGCTCCGGTGGAATGGGGGGCTAAAAACCCGCGCAGTTTAACGCGAGTCGGGGCGCATTTCCTCCTATCAGACGTGATACACCCAATAGAGTTCATGTGCGGGGTTGAGCGTAGTTCGAAATGATGCCGTGATTGGCGGCAGTTTGAATATTTTTGGTAGCCGGAAGGACACCTTCGCGGGCAAGCCTCGCTCCTTCAGGTAATCCACCAATCCTGTGGGAGCGAGGCTTGCCCGCGATCTGGCGCGAAGCGCCAGCCTAGGATTTGACGGGTGGTTTGCGCAGCAAGCTGAACGCCATGGCGCCCAAAAACAGCACACTGAGCAACAGCACCGCCCACAACCCGAATTTCTTCCAGTTCGTGTCCGCCCCCGTTGGCACGGTCGCCGCCGGAGTCACCACGACCCCACCCTCCACCGTCGCCTTGCCCAACGCCGCCAGCTTCGCAGCGCTGTAATCCGGTATCAGCGTCGACAACGGCAAGCTCGCCGCCTTCACCGTCGCACTCCCCAGCGCCAGCGTAAAAGGCCCGGCCCCGCGCGCCAGGAACACCAGTTGCGTGGAGCGCACGGCAAATCGGATGGTCGGTGCTTCGGCGCCCAGGCCACCGCCGCGCTCATCCACCGTCAGCTTCAATTGCTGCACGGTCTGGCCTGGCAGCTGCAATTCGTTCTGCACCACGTCCTGGCCATTCTGGGTCAATCGATAGAGCAAACCGCTGGTCAGCGTTTGCCACGGCAGGCTGGTTTCCCGGCGACCCGACAATGTCACCGGTGCCAGGCTGTTGGGTTGATTCAGCTCGATCTGCAAGCGCTGGACGTTCAACCCCATCGGCAATTGCCAGGTGTACTCACCGGCCTTCACGCTGGTGCCAGCCAACGGTTGCGACCAGACCAACGGCAGCGGCAAGGTGCGAGGATTGGTGCTTTCCAGTTGCGCCGAAGTCAGCACGGGTGCCGACTGCGGTGAACTCCACAGCAAGCGCAAGTAGCGCGCCGATTGCCCCGGCAAGCCGACTTCATGTTGCTCGACCCGTTCGTCGGCAAACGTCAGACGCGCCACCTGCCCTTCACCCCACGACTGCCAATGCTGCAAATCGTCGCTGGCTTCAATGCTGAAACGCTGGAAACCATCGCGATCACTGGTCCAATCAAGGATCAATTGCTGTAACGGCGCCTTGATTCGACTGGCATCGAGCAACCAGCCGCGCAGCTCTTCTTCACCTGCCTCCAACTGGCTGGACGGCTGCACTTCGATCAACGTGCCGTTGGTGTTCGATTGCACGCGCACACTCGGCGCGCGTTCGGTGGCATCCGCCGAGTTGTACAACGGGAACCACTTTACGTCGTTCAGCGTGCGGTTTTCGCGGGTCTGCGCGGGTTCCCGGGCCAGGGCATACGCCTGAGGCTCACCGGCGGCGTTGAACACGCGTAGATCGCTGAGATCGGTTTGCCGCGCTTTCAGTTGCACGCCCAAGGGTAATTCCAGGCGATACCACGGCCCCTCGCCACTCACCGATAACGGCACCTGCGCGGCAAAGTCCGCCGGTTTTTCCTGCGCGCCGGCCGACAGTGTCACACCCAACACCACAGCCCCCCACCAGCCCAGGTTCAGCTTCTGACTCAAGACGACACTCCTTCGGTTTCAGGGGCCGGTTTTTCAACATCCGGCACAGCTTCGGCACGCTTGGGCGGCAGCGGAGCGAAATAGCCCACCACCAACAGCAACACGCCAACGCCGATAAACGACACGATCCGCGCCAGCCCGCCGCGGTTACTCAATTCAACGAAGAACAGCTTGGCGACCACCAACGCGATCAGCGCCGCGCCGATCAGCCAGACTTCGCGGCGATGACGCAGATGCCCACCGATCATCAGACTCAGGGCCATCAAGGTCCAGACGATGGACAGCCCGGCCTGCACCAGCATCGATTCGAGCAGCAGATCCAGCGCGAACGGCACGCCGCCCCAGTGATGGGCCGCGCGCATCACCAGCGCGGTGAAGAAGACGAACAACGAAACACCGGCAATCACTTGCGTGGCGTTATCGGCGTAATCCTTGCGAATCGCCAGTTGCGTCACGGCGCTGCGAGACCAGACGTAAACGCCGAACAACGCAAACAACAGGCCCAACTCCAACGGGTTAATCAGCGGCACATACGGCAACGGCTCGGCGGTGCCGTCGCTGGCGATGTTCGCCAACCAGAACCAGCCGAGCATCAAAAACGCCAACGGCGCAGCGGCATAGAGCCGGTACTCGCGGGAATACTCCGACACCGGCCATGGCCACGCACGCGGTGCTGCCATCAGCACCAGATACAGGCTCGGCAGAATCGCCCAGCCCAGCCAGCGCCAGGCGTTGTACTGCTCCGACAACAGCAGCAAGCCGTAACGCAACTCCAGGGCCAGCACGCCGATCAACAGCCAGCAACCGAGCACATGGGCGGTGCTCAGGGCTCTTGCGGGCAGCGTCGGCGCCAGACGCCGCAGGGAGATGAAATGCACGACGAACACTGCAGCCCAAACCAGCCAGCCGAAGTTGGCGGCCGGGTGATAACGCGAATGCCAGGCCGCGAGCAACACCAGACCGGCGGCCGGAATCAGCAAGGTGCAGAGCAAGCCCAGCGACGACCACTTCAGGCGCAGCGCCAATACCGTCCACAGCGCGACACTCACGGCGGCGACGGCCAGCAACAAAGTGGCTTGCAGATTTAAAGGTGCAAAGCGCAGCACTTCGCTGACCCACGCCAGCGCCCACCAACCCGCGCCCCACACCAGCAACACTTCGGACAAGCGCTGCAGGCTCAACCCATCGAAGGCCGAAGCATGGTTGCCGAGCTGCAAACGCCAGGCCCCGACGAATGCGGCCAGCCCCAGCACTAGCGGCGTCCAGAAACCGCTATGTGCCAACGGTCGCAACCCTTCGCTGAGCAGCGGGCCGAGCAGGTCCGGGCCCGGCGAACAGGAACGCAGCGCCACCGATCACCTGCAACAGCAGACCAAAGACAAAACTCACACGCTGCTTCAGGTACAGGCTCAGCCAGATGATGAACAAACCACTGGCGGCCCACACCGCGCTCGCGGTTTGCCACGGCAACACGAACAATACGGCGAGGTTGATCAGCACCAGACCGGCCAGCAACACCACTGACAAGCTGCGCAGCAAACGCACATCGCTGCGCACCATTTCGTCGCGGGCCGCCAGCAACATCCCGGCAATCAACGCCAGCCCGATCAGGGACGCGCTGAGCAAACCGCTCCAACCGGCGCTGAACACCGCAGTCGACTCACCACCCGCCCCTTGCAGCCGCAACAGGAACAATGCACCGCCGAGCAGTTGCACGGCGAACGCGGTGAACAGGAACGTTCGCGATTGCAGGCGCAGGCCGACAAACAGCGTCGCCAACCCGGCCAGCGCCCAACTGATCGCCGTGCCATGAGTGAAGAAAAACAGCGGCGCCAGCAGATAAAGGAACGTCAGCCCCAGACAGGCCAGCACCGGCAGCCCTTGGCGCTCCCACTTTGAGGCCTGTTCGGGCAACGCTTTGCGCAATTGGTAAAAGCTGAACAGCAACGCCACGCCGAGCATCAATGCCCCCAGCGGGGCGCCATCAAGCAGGCTGCTCTCGCCGCTGCGCAGCTCGCTGAGAAAGGCCAGTGCCGAGCCCAGTTGCAGCAGCAAGGCAAAGGCTCGCGCCAGCGGTCGTTGTTGACGCAGGCCGAGCCAGAAAATCCCCGCGCCTTCCACGGCCCAGGCGGCCGCGGTCCAACGCGCGTCGAGCCCCAAGGGGATCGCCAGGCTGGCGAAGATCACCCCCAGTGCCAGACAAGTTTCCGCCAACAACAATGCTCGACCGCCCATCAGCAACCGGGCCAGCCCCATGTAAATCATGCCCAGCGCCAAGGCGCTGAAAGCGGCGGCAAATTCCAGATGCTCCACCAGCGCGAACTGCAAACCGAAACCCACCAGCGGTGGCGCGAACAATAGGGTGCCGTCGACGTAATCGCCCTTGCGCGCCGACCAGTGCAACAGTGCCTCGCGGCTGTCGTCCTCGGGGGCGTCGCTCATTTCCAGCAGTTTGCGCCGGGCGAACAACAGGCCGATGGCCAGGTACATCAGGAAAAACAGAATCAGGAACGGCTCGGTACTCCACAACAATTCCGGCGTATAGGAACGCAGACCCCAGGCCAACCCGATGCCAAAGGTGCCGACAAAACCGATCAGGTTGAGCAACCGCCAGGCCTTGAACCACGCGATGGCAAGGATGCCGGCGTTGAGCAGAGCAAAGTAGCTGAACAGCGCGACATGGTTGCCGGCGCCGGTGGAGGTCAGGATCGGCGCGGCGAAACCGCCCAGGGCGGCAGCGGCGGCCAGGCCCAAGGCGTTCTGGGTAATGGCGAGAATCGCCGAGAACACCGTCACCACCACCAGCAGCCCCAGTGCCGCCGTCGGGTCGAGCAACGGGTGCAAACGCATCGCGGCAAACACTGTCAGGTACAACACCGCAATCCCGGTGCCTTGCAGCATCAGTGCGTAATTGCTGTTGCGCAGGCGCAACCACCAGCCCAGCGCGAGCAAGCCCAAGGCGGCCGCCGCGACACCGGCGTAACGCAATTCGACCGGCACCACCATGCCTTCAGTGGCGTAGCGCAACAGGAAGGCCAAACCGAGGAACAACAGCACCACGCCGACCCGCAGCACGGTATTGCCGCCAAAGAGCCAGTTGCGTGCGCCGCTGATGGCGCGTTCGATGAAGTTCGGGCCGCGCGGCGCCGCCGGTTGCTGTGGTTCGCGGGCGACTGGCTCGGGTTTCCAGGCATCAGCGGGCGGCGGACGACTGGCTTCGGCCGCGGCCGCCGTGATGGGTTCGAGTTCGGGCGGTAGCTCCCAGATCAGCTCCGGGGCTGCGACAGGGGCTTGCTCAAGAATGATTTCAGGGGATGGAACCGGTTCGCTGGCCGCAGGTTCACTGGCTTCAGGTGTTTTGACGCCCGAGACTTCCAGCAACGCCAGTCGTTGCTCGACCGCATTCAGCGCAACCTGCGCCTGATCGAGCAAGCGCTGCTGCTCGGCGGTTTGAGTATTCAAGCGGCTGATGCGCAGGGCCTGGCCAATACCCAGCCCGAGCAAAGCGCCTAACAGCGCGCCGCTGAATGACTCGTCGAGTAGCCAGCCCAACAGCAACCCAATCAGCATGAACATCCATTGCATGGTCGATATCCCTAAGCGGCCCATTGCCTTGTGGCGTTTGCACTGACGTCATCGCGGGCAAGCCTCGCTCCCACAGGTTTTGCACAGATCGCAAGAACGATATATGACCTGTAGGAGCGAGGCTTGCCCGCGATTGACCGCGCAGCGGTCACCGAAACATCCGGAGAACCTGGCGCTTAGTATATCGGTCCGGCCCAACAACCGTCGGGCCTGACTCGCAATTATTGCTAAAAGTTACTCCAATGCTTTCCAAATATCCGTGGCGTACTCGCGAATGGTCCGGTCGGACGAGAACCAGCCCATCCGCGCGCTGCTCAATACCGCCGAGCGCCACCACTCTTTGGAGTCGTGCCAGTGAGCCTCGACCCGCATCTGAGCGTTCCAGTAAGAGTCGAAATCGGCGCAGACCAGGAAGCGGTCGTAGTCCACCAGCGAATCAATCAGCGTGGTGTAACGGGACGGATCGTCCGGTGAGAACACCCCACCGCGAATCGCTTGCAGCACATCGTTGAGTCGATGGGAGGCGGCAATGTCCGGTGCCGCGTTGAACTCATGGTTGAACTTGCGCGCCTCCACTTGCTCGGCGCTAAGGCCAAAGATGAACATGTGTTCGACACCAATGCGCTCGCTCATCTCCACGTTGGCCCCGTCCAGGGTACCGATGGTCAGCGCGCCGTTGAGGCCGAATTTCATGTTGCTGGTGCCTGAGGCTTCGAAGCCGGCGGTGGAGATCTGTTCCGACAAGTCCGCCGCCGGAATGATGCTTTCGGCCAGGCTGACGTTGTAGTTGGGCAAGAACACCACTTTGAGCAAACCACGTACGGTCGGGTCGTTGTTGACCACCCGGGCGATGTCGTTGGTCAGTTTGATGATCAACTTGGCCTGGTGATAACTGGCCGCCGCTTTGCCAGCGAAGATTTTCACCCGCGGCACCCAGTCGATTTCCGGTTCGGCACGAATCGCCTGATACAGCGCGACAGTGTGCAGCAGGTTGAGCAACTGACGTTTGTATTCGTGGATCCGTTTAACCTGCACGTCGAACATCGCCGCCGGATTGATCGCGACCCCCAGCCGTTCATGAATCAGGTACGCCAGGGCTTTCTTGCTGTGCAGCCGCTGTTCGGCGAACTGTTTACGGAACGCAGGTTTCTCGGCGAACGGCTCCAGCCCTATCAAGCGCTCTTCAGGGTTATCCAGCAGATCCGGGCCAAGGGCGTCGACCATCATCGAGGTCAGCTCGGGGTTGGCCTGATAGAGCCAGCGGCGGAAGGTAATGCCGTTGGTCTTGTTGTTGATCCGCTCCGGATAGAGTTTATGCAACTCGGAAAACACCGTGCTGCGCATCAGCTGCGTGTGCAGGCCGGACACGCCATTAACGCTGTGAGAACCAAGGAATGCCAGGTTGCCCATGCGCACGCGACGACCGTTGTCTTCCTCGATCAGCGACACTGCACGCAACACGTCGAAATCGTGAACGCCCTTGGCCCGCAATGAGTCGATGTGCTGGGCGTTGATCAAATAAATGATCTGCATGTGCCGTGGCAGCATCCGCTCCATCAAACCGACCGGCCAGGTTTCCAGCGCTTCCGGCAACAGCGTGTGGTTGGTGTACGACAGCGTGTCGACCGTAACTTGCCATGCCGCATCCCACGCCACGTCATAGACGTCGACCAACTGACGCATCAACTCGGCCACGGCGATCGAGGGGTGAGTGTCGTTGAGTTGAATGGCCGCGTGATCGCCCAAGGTCAGCACCGAAGTGTGCATGTTGCGATGGCGGCGCAGCAAATCCTGCAGGGACGCGGCAACAAAGAAGTATTCCTGACGCAGGCGCAGTTCCTGGCCGGCATCGGTGCTGTCCGCCGGGTAGAGCACGCGGGAGATACTTTCGGCCCGGGCCACTTCGGCTACCGCGCCCAAATGGTCGCCAGCGTTGAAGCGCTCCAGGTGCAACTCTTCCATGGCCCGGGCACGCCACAGTCGCAGCGTGTTGACACTCGCGCCGCGCCAACCGACCACCGGGGTGTCATAGGCAATGGCCCGCACGGTTTCCGCCGGGGACCAGACTTGCCTGGATTTGCCGTTCTCATCGGTCACGGTTTCGACACTGCCGCCGAAGCCGATCGGGTAAGCAACCTCCGGCCGTTCAAACTCCCATGGGTTACCGAAATCCAGCCAGTGTTCGGTCTGCTCCTGCTGCCAGCCATCGACGATGGCCTGGCGGAACAAACCGTGTTCGTAACGAATGCCGTAACCATGGCCGGCGATGCCCAGGGTCGACATGCTTTCCATGAAGCACGCCGCCAGACGCCCGAGACCTCCGTTGCCCAGTGCCGCATCGGGCTCCAGCAGACGGATGCGTTCCATGTCGACGCCGAGTTCAGTCATGGCCTCGCGGGCCACATCGAGCAGACCAAGGTTGCTCAAGCTGTCGTAGAGCAAGCGGCCGATAAGGAATTCAAGGGAGAGGTAATAAACCCGTTTCTGGCCTTTGCGGTAGATCTGCCGGGTGTGGTCCATCCAGTGCTCGACCATGTGATCACGTGCCGCCAGGGCAATGGCTTCGAACCAGTCGTGGTCGAAGGCGTGATCCGGGTCTTTACCCACCGCGTAAGTGAGCTTGGTCAAGACGGCGTCGCGGAATGCGGCCACCTCTGCTTCGCGAACAAGTGGTTCTTGAGTCATCGATAGGACCTCGAGCGAGCGTGAAGTTGTCTGAGCCTAGTCGGTCTGACAGACCATTGAGACTCTGGTTCGGCAGTTTTCCCTGTTAGTGCGAGATAGATCGACATTACGTTGTCGCGTGCCAGAAACAATGCAGGGGCCGTGCCGGACACAGGGATTATTTTGCGCCAAGAGAAAAAAATCTGGCGAAAGGTTGTTCAAAAATCCACCAGTCCCGGTATGATCGCGCGCCCTGATGCACACGCTGGTAACAACCGATGATGAAGCCCAACCTGATCGCCGCCGCGGAGATCGATCGCCTCGATACCTGGGCCAAGTACTCTGCCCCGATGTGCGGTTCCTGCGTGTCCAGCTGCTGTACCTTGCCAGTCGAGGTCAAGATCAAGGATCTGATCCGTATCGGCATCGTCGATGAGTTCGAGCGTGGCGATCCGCCGAAGAACATCGCCAAGCGTTTGCAGAAGGAAGGGATCGTCGAGCGCTATAACCAGAAGTCCGAGATCTTCACCCTTCAGCGCATGAGCAACAACGATTGCCTGTACCTGGATCGCAAGAGCCGTCTGTGCACTATTTATGATAAGCGCCCGGACACCTGCCGCAACCACCCGAAGATCGGACCGCGACCGGGGTATTGCGCGTACAAGCCCAAAGAAGTGGTGCGCGAGAGCAATCCGCGGACGCTGGACAAGTTCTGATCCAGAATCCCGCTGCCTGACGGGGCCCCATCGCGTGCAAGCCCGCTCCCACAGGGTTCAGCACTGAACACAGATTATGTAAACACCACAAATCACTGTGGGAGCGGGCTTGCCCGCGATGGGGCCCGAACTGACACCACACAAACCCCAGACACAAAAAAACGCCCCCGACCTTGCGGTCGGGGGCGTTTTTTTAAGCGCTAACTAAGTCGAAACTCAGTTACCGGCTTTCTTGGCAGCGCGGGTACGCTCGCTTTCGCCCAGGATCTTCTTGCGAAGACGGATGGACTTAGGAGTGACTTCGCACAATTCGTCTTCTTGAACGAATTCCAGAGCCTGCTCCAGAGTGAAGCGGATAGGCGGAACCAGAGCGATGGTTTCGTCTTTACCCGAAGCACGCATGTTGTCGAGCTTCTTGCCTTTGGTTGGGTTGACGCCCAGGTCGTTGTCGCGGCTGTTGATGCCGACGATTTGACCTTCGTACACGTCTTCACCGTGACCCAGGAACAGTTTGCCGCGAGCTTGCAGGGTTTCCAGCGAGTAAGTCAGCGCCTTACCGGTAGCAACCGAAACCAGCACGCCGTTCTGACGGCCGGACATGTCGCCGGACTTCATCACGTCGTAACGGTCGAAGATCGAGGTCAGGATACCTGCACCGGAGGTCAGGGTCAGGAACTCGTTACGGAAACCGATCAGGCCACGAGCCGGGATGTTGTACTCAAGGCGCACACGGCCCTTGCCATCCGGAACCATGTTGGTCAGGTCGCCTTTACGGATACCGATCTGCTCCATGATCGAACCTTGCGATTCTTCTGGCAGGTCGATGGTCACGTTTTCGTACGGTTCGTGCTTGACGCCGTCAACCATGCGGATGATCACTTCCGGACGACCAACACCCATTTCGAAGCCTTCGCGACGCATGGTTTCGATCAGTACCGAGAGGTGCAGCTCACCACGGCCGGAGACTTTGAACTTGTCGGCGGTGTCGCCTTCTTCAACGCGCAGAGCAACGTTGTAGAGCAGTTCTTTGTCCAGACGTTCCTTGATGTTACGGCTGGTGACGAACTTGCCTTCTTTACCGCAGAAAGGCGAGTCGTTTACCTGGAAGGTCATGGAAACGGTTGGCTCGTCAACGGTCAGCGGCTTCATCGCTTCGACGTTCAGTGGGTCGCACAGAGTGTCGGAGATGAACAGCTGGTCGAAGCCGCTGATGCAGACGATGTCGCCGGCAGCTGCTTCTTCAACGTCGATGCGGTGCAGGCCGTGGTGACCCATCAGCTTCAGGATACGACCGTTACGCTTCTTGCCGTCGGCGTCGATAGCGACAACCGGAGTGTTCGGCTTGATGCGACCACGAGCGATACGGCCAACGCCGATAACACCCAGGAAGCTGTTGTAGTCCAGAGCGGAGATTTGCATCTGGAACGGACCGTCACGGTCGACTTTCGGCGCAGGTACGTTGTCGACGATCGACTGGTACAGCGGGGTCATGTCTTCAGCCATGTCGGTGTGTTCCAGACCGGCAATGCCGTTCAGGGCCGAGGCGTAGACGACTTTGAAGTCCAGCTGTTCTTCGGTGGCACCGAGGTTGTCGAACAGGTCGAAGATCTGGTCCAGAACCCAGTCCGGACGCGCGCCTGGACGGTCAACCTTGTTGATCACCACGATTGGACGCAGGCCGGCTTCGAAAGCCTTCTTGGTCACGAAACGGGTTTGCGGCATAGGGCCGTCTTGAGCGTCAACCAGCAGCAGAACGGAGTCAACCATCGACATTACGCGTTCAACTTCGCCGCCGAAGTCGGCGTGGCCCGGGGTGTCCACGATGTTGATGTGGTAGCCGTTCCAGTTGATGGCGGTGTTTTTCGCCAGAATGGTAATACCGCGCTCTTTCTCCTGGTCGTTGGAGTCCATCACGCGCTCGTCGTTGAGCTCGTTGCGCTCCAGGGTGCCGGATTGACGCAAGAGTTTGTCTACCAGGGTGGTTTTACCATGGTCAACGTGAGCAATGATGGCGATGTTGCGTAGATTTTCGATCACTTGTGTATCTCGATCAGAGGATTCGGTGTGCTGACAAGTCTTGGCAGCGATTTACAGTAGAGTCCGGCAAAGCCGTTACAGCTTGACGGCGGCGTCGGGGGGCCGGTGACGCAGGCCACAGGCAAACAGCCCCGGGCACTTAGCTCGGTCGATAAACGCGCACATTGGCATGCCCCTCACTGAGCAAATGGTGGGCATGCAGGCGACTCATCACGCCTTTGTCGCAATACAACAGGTACTGGCGAGTAGGGTCCAGTTCCTTGAAACGAGCGTTCAATGCATAAAACGGCATCGTCTGCACCTCAATGCCAGCAAGTTCCAGCGGCTCGTCTTCAGCGGCATCCGGGTGACGGATGTCGATGATGATCTGGCCCGCCAGTGCTTCGCTGACTTCTTCGATCTGCAAATCCTGGCCCAATTCGTCGATCACGCGATCGATCGGCACCAGTTTGGCGTTCTCGAGCGCACGCTCAAGCACCGCCATGTCGAATTCTTTCTCTTCATGCTCCACACGCGGACGCTTGGCGTGGGTCTTTGGGTTCACCGAGATGACCCCGCAGTATTCCGGCATGTGCTTGGCGAAATCGGCAGTACCGATTTCGTTGGCCAGGTCGATGATGTCCTGCTTGTGACTGGCGATCAGCGGACGCAAGACCAGCTTGTCGGTCACGCAGTCGATCACGGACAGGTTCGGCAACGTCTGGCTCGACACCTGGGAAATCGCTTCGCCGGTGACCAGCGCTTCGATCTCCAGCCGATCAGCAATACGGGAAGCAGCGCGCAACATCATACGCTTCAAAACTACACCCATATGACTGTTATCGACTTTCCCGAGAATTTCTCCCAGTACTTCCTCGAACGGCACACTGACAAATAACACGCGTTGGGAGCTGCCGTACTTCTTCCAGATGAAGTGCGCGACTTCCATGACGCCCAGTTCATGGGCACGTCCGCCCAGATTGAAGAAGCAGAAATGGCTCATCAGCCCGCGGCGCATGATCTGGTAGGCGGCGACGGTGGAATCGAAGCCGCCGGACATCAGTACAAGCGTCTGTTCCAGGGCACCCAGCGGATAACCGCCGATGCTGTTGTGCTGGCTGTGGATCACGAACAACCGTTTGTCGCGAATTTCGATGCGAACTTCAATTTCCGGCTCTTTGAGCGAGATTCCGGCGGCGCCACACTGACGACGCAGTTGGCTGCCGACGTATTTCTCGACGTCCATGGAGCTGAACTCGTGCTTGCCGGCACGCTTGCAGCGCACCGAAAAGATCTTCCCGGCCAGGGCGTCACCGAAATGCTGCTTGCACTTGGCGACGATGTCGTCGAAGTCGCCCAACGGGTATTCATCGACCTGCAGGAAATGCGCGATGCCCGGCATGCAGCTCAGGCGCTCGGTCATCTCCTTCAGGGCTTTCGGCTCGCTGACGCGGGTTTCCAGCTCGAGATTGTCCCACACACCGTTCACCACCACGGCCGGGTCCAGATCGCGGAGCACGGTACGGATGTTTTTGGCCAACTGGCGGATGAAACGCATCCGTACCGGGCGGCTCTTGATGGTGATCTCGGGGAAGACTTTTACGATTAGTTTCATGAAAACAGCGCGCGCTGGGCCAGCCGAAAAAGGGGGGCGCGGATTATAGCGGAAATTGCTCAAGGTTTAACCAGTTAATGTGCAGAAGGTTTTGCGCGCACCAAAACAGGTCATTTATGGATTTCAACGCTACATTACAGGGCGAGGTTTGGCGCTTTTCGAGGCTTTGCACCTTTATAAGCGTGATATTGGGGCAAAAAACCCATGGTGGGGCACTGGCATGCAATTTGCTCCCTTGTGAGGCAGGTTGCCTTGGCAGAGTATTCGCGCCGGCATCACCCACATTCTAAGGGCATCCACTACTAAGCCCGAAGCCACCCGGAGGACACTATGTCGAAGTCGGTTCAACTCATCAAAGATCATGACGTCAAGTGGATTGATCTGCGCTTCACGGACACCAAAGGCACTCAGCACCACGTGACCATGCCGGCTCGCGATGGGCTGGATGAAGCTTTCTTCGAAGAAGGCAAAATGTTCGACGGTTCCTCCATCGCTGGCTGGAAAGGCATCGAAGCTTCCGACATGATCCTGATGCCGGACGACAGCACTGCCGTTCTCGACCCGTTCACCGAAGAGCCGACCCTGATCCTGGTTTGCGACGTGATCGAGCCTTCGACCATGCAAGGCTACGACCGTGATCCACGTGCGATCGCCAAGCGTGCCGAGGAATACCTGAAATCGACCGGTATCGGCGACACCGTATTCGTGGGCCCAGAGCCAGAGTTCTTCATCTTCGACGAAGTGAAGTTCAAGTCCGACATCTCCGGTTCGATGTTCAAAATCTTCTCCGAACAAGGTTCGTGGATGTCCGACCAGGACGTGGAAGGCGGCAACAAAGGCCACCGTCCAGGCGTCAAAGGCGGCTACTTCCCTGTTCCGCCGTTCGACCACGACCACGAAATCCGTACCTCCATGTGCAACGCCATGGAAGAAATGGGCCTGGTCATCGAAGTTCACCACCACGAAGTGGCGACTGCCGGTCAGAACGAAATCGGCGTGAAGTTCAACACCCTGGTGGCCAAGGCTGACGAAGTTCAGACCCTGAAATACTGCGTACACAACGTTGCTGACGCATACGGCCGCACCGCGACCTTCATGCCTAAGCCTCTGTACGGCGATAACGGTTCGGGTATGCACGTTCACCTGTCCATCGCCAAAGATGGCAAGAACACCTTCGCTGGCGAAGGCTATGCCGGCCTGTCCGATACCGCTCTGTACTTCATTGGCGGCATCATCAAGCACGGTAAGGCTCTGAACGGCTTCACCAACCCGTCGACCAACTCCTACAAGCGTCTGGTCCCAGGTTTCGAAGCTCCAGTGATGCTGGCTTACTCGGCTCGCAACCGTTCGGCTTCGATCCGTATTCCTTACGTGTCCAGCCCTCGCGCTCGCCGTATCGAAGCTCGCTTCCCGGATCCAGCAGCCAACCCGTACCTGGGCTTCGCTGCACTGTTGATGGCTGGCCTGGACGGCATCCAGAACAAGATCCACCCTGGCGACGCAGCTGACAAAAACCTGTACGACCTGCCGCCTGAAGAGGCGAAAGAGATCCCACAAGTTTGCGGCAGCCTGAAAGAAGCCTTGGAAGAGCTGGACAAAGGTCGTGCGTTCCTGACCAAAGGCGGCGTGTTCTCCGATGACTTCATCGACGCTTACATCGCTCTGAAAAGCGAAGAAGAAATCAAGGTTCGTACCTTCGTACACCCACTGGAATATGAGCTGTACTACAGCTGCTGATCCGGTAACGCCGCGCTACGCGGCGTGACAAAAGAGAGGCCTCCTTCGGGAGGCCTTTTTTATGGGCGACCGTCTGTCATCGGATACCCGGTTGCGTGCATCATGGCCTTCATCCGATAAAGCCGAGATGCCCCATGCGCCTACACCCATGCCTTGCCCTGCTCACCGCCCTGCTGGCCAACAGCGCTTTTGCCAGCCCGGCACCTGCCGCCCTCGCTCTGTTGCTTGGCACCATCGAAGAACGTCTGGCGATTGCCGATCAGGTCGCGCTGAGCAAATGGGACAGCGGTAAACCGGTCGAAGACCGGCAGCGCGAGCGCGAAGTCATTGCCGCCGCCGTCGCCCTGGCACCTGCCTATAAATTGAGCAACGAAGCCGTCGAACAGTTCTTCTCGGCGCAGATCGAGGCCAACAAGCTGGTGCAATACGCGCATCTGTCTGACTGGCATGCGCAAGGCAAGGCGCCCAACGACCCTCGCCCCGATCTCGTCGGGCAGATCCGCCCACAACTTGATCAGTTACAAAAACGCCTGCTGCAACAACTGGCCGATTTCAGTCCTTATCGCAACGACCCGCAGTGCCCGTCGTGGCTGGCCAAGGCCAATAAAACCGGCGCCCAAGCGCCATTGCGCGGGCTTGCCCAGGTACGCGCCACCGCTGAGTTGTGCAGCGCCAGCCGCTGAGCCGACCTGCCGACGTGCGCTGAAGTGCTCTATGCTCAGCGCTTAGTCGCCATGAACGGAACAGGGCCGGACACTTGCCCAACGGCCAATGGAAGCCTGCAATGCGCTCATTGTTGTTATGCCTGCTTGTTCTGATCGCCCTGCCCGCCGCCGCGCAGATCTACAAGTACACCGACGCCAACGGCAACACCGCGTACAGCAATCAACCGCCCGATGGCGTAAAGGCTCAGCCCGTGGAGTTGCCACCGCTCAACAGCGTCGAGCTTCAACCGCCGAGCGAGCCTGTAGCGCCTGCGCAAGCCAGTAGCCGTGAACAACCCGGCAGCGCCTATCAGGTGCTGGAATTGACGGGGCTGCCCACCGAAGAAGCCTTGCGCGCCAACAATGGCACGTTCACGGTCAGCGTATTGATCCAGCCGCGCCTGCAAGGCTCTCATCGATTGAGGCTGTTACTGGACGATCAACCCTACGGCCAACCGAGCAACGTACCGATTCTGCAACTGGTGAACATCGACCGTGGCGAACACCGCCTCGCGGTTCAGGTGATCAATGGGCAAGACGTCGTGCAACAGAGCCCCACTGTGACCTTCACCGTGCAACGGGTGCATAAGCCTTGAGGGTCTGGCTGTTGGTCGCTTGCCTGATCAGTCTCCCGGCAATGGCCGAGGTCTTCACTTACATCGACGCCCAAGGCAACCGGGTTTTCACTGATCAACCGGGCACCCGTAATGCCAAGCGTGTGCCACTGGCGACCAGCAATCGAATGTCGGCCAACCCGAGCGGCGCCGCGCCAATGACGGCCGCGAAAAACCAGGCCAAACCCCTGTTTCATTACGACATGCTTCGTGTGCTGGTGCCGGAGCCGGATGCCACGATCCGTAGCACTGCCGGTGAATTGATCGTCAGCGTTACCAGCGAACCCGGCCTGCAACAGGGCCATCGCTATCGTCTGCTGCTGGATGGCCAACCCACCGCCGAGCCGGGCCCGAGCCCGGTGTTCGCCCTGAGCGACATCGACCGCGGCAGCCACCATCTGTCGGTGGAGATCCTCGACGAACAGGGCCGTACCGTCGAACGCACGGCCAACCAACCCTTCCATATGCAGCGCATTTCCCTCGCGCAGAAACGTCAGGTCAAACCCTGCGTCCTCAGCGACTACGGCCAACGGCCGGAATGCCCCCTCAAAGACAAACCTGAAGAAGAAAGCTCCTTCTGGCGCTAATACCAGTCAGTTAAGGCGCAGAACCTGTGGGAGCGTGGCTTGCCCGCGAAGAACGATGACGCGTAATACCTGAAAAACCGCGGTGCATTCTTCGCGGGCAAGCCACGCTCCCACAGGATTCTCGTCGCTCAAATGTCTTCACCACAGGCTCTGCACTTGGCCTGACCTCCTTCCTGCCCTTCTTCTAACTTCGTTCAGGTTTGCGCACTATATTGGTGCAATAGAGTGCACAGTACTCACATCCCAACCCATTTTGGTTCGAAAGTACCCGCGAAAGCTGGCAGAACGCCACGCAAATGAGCGTCAAACGCCTGTTTCAGGCTCTAAACGCTTCTTTTCGGAGCCTTGGTTTGGTTTTTGCATTTTCCCCGTATCGGCGCGTTATTCATGCGCATGCCCTGCTCCAAAAGAGGTCCTGATGACCATTAGCGACGCACTACACCGCTTGCTACTCGACAACCTGACCACCGCAACCATTCTGCTCGACGCCGAACTGCGCCTTGAGTACATGAACCCGGCGGCGGAGATGCTCCTGGCCATCAGCGGCCAGCGTAGCCATGGGCAGTTCATCAGTGAGTTGTTCACCGAATCCACCGAGGCGCTGAACTCCCTGCGCCAGGCAGTCGAGCAGGCACACCCGTTCACCAAGCGTGAAGCGATGCTCACCGCCCTCACCGGCCAGACCCTGACCGTCGACTACGCGGTAACGCCGATCCTGAGCAATGGCGATACGCTGCTGTTGCTGGAGGTTCACCCGCGCGACCGCTTGCTGCGGATCACCAAGGAAGAGGCGCAGTTGTCGAAGCAAGAAACCAGCAAGATGCTGGTACGCGGCCTCGCCCACGAAATCAAAAATCCTCTGGGCGGGATTCGCGGCGCGGCTCAGTTGCTCGCCCGTGAATTGCCGGAAGAAAGCCTGCGCGATTACACCAACGTCATCATTGAAGAGGCCGATCGCCTGCGCAATCTGGTGGATCGCATGCTCGGCTCCAACAAATTGCCGTCATTGGCCATGTGCAACGTCCATGAAGTGCTGGAGCGCGTGGGTCAGTTGGTGGAGGCCGAAAGTCAGGGCTGCATCACTTTGGTGCGCGACTACGACCCAAGCATTCCGGATGTGTTGATTGATCGCGAACAGATGATTCAGGCCGTCCTGAACATCGTGCGCAACGCGATGCAGGCCATCAGCAGCCAGAACGAGCTGCGCCTTGGCCGCATCAGCTTGCGGACCCGCGCCATGCGCCAGTTCACCATCGGCCACGTGCGCCATCGCCTGGTGACCAAGATCGAAATCATCGACAACGGCCCGGGGATCCCCGCCGAGCTACAGGAAACCATCTTCTTCCCCATGGTCAGCGGCCGTCCGGACGGTACCGGGCTGGGCCTGGCCATTACCCAGAACATCATCAGCCAGCACCAGGGCCTGATCGAATGTGACAGCCATCCAGGCCACACCACGTTCTCGATCTTTCTGCCACTGGAACAAGGAGCCACATCGACATGAGCCGTAGTGAAACCGTGTGGATCGTCGATGACGACCGTTCTATCCGTTGGGTCCTGGAAAAGGCCTTGCAGCAGGAAGGCATGACCACGCAAAGCTTCGACAGCGCCGATGGCGTGATGAGCCGCCTGGCGCGCCAGCAGCCGGACGTGATCATCTCCGACATCCGCATGCCGGGTGCCAGCGGTCTGGACCTTCTGGCGCGGATTCGCGAACAACACCCACGGCTGCCAGTGATCATCATGACCGCGCACTCCGATCTGGACAGCGCTGTCGCGTCCTATCAGGGCGGCGCATTCGAATACCTGCCCAAGCCGTTCGATGTCGACGAAGCCGTCTCTCTGGTCAAGCGCGCCAACCAGCACGCTCAGGAACAGCAAGGCATGGAAGTCCCGGTCGCCCTGACCCGCACACCGGAAATCATCGGCGAAGCACCGGCGATGCAGGAAGTGTTTCGCGCCATCGGGCGCTTGAGCCACTCCAACATCACCGTGCTGATCAATGGCGAATCCGGTACCGGTAAAGAACTGGTGGCCCACGCCCTGCACCGTCACAGCCCACGGGCGGCCTCGCCGTTCATTGCGCTGAACATGGCGGCGATCCCCAAGGATCTGATGGAATCCGAGTTGTTCGGCCATGAAAAAGGCGCGTTCACCGGCGCGGCCAACCTGCGTCGCGGGCGTTTTGAGCAGGCCGATGGCGGCACGCTGTTCCTCGATGAAATCGGCGACATGCCGGCGGACACCCAGACCCGCTTGCTGCGGGTACTGGCGGACGGCGAGTTTTACCGCGTTGGCGGTCATGTGCCGGTGAAAGTCGATGTGCGAATCATCGCCGCGACGCACCAGAATCTGGAAACCCTGGTGCATGCCGGAAAATTCCGTGAGGACTTGTTCCACCGCCTCAACGTGATCCGCATCCACATTCCACGGCTGTCGGACCGTCGCGAAGACATCCCGACCCTGGCCAAACACTTCCTAAGTCGCGCCGCGCAAGAACTGGCGGTGGAACCGAAGCTGCTGAAAAGCGAAACCGAGGAATACCTGAAAAACCTGCCGTGGCCAGGCAACGTGCGCCAGCTGGAAAACACCTGCCGCTGGATCACTGTGATGGCTTCGGGTCGCGAAGTGCACATCAGCGATCTGCCGCCGGAACTGCTGAGCCTGCCGCAGGATTCGGCGCCGGTCACCAATTGGGAGCAAGCGCTGCGTCAGTGGGCTGATCAGGCGCTGGCTCGCGGTCAGTCGAGCCTGCTCGACAGCGCCGTGCCAGCTTTCGAGCGGATCATGATCGAAACCGCCCTCAAACACACCGCCGGCCGCCGCCGCGATGCTGCCGTTTTGCTGGGTTGGGGCCGTAATACCCTGACGCGCAAGATCAAGGAATTGGGGATGAAGGTTGATGGTGGGGATGATGATGAGGGTGATGAGGGCTAAACAGCCTTTAGTTCTTCGTTGACCGCCAGATCCAATCGCGGGCAAGCCCGCTCCCACAGGATTTTCAGTGGTTTCACCATCGCGTGAACACCGTTGAACCTTGTGGGAGCGGGCTTGCCCGCGATGCTTTTGGGGCCACCGTGCACCGACTGAATGCACCATGAACTGCAATCGCGCACGACAACCGATCCAAAACCCCACCTCCACCTGCAAGAAAACCCCTATTACATAAACACAAAAGCCCCGGATTACGGGGCTTTCAGGGCTACTCGACGACTTTCTGTTGCAAGTTATTAAAAACTGGCACGCCCCCTGCAATAGTCCAATCAGTGATTCGATTCACTACCCAGTTTCGGGGACCTTGGTACAGGCAGGCCGGGGATTCCCCTCTTTACACCGGGCTCATACCGCAACAGCGACGAGCCCATCCCGTTTTGGGGTCCTTGGTACAGGCAGGCCGGGGATTCCCTCTTTACACCGGGCTCACGCGGCAATGCGCGAGCCCTCCCGTTTTGGGAACCTTGGTACAGGCAGGCCGGGGATTCCCTCTTTTATTGCTCTCGGAGATGGATCTCCAGCCGCCAGCGGTCATCGACCTCGCTACCGACCCACTCGCCCTGCAGCGGCCGGGCCGCCACCACCGTCAACAACAATCCCCCATCACTCAACCGCGTTCGCCAGTTCACGTCCTTGCCGTTGAGCTTGAGCTGACCTTTCTGCGCATGGCCTTCAGCCTCGAACAACAGCGCCACGCTGCCGTCGACTATCTCGCCGTGGGTTTTGGGTTCGTTGTTGAACCACACCACCAGTCCATCGTTCGTCACCTCGACCTGCTGCAAAACGCTGGGGTCGGGCGCGGTCAGGCGACCGATCATCAGGCCCACCATCACCCCGACAATCGCCAGCGAAGCCATCACTCGCGGGAATAGTTTCGAACGAGGGTCCTTTGGCGGCGTAGAATGCCCGTCATCTTTACCTTCGGAGCCGTGCATGTTTCACGTCATCCTTTTCCAACCAGAAATTCCGCCGAATACCGGCAACGTTATCAGGCTGTGCGCCAACAGTGGCTGCCACCTGCATTTGATCGAACCGCTGGGCTTCGAGATGGACGACAAGCGTCTGCGCCGGGCCGGCCTCGATTACCATGAGTATGCCACCCTGCAACGCCATGCGGACCTCGCCAGCTGCCTGGAAAGCCTCGGCCATCCTCGGCTGTTCGCCTTTACCACCAAGGGCTCGCGGCCATTTCACGACGCCAGCTTCGCCGAGGGCGATGCCTTCCTGTTCGGCCCGGAAAGCCGCGGCTTGCCGGCCGACGTGCTCGACGCCCTGCCCGGCGAACAACGTCTGCGCTTGCCGATGCGCGAAGGCTGTCGCAGCCTGAACCTGTCCAACACCGTGGCCGTCGCCGTGTATGAAGGCTGGCGCCAGCTTGGGTTCAAGTAACCCCGCGACTGATCGTCCCCACGCTCCGCGTGGGAATGCAGCCCGTGACGCTCCGCGTCACTGGACGCGGAGCGTCCCTAGAGGCATT
This sequence comes from Pseudomonas sp. FP603, assembly GCF_030687415.1. Lineage (NCBI taxonomy): Bacteria > Pseudomonadati > Pseudomonadota > Gammaproteobacteria > Pseudomonadales > Pseudomonadaceae > Pseudomonas > Pseudomonas sp. FP603. The sequence continues at coordinate 6,525,535 of NZ_CP117431.1, forward strand.
CCCACGCAGAGCGTGGGAACGATCATCTCCCGCCCAAGAAAAAAGCGCCTGTTATGGCGCTTTTTTCGTTACTGCATCGACCGCTTATTGAACGGTCGGAGTCTCGCCAGCCGCCTGCATGCGTTGCAGCTCTTGTGCGTACAGCGCGTCGAAGTTCACCGGGGCCAGCATCAGGGCCGGGAACGAACCGCGGGTCACCAGGCTGTCCAGGGTTTCGCGAGCGTACGGGAACAGGATGTTCGGGCAGAACGCGCCGAGGGTGTGGCTCATCGAAGCGTCGTCCAGGTTCTTGATCAGGAAGATCCCGGCCTGTTGCACTTCAGCAATGAACGCCACTTCTTCACCGTTTTTCACGGTGACCGACAGGGTCAGCACGACTTCGTGGAAGTCGCCTTCCAGAGCCTTCTGGCGAGTGTTCAGATCCAGACCGACGCTCGGCTCCCACTGCTGGCGAAAGATCGCCGGGCTTTTCGGGGCTTCGAAGGACAAGTCGCGTACGTAGATGCGCTGCAAGGAGAATTGCGGTGCGGTTTCTTCTTCGCTAGCTGCAGTGTTCTGTTGGTCAGTCATCTCAGATCCTTTCTGATCTCGGGTCTTGTAGGGTTGGCTATTTCAAGTAAGGCAGTCAGGCCTTGAGCATGGCGTCGAGCTTACCGGCGCGCTCCAGGGCAAACAAATCATCACAGCCGCCAACGTGGGTGCTGCCGATCCAGATCTGCGGCACGGACGTTCGTCCGGCCTTCTGGGCCATCGCGGCACGCACCTGCGGCTTGCCATCGACCTTGATCTCTTCGAAGGCTACGCCTTTGTTCTCGAGCAAGTACTTGGCTCGCGAGCAATAAGGGCAGTAATCGCTGGAATAGACGACGACGTTGTTCATATCACTTCACCAGCGGCAGATTGTCGGCTTTCCAGCTGGAAATACCGCCGGACAGCTTGGCGGCGGTGAAGCCGGCTTTCATCAGTTCCCGGGCATGAGTGCCGGCAGTCTGGCCCATGGCATCGACCAGGATAATGGTCTTGGCCTTGTGTTTTTCCAGTTCGCCGACGCGAGCGGTCAGTTTGTCGTGAGGAATGTTCAACGCGCCAACAATGTGACCAGCGGTGAAATCCTTGATCGGACGGATGTCGATCACCACGCCTGCGTCCTTGTTGACCAGCCCGGTCAGTTCACCGGTGCTCAGGCTGCGGCCGCCGCCTTGCATCTGATAAGCGATCAGCAACGCCAGCAGTACGACGAAGATACCGACGAGCAAATAGTGGTTAGTGGCAAATTCAATCAGGTGAGCAACCATCGAAGGAGGTTCCAGGGCGTTAAAATGTCGGCCAGTATACACAGCCACTATGGTGGGCCAAACCCCGTCCGGCGGTGACGCGGTCGGAACTTCGCTTTAAACTGCCACTCCCTTTTCCATCGCCTCTTTTAATTCAGCCACGAGTGGAATCCATGACTACCACGCCTAAACCTTTGGTCCTGATTATTCTCGACGGCTTCGGTCACAGTGAGAGCCCTGAATCCAACGCCATCTATGCGGCGAAGAAGCCCGTACTGGACCGCCTGTGGGCCACCGTGCCGAACGGCCTGATCTCGGGCAGCGGCATGGACGTCGGCTTGCCGGACGGCCAGATGGGCAACTCCGAAGTCGGTCACATGAACCTTGGCGCCGGCCGCGTGGTGTACCAGGACTTCACGCGTGTGACCAAAGCGATCCGCGACGGCGAGTTCTTCGAGAACCCGACCATCTGCGCCGCGGTGGATAAAGCCGTTGCTGCCGGCAAAGCCGTGCACTTCATGGGTCTGCTGTCCGATGGCGGCGTTCATAGCCACCAGGATCACCTGGTCGCCATGGCTGAACTGGCCTACAAGCGCGGCGCCGAGAAAATTTACCTGCATGCGTTCCTTGATGGCCGCGATACGCCACCGAAAAGCGCCCAGTCGTCGATCGAGTTGCTGGACGCGACCTTCCAGGCACTTGGCAAAGGCCGGATCGCCAGCATCATTGGCCGTTATTACGCCATGGACCGCGACAACCGTTGGGATCGCGTGTCCCAGGCCTACAACCTGATTGTCGATGGCACCAGCGAATTCAACGCCGCCACCGCACAGGAAGGCCTGCAAGCCGCTTACGAACGTGGCGAAAGCGACGAATTCGTCAAAGCCACCAGCATCGGTGAGCCAGTGAAGGTTGAAGACGGCGACGCCGTAGTCTTCATGAACTTCCGCGCCGACCGCGCTCGCGAGCTGACCCGCGTGTTCGTCGAAGACAATTTCAAGGAATTCGAACGCGCTCGCAAGCCTGCACTTTCCGGTTTCGTCATGCTGACCCAATACGCCGCCAGCATCCCCGCGCCGTCGGCCTTCGCCGCGAGCAGCCTGGACAACGTGCTGGGCGATTACCTGGCGAAAAACGGCAAGACGCAGCTGCGCATCGCTGAAACCGAGAAGTACGCCCACGTGACTTTCTTCTTCTCTGGCGGTCGCGAAGAACCGTTCCCGGGCGAAGAACGCATCCTGATCCCGTCGCCAAAAGTCGCCACCTATGACTTGCAGCCCGAGATGAGTGCCCCGGAAGTTACCGACCGCATCGTCGATGCCATTGAAAACCAGCGTTACGACGTGATCGTGGTCAACTACGCCAATGGCGACATGGTCGGCCATAGCGGCGTGTTCGAGGCGGCCGTCAAAGCGGTTGAATGCCTGGACCTGTGCGTGGGCCGTATCGTCGATGCGCTGGAAAAAGTCGGCGGCGAAGCCCTGATTACCGCTGACCATGGCAACGTCGAGCAAATGTCTGACGCGTCCACTGGCCAGGCGCACACCGCGCATACCACCGAGCCGGTGCCGTTCATCTATGTCGGCAAGCGTGATTTCAAGGTACGCGACGGCGGCGTGCTGGCGGATGTTGCGCCGACCATGCTGATGTTGCTGGGGCTTGAGAAGCCTGTGGAAATGACCGGAACTTCGATTCTAGTCTGATCAGATCCATCTGACGACGCCACACCCTGTGGGAGCGGGCTTGCCCGCGATAGCAATCTGACTGCCAACCTCTCTGTTGAATGTCAGGACGCCATCGCGGGCAAGCCCGCTCCCACATTGGTTTGCGGTGTTTTTCTGTCCAGTTATCACACAGCCCCAATTGGGCATTTTTTTTGCTGCGCTTGGCGGGCATACTAGGCCGTCCCTTTCCCTGGTGTCGCCCGCCTCTATGCTTCGCGTCCTGATAGCCCTCGCACTGACATGCCTGCTCCAACCGGCCTTTGCCGACGAGCGCACGCAAACCCAACAACAGTTGGACGCCACGCGTCAGGACATTGCCGAGCTGAAGAAACTGCTGGGTAAACTCCAGGAAGAAAAATCCGGAGTGCAGAAAGACCTCAAAGGCACCGAAACCGAGATGGGCAAGCTCGAGAAGCAGGTCGAAGCCCTGCAAAAAGAGCTGAAGAAAAGCGAATCCGAGCTGCAGCGACTCGATGCCGAGAAAAAAAAACTCCAGAGCGCGCGCATTGAACAGCAACGACTGATCGCCATCCAGGCCCGAGCGGCCTATCAGAATGGCCGCCAGGAGTACCTCAAGCTGCTGCTCAACCAGCAGAACCCGGAAAAATTCGCCCGCACCCTCACCTATTACGACTACCTGAGCCAGGCCCGCCTGGAGCAGCTGAAGAATTTCAACGAAACCCTGCGCCAACTGGCCAATGTCGAAAAAGACATCGGCCTGCAGCAGGCGCAATTGCTGGTGCAGAAAAGCAGCCTCGACACCCAGCGCGATGAACTCGACAAGGTCCGCAAGGAGCGTCAGCAAGTTCTGGCCAAGCTCAACGACGACGTGAAGGCCCGCGACCAGAAACTGGCGGCGCGCGAGCAGGATCAGGCGGACCTGTCTAAAGTCCTTAAAACCATTGAAGAAACCTTGGCCCGTCAGGCCCGAGAGGCGGAAGAAGCGCGGCAAAAAGCGCTGATCGCCCAGCAGGAAGCCGAAAAAAAGCGTTTACGTGAGGCTCAGGCTGCGGCAGATGCAGAGACAACCGACGCCCCACGCAAAACCGTTAAATCGACACCCGGCGCACTGGTTTCAAGTTCAGGCGAAACCTTTGGCGGCCCCTTTGCTTCCTCCCGCGGCAAACTTCCATGGCCGGTTGATGGTCGACTGCTGGCACGCTTCGGTGAAAGCCGTGGCGACGATGCCCGCACCAAATGGGACGGTGTGATGATCAGCGCCTCCGCCGGCAGCCAGGTGCATGCCGTTCACGGCGGCCGCGTGGTGTTTGCCGATTGGTTGCGAGGCGCCGGGTTGCTGGTGATCCTCGACCACGGCAACGGTTTTTTGAGTCTTTATGGTCACAACCAGACGCTGCTCAAGTCTGCGGGTGACGTGGTAAAAGCCGGTGAGTCCATCTCCACTGTCGGCAACAGTGGCGGGCAGGACACACCAGCGCTGTATTTCGCTATTCGTCAGCAGGGTCACCCGAGTGATCCGGCGCAATGGTGCCGCGCGCAAGGATAGGCGTTGAGTCACCTACATTAGGAGTTCGTTCGACATGCTGTATTTGTCCCGCCTTACCTCGCTGGCCCTGACGATTGCCCTGGTGATCGGCGCGCCGTTGGCGTTTGCCGCTCAACCGGCCCCGGCGGTCGCACCTGCAGGCACTGCTGCGACCACCAAGGCGCCATTGCCGCTGGACGAGTTGCGCACCTTTGCCGAAGTCATGGACCGGATCAAAGCAGCCTATGTAGAACCGGTGGACGACAAGACCCTGCTGGAAAACGCCATCAAAGGCATGCTCAGCAACCTCGACCCGCACTCCGCGTACCTGGGCCCGGAAGACTTCGCTGAATTGCAGGAAAGCACCAGCGGCGAATTCGGCGGCCTGGGCATCGAAGTCGGCGCTGAAGACGGTTTCATCAAAGTGGTTTCGCCGATCGACGACACTCCGGCCTCCAAGGCTGGTATTCAGGCCGGCGACTTCATCGTCAAGATCAACGGCCAGCCGACTCGCGGCCAGAGCATGACCGAAGCCGTGGACAAGATGCGCGGCAAGATCGGCCAGAAGATCACCCTGACCCTGGTGCGCGACGGCGGTGCGCCGTTCGACGTGACTCTGGTCCGCGCCATCATTCAAGTGAAGAGCGTGAAGAGCCAGTTGCTGGAATCCGGCTATGGTTACATCCGCATCACCCAGTTCCAGGTCAAGACCGGCGAAGAGGTCTCCAAGGCCCTGGCCAAGCTGCGCAAGGACAACGGCAAGAAGCTCAGCGGTATCGTCCTCGACCTGCGTAACAACCCGGGCGGCGTGCTGCAATCGGCGGTGGAAGTGGTCGATCACTTCATCACCAAGGGCCTGATCGTCTACACCAAGGGCCGCATCGCCAACTCCGAGTTGCGCTTCTCCGCCACCGGCAAGGACGAAAGCGAAGCCGTGCCAATGGTCGTGCTGATCAACGGCGGCAGCGCCTCGGCCTCGGAAATTGTCGCCGGCGCCCTGCAGGATCAGAAACGCGCAGTGGTCATGGGCACCACCAGTTTCGGCAAAGGCTCGGTCCAGACCGTGTTGCCGCTGAACAACGAACGCGCACTGAAAATCACCACGGCGCTGTACTACACGCCGAACGGCCGCTCGATTCAGGCTCAGGGCATTGTTCCGGACATCGAAGTGCGCAAGGCCAAGATCACCAACGAGCAGGACGGCGATTACTTCAAGGAAGCCGATCTGCAAGGCCACCTGGGTAATGGCAATGGCGGTGCCGACAAACCAACCGGTTCCGGTGGCAAAGCCAAGGCCATGCCGCAGGATGACGATTACCAGTTGGCCCAGGCCCTGAGCCTGCTCAAAGGGCTGAGCATCACCCGCGGCCACTGAGATGCGCCTGCGGTTGCTCCTCGGCCTGCTGTGCTGTCTGGCGGGTGTCGCTCACGCGGCGCCAGCCACAACAGCGGCCACACCTCACAAGGCTTATCTGAGCCTGATCATCGATGACCTGGGGCAGAACCTGCCCCGGGATCGCCGCGTACTGGCCCTGCCCGGCCCGGTCACCGCGGCAATCATGCCCGACACCCCTCACGCCACCGAATTCGCTCGCGAAGCCCATCGCGCCGGCAAGATCGTCATCTTGCACATGCCCATGGATCCGGCCACCGGGCCGTTTGCCTGGCACCCCGAGTTGCCCATCGAAGAACTCGAGAAGCGCCTGAACGCGGCGTTCCAGGCTGTGCCGTTTACCGCTGGCATCAACAACCACATGGGCAGCCGCATGACCGTTCAGCAACCGGCCATGGCCTGGCTGATGGCGGACTTGCAGCGTCGGCACAAATTCTTCGTCGACAGCCGCACCAGTGCGCAAACCGTGGCGGCCGCCGAGGCGCAGAAGATCGGTCTGGCGAGCGTTTCGCGGGATGTGTTCCTGGATGACGAGCCCACTGAAGCCGCGATTTTTACTCAGCTACAGACGGCTATCAACCTGGCGCGCAAGCAGGGTTCTGCGGTGATGATCGGGCATCCGTACCCGCAGACATTGGCGGTGCTTGAACGTGAATTGCCCAAGCTCAAGGCTCAGGGCATTGACTGGATCGACATCAAACAGATGATCAGCGTGCGCGGCAATCGTGCCACGGCAGCACACGGCAAGGATGGCCAGTACCGCCTTCCAACCGCCCGGTAATTACTCGCAGCCCACTCCATTTCGCGATAGCTATTTATACCTGCCGGTACACCGACCCGTGCCACGATAGCGCTCACCCTGAATTTCATCACCAAGGAATGGACATGAAATACCTCAGCTTCTTTTGCTTCGCCGGACTGATTGGCCTGCTGGCTATTTCCGCCGTGCAGGCCCGCGACTTGGGCGAAGGCGCCGTCAACGATTCACCTTCAAGAGCCCTGCAAAACAGTGAACACTTTTATGAAATCTGGAGCGGTGTGGGACACCTCAGCCTCCAATCGGGTGAGAGCTGCAGCGCCGTTCTACTGGACACGCGAAACAGACAAGGCCGAGCCACCGGCCCTGCTTACCTGCTCACCAGCGGTCATTGCGTGTTCTTTGAGTACGGTTCGGCGCGGGCCAATCTGCCTTTGAAAGCCAGCGTCACCTTTCACTACTTTCATGACACACCACAGCGTAAGCGCCGATACGCCATCCGGACTGCCCGATGGAGCAGTCTGGTCGGGACCGATCTTGCAGTACTCGAGGTCGACGCAACATTGGCGTCGCTGATACAGGCCGGGGTCAACCCGCTCAAACTGGCGTCCCATCAAACCTACGAGCGTCAGGATGCGCTTAACATTGGCGCGCCGGGAGGCTTTACCGAGCAGGGGCTTCGATTGAGTGCCTGCGCTGAACAAACCGCCGGAACGTTCATCGATCACCCCGGGGTGTTCCCTTTGGCCATGAAAAACAGCTGCGATCTTCACGCTGGCAGCTCCGGCAGCCCGATGCTGAACCGCCGCACCAACGAAATCACCGGCATCGTCAGTAAAGTCGTGGCCTCGCGCAATACACCAGCGCCGCCCGACTGTGAGCACTCGACGTCTTGCACGGCCGCCCGCTTCAACTACAGCTACTCAGCCAACTTTCTGCACAAGTGTTTTATTGACGGTGTCTTCACCCGCGATGGAGCGGACTGTTCGCTGGAACCGGTCGAGCTGACTGTCACGGAGCCCTGGAAGCTCAAGTCATACGTTCATGGAACGCAAAACGCGAAGGGGCAGATTGTATTGCCTACGTGGGACTTCAGGTTCTCCCTCGAGGCGCCCTTCTATCGCTATAAAACGGTCAGTAACGCCAGGGACTGCCAGGCTCCCGACAATTACAGCGCCGCCACCAGCGCTGAAGATGCTTACATCAATACTGAAATCGGGCCACAAAACGGCGCACATGCGCTCTGTATTATCGGTGTCGCCTCAGGGGAACAGCAGTTGACAAGGGCGACGTTGAATAACGTGTTTACAAGTGCCGTGTACTTGAGCCCGACGCCGGACACTACTCTTCAGACCACATCGAGATAATTGCTACAGATAGCGCCCCATGATGTCGTCCACCACGCCTTCTTTGCGCAGCTGATCCAGCGCTGCCTGAAGCTTGGCCACGACGTCATCCGGCACGTCTTTATTCAGTGCCAGGTACAACTCGGCGCTGTTGAAGCGCAGCACGGTCTTGAGCCCGTTCACGCCTTCCTGGCGCGCCAGATAGCGGCCTGCCGGGTCACCGGTGGCCCACAGATCGATCTGGCCATTGACCAGTTTTTTGGCGTTGTCCTGATCCCGCAGCACAACAATCGGTTTCAGCCCTTGCTTGGACAGCGTCTCGGCAATCGCATCGCCCTTGTAGGCGCCAATCTTGTATTTGCGCGCCTGCTCCAGCGACTCAAGGGTGATCTTGCTATCGCCCTTGGCCAGCATGATCCAGTCGTCCGGGCCGATCGGGCCGACCCACTTGAAGAGATTCTCACGGTCCGGCAACCGCGCCATCACGAACACGCCGTAACCGGGCTTTTCCAGAGCGAGTTTGTAGATTCGCTCCCAAGGGAAACGCAGAGTCAGGCTGTAGGGGATGTCGGCGCGCTTGAACATCTCGCGGACGATGTCTACGGCGATGCCGTTGATGTTCTCGCCCTGGGCGAAGTTCTTGCCGTTCTTCGCCATGTTGTACGGTGGGAAGTTTTCCGTCAGCAGCACCATGCCGGTGTCGGGACTTTCTTCGGCATGAACTCCGCTGATAAACAACAGTGAAACGCTGGCGAGGGCAAGAAGAAGACGTTTAAGCATGTCGGGCTACCGGAATCCATGGCGTGCTCAAGAGTGCCTTGAGCCCGCCATACTGTCCACTGGCCTGTACTGTTTAACGCATCACGATGCCGCGATGAGCCATGTAGGCCTTGGCTTCCTGCACGGTGTATTCACCGAAGTGGAAAATACTCGCCGCCAGCACTGCACTGGCATGGCCTTCGAGAATGCCGTCGGCCAGATGCTGCAAGTTGCCAACACCACCGGACGCAATCACCGGAATCCCCAGCGCATCGCTGATGGCGCGGGTGACGCCCAGGTCAAAGCCGTTTTTCATGCCGTCCTGGTCCATGCTGGTCAGCAGGATTTCACCGGCACCGAGGCCTTCCATCTTCTTCGCCCACTCAACGGCGTCGAGGCCGGTTGGCTTGCGACCGCCATGGGTGAAGATTTCCCAGCGCGGGGTTTCGCCTGGGCCGGAAACTTTCTTCGCGTCGATGGCGACGACGATGCATTGCGAGCCGAAATGCTGGGCCGCTTCGCCGACGAATTCCGGGTTGAATACCGCAGCGGTGTTGATCGAGACCTTGTCCGCGCCGGCATTCAGCAAATTGCGAATGTCCTGCACGGTACGCACGCCACCGCCCACGGTCAGCGGGATGAACACCTGGCTGGCCATGCGCTCGACGGTATGCAGCGTGGTGTCGCGGCCATCGACGCTGGCAGTGATGTCGAGAAAGGTAATCTCGTCGGCACCCTGCTCGTCGTAGCGACGGGCGATTTCCACCGGGTCGCCGGCATCGCGAATGTTCTCGAACTTGACGCCCTTGACCACCCGGCCGTTATCCACGTCCAGGCAAGGGATGATGCGTTTGGCCAGCGCCATGGTGAGTCCTCAGCCTTTGTACGAATCGCAGAAAGCTTGCGCTTCAGCGACATCGAGGGTGCCTTCGTAGATCGCCCGGCCGGTGATGGCGCCGATGATGCCTGGTGCCTTGGCGTCGAGCAGCGACTTGATGTCACCCAGATTGTGGATACCGCCGGATGCAATGACCGGGATCTTCGTCGCAGCAGCCAGAGCAGCGGTGTAAGAGACGTTGCAGCCCTGCATCATGCCGTCTTTGGCGATGTCGGTATAAACGATCGCGGACACGCCGTCGGCCTCGAATTGCTTGGCCAGGTCGATGACCTGCACGGTGCTGATTTCAGCCCAGCCGTCGGTGGCGACAAATCCGTCTTTGGCATCCAGGCCGACGATCACCTTGCCTGGGAACGCGCGGCAGGCTTCGGCGACGAAGGCCGGATCTTTCACGGCCTTGGTGCCGATGATCACGTAGCTCACACCCGCTTTCACGTAGTGTTCGATGGTTTCCAGGGAACGGATACCGCCGCCGATCTGAATCGGCAGGTTCGGGTAGCGCTTGGCGATGGCGGTGACCACTTCGCCGTTGACCGGCTGGCCTTCGAACGCGCCATTCAGGTCGACCAGATGCAGACGACGGCAACCGCCCTCCACCCACTTGGCAGCCATGCTCACCGGGTCATCGGAGAACACCGTGGAATCTTCCATGCGGCCCTGGCGCAGACGAACACAGGCACCGTCTTTAAGATCGATAGCGGGAATAATCAGCATCTGGCAAACCTTCAAATTCGAGTATTCAGCTTCGCTCGGAAATCAGTTTTTCTCGAGCGCCCACAGGTCGCTTTCAATGCTTTCGAACCTCTCTTTGAGGTGCGTCTGCACATCGAAAATCGCCCTGTTGTAATAGTGCGGAGCAATTTCGCGGGTAAACAGCTCAAGGATTTCAGCCGCTTCGAACGAACCCAGGTCCAGCTCGAAGCGATCCTCCATGAAGCGTTTGATCTTGTGATTGGCCTCGTTCTCCTGTTCGGGAGTGAGGGTCAGGATCGGCGGCTTCTTCTTGACGGCCATTTACCAGCGACCATCCCACGCGGCGAAGTTCTGCAGCAATTGCAGGCCATGGGTATGGCTCTTCTCCGGGTGGAACTGCACGGCGAAACGCGAGCCATCGGCCAGCGCGGCGGCAAAATCGACACCGTAGTGACCGCCACCCACCACTTGCCGCGGGTTGCCGGCAGCGATGTAGTAGCTGTGCACGAAGTAGAAACGCGCCAGGTCCGGAATGTCGTGCCACAGCGGGTGACTCACCGTCTGCTTCACTTCGTTCCAGCCCATGTGCGGGACTTTCAGGTGTTCGCCGTCTTCGTGCAGATCTTTGCCGAAGAACTTCACCTGGCCCGGGAACAGGCCAATGCAGTCCACGCCGTTGTTCTCTTCACTGCTGTCGAGCAAGGCTTGCATGCCCACGCAGATGCCGAGGAACGGACGGTCCTGGCTGACTTCACGCACCAGCGAATCGAAGCCCAGGCGACGGATCTCCGCCATGCAATCGCGAATCGCGCCAACGCCGGGGAATACCACCCGGTCGGCTTCGCGAATCACATCGGCATCGCTGGTGATCAGCACCTTACCGGCACCGACGTGCTCGAGAGCCTTGGCCACCGAGTGCAGGTTGCCCATGCCGTAATCGATAACCGCGACCGTCTGCATTACAGAACGCCTTTGGTCGACGGCATCTGACCGGCCATGCGGTCATCCAGCTCCACGGCCATGCGCAGGGCACGGCCGAAAGCCTTGAACACGGTTTCGATCTGGTGGTGGGTGTTGTGCCCACGCAGATTGTCGATGTGCAGGGTGACGTTGGCGTGGTTGACGAAGCCCTGGAAAAATTCCTGGAACAGGTCAACGTCGAAACCGCCGACGGTCGCGCGGGTATAAGGAACATGCATCTGCAGGCCAGGGCGGCCGGAGAAGTCGATCACCACACGCGACAGCGCTTCATCGAGCGGCACGTAGGCGTGGCCGTAGCGACGGATGCCTTTCTTGTCGCCGATGGCTTTGGTGAAGGCCTGACCCAGGGTGATACCGACGTCTTCCACCGTGTGGTGGTCGTCGATATGCAGGTCGCCCTTGCTGACAATATCCAGGTCGATCAGCCCGTGACGGGCGATCTGGTCCAGCATGTGCTCAAGAAAAGGTACACCGATATCAAATCGGGCCTTTCCGGTGCCATCCAGGTTGATCGAGGCTTTGATCTGGGTTTCCAGAGTGTCGCGCTCGACAGACGCCATACGTTCGGCCATCACCAGCTCCGCAAAAATCATTGGGGCGAAAAAGGCAGCCATTATAGGGGCGCGGGCGCTAAACAGAAACACGAGAGGTGATATCACTGACGGAGTGAATCCCCTGCTGTCGGGGATAGACATGTCAGTACAAGCATCCCGGGACCACTGATCGCTCCCACGCTCTGCGTGGGAGTGCAGCCCTGGACGCTCCGCGTCCGCTCTGAATGTGACGCGGAGCGTCACGGGAGGCATTCCCACGCAGAGCGTGGGAACGATCAGTTACAGAGGTAATGCGTTTACTTAGTGGAAGAGAACCGCCGTTTTCTGCAGCGTCACCCAAACACCCCACGCCAACGGAATACCCACCACCAGCCACGCCGCCACCGCCAACGGCTTGGTGCCCGCATCGGCTTTCCACTCCAGCACGGTGCTGGCGTCAGCACCTTTGTCATGGCCCAGCGCCTGTTCGGCCGCCAGTTCAGCGTCGGTCATGAAGTACTTGTCGGCCACCGGGCGAACCATCAGGTTGCACAGGAACCCCAGCACCAGCAGGCCCGCGAGGATGTACAGGGTAATGTCGTATGCCGCGGCACGTTCAACGCCGATGCTCAGCTGGTATTCGCGCAGGTAGTTCACCAACACCGGCCCCAACACACCTGCCGCCGCCCACGCCGTCAGCAGACGACCGTGGATCGCGCCGACCATCTGCGTACCGAACAAGTCAGCCAGATAAGCCGGCACCGTCGCAAAACCACCGCCGTACATCGACAGGATGATGCAGAACGCCGCCACGAACAGCGCGACGCTGCCCAGGTGACCGAGGTTCGGGATCAGCGCGTACAGGGCAAAACCCAGGGCGAAGAACACAAAGTAGGTGTTCTTGCGGCCCAGGTAGTCCGAGAACGAGGCCCAGAAGAACCGGCCACCAATGTTGAACAGGCTCAGCAAACCGGTGAACCCGGCCGCAATCGCTGCGATCGAGGCCAGTTGCCCGGCATCCAGTTGACCAAACGTCTGGTCAGTGCCCAGCAATTTACCGGCGAACACTTCCTGCAACAGCGGCGAAGCCATACCGAGGATGCCGATACCCGCCGAAACGTTCAGGCACAGCACCAGCCACACCAGACGGAATTGCGGAGTTTTCCACGCCACATTCACATGGACGTGACGGTGAGTGATCATCGAGTTCGACGCTTTTTTCGCCGGAGCCGTCCAGCCTTCAGGCTTCCAGCCAGTTGGCGGAACGCGGTAAGACAGCGCGCCACCGATCATGAACACGAAGTAGATCGCGGCCATTACCAGGAAGCTCTGCCATACGCCCACGCTGGTTGGCGAAGCGAAGTGGCCCATCAGCGCTGCAGCCAGTGGAGCACCAACCATCGCGCCACCGCCGAAGCCCATGATCGCCATGCCTGTGGCCATGCCGCGCTTGTCCGGGAACCACTTGATCAGGGTCGAGACCGGCGAAATGTAACCCAGCCCCAGGCCGATACCGCCAATGACCCCGGAGCCGATCCACATCAGCCAGATTTGGTGGGTATAGACCCCGAGCGCCGAAATCAGCAGACCGCCACACCAGCACAGTGCCGATACCACACCGGCCTTGCGAGGACCTGCGTGTTCCAGCCAGCCGCCCCAGATCGCTGCCGAGCAGCCGAGGAAGATGAAGAACAGGGTGTAGATCCAGCCGAGCATCGAGATCGGCCAGTCGCATTGCGACGAAAAGACCTGAGCGATAAAGCTCATGTCCGGCGCGCAAGTCACGGCCTTGGTGACGCCCAAGGCTTTGGACAGAGGCAACCAGAACACCGAAAAGCCGTAGGCCATGCCGATGCACAGGTGGATGGCCAGAGCGGCCGGTGGTACCAGCCAACGGTTAAAACCGGGCTTGGCGATGATGCGTTCCTTGGACAGGAACGCGGGCTGGTCGGCAAAGCCGTCCGCCGTGATGCTCGTAGTCATGGTGTTTCCCCCAATTATTAGTATGGTTCGCCAGCCGTACTTCACCCCCAGCCTTTATGCACGCAGGCATGACTGTTTTTTAGGTGAAGCTCCATTTTGGTGCGACATCACGCCGCAGAAGGGACGGACGAACGGGCAGAGGTTACCATTTGCACGTGACAGAAAAACCAAACTGATATCACCTTTTTGTATGTCGTCTGTTCTCGTACAACCGCAACAAAATGTTTTCACGCGGATTAACTTTTCAAAGGAAACGCCATGCCGATCGTTGTCGAGCTGCTGAACCAAGCCACTTATCAGGATCAGCAAGACCTGCAGAAGATCTACCGCGATGCCCCGGACTGGCTGTTTGCGCCATTCGCAGGGGATACGCAGCTGATCGAAGGCTGCCTGCAGGACGGTTCGCTGATTGCCGGACGCTTCAACGATCGGCTGTTGGGTGCGGCACGCTTACAACGGCACCACGACGTCTGGCATTTGTCCCATCTATGCGTACGAAAAATCACCCGTCACCGTGGGGTTGCCGAGCGTCTGGTGAACGAAGCGCAGAAAATGGCGTCGCAAGCAGGCGCGACATTGCGGCTGTTGGCGCCTGCCGGGCACCTCGAAGCTCAAGAGCTGGCGGCTAAGCTGAAGGTGCCGCTGGATGAGCTCCCGATGTGATCGCTGACCGGTCAGCCACTTCGGAGCGCTATACTCCCCGGCTAAATTTCGAATTCGACTAATACAAGGACTCGCCCATGAAAGCGTTCGGCAAAATCCTGGGTCTGGTACTTCTCGGGCTGTTGCTGATCATTGTGGCGCTGGGCTTTGCCCTGACCCACCTCTTCGATCCCAACGACTATAAAGACGAGATTCGCCAGATTGCCCGAGACAAGGCCCACATCGAGCTGACGCTCAATGGCGATATCGGCTGGAGCCTGTTTCCCTGGCTGGGCCTTGAATTGCACGAAGCCAGTGTTGCAACCCTGGCCAAACCTGCCGAACCGTTCGCAGACTTGCAGATGCTCGGCCTGTCGGTGCGCGTGATTCCGCTGCTGCGCCGCGAAGTGCAGATGAGCGATGTGCGCGTCGAAGGCCTGAACCTGCGCCTGAATCGCGACAAGAACGGCCACGGCAACTGGGAAGACATCGGCAAGGCCCCGGCGCCTGCCACCCCGAGCACCTCGGCCACGCCGCCCGCCGCTACCGGCGAACCTGCGCCAACGACTACCGCCCAGGCCGAAAAACCGGCCCAGCCGATCCGCCTGGACATCGACAGCCTGACCGTCAACAACGCCCGCGTTGAGTACAGCGACGAGAAAACCGGCAAGCAGTTCAGCGCCGAAAGCATCCAGCTGAGCACTGGCCCCGTGCACGACTCGACCAACATCCCGGTCAAACTCACCGCGTTCCTCGGTACCAACCAACCGGTTCTGCGGGTGCGCACCGAACTGGCCGGCGAGTTGCGTTTCGAGCGTGCGCTGCAGCGCTACAAATTCGAAGACATGAAACTCTCCGGTGAAGTCGCTGGCGATCCGCTGCAAGGCAAGACCATGACCTTCGCCGCTCAAGGCCAACTGCTGCTGGACAAGGCCGCCAACGTCGCCGAATGGACCGGCATCAAGATCTCCGCCAACCAGTTGCGCGCCTTGGGTGAACTGAAGGCCAACGACCTCGACAAGACTCCGCAAATCAGCGGCGGCCTGTCGATTGCTCAATTCGATCTGGCGAAATTCGTCGACAGCATCGGCCAGAAACTCCCGGCGATGGCCGAAGGCAGCCTGAGCAAAGTCGAACTGGCCAGCCAGGTTGCCGGCACGCCGACCAGTTTGACCCTCGACAACCTCAACCTGAAACTCGATGACAGCACTTTCAGCGGCCGCATCGCGGTCGAGGACTTCGCCAGGCAATCGCTGCGACTGAACCTCAAGGCTGACACCTTCAACGTCGATCGTTACTTGCCGCCAAAATCCGCCGAAGCCAACAGCGCGAAGCAGGTGCGCCAGGCCGAAGTGGCCAGCACCGAGACCGAGGCCATGGCTGGCGCGGGCAGTTCGCCGCTGCCACCGTCACCGACCAAAGGCCCATGGAGCACCGAGCGTCTGTTGCCGGTGGAACGCCTGAGCAAACTCGACGTGGACGCCGACCTGACCTTCGGCCAGCTGACCCTCGACAAACTGCCGATCCAGAATGCTGCCCTCAAGGCCACCGGCCAAGGCGGCCTGCTGACGCTGGAAAACCTGCGCGGCGACCTGTACGACGGCAACTTCGAAGCCAAAGGTACCCTGGACGTGCGCCAGCAAGTGCCAGCGCTGAACATGCAGACGCGCATCAGCAAAGTGCCTGTAGAAAAAATCCTCGAAAGCCAGGGGAAAAATCCACCGGTCCAAGGCCTGGTGACACTCGATAGCGCGCTGACCAGCAGCGGCAATAGCCAGAGCGTGCTGATCGATAACCTCAACGGCAAGGCCAGTTTCGTCATCAACAACGGCGTGCTGCTCAATGCCAACCTTGAGCAGCAACTGTGCAAAGGCATCGCCACCCTGAATCGCAAAACCCTCACGGGCGAGCCACGGGGCAAGGACACACCGTTCGAAGAGCTCAAGGGCAACCTGACCTTCCACAACGGCGTGGCCAATAACCCGGACCTGAAAGTGCGCGTCCCGGGCATGACCGTGAACGGTAACGGCGACATCGACCTGCGGGTGCTGGGCATGGATTACCGCGTCGGCGTCATCGTCGAAGGCGACAAGAGCGACATGCCGGACCCGGCCTGCCAGGTCAGCGAGCGCTTCGTCGGCATCGAGTGGCCGCTGCGCTGCCGTGGCCCGCTGGAACTGGGTGCCAAGGCTTGCCGCGTCGACAACGAACGCATGGGACAAGTCGCGAGCAAACTGGCTGGCGAACGAATCAGCGAAAAAATCGACGAGAAGCTTGGCGATAAAGTCAGCCCGGAATTGAAAAACGCGCTCAAGGGGCTGTTCAAGCGATGAGAGCCGAGCAATTTTCAACGGCGGTGCTGGATTGGTACGACCGCCACGGCCGCCACGATTTGCCTTGGCAACAGGGCATCACCCCTTACCGGGTGTGGGTCTCGGAAATCATGTTGCAGCAAACCCAGGTCAGCACGGTGCTGAACTACTTCGACCGTTTCATGGCCTCGCTGCCGACGGTCGAAGCCCTGGCCGCCGCGCCGGAAGACGAAGTGCTGCACCTGTGGACCGGCCTTGGTTACTACACCCGCGCGCGCAACTTGCAGAAGACCGCGAAGATTGTCGTTGCCGAATATGGCGGCGAGTTTCCCCGTGATGTGGAAAAGCTCACCGACCTGCCAGGCATCGGCCTGTCCACCGCCGGCGCGATTGCCAGCCTGAGCATGGGCCTGCGGGCACCGATCCTCGATGGCAACGTCAAACGGGTGCTGGCGCGCTTTACCGCGCAAGAGGGTTATCCGGGCGAGCCCAAGGTTGCCAAACAGCTGTGGGCCAACGCTGAGCGCTTCACGCCCCATGATCGGGTCAACGCCTACACCCAGGCGATGATGGACCTGGGCGCCACGCTCTGCACCCGCAGCAAACCAAGCTGTCTGCTCTGCCCGCTGGAAAAGGGCTGCGAGGCGCACATGCTTGGCCTGGAAACCCGCTACCCGATCCCCAAACCGCGCAAAGCCGTGCCACAGAAGCGCACGCTGATGCCGATGCTCGCCAATGGCGAAGGGGCGATTCTGCTTTACCGTCGCCCCTCCACGGGCTTGTGGGGCGGTCTCTGGAGCCTGCCGGAACTCGACGACCTCGACGACCTTCAGCACCTGGCCTCGCAGCACTCGCTGGAACTGGGCAGCCAACAGGCACTGCCGAGCCTGGTACACACCTTCAGCCACTTTCAGTTATCCATCGAACCCTGGCTGGTTCAGGTCCAGGAGGCCGGCCATCACGTGGCCGAGGCCGACTGGCTCTGGTATAACCTCGCCACCCCGCCGCGCCTGGGCCTTGCCGCCCCGGTCAAAACCTTGCTCGAACGCGCGGCCGCCGTATTGAACGCAGGAGAGTCGTCATGACCCGCACCATCATGTGCCGCAAGTACAAAGAAGAATTGCCCGCCCTGGAGCGCGCCCCGTTCCCTGGCGCAAAAGGCCAAGACATTTTTGACCACGTCTCCGCCAAGGCCTGGGCCGACTGGCAGAAACACCAGACCCTGCTGATCAACGAAAAACGCCTGAACATGATGAACGCCGAAGACCGCAAATATCTTCAAGGCGAGATGGACAAGTTCTTTTCCGGCGAGGAATACGCCAAGGCTGAAGGCTACGTTCCGCCTGCTCAATAATTGATCAAAATCCGGGGTCGGCACGTAAGCGACGGTAATAATTAAATATTTTTTGAAAACTTGCTTGACGACCCCCTGAAAAACCAGTTTAATGCGCCCCGTTGCCCAGATAGCTCAGTCGGTAGAGCAGGGGATTGAAAATCCCCGTGTCGGCGGTTCGATTCCGTCTCTGGGCACCAAATACCGAAAACCCTGAATCGCAAGATTCAGGGTTTTTTTATGCCCGCGATTTGATCAGGCATCGAGCAAGTCGTCTCTCTTGGGCTAGTTTTCAGTATTCCAGTGGAAGACCAGATTGCGGGCGGGGCCACTTCCTACATCCGCCGTATCACGCCGCTCCTCACCATTGCGTGTCGCAACGACGGTGTACTTGCCAGGTGGCAGCTGTACGTAAACCAACGGGCCGGCCTCACTCAGCGTCAGCACGGGCTGACCCGGGTTTTTCTGAATGACCAGATTCACATCCGGAACATATTTGCCCTCCGCCCCGATGGAGAAGGTCATGTGCAGGTTGTAGCCCTGTGCTTGTTGAATGGCTCGAGCCTCATCCTCTCCGATCCCCCCGGACAAATAAGTAATCCCGTTTTGCTGTTGCTGCTGGACTTGCACGCCTGTGCTGTCGATCGGTTCAAGACTGGCGGCGTTAAGCACGACTGGAAACATCAGTACGCCGACGGCGGCGATGGGCAGCATGAATGAATGGACGTTCTTCATGATGGCGACTCCCGGGTTGCTCAGAACCCAATCGTTACTCTTTTTAGATTTGTTACCGAATGTTCAAGTTTTAGATCGATTCGCACTTGGGCTCACTGCGAATCGGACTACGTGATGTACTCCTCATGCATGGGCTGTCGTCGTCCCGATCCTGCAAAACAAATTCGCCTTTCCTTCCGATTTACCAGCAACGCCCGGCATCGCGGACTATCACTCTCTTGCCATCCTCTTCCGCCTGTTTCCTTCAGCCGCGGAAAATGTCATGAGCTCCCTCAAACCCGGTAACACACAAGATCCACAGGTCACTTCACTGCTTGGCAATCTGGGCGAATTGATCCGCGAAGCGCGTCAGAAGGTGCTGCGAGCGGTCGATACCGTTCAGGTGCAAACCTGTTGGCAGATCGGGCGGCATATTGTGGAGTTCGAACAGGAAGGCGCTCGGCGGGCGGTGTATGGCAAGCAGCTGCTATCGACGCTGGCGAAAGTACTGACGTCGGAGTTCGGGAAAGGCTTCGACGCTTCCAACCTTCGCTATATGCGCCTGTTCTATCAAGCATTCCCAATTCGTGACGCACTGCGTCACGAATTGAGCTGGACCCACTATCGCAGACTGCTACGAGTCGACAACGACAACGCTCGCCATTGGTACATGAACGAATCTGCTCTGCAGAACTGGTCAAGTCGCGCCCTCGAGCGTCAGATCAATACCCTCTATTACGAACGCCTGCTGGCGAGCCGCGACCGGGCTGCCGTCAAACAGGAAGCCGCCACCAACATCCAGCAAATGAACGCCAGCCCTCGGGATTTCATCCGCGACCCAGTGCTACTGGAATTTCTCGGCCTGCCCAATGCGGGCTTGATCCAGGAAAACGAACTTGAACAAGCACTGATCAATCAACTCCAGGGCTTTCTGCTCGAATTGGGCAAAGGCTTCGCCTTCATTGCTCGCCAGCAACGCATCAGTACCGAGAGCAAAGACTTCTACATCGATCTGGTGTTCTACAACTACCTGCTCAAGTGCTTCGTCATCTTCGACCTCAAGCGCGGCGTACTGACCCACCAGGATGTCGGCCAGATGGACATGTACGTGCGCATGTACGACGACCTCAAGCGCGGACCGGAGGATAGCCCCACCGTCGGCCTCATTCTCTGTGCGCAAAAAGATGAATCGGTGGTGCGCTATTCAGTGCTGCAAGGCAACGAACAACTGTTCGCCAGTACCTACAGACTGGTGCTGCCGAGCGAGGAGGAACTTCGCACAGAACTGGATCGGGAATGGGCGGTGCTTGAGGAGCGGTTACTCAAGCAGAGGCCCCGATAAGCACGGGTGGATTGTTCATAAACAGCGTGAAGACTATGGTGATTGGCTAACCGCAAAGGTTCAAAGCCGATGAATTTGCAGGACATGCCCTCACTGGCCCCGACGCAACTTGAATTGCCGTTACCCACCGGCACACCTGGTGAATCTTTCAACGAACCCGCCACCGACGGCTTCATCCTTGGCGGCTTCACCTGGCGGCATGCGAATCAAGACTCAACCCGTCCGGTGGTGATCATCAACGCCGCTACTTCAGTCCGTTGCCGACACTACTCGCGCTTCGCCGATTACCTGTTCGCCAACGGCTTCGACGTGATCACCTATGACTACCGCGGCATCGGTGAGTCGCGTCCCGCATCACTGAAAGGACTCAAGGCTTCATGGTCCGACTGGGGCATGCTGGATTTCGAGGCGATGCTGCAAAGAGCCCAACGCGAATTTCCGCAACAACCCATCAATGTCGTCGGCCACAGCTTCGGCGGTTGCGCGGCCGGGCTGGGAACCTCCGGGCATGTGATCCGACGGCTGGTGACGGTGGGTGCGCAGTTCGCTTACTGGCGCGACTATGCCCCTGCTCATCGCTGGCGAATGTTTGCCAAGTGGCATGTAGTGATGCCATTGATGACCATGCTTTACGGCTACTTTCCCGGCAAACGCCTCGGCTGGCTCGAAGACACCCCGGCTGGTGTAGTTCGCGACTGGAGCATGCCCAGCGCCCGATACGAGAAACGCCCCAGCGGTCGTGTCATCCACGCTAAAAACAGTCAGTTCCCCTTCGCCAACGTCACTGCCCAAACCCTGGCGATCAGCCTCAGCGACGATCCCTACGGCACGATTTCGGCCATCGAACGCCTGCTCGGCTACTTCACTGGCAGTACAAACACCCACCTGCGAATCGCCCCCGAAGATATCGGCGAAGAAGAAGTCGGACATTTCGCCTTTTTTCGCAGCGCATACCAAGCCACACTATGGCCCATTGCATTGTCCTGGCTGCAGACCGGCGAGCTGGCCCCCGATACACCCGGGCGGCGAGTGCCACGCAGTTGATGGATGCGCCCCCTCAATGAATTATGGAACGACGCCCATGGCCTCCGCCAACAAGCAGAACAAACGCGCCTCCCGCGCCAAAGCCAAGGCCAAGCAGAACCGCACCCAGCGGGCTGCCGCGCCGGTCGAGCTGGATCCGAACGACGATCGCATCGACTTCGAATCGGTGGACCTGACCGAACTGTTCAAGAAAATGATCGACGCCGAAAAAATCAATCAGCAAGCGATGTGCGCGGCCTTCCTGGAAGACCCGTTGCTGGAACTGGTGTACGAGCAGGAAGGCGAAGAAGGCGCAATGGACTTCATCCTCGCGGCACTGATCGAATACCGCCAATGGTCCACCGAGACAGACGAAGCCGGCGCTCTGTCGTGGATCGAGTCTGCGGCCTTCCAGGCTGACTACGTGGCGGCGTCCGACGCCATCGCAGCCCAAACCCAACAGAAATCAAACTGAGTTCCCATGGCATCCCTGAACAAGCAAGAGAAACGCGCCAAACGCGCAAAGGCCAAAGCCAAGCAGATCCGCATGGTCGGCAGAAAACCCGCAGAGCTGGACGACGACCTGGGCGGACTCGGCGAGCCGATTCCGGAATACACCCTGGCGATGTTCAGCAAAATGCGTGACGCCGAGGCCACCAGCCGCAACGACATGCTGCTGACCCTGCTGTCGAACCTCGCCGAAATCATCAGCGACCATCCCGAACTGCTGGACATGGAAAACGCCGACAACGAAGCCATGGCCGCCACGCACCTGGCCGCCGACATGCTGATCGACTACCGCATGTGGGCCGATGGCATGGACCGCGACGCCGCCCAGGCCTGGCTGACCGACCCGCAATTCATTACCGACTTTGGCGATGCGCTGGACAGCTATCGTCAGTCGCTGGACCTGCCGGTGGAAAAGGCCGAGTAAGGCTACTCCGCAAGTAAAAACGGCCGCTTGTCATCACTGACAGCGGCCGTTTTGCGTTACGCGGTACGAATCAGTTCAGCACCACCGCGCCCACTTTCTGCAGCTTGCGACGGCGAGCCACAAACAACCCGGCAGCCACCACCAACAAGCTCAACAGGCCGGTCGCGAGGATCTCCACGCGATGGGCGTCCTGGAACAGCATGATCGTCAGGGCCGCCACGATGAATACGATCACCGCGTAGGTCAGGCCCGGGAACAGCCACATGCTGAAGACGATTTTTTCGCCGCGGGCCATGCGCTGTTTGCGCATACGCAGTTGCGAAATCGCGATCACCAAATACACCAGCAGCGCGATGGCGCCGGAGCTGGCCAGCAGGAATTCGAACACGGCGGCCGGGGCCACGTAGTTGGCGAATGTTGCCAGGAACGCCGCGCCAGTCGACAGCATCACCGCCCAGTAGGGCGTGCCACTTTTGTTGGTGCGTGTCGACATGGCTGGTGCATCACCGCGCTTGCCCAGGGAAAACAGCATGCGTGACGAAGTGTAGAGAGCCGAGTTCAGGCAACTGGTCACGGCGACCAGTACGACGATGTCGACAATCAGCTTGGCGTTCGGGATGCCCATGCGTTCAAGCACGGTCTGGTAAGAACCCACGCTGGCCAGCACCGGGTCGTTCCATGGAACCAGCGCCACAACAATGAAGATCGATACGAGGTAGAACAGGCCGATCCGCCAGATAACCGAGTTGGTAGCCTTGGAAATCTGCTGGCCAGGGTTCTTCGATTCCGCGGCCGCGATGGTCACGATCTCGGTGCCCATGAAGGAAAACATGGTGGTCAGAATGGCGCCCAACACCGCCCCCATGCCGTTCGGCAGGAAGCCCTGAGTGTCGAACAAGTGCGAAACGCCGCTGACCTGGCTGGTCGGCAGAAAGCCAAAGATTGCCAGAACACCGAGGACGATGAAGCCGACGATCGCCACCACCTTGAGCAGGGCGAACCAGAACTCGAACTCACCGTAATTCTTCACGCTGAACAGGTTGGTAACCGTCAACAACATCGTGATGATCAGAGCGAAAGCCCAGATATCCACACCCGGGAACCAGGCATTTAGAATGTGCGCGGCAGCGTTAGCCTCCAGCGGGATGACCAAAACCCAGAACCACCAGTAGAGCCAACCGATGGTAAAACCGGCCCAGTGACCGATCGCGCGATCGGCGTACGTCGAGAAGGAACCGGTGTCTGGCGATGCAACGGCCATCTCGCCGAGCATGCGCATGACCAGAACCACCAGAGCACCGGCGGCCGCGTAGGCCAACAGCACGGCCGGGCCTGCAGCGGCGATGGCGTGACCGGAGCCGACAAACAGCCCGGCGCCGATCACCCCGGCGATCGACAGCATGGTCACATGACGCGGTTTTAGCCCCTGCTCGAGGCCGTTGGAGGAGCTTTGGCTACTACTCATTAAGACTACCTTTGCAAGTAAAGCGATTACGTCGGCCCGGTCTGACATTCCTTCTCGTAAAAAGAATCCAACAGGGCGTTTCTTATTCTGCACGCAATAATTGCGCCAAAATGTTTCATGCGCCCGCTATACGGGGCCTGCGCGCGGATCGAGCTGTCATCGCAAGTCATTGAGATTAATGGCATTTCGCCAGAGCGTTACCCTGCCACACACTTCAAGAACGAATCAGCGCACCGGAAACACACCAAAAAATTCGGGCACGCACAATAAAAGTGCAGATCAGGAACGTTTGGCCGGTTAGCGCTTCCAACACCCCGCCAAAGCTGGCAACATCGCGCCTTTTTTTGGATCCGCCGCCCCGTCTCTTTATTCAAAGACAGGGTTCAAACGGCTGTTCGGTTGATAGCAGCGCGACAGTCTGCTGTAACGATGCGACAACCTGCCACATGCCACCCGTTTACCGTCCGTAGCGCTGTTGGCTGCCATTCGAACGCTATGCTAGCTTGGCCGCCTCGCCAGGAAGGCCGCCAACAGCAGGAGCGCAAAACACTATGAGGAACGCACATGGCTGAGGCCACGCCCGCGCTTGAAATCCGCAACTTGCACAAACGCTACGGACAGCTTGAGGTGCTCAAAGGCATCTCGCTGACCGCCCGCGACGGCGACGTGATCTCGATCCTGGGTTCCTCCGGTTCCGGCAAGTCCACGTTCCTGCGTTGCATCAACCTGCTGGAAAACCCGCATCAGGGCCAGATCCTGGTAGCCGGCGAAGAACTCAAGCTCAAAGCCGCCAAGAACGGCGAACTGGTCGCTGCCGACGGCAAGCAGATCAATCGCCTGCGCAGCGAGATCGGTTTTGTATTTCAAAACTTTAATCTCTGGCCACACATGAGCGTGCTCGACAACATCATCGAAGCCCCGCGCCGCGTGCTCGGCCAAAGCAAAGCCGAAGCCATCGAAGTCGCCGAAGCCCTGCTGGCCAAGGTCGGCATCGCTGACAAGCGCCACGCCTATCCGGCGCAACTTTCCGGCGGCCAGCAGCAACGCGCGGCCATCGCCCGCACACTGGCGATGCAACCCAAGGTGATCCTGTTCGACGAGCCCACCTCCGCCCTTGACCCGGAAATGGTCCAGGAAGTACTTAATGTCATCCGCGCATTGGCCGAAGAAGGCCGCACCATGCTGCTCGTGACCCATGAAATGGGCTTCGCCCGTCAGGTTTCCAGCGAAGTGGTGTTCCTCCACCAAGGCCTGGTAGAGGAGCAAGGATCGCCACAGCAGGTGTTCGAAAACCCGCTTTCGGCGCGCTGCAAACAATTCATGTCCAGCAACCGCTAACGGAGCTACCCGCATGCAGAACTACAAAAAAATCTTCCTGGCCGCTGCTGTCACCCTGGCCTTCAGCGCCGGTGCCGTCGCCGAGACCTTGAAGATGGGCATCGAAGCGGCCTACCCGCCGTTCAACAACAAAGATGCCAGCGGCAATGTCGTCGGCTTCGATAAAGATATCGGCGATGCGCTGTGCGCCAAGATGAAAGTCGAGTGCACTGTGGTCACGTCCGACTGGGACGGCATCATTCCGGCCTTGAACGCCAAGAAGTTCGACTTCCTGATTTCCTCGATGTCGATCACCGATGAACGCAAGCAAGCGGTGGACTTCACTGAACCCTACTACTCCAACAAGCTGCAATTCATTGCCCCGAAAAACGTCGACTTCAAAACCGACAAGGCTTCGTTGCAAGGCAAGGTGATCGGCGCCCAACGCGCGACCCTGGCCGGCACCTGGCTGGAAGACAACATGGAAGGCGTCGAAGTCAAACTCTACGACACCCAGGAAAACGCCTACCTGGACCTGACTTCGGGTCGTCTGGACGGCATCCTGGCCGACAAATACGTCAACTATGAGTGGCTGAAAAGCGACGCTGGCCGTGCTTACGAATTCAAAGGCGACCCGGTGGAAGAAAGCGACAAGATCGGTATCGCTGTACGTAAAGGCGACCCGATCCGCGCGAGACTGAACCTTGCCCTGAAAGAAATCGTCGAGGACGGCACCTACAAAAAAATCAACGACAAGTACTTCCCGTTCAGCATCTATTGATTCTGAGCTGCCTGACCGGCGCCGTTCTCTGACGGTGCCGGTCCTTCGCATTGCCTGCCGCGATTTGAAAAGAAATCCATGATTATCGACCTCTACGGATTCGGCCCGGCGCTCGCCGCTGGTGCGCTGATGACTGTGAAACTGGCACTCTCGGCCTTGTGCCTGGGGCTGGTGCTCGGTCTGCTCGGCGCCTTGGCCAAGACTTCCCCGTACAAGCCGCTGCAGTGGCTTGGCGGCACTTATTCCACACTGGTTCGCGGTATCCCGGAATTGCTTTGGGTGCTGTTGATCTACTTCGGCACAGTCAACCTGATGCGTGC
Source organism: Pseudomonas sp. FP603 (assembly GCF_030687415.1). Lineage (NCBI taxonomy): Bacteria > Pseudomonadati > Pseudomonadota > Gammaproteobacteria > Pseudomonadales > Pseudomonadaceae > Pseudomonas > Pseudomonas sp. FP603. The sequence goes on from NZ_CP117431.1 coordinate 6,551,545, forward strand.
CTTGGGCGAGTTTTTCGGCAACCCCGACCTTGAACTCAACGCCTTCGCCGCCGGCGTGATTGCGCTGGGGCTGTGCTTCGGCGCCTACGCCACGGAAGTATTTCGCGGTGCGATTCTGGCGATCCCCAAAGGTCACCGTGAAGCCGGCGTGGCCCTGGGCCTGTCGAAATTCCGCATCTTCACCCGGTTGATCATGCCGCAGATGTGGCGCATCGCCCTTCCTGGCCTGGGCAACCTGTTCATGATCCTGATGAAAGACACCGCACTGGTATCCGTCATCGGCCTGGAAGAAATCATGCGTCACGCGCAAATCGGCGTGACCATATCCAAGCAACCGTTCACCTTCTATATGGTGGCCGCCTTCATGTATCTGGGCCTGACCATTCTGGCTATGACCGGCATGCACTTTATGGAACGACGCGCCGCTCGCGGCTTCGCGAGGAGCACCCAATGAACTGGGAAGTCATTATCAAGTGGCTGCCAAAACTGGCTCAGGGCGCGACGCTGACCCTGGAGCTGGTGGCCATCGCCGTGATCGCCGGGTTGCTGCTGGCGATTCCGCTGGGCATCGCTCGCTCGTCACGACTCTGGTACGTGCGGGCATTCCCCTACGGCTACATATTCTTTTTCCGTGGTACGCCGTTGCTGGTTCAGCTGTTCCTGGTCTACTACGGCCTGGCGCAGTTCGACGCGGTACGTAACAGCTCGATGTGGCCGTACCTGCGCAGTCCGTTCTGGTGCGCCACCGCGACCATGACCCTGCACACCGCGGCCTACATCGCCGAGATCCTGCGCGGTGCGATCCAGGCGATTCCACCGGGTGAGATTGAAGCGGCGCGAGCGCTGGGCATGTCCAAGGCCAAAGCGCTGTTCTACATCATGCTGCCGCGTGCTGCGCGCATCGGCCTGCCGGCGTACAGCAACGAAGTGATCCTGATGCTCAAGGCCAGCGCCCTGGCCAGCACCGTGACCCTGCTGGAACTGACCGGCATGGCCCGCACCATCATTGCCCGCACCTACCTGCCGGTGGAGATTTTCTTCGCCGCGTGCATGTTCTATCTGCTGATGGCTTACGTGCTGGTTCGCGGCTTCAAGCTGCTGGAGCGCTGGTTGCGCGTCGATGCCTGCCAGGGGCGTTGAGTCCTGCGTACTGACGGGCGAGGCTCTGCTCGCCCGTTTCACCGCGCTGGATGCTTTTCTGATCGAGCATCAGGCGCTGTGGAAGCCTCGGCCGTTTACCCATCTGCAACTGCCTTGGGAAGCGTCCTACCCGGAGTTGGCGTTTTGGCTACGCGGGCGATCGCTGGAGGATGCGGAAAGCAGTCATAACCAACCTTGTTTGCTCGACGCGCCGGAGCCGTTTGCTTTATTGGCGGCGATGTCTGCTGAACTGAGCGCGGTGGGTGAATTGCCGGCTCGTGCGCTAGAAGCGGCGGGCCATCGCTTGAATGTGGATGTGCCGGGACGCAAATGGCAGCAAATTGAAGCGTTCGCCGGTCGCCTGCAGTTTGCTCATGCACCGACGCATTGGCTGGATTGGTGCTCGGGCAAGGGCCATTTGGGGCGACGCCTGCTGCAAACCGGTCAACAACTGACGTGCCTGGAATACGACCCGGCGCTGGTCGCCAGCGGCCAGGCACTCAGCCAGCATCATCAATTGCATGCACTGCATGTCGAGCAGGATGTACTCGCGCCTGACGCAGCCTCTTTGTTGAACGCCGCTCACACGCCGGTCGCGCTGCACGCCTGCGGTGATCTGCATGTGCGACTAATTCGGCTCGCCAGCGCTGCCGGTTGCAAACAACTGGCCATTGCGCCCTGCTGCTACAACCGGATCAGTCTGAACACCTATCAGCCGCTTTCCTGTTCGGCTGAGCGCTCCGGCCTACACCTTTCCCTCGATGATCTTGCGCTGCCGATGAGCGAAACCGTCACCGCCGGCGCTCGCGTCCGACGCCAGCGTGACACCTCCATGGCCCGGCGCCTGGCGTTTGACCTGCTGCAACGACAACTGCGCGGCGTCGACGAATACCTGCCAACCCCTTCTCTGCCCAGTGCCTGGCTGGACAAACCTTTCGCCGATTACTGCCGCGATCTGGCTGCACTAAAAGAGTTATCCACAGTTGGCACGCCAAATTGGACCGAACTGGAAGCCGCCGGTTGGCAGCGACTGGCCGAAGTACGCAACCTGGAGTTGCTGCGAGGCCTTTTCCGACGGCCTCTGGAGCTGTGGCTGGTACTCGATCGGGCACTTTTCCTCATTGAGCAGGGTTATGCCGTACGTCTTGGCACCTTCTGCGAATCCCCGCTCACACCGCGCAATTTCCTGCTCCTGGCAGAACGCCCTTAAACAGCCACAGCCTGTGGATAACTCTGTTGATGGAATTATCGTGGATCCAATATCTACGCTGTTCTACGCCTAAAACACTGCTGGTCATTTTTTGTTCACAAAAATAAAAAACCCATAAAACAGGCATTTGCGGACAAATGAGAACGAGTCCACAAAAGTGCAATGAACAAGCAGATTCCGCCAGCCCGTTGTGCATAAGCATTCAATCAAAACGAAATAACCGCCGAATTCTGGACACCACGGGCGGAAAATTGCGCCTGGTAATGTCCCTTGCTATACACGCATACGAGGGCGTCGACAGCGCGGCCATGAACAAGAAAAATATTCGACCGTGACATTCTGCAGAGGCCATCAATTCAGCCACCCCGTCACCAACGCGAAAGCCACCTCCCCGCCGCCCTGCAACGCGCTGAACATGCCGAAGCGTAACTGCGGGCGATGCAAAACAGCCGAGCCTGGCGCACCCTGCTGAAACTCAAGAAAGTACTGCATCGCACCTGACCGAAAGCCTGCGCAAAAATAGTCTGAATTCAGGGGTTTACAGAACCAGCCCAATCGCTATAATCGTCGCCCAACACGCCGGTATAGCTCAGTTGGTAGAGCAACTGACTTGTAATCAGTAGGTCCCGGGTTCGACTCCTGGTGCCGGCACCATACAAAACAAAGCCCTCGCAGCAATGCGAGGGCTTTGTTGTTTCTGGGGTACGCGAAACCCGAATCACGTTCGCGCGTCGCAAGCGCTAAGCACTTAGCTGCTTAATCCAGTCAAGGCCCGCCACGGTAGAACCGGAAGGACGGTATTCACACCCGATCCATCCTGTGTAGCCACGCTGTTCCAGCGCTGCGAACAAGGCAGCAAAGTCGATGCTCCCCGTTCCCGGTTCGTGACGCCCCGGGCAGTCAGCAATTTGCACATGGACGGTCCTGTCATAAAACCGAGCCAGAACATCTGCGGCGTCTCCGGTCAGAAGCTGGGCATGATAAAAATCGAGGATCAGCCCAACACTCGGGAAGGTTTCCAGCACCTGTTGTGCCTTGCTGAAGTCAGACATGTAATAGCCCGGCATCTCCTGCGTACAAATTACTTCGATTAGCGGCCGCAATCCCTGATCCTCGAAGTACTTGACGGCATACTCCAGGTTGCCCCCGAAGATACGCCCTGCGTCATCCTGCGTCGTAACGCCAGACATGATGTGGACATCCGAACACCCCAGCGTCTTTGCATAGCTGGTGGCCTGAAGCAACCCGTTGCGAAACTCTTCTTCCTTGCCCTGCAAGGCAGCGATGCCTTTGGTAACGCCAGCCGGTGCGGCGAACTGGATCAACGGCAGACTGTATTGAGCCAGATGGTCGGCCAGGAGACTGGCATCGAATTCATAGGGCGACGGGAACTCTACCGCTCGAAAACCAGCTGCGGCGGCTGCTTCGATGCGTTGCAGAAAAGGCATTTCATTGAACTGGAAGCCGAGATGAGCATTGAACTTGAGCATTGGGTAAACATCCATCCTGGGAAGAAAATCATCAGCCTGGAGCATCCTTCGCAACTCCAGCACCGCACTATAGGTTGACGTTGTCAGCAAGCTCAAATCATGCGGGTCTTTTTTTCCTCAAAACCATGGCATAAACGATGGTTTCCATTTGGAAAATAAAGTTGTCCCTTTTTCACTTCTCAGAGATCGTTGCTCCCAGCTGCCGCTCCCGCCTGGCGCCCTTTGCCAAGCAAGGGGGCGGCTTCATATGGAACAGGGTGCAATACTTCACCGCCAGGGCACGCGCTAGTAAAGCGTGCACCATACAAAACAAAGCCCTCGCAGCGATGCAAGGGCTTTGTTGTTTCTGGGGTTTAGCGTCGCAGGTCTCAGTGCCCGGCACTCTGCCCGCCATCAACATGCAGAATTTCCCCGGTGACAAAGTTGGCGCTGTCCAGATACACAACAGCCTGAGCAATATCACTGATCTCCCCCATATGCCCAACCGGGTGCAAATTCCCAAGTGCTTCATGAGTTTCCTCTCCGTGCATCGGCGTTTTGATGATGCCAGGGCTAACCGCATTCACCCGAATCCCGCGCTTGGCGTACTCGATGGCCAGGGATTTGGTCGCCGCGTTCAAGCCACCTTTGGTCAACGAAGCCAGTACTGACGGCACACCGTCAATCGCGTGGTCCACCAGGCTGGTGGTGATGTTGACGATGTGGCCTTTGCCCTGCTTTTCCATCTCGGTGATCGCGAGTTGGGTGATGTAGAAGAAACCATTCAAGTTCACCGACAGCACCGCGGCATAGTCTTCAGGGGTGTAATCAGTGAACGGCTTGGCGACGAAGATCCCGGCGTTGTTGACCAAGGTGTCGATGCGGCCAAAACGCGCGATTGCCTCACGAATGACTTGCTGAGCGACTGCCGGGTCGCCGATGTCGCCGGCCACAGTCAGGATGTCCGGGTCGGTGGACGGTTTGATCGAGCGCGATGTAGCGACAACCTTGTAATCGAGATCACGGAAAGCCCTGACCATGCCTGCGCCGAGACCTTGGGATGCTCCAGTAATAACGATGACTTTTTTCGAATTGCTCATGATGAACCTCTACCGATAAATGATGGTTTGAAAAAGTGATTAATCAGGCTTCAACAGGCGCCTGCGCCATTTGTCTCAACATCTGTTCGTAGTACTCGACCGATTGCGAACCGGACACCAGATGACGACCGTTCAGCACCAGGGCCGGAACCGAATTAATGCCGCGCTCGCGGTAAAACACTTCAAGCTCGCGCACTTCCCTGGCGAACGCTCCGGACACCAACACCTCACGCGCACTCGCCGCATCCAAGCCCACTTGCGCCGCCAGTCGAACCAGCGTCTCGCGGTCGTTCGGGTTCTGCCCATTGGTGAAGTAAGCACGCAGCAAGGCTTTCTTGAGTGCGACCTGCCGCCCTTCCTGCAACGCCCACAACAGCAACCGGTGAGCATCGAAGGTGTTGTAGAAGTGGCTGCGTTTCTCCAGATCGAACTTGAACCCGATGGCCTCACCCCGAGCGGTCTGCATCGCTTTGCCGGCGGCAACATCCTCGGCGCTGCGCCCGTATTTGCGCATCAAGTGCGCAACCGCGTTCTCGCCCTCCGCCGGCATGTCCGGGTTCAACTCGAAGGGCTTGTAGGTCAGTTCAACCGAGACTTCACCCGCCACGTTCTCGATCGCTTGCTCCAGCGCCGTCGCACCCAAGGCGCACCACGGGCACACCACATCGGAAACAAAATCGATGGCGACGGAGGCGGTCATGATTGCCCCTCCGCCTCAGCGAGCTGTTTGCGGTACTGGGTGGTGGTGATACCGGCATAGCCCCAGTTATCGGTGTCGACTTCCTCGATCACGATGTGGGTCAGGTCGGGGCGCTTGTTGAGGACGCGCTCCAGGGTTTCAGTGATTTCGGCGATCACCTGAGCTTTCTGCTCTGAGGTAACGCCATCGCGGGTAATGCGTACGCTGACAAAAGGCATGATGAGTCTCCAGTGACCTGCCCTTCGGGATGAGGGGTAGGTGGGTGGAGTTCAATGTAGGGGGTTGGTTTGAGGGGATAAAGGTGGGGGCGGGAACATCATTAGTTACGTGGTGTAATGAGTCCGCCCTCAGGTCAGGTCTTAACCTTTATGCTAAATTATGGCTGGCCAATAATTATGGCGTATCCATAAAAAGAGGTAATTGCATGAGCAGCATTTTTCAGCGCCCTGAACTGGCTGAACAGATGGCAAATCAGCTTCTCAATCCGGGTGTTCTCGATGAAGGTCTGCGCTCAGGTCTGTTTCTGTCCGGCCTGCGCAGGACCGGTAAAACGACATTCCTGAGAAATGACCTCATCCCTGCCCTGGAAGAAGCGGGTGCTCTGGTCATTTACGTCGACTTATGGAGCGACACGCTGGCCAATCCTGCCACCCTCGTGCATGACGCTATCCGTCAACGCCTGGAAGAACTCCAAACGCCCGGCTCCAGCCTGCTTGAAATGCTCAAGCGCGTTAGCGGTGCAGACATTGGCGCAGCCGGATTCAAGTTTGGTTTCAAGCTCGACAGCATTGGCCATGCAGGTGGGCCAACGTTGGCACAGGCGCTGACTGAGGTGGTCGATCAAGCGAAAACCGATTTAGTGCTGATCATCGACGAAGTGCAGCACGCCATCTCCTCTGACGATGGCAATCAACTGCTCCTGGCACTCAAGGCTGCACGTGATGCAATCAATCCGCGCCCGAATACACCGGGCTACTTTCTGTTCATCGGAACGGGATCGCACCGAGCGCAAGTCAGCGAATTGACCGCAAAGCGAAACCAGGCGTTTTCCGGCGCAACGTCAGCGGCGTATCCGGTGCTGAAAGGGGATTACGTTGAGTACCTGCTCAATCGCCTCGCAATGACGGTGAAGAAGGAAAAGTTGCCGTCTCTTGAGGTTGCCATTGAAGCGTTCAACACCCTGGGGAATCGGCCTGAGGAGATGCTCAAGGCGCTGCGACAACTCATGCAGCAAGAAGGTGATCCCGATCTATTTCTCCCGGTAATTGCCAGTACTTTGCGCTCGGCAGCGGCCAGTACTGAGCTTGAGAAAGTGGAGCAGTTAGGCAGCCTGGCTCAGGCTATTTTTAACAAAATCGCATCCACGGAAGGCGACGCTCGGGGGATATTCTCCACCGATGCGGCGGCTGAGTATTCGAAGACTGTAGGTCGTGAGGTACGCGTGGAAGAGATTCAACCGGTGGTGATTGCGCTGGTTGCCGAGAACATCATCATGCGGCGTGGGCATGGGATTTATGCGATTACGGATCAGTTTGTTCAGGAGATTTGGTTGGAAGAACGAGCGTTGATTGATGCTAGTTAGGAATTTGGCTGGGGTGGAAGATGAGGACCCCACGAACGTGGTAGCTCTAACTTTGATTCAGGAGTTTTTGCTAATGTCCGCTATCAATTCGTCCAAAATTTGCGCTACTGCTCCACCGATTCACGCCCACCACCGCCCAAAAAACGGAGGTGTCCAATGATGAACCCCCAAGACCTTAAAACCATCGGCCTCACCCACTTCTCCTTCCACGCCGACGAACCGCTGTTTCGCATCAACGCCGGTGTTCCGGTGATCGAAGCCCTCTCCCACGCCTCTGATCTGCTCCACGTCGCCAAACTGCTTGCGTCAGACGCCGCCATGGTTCGCGATACCGACCGGCATGCCTGGGCGTCGCATTATTTGCAGGATATGAGTAAGGCAATTATCGATGACGTGGTGAAGGTGCTCGACGCACCGGGTAACAATCGCAGCCAGTGACGTCGTCGTAAAAGCCGCACGCATAAAAGAGCCCCGAATCAATCGGGGCTTTTTGCGCTTCGTTGCGCTCACACTTCGCTAACTTCAAACACAAACGAAATCCTGCGACTGCTCGCGCGCCACACATACCGAATGTGCTTCCCCTGCTTCGGAATGGACACGGCCGGCGGCCGAAACGCGGCAACACATTCATGGCCCGGCAAACGAACGCTGTTGTAGAGCAATCCCCACGACATTGTTTCGCGCAGTTGGCGGGCGAAGGCCTGCGATGGCCCGTACGCGGTTGGATCCGGGTCATGAAGGTGAGGATAGTTTTGCCGGATGTCATGCAGCGGTTTGACGATCCGGTTGACGTAAGTACGCATGGTCAACTCAAGGTCCGGTTCGTTGGTCGCGGCGAGGAAGCGTTCCTGGTGATAACTCGTCTCGGCGATGGCGGCAGCCTGGCTGCTGGCGGCGTAGTAGACGCCGAAGGTGCCGTCGGTGAAGCGGCTGGTTTTGCCGATATGGGTGAACGCGGCCATCACGGGCGTGGAGCCGGGGCCGGAGACGCGGTCTTCGGGGCGCACGCGGGCGAGCACGCCGGCTTCTTCCATCAGCCGATCGTTGGTCAGGGCTTCCAACGCGTAGGCGGTGGGCAGGTCTTCGGGGTCGAGCACGTCTTCGAACAACGAGATCGGCGGGAAGCAGCTGTTGACGATCCGGTAAGCCCGCGGCCATTGCGGATCGGCCAGCTCCGGCGCCATCAGCCGCGTACTCCATCGAGGTACCGGCGCACGTCAGCGATGTCGACCACGCGGCCGGCCAGCATGTAGGACAGCGCCGACTGGCCATTGAACGGCGCGGCGGTGTTCGGGCTGCTGACCCAGGTGTAGGCGCGCTCGCGGCTGTTGCTGAAGATGATGCTCAACGCTTTGTGGATACCCATCAAATACGAGATGCGTTCCAGGGTGTCGTGGGGCAGGCGCACGTTGGGCGGCAGGTGCTTGTACTTGTAGAAAGTGGTGTTGCCGACTTTGCCCAAGAGCGTGCGTTGTTGCTCGGCGGTGCAGCCCCAGCGTTCCATTAGATTGAAGAAAAATTTAAGCGCGACTCGACCGGCTTCGGGAGTCTCGAGTTGTTGCTGTGGGCTGAGGGCAATGGTTGAGGCAGGCATGGGATGGCCTCCTTGGATGTGCGATGTCTTGATTTCAGACTAGTACAGATACGAACATATATGAAACTTTAATTCGCAAACGTATCGCCATTTCCCTTCTTCGAAAAGAACTTTCGCGCAGCTTTTTCGCAGCCCGAAAAGACGCCGACACACGGTCAAAGACACTCGTTGACACCCGCCTTACAGGGGCAGACAATTAAATCGAGAGCGCGAAACCGACTGCCTCCAGGTGGCAATAGTCGGCGTAGGAACCCCGTTGATGACTTGGAAATCAGCGCTTGGTGAGACCTCTTCTCCCCTGCTTGAGGGAGCACAATATCAAGCACCTATTCATGAAAGCAGCCTGATCAGGCTGCTTTTTTTTGCCTTGGAAAAGGCTTCGCTGATATCCAAAAAACGCCCACATATCCCCCCATCCGGGCCATTTTTTGACCCCGATCACCTACCACCCACCAAAAACCCCGATCCTGTGTAAGCCTCCAACCATCGGACGCAGAATCATTTCGCTACTAAACTCGGGACAAGCATGCTCAGGTGCAGGATCATAGCCAGCACGCGACCGACGCCCACACCGGGGCGGTCAGGTACACAACAATAGCCAGCCCACTTTAGAGGGCATTACCCAAATGGATAGCAGAACCTTACGTAACCTCATGCGCATTGTGCAGACCGGCTCATTGTCGGCGGCGGCAGAGCGTTCCTGTTTGACCGTGCAGGCATTGGCCGCGCAGTTGAACAAGGTCGAAGAGCAGTTCGGTTTTCGGTTGTTTCGTCGCTCCAACAAGGGGCTGACTCTGACAACGCAGGGCACGGAGCTCACGCCCTACATGGACAAAGTGTTGGTCGCCACGCGGCAACTGGAAGAAAAAGTCGCCGCGCTCAAGGTGCCTGGACAGCGCACGCTCAAGGTTGCACTTAACACCACGCTCTCGGTCGACTTCAACCGGCAAATGATCGGACGCCTCATTGAGGTTTTTCCTGATTATCAACTGGAATTCAGCTACGCCGAGTCGATGGAAAACCTCAGCAAGTTGAAGAATGAGGACTTCGACCTCGCCGTGCTGATCGGGCCGCAGCAGCCGGGGTTACCCAGCATTGCCCTGCCCCATATACAGGTGCAGGTGGTCGGTGCTCATTGCGGTCAGGAAAACGATCCGCTGATGCTGCTCGGCAATAAGTTTCAGGTTCGTCCTGCCGACGATTGTCCGTATTCCCACAGTTTCTTGCGTTTTCTCGACGCTGGTCTTGGTAATTACGAGTCAGGCAAGCGGATGATCTATTCCTGCAGCGAGACCCTGACCCTGTCGCTGATCACGCAAATGGATGGCCTCGGCATGGTTTCCCGTGAGGCGGCCCTGCGTAATGGCTTGGCCATTTTCCCGGGTTTCGAGGATTCCCTCGAAGTGCGGTTGGCGGTCAACAACCCCGAGTTGTCGGGACAGGCTCTGAACGACGTGGTCGCTCTGTCGCTACATGAACGATCCGAGCGCGATGTACGCAGCCGTTCCCACCGCTACGCTGAGAAAGAGGTTTTTGCTGAAATACGCACATAACAACGTCGGAATGGCTGCATAAAATTCCGGGCGATCGAGCTGCACCTGCTGATCCTTGATCAACAGCGGCGTAAGGCTGATTGCAGCGACGATCGCCACCGGCAGGTATTCCAGCGCCCGGGCAACCAGGGGTGGCCAATGGTCAGTGCTCACCTGCAGCGGCAACGCGCGCGGCAGAAAAGTCACGGCCATCATCAGTACGACGACCAGGATCAGGAACGTTTGGTCAGGCATACACCCACCCCGCAGCCCACGAATGTGGCGATGAACACGTTAAAGGGTGAGCTGCCGACCAGGCTCAGGACACCCATGCAGGCGACCGCGGCCAGTGCGGCGATCAGTTTGTTGCGGGTGTTGCACAGCGATACCAGCACGTAGAGCATCATCGCGGTCAGTGCATAGTCGAGCTGGTACTTGATCAGGTGCGCCGCGTACTGCGCGCAGATTGCTCCCAGCAAACCGCCCAGTACCCACGACGTGTGGCAATACAGGTTGAAGCCAATCAGGTAGCGCACATTAACCGGCGTGCCTTTGCCCAGTTTGACGCTGTGGAAGGCGAACGATTCATCGGTCAGCCCACCGGCATAACACCAGCGCTCGAGACGACTGAGCCCCATCGCTTGAAGGGCCTTGGCCATGTAGACCGACATCAGCATGTGCCGCGCATTGATCAGAAACGTGGTGAGGATGATGGTGGTCAGCGACGCGCCGCTGGAAATCAACGCCAGGGCGGCGAACTGCGAGGCACCGGCGTAGACGAACAGGCACATCGCGACCGGCAGCCACACGGGCAACCCGGCATTGACGGCCATCAAACCGAACACAAACGACACCGTGAAATAGCCCGCAACCACTGGGCTGGCTTCAGCGAACGTGCGTGAGGGCTGGGGCTCGACCATCAGCGGCTGGCTGCTGGACGTCTCATTCATAGGTCCCTCTCAAAGGTCGTTTCGCCGCGCGGCTCACAAAAGCCCTGGGCACTCCAAAAACGTTTGCCGGCAAGGTTAGCATCGTCGACGAACAGGAACATCCGCAGCACACCGACCCGTTTCATGTCTGCCGACGCCGCTTCAACCAGACGTTGACCAACGCCCTGGCTGCGATAAACCGGGCTCACCGCCAGGTGATTGATGGTGCCACGGCTGCCGAGCATGCCGCCCAACACCGCGCCAATCACTTCGCCACGGATATCGAGCGCTAGGAACGCAGCGGTGGTTTTTTGCACCAACACACCGCGCAGGCATTTGGCGTCCTGCCATTCACAGAACGACACTTCCTCGAATTGCCGAAAGAAGCGCTCCAGGCGTTGGGCATCCTTGGCCGTCGCGCGCTGCAGCATCACCGGTGCAGGGCACTCGGCGATGTGCAGCATGGGGTCTAGCTGTTCAGCGAACAATGTCGAAAGCGGTCCCGGGCCGCGAGAAGGAAATGGCCAGAATCTGCCGATAGGCCATTTCGTGAGCGTGGGTGTTGCGTGCCGGTGACACGTAGTGACGCATGTCGCGATCGAGGAAGTAGGTGGTGTCGAGGATTTCCAGATAAGTCGTCGCCGCCAGTTGTTCCTCTTGGGCCGAATACAAACGGCTCTCCGCCCCATCCACGTTGTTGCGGCCCCAGAAATGCACACCGCTGAACGGATAACCGTCGCAGTGAATACCTTCCGGGGTAATTTCCAGTTGCTTGCCCGGCTTGATCTCGATGCGGATCTGATGGATCTGGCATTGCCAGATTTCGTCGTGCAACTCCGGCGGCAATACGTGTTTGTACACCTCGAAATCCGCATCGATGAGGCTGCGCATCACCGGCGAATTGATGACTTCATTGGAGAAGTCCTGGAAGTGCCGCTCCAGTCCGCCGACATAGCTGTTGTTGGCCTTCGATTGCACGTAGGCGCGGTGTTCCAGCTGCTTCAAGTCTCGGGTGACCGGGTTGTATTCGAAGTCGCTGTAACGACGGAAACGCATGCCCGCATCGGCTTGGCCGTAATAACTGTCCGGCTCCATGCTTTCCCAACTTTTGGTCAATCTGACGAAGTCGGAAAAATGACCGAAGAGATTGAAGTCGGCTCCCTTGACGTTGACATACTTGTCGCGCCGGAGCGATTCGCCAACTTCTCTGTTCAAAACGATCATTACTAGGTCTCCACTGCATTTAGCGGCTTAATCTAGTAGGTGCTGGATTTGCGGCCCATGAGAAAGAATTTCAGGCATATCAAGCGTTGATTGAAACGCGGTATGAAGTTGCTTTAATTCGACTTTTTACGATCGAAAACAGCCATTTTTCGTATTTTCTTACGGTCACGAGGCGAAAAAAACCCCGAACCAGTCGGGGTTTTTATTGAGTTTGAACAACTCAGCCGATCATCAGAAGATGTTGATCGGGTAATCCACGAACACGCGCAGTTCGTTGCCGCTGACGTTGTACTCGCTGGATTTCTGCGACACACGCAGGATCGAGCTGCGTACCTTCACGCTCAGGTCCTTGGCCGGGCCACTTTGCACGACGTACTTGAACTGGTTGAAGATCTCGCGCTCAGTGCCACCTTCGCTGGTGGAGGTGGTGATGTTGTCACCGCGCACATAGGCAAAGTTGTAGCTCAGGCCCGGAATGCCGAAGGTGCCGAAGTCCAGACCGTAGCCCAACTGCCAGCTGCGTTCGTCTTCGGCGTTGAAGTCGGACCAGTAGGAGTTCGCCAGGTAGATGGTGTTACCGCCGTCGCCGACGCGACCTTGATCCTTTTGGTAGCCGCCGTAGGCGTAGCCCAGGTTGCTGTCGCCGGTGCTGCGTTGGTGAGCGAGGGTGAACGAGTGCGGGCCGGTGGCGAAGGTCGCTGCCAGGCTCCAGATCTTGTTGTCATCGCCGGTGGCGCCGCTTTTGCGGACGTAGGAATCGTCCAGCTTGGTGCGATAGCCATTGAAGTCCAGGGTCAGGGACTGATCCTTGTCGATCGGGAACACGTAGTTGGCGTTCACGTATTGCTTCTTCAGCACGTCTTCGACGTCGGACGCGTACAGCGCAGCCTTGAACTGTTCGGTGAACTGGTAGCTACCGCCCAATACGTTGATCGACTTCAAGCCACCGCTGTCACGACCTTCAGCACTTTTGCGCGATTCGGCGGTGAAGCGACCGGCGTTCAACTCCAGGCCTTTGATCTCCCTGGAGGTGATCAGGGTGCCGGTGTAGCTTTCCGGCAGCAGGCGGGAGTTGTCGTAGTTCAACACCGGCAAGGCCGGCATCTGGTCGCCATAGGTCAGCGTGGTGCTGGAGAGACGGAACTTGACTGCCGCACCGCCCTTGGACAAGTCGTCAGCTGCACTGCCGCTGTCGCCCTGTTTGAAGAAGTCGATACCACCGGCACCGCTGCGGCCCTTGCCGCCATCCAGACGCAGTGCGTACAGACCGAAGGCATCCACACCGACACCGACGGTGCCCTGGGTGAAGCCGGACGAGAAAGTACCGATGGCCGCTTGGCCCCATTCGGCTTTGTCCTCGTTGCCGTCTTTATAGTCACGATTGATATAGGCGTTGCGCAGCAGCACTTTGAGGCTGCTGTCTTCAACAAAACCCTTGGACTCGGCCTGGTCGTTAGCCATGGCCTGTGTAGCGCTCAACATCCCCAGTGCGATCAGGCTGATTCGCTTGTTCAACATGTTATTTTCCTTATTACGGGTTGATACGCGCTGTGCCGAACCACTGAAATGGCGCTATCGCGCTCTTTTTTCACCCAAAAACAAAAAGGCCCGCCCACGAAAATTCGCGGCGGGCCTTTTATTGTTTTGTAAGTCATGGCGGTTAGCCACAGGCGTTGGGCGCATCCTATCTGCGCCTTTAATAAGGTGTCAATTTCATGAATCGTCTGTGAATAGGCGAAAATCGTCTAAGAAATCACTTGTCAGCGATAGCCAATTGCACGGTGTGGCTGTCGACGAATTGTTCGAAATGCGTGACTTTGCCGTCGGCCAGGGTCCACAAGTGAGCGACCCGAGCATTCATCGGGCGGCCGGTGACTTTGTAGATTCCGCTGTAATTGCCGTAGGCAAACACCTTGTCGCCCTGTGCGACGTAGTTCTCGACCTTGAACTGAAAATCTTCCCACTCGGTGGCCAGACGCTTGAAGACGTTTTCGACGATAGCGTCAAAACCGACATAGGTCCCGGCGTACGGAAAACCTGCGGCCTCAGTCCAGCGAGCGTCATCGGCCAGCGCCGCGGCGGTGTTGCGAGCGTTCTCCTGGGAGTTGGCGCCTTCGTAGGTGCTTTTGATCAGGCTCAGGTTATCCATGGTGACTCCAGGTGAATTCAATGGGCGCAGCCGTCGAGGCCACAGGCTTGAAACGCGTGTGAAGACTCTTTTGCCGTAAGTGACTGGCTCAACCAGTGGGCGAAGGCTTGCGGCTTGCCGAGCCACGGGCCGATGTCGACCAGGATGAACTGGCCATCCTGTTCCAGCGCGAAGGTCGGGAAACCCTGACCGCCGACCTTGGCCAAGAGTGCGCGGCTGTCTTTGATATGGCGATCAGTGTCAGCTTCATTAAACGCCTGTTGGAAGGCTTCGGGCTCAAGACCTATTTGTGTGGCGAGTTCCAGCAGCACGGTGTTATCAGCAATGCGTCGACCTTCCACGTAATGAGCCGCCTGCAGACGCCCCAGCAATTCAAGACCGCGCTCTGCGATCTGCTCGGCTGCCAGCACGGCGGCAATCGGCGGCGCGGAATCGAACACCGCCGTCTCATCGCGCAGCAGACCCTCAAAATACGCCTCACCAAACGGCTGACCGGTGTACTCGGCGATGCGTCGGTCATGGGGCATGACGTAATTGCGCAGTTGTGGCGAAACGGTCTGGCGGTTGGCGCCGGTCATCATGCCGCCACCGTGGGCGATCACTGGCAATACGGCTTGGGCAGCCTGGACCAATGGTTTGGCGCCGTAACACCAGCCGCACAAAGGGTCGTAAATGTAGTGAAGGATCATGGGAAGACTCCGGCAACAAAGTAGGAAAACTCAATGTCGGCAGATTAATCCCCAGACAGTTTCGGAAAAACGCTGGAATGGTTTTCAGTCTGTTTCATGAATCGGTCGAATACACCTCCAATACTTTCGTATCAATCACGACACAACTTGAAACAATCAAACGCAGGAACCGTTCAAGAATAATTAACGGAAGCAAATAACAAGCATTACCATTCGCGCCCTCGAATTTCTCTACCCTTCCGGATGCGCTTCAGATGCCTGCCCCCTTCCGCCTTACGCCCGTCACCCTTGGGCTTTCTGCTTTCCTGTCTGCGGGTTTTACCTGCGCCGCCACAACCGTTTTACCCGAGACCTCGATCAGCGCCGAAGCACAAGCTGACGATCCACGCGTAAAGGAAACCAGCACTGCCACTCGCACGGCTACACCGGTGCGTTACGTGCCGCAGGCCATCGATTCGGTAAAAACAGCGAACGTCGTAGATTACGGCACCAACGATCTGGGCACGGCACTCAGCGGCATTCCCAACGTCAGCAGTGGCGCCGATACCCGCTTCGACAGCCTGCGCATCCGTGGTTTCGACGCCAGCAACGACTTCTACCTCGACGGCATTCGTGACGACAGTCAGTACGTGCGCGACTTGCACAACATCGAACGCATCGAAGTCCTTAAAGGCCCCGCCGCTGTGTTGTATGGCCGTGGCAGCCAGGGCGGGATCGTCAACCGGGTCAGCAAGCTTCCGGAGTTCGGCCGCCGTTCGACCCTTGAAGCCCAAGGCGGCAGCGACGATCTGCGCAGCCTGTATGCCGACCTCAGCACCGACCCGAGCGAGAACATCAGCCTGCGCCTGAACATGGGCAACATGGACCAGAACAGCTTTCGCGATGGCGTCAGTGGCAATCGCCAACTGTTCGCGCCGTCCATGAGCTGGCAACTGACGCCCGACCTCAATTGGCTGGTGCAGTACGAATACAGCCGCTACAACCGTACGCCGGATCGCGGCATTCCCGGGGTCAACGGGCGCCCGGCGGACGTAGGACGGGACACGACCTACGGCAGCGAGCACGATTTCATCGACGACAAATCACAATCCCTGCGTTCGAAACTCAGCTATGAACTCAGCGACAACTGGCAGCTGCGTCATACCCTGGGTGTGTTCAAGCTCAACAGCGATTTCGACAACACCTACCTGACCGGTTATACCCCCGCGACCAACAAGGTCACACGCCAGCACTGGCAGCAGGACCTCACCACCCGCAACGTCTATAACAACGTCGAACTGGAAGGCGGCTTCGACACCTTCGGCCTGGAGCATCGCCTGCTGACCGGCATCGAGATCGGCAGCCAGCGTCGCGATCCGACGTTGTATAACGCAGCAACCTCCGGGCGCGGTAGTTCGCCGGTACCGGCGCTGGATCTGTACAACCCAAATCGCGACTTGCGCCATACCGGACGCATGCAGGTGTCGAGCAGCACCCACACCGAAGTCGAAAGCCGTGCGGTGTACGTGCAAGATCAACTGCGTCTGAATGATCAATGGCAGCTGCTCGCCGGTTTGCGCTATGACACCTTTGATATCGAGTCGACCAACAAGCTGCGGGGCATTTCCGAAGATCGTGACAGCCACAGCACCAGCCCACGGGTAGGCGTGGTCTGGACGCCGCTGCAGAATCATTCCTTCTACGCGTCCTGGACCAAGACCTTTTCCCCGGTCGGTGGCGGCTTGATCGGCATCACCCCAGGCGCGGCCGGCAACAGCAACGACCTGAGCCCCGAGCTGACCAAGCAGAAGGAGATCGGCGTGAAGAGCGACTGGCTCGACGATCGCCTGAGCACTACGCTGGCGATCTATGAGCTGGAACTTTACAACCGTCGCACCAGCGACCCGAACGATCCGACCGTGACCCTGCTCACCGGCGTGCAACGTTCCCGCGGAATCGAGCTGACCGGTACCGGCAAGATCGCTGGCAACTGGTACGTGCGCGGTGGCGTGGGCGTGCAGGACGCAACGGTCGAGAAGGACAACAACGGCTTCGAAGGCAAACGCATCAGCAACGTCGCCAAACACAACGGCAGCCTGTTCCTGACCTGGAAACCGGAAATGGGCTGGTACGCCGAAACCGGTTTGACCCTGGTGGGTCAACGTTACGCCGACAACCTCAACACCACCGTGCTGCCAGGCTATGGCCGTTGGGATGCATTGGCCGGGTTCCGGCAGAAAGATTGGGATTTGCGAGCGGCACTGAACAATATCACCGATCGCGAGTATTTCTCCTCGGCCACCAGTGCGGCACAGATTCAACCAGGCGCACCACGGAGCCTGGTGGTGACCGGGACTTACAGCTTCTAAAGCTACCACCGGTTGATCGTTCCCACGCTCTGCGTGGGAATGCAGCCAGGGACGCTCTGCGTCCCCTATGGACGCGGAGCGTCCGGTGAGGCATTCCCACGCAGAGCGTGGGAACGATCAACCATAAAGACCTTCACCCATAAAAAAGCGCCGCCTTCCCGGCAGCGCTTTTATCAATCCGTTGTTTTTCTTCTTATCCTTCCATCACATCCCACAGTGCTTCCAGTTCCGCCTCGCTGAATAAACCAGCGGGGTAGCGCTCGATCATCGTCCGGCGCGGATCAGGTTCCCTGATCTGACGCGTTCCATTGGACTTCAACCACTGCGCCAAGACCTGGAGCGACTCGCTGTTAACTGCCAGGGGATGCAGTGCCCGCTCGCTCACGACGTTCATTTCGGCGTTCATCTCAGCGCTCTCTCCTGGTTTGTGAGCGGCTAACTTATCCAAGGTTTATGACAGAACATCGAAGTTCTCTCCCTCCCCATGTTGCGCCATCGAAGATACAAGAGCTGTGCCAATGTTTTCGAAGTGTCGACAAGTGGATACAAAAAAACCCGCAGTCCTGATGGGCTGCGGGCTTTCCATGAAACGACGAGGCTAAATCGTTGCTCAATCGATTCTTCAATCAACTCAAGCTGTTACGACCGCACTCACTCCTTGTGCGGTGCGGGCTGTTGTTGGGTAAGGCAGTGGATGTTACCGCCCCCCAGTAACAGTTCGCGACCTGGCACCATGACCACTTCGTGTTGCGGGAACAAAGCCTGCAAAATCTCTTTGGCCGGACCGTCCAATGGGTCGTCAAAGCTCGGCGCGATGATGCCGCCGTTGACGATCAGGAAGTTCACGTAAGAGCCGGCCAGACGAACGGTCGGATTGCGTTCCTGAGTGCCGTCTACCGGATCCACGCCTGCGCACTCCTCTTCGGTCGCGTACAGCGGCCCAGGAATCGGCATCTTGTGCACCGTGAATGGGCGCCCCTTGGCATCGGTGCTGTTTTGCAGCACCTCCATTGCCGCCTGGCAGCGCGGGTAGTTCGGATCCTGCGGGTCGTCAGTCCAGGCCAGCAGCACTTCACCCGGACGCACGTAGCAGCAGAAGTTATCCACATGGCCGTCGGTTTCGTCGTTGAACAAACCGTCCGGCAGCCAAATGATCTTATCCACAGCCAGATTTGCGCTGAGCACCGCTTCGATTTGCGCACGGTCCATGTGCGGGTTGCGATTGCGGTTGAGCAAGCATTCTTCGGTGGTGATCAGGGTGCCTTCGCCATCGACATGGATCGAGCCGCCTTCGAGCACAAAACCTTCGGTGCGGTAGCGAGGGCTGCGCTCGATTTCGAGGATCTTGCCCGCTACCTGCGAGTCACGGTTCCACGGCGAATACAGACCACCGTCGAAACCGCCCCAGGCATTGAAGTCCCAATCCACACCACGGACTTCACCGCGGTTATTGATGACGAACGTCGGGCCTGTATCCCGAACCCAGGCGTCATCGCTGGACATCTCCACCAAACGAATATTCGGCACGTCGAGACGGGCACGAGCATTTTCGTACTGGCCAGCGGAGACCGCCACGGTCACCGGTTCGAAACGCGCGATGGCCTTGGCCACCGCCACATGCGCGGCTTGCGCCGGTTTGCCGCCCAGGCGCCAGTTGTCCGGGCGCTCGGGCCAGACCATCCAGGTCTGTGTTTGTGGTGCCCATTCGGCTGGCATATAAAAGCCGTCGGTGCGAGGGGTGCTGTTCAAAGTGGTCATGGTTCAGGACTCCAGGGAACCGTCGAGGGTTTTGATCGCGCCGTACAGGTTCGGGCGACGGTCACGGAACGAGCCCCATGCGCTGCGGATGTGCTCCAGCTCATCGAGGTCAAAGCTGTGAACCAGAATGCCTTCTTCGGTTTCGTTCAGCTCTTGGACTTTCTCGCCAAACTGGTTGGCGATGAACGACGAGCCGTAGAAGGTAATGTCGTAGCCGTCCTGCTCTTCGTTACCGATGCGGTTGCTGGCGATCAGCGGCATCAGGTTGGCGCCGGCATGGCCTTGTTGCACGCGTTGCCAGTGGTCGCGGGATGAAATGGTCTTGTCGTGTGGCTCGCTGCCGATGGCGGTCGGGTAGAACAGGATTTCCGCGCCTTGCAGCGCCATGCTGCGGGCGCACTCAGGGAACCACTGATCCCAGCAGATGCCCACGCCGATTTTCGCGTAACGGGTATTCCAGACTTTGAAGCCGGTATCGCCCGGGTTGAAGTAGTACTTTTCGTGGTAGCCAGGGCCGTCCGGGATGTGGCTTTTACGATAAATCCCGAGGTTGCTGCCGTCGGCATCGATGATCGCGATGCTGTTGAAACGCGCGCGGCCGGCCAGTTCGTAGAAGCTGATCGGCAGAACAACCTGCAGTTCTTTGGCGACTTTCTGGAAGTGCTTGATGGCAACGTTGTCTTCGACCGTCGTGGCCAGCTGCAGGTAATCAGGGTTCGGTTTCTGGCAGAAGTACGGCGCCTCGAACAGTTCCTGGATCAGGATGATTTGCGCGCCTTTCGCCGCAGCCTCACGGACCAGCTTCTCAGCGGTTTCGATGTTGGCTTCAAGGTCCCAGGAACAGGCCATCTGGGTAGCGGCGACGGTAACGATACGGCTCATGAATCATCTCCTGGGCAAGTGCTTGAGGTCGAGAATGGCATCGACCGATGACAGAAAGAGGCAGCACCGGGCGTGGTTCGTCCACACCGTGGGCAGTGACGACTTTATAGCCGATAAAAATCGGCTTTTAAAGCTATTAATATTCCTTCTGTCTAAAATTACTCTCTTAAACCCGATAACAATCGAACTATACCTCGACTCACACATTAGCCCGCGTTGACAGCTGGATCGATCTACAACCCTTCGTCCAACACCTTCGACAGCATGTCGACAAAGAAATCCACGCTCTGACGCGACGTAACCATCGGCGGCTTGATTTTGAGAATGTTCAGGTAATCGCCTGTCGGCTGCATGAAGATCCCCAACTCACGAAGGCGATCGCACAACGCCGTGGTTTCTTCAGTCGCGGGCTCCAGGGTTTCTCGATTGCGGATCAACTCCACGCCCAGATAGAAGCCGGAACCATGCACCGCCCCCACCAACGGATGCCGGTCGATCAACGCTTCAAGACGCTCCTTGAAATACCCGCCCACAACCTGGGCGTTTTCCCAGAGTTTTTCTTCTTCCATCACATCCAGCACCGCCATGCCTATCCGGCAACTGACCGGGCTGCCACCGGCCGACGAGAAAAAGTAACCCTCGGCCTCCAGCGCTTCAGCAATTTCCCGACGGGTAATGACTGCGCCCAACGGCTGGCCGTTACCCATGCCTTTGGCCATGGTGATGATGTCCGGCACCACGCCCTGCTCCTCGAAGCCCCAGAAGAATGTGCCCATGCGGCCGTAACCGACCTGCACCTCATCGGCGATGCACACCCCGCCCTGAGCGCGGACCAGCGCATAGACCTGCTTCAAATAGCCCGGCGGCAGTGAGATACCGCCGGCATTGCCGTACACCGGCTCGCAGATGAAACCGGCCAATTGGCGCTTTTGCTCGGCGATTTTCGCCAGATTGTGTTCGACGCTGCGCACGTAGTCCGGTGCACTGTCGACACCACGGAATTCACCGCGATAGGTGTTTGGCGCGGTCACCGGATGCACCCAGTCGGGACGGCTGCTCAAGGCCTTGGGATTGTCGGCAATCGAGGTCGAGACCGCATCCGCCGCCACCGACCAACCGTGATACGCCTCCAGCACGCTGAGCATGTCGCGACCGCCGCTGTAGGCCCAGGCCAGACGAATCGCCAGGTCATTGGCCTCGGTACCGCTGTTGACCAGAAATACCCGATCCATATTGTCCGGGGCCAGCTTCAGCAAACGCTCGGAAAACTCGGCAATCGCCGCGTAGTGAAAACGCGAGTTGGTGTTGAGCAGCGACCACTGCCGGCCGGCGACGGCAGCCATGCGCGGATGTCCATGACCCAGGACCGCGACGTTGTTGAGCATGTCGAGGTAAGAGCGGCCCTGCATGTCGATCAGGTGATTGCGCCAGCCACGCTCGATGCGTGGCGGGTCGACGTAATAGTGCTTCTGGGAGCGAGCGAAACTCGCGTCACGGCGGGCCAGCAATGTCTGCGGGTCGAGTTCCTCTTCCGCATCGCAGGCCAGGCCCAGCAACGCGGCAGGTGAAGGACACAACGCCTGCCAGGCTGCTGCGCGCGATGGCGTGCAAAACAACGGCACGTCGAGCTGAGCGCTTCGACACAACTGCACGATCAACGGCCCGCTGACCGAACCCAGCACCTGGCCTTTGACCAGCGCCGCGCCGGTGTGCAGAGATGGAGTCACGCCCCACAGACGAACACTCAGTTGCGGACCATCCAGTTGCAGCACACCCTCTGTCGGCGAATGAACCATCCCGGCAAACGGCGACTCAACCGCCGTGCCGTGGGGCACTCGCAACTCTACGTGTAATGGGCATGTGTCCGGTTCGCTGGCACAATCTGGCCGGGTGCGAGACAGTCGGTATTGCCCATAACGACTGGCCGCGAGACCGTGAGCCGCTGCGGCCTCAGTCAGCAGACGCTGGTCGATCCCCTCTTGCTCCCAGTTACCGGCCTCGAAATGCGGACTGAGCACGCCCAGATCGATCAACGCAAACTCACGCCCCACCAGACTCGGCAACAATGGAGCAAAACTTTCACTGCCGATGCTCGGCAGGCTTTGACCCACCGCAGTAAGAATCGCCGCCTCCATCAACGCCAACGGCACCGACGTGGCAACGCGGAATATTTCCCACTCATGGGTCAGGTTGTCGCGACTGTACTCGTTGCCCGGATCGATGCTGACCTGCTGTTCCCCACTCAGCACCAGCACCGCCGAACGCGCAACGATCAGCGGCCAGAGCGCCAGCAACTCTTCATGCTGCAACGGATTGAGCGCGTGATAAGCCCGAACCGCCGGCAAAATGTAGAACGGATCGCCGTCGGCATGATGCAGCAGCGCGGCGCAAGTCACCGACAGATCGGTGATCCGCCAGGTTCGGACCAGGTCACCGAAATCGATCACGCCCTGCAACTGCCATTGGCGCTGCGAATCCCGCTGCCAGACCACGTTGTCGTCAGTGATGTCCATGTGAATCGCCTGCACCGGCAACTTATCCACCAGAGGCTGCAAATGGCGATCGGCTTGTCCAGCCGCTTCAGCAAGCAACGCTCGTTGCCGCTCATCCTTGATCACCGGCAGCAAATGCGCGATCAACGCATTGGCGTGGCGGGCGTCCCATTGAAGGGTGCGCTCGAGCCCCGGATGATCAAAACCGGCTAGCGCCAGATCCATTTCCCCGCAGAGTCGACCGAAACCGGCAACCACTGAATGGCTCAGATGATCAAGGTGCGTCAGGGATTGGCCGTCGATGTAATCGAGCAGGCGCATATGCACCGCTTGGCCACCGACCTCCAAGGAGAGCAAGTCTGGGCCGTTTTTGGCAGGGATAACTCGTGGCACCTGCACGCCAGAATATTCAGCCAGATGCTTGAGCCCTGCGTGTTGGGCTTGCAGCTCCAGCGCCGAATAATCGCCACGGCAGATTTTCAGGACGAAACGCCCCTGATCACTGTCGACCCGATAGTTGAGATCCTGCTGGCTCCCAAGCGCCTGCAACCGCCCGCTCAGCCCGTAATGCTCTTCCAGCAGCTCAAGCGCTTGCGCCGCAGATACCTGCGGGCTGGGCAGACTGGCGCGGTGAATCAACGTGGCGAGCGGCATACAAACCCCCTGAAATTTTATTAGGCGCTTATATCGCCATTGCTTGGGGCGATACGCAACCCCCTTCCTGGTTGGCGCGAATCAAATGCCCGCGCAACTCTCTTCATCGCCCCACTCGCACCCGCTGCCACTTTGCGTAAGAATGTCGACCCATCACGCCTATCGCTGGAGAAACACCATGAATGTAGTCACCACCGACCTGCCCGGTGTTCTGATCATCGAACCCAAGGTATTTGGTGACGAGCGCGGCTTCTTCTATGAGAGCTTCAACGCCAAGGCTTTCGAAGAGGCAACCGGCCTGAACACCCAGTTCGTTCAGGACAACCATTCCCGCTCGCAAAAAGGCGTACTGCGCGGTTTGCATTACCAACTGGAGAACACTCAGGGCAAACTGGTCCGTGTCACCGTCGGTGAAGTGCTGGATGTGGCGGTGGATATTCGCCGCAGTTCACCTAATTTCGGCAAATGGGTCGCTGTGCGCCTGTCCGCCGACAACCATCGCCAACTCTGGGTGCCGGAAGGTTTTGCCCATGGTTTCGTGGTGCTGAGCGATTTCGCCGAGTTCCTCTACAAGACCACCGACTACTACACCCCGTCGGCCGAGCGCAGCATTCGCTGGGACGATCCGGATCTGGGTATTGACTGGCAGCTGGACGAAGCACCGAAGCTGTCAGCTAAAGATCAGTCCGCCGCGTTCTTCAAGGACGCTGAAGTCTTTTCCTGAATTCCTGTGTGAATTTTCACCGCCAGCGCGCACTTGATCCAAGGTGCGCAGACTGCGCCCGCAAGCCTAGGCATAATGCGTCTGTACCCACAGGCGCTTGATGCTCATGACACCGACCCTTCCCCGCAGACCCCGCTGGCGCAGCCTGGCGCTGCTCGCGCTGTGCCTGGCGCCCTTGCTGTGGCCGCTGGAACATCTGGCCGAGCGTTACTACCGCAGCGAACTGGCCGGCCAGAACCGTCAGACTCTCGACCTCTACGTCGCCAACCTGCTGGGTACCCTGCATCGGTATGAAGTGTTGCCGCAGATTCTCGGCGAGCTGCCCGCCCTGCGTGCGACATTAGCCGCACCCGACGAGGGCGTGATTCAGGGCAATGCCAATCGCCTGCTGAAAAACATCAGTGCCCAGACCGGTGCCGAAGTCATGTACCTGATGGACACCACCGGCAAGACGCTGGCTGCCTCCAATTGGGACAAACACGACAGCTTCGTCGGCCGCAATTTCGCTTTCCGTCCTTATTTCAGCGAAGCCATGGCCGGGCGTCTGGGGCGCTTCTTCGGCCTGGGTACCACCTCGGCCAAACGCGGTTACTTCTTTGCGGCGGCGATACGTGATCGCGAAAAAATCATCGGCGTGCTGGTGATCAAGGTGGATCTCGACCACACCGAAAGCCTCTGGGGCAAAACCCCGGAGCAACTGTTGGTCACCGACCACAATGGCGTGGTCATCCTCACGTCGCGGCCCGAGTGGCGTTTCCGCTCGACACGCCCATTGAGCGACGCAGAGCGTGAGGCCATCACCGCGATTCAACCCTACCCCACCCGCGATCCCAAGCCGTTGAGTCTCGACGCCAACGCCTGGCTGACCCAAACCCGGCAGATCGAAGAAACCGGCTGGAGCGTCAGTATCCTTGCGCCGCGTACCCTGATCGACCGCCCGGTGCGCACGGTCGTGGCCATCGGCGGCGCAACGCTGCTGGTATTGATGCTGCTGCTCGGCCTGATGATGCAACGCCGACGCCATTACCTGGAGCGGATCGCCTTCGAAGGCAAGGCTCGCCATGAACTGGAAGGCCGGGTCGCCGAACGGACCAGCGACCTCGAAGGCCTCAACCGTCGACTGAAACAAGAAGTGCTGGAGCGCGAACACGCCCAGCAGGAATTGGTGCGCGCGCAGGATGACCTGGTGCAGGCCGGCAAGCTTTCGGCGCTGGGGACGATGTCGGCAAGCATCAGCCATGAACTCAACCAACCGCTGGCGGCGATCCGCAGTTACGCGGAAAACGCCGAAGTGCTGCTCGATCATCAGCGCACCGAGGATGCTCGCGGCAACCTCAAGCTGATCAGCGAATTGACCGGGCGCATGGCCTCGATCATCGCCCACCTGCGCGCCTTCGCCCGACGTGATCGTCACGCCCCGGAAAGCGTGGCCCTGCAACCGGCACTGGACGACGCTCTGGCGTTATTGGCCAAGCGTCGACGGAGCATGGAAGTCGAGCTGATCCGTGACCTGCCGGCCGCCACCCTGTGGGTCGAGGCCGGAGAAACCCGTCTGCGCCAAGTACTCGGTAACCTGCTGGCCAATGCCCTCGATGCCCTGACGGAAAAAGGCCCGCCGCGTAAACTCTGGTTGAGTGCCGAATCCACCACCGATGGCGTCAATCTGTACATTCGCGACAATGGCCCCGGGTTCTGTATGGAAGCGCTGGGTCGTGCCGGCGAGCCCTTCTACACCACCAAGACCCGCACTCAGGGGCTTGGGCTGGGGCTGGCGATCTGCGACACCCTGATGCGCGCCTTCGGTGGTGAACTGTCGTTCTCCAACCACAAGGAAGGCGGCGCCCTGATTACCCTGAAACTGCGCGCAGGCGCACCGGGTGTGAGCCTGCAACCGTCCGAGGACCGAAGTGCATGACCATCGACAACCGCATCCAGGTCGTGTTGATCGACGACGATCCCCACCTGCGCCAGGCCCTGAGCCAGACCCTGGACCTGGCCGGCCTGAAGATCCTGCCGCTGGCTGAAGCCAAGGGCCTGGCCGGGCAACTGGAACGCGACTGGCCGGGGGTAGTGGTCAGCGACATCCGCATGCCGGGCATGGACGGTCTCGAACTGCTGACCGAACTCCACGCCCAGGACCCGGAGCTGCCGGTGCTGCTGATCACCGGCCACGGCGATGTGCCGCTGGCGGTACAAGCCATGCGCGCCGGGGCTTATGACTTTCTGGAAAAACCTTTCGCCAGCGACTCTCTGCTCGACAGCGTACGTCGTGCTCTGGACCTTCGCCGGCTGGTACTGGACAACCGTAGCCTGCGTCTGGCCCTGAGCGATCGCAACGAACTGAGTGCTCGATTGGTCGGGCATTCAGCGCCGATGCTGCGCCTGCGCGAGCAGATCGGTGCGCTGGCGGCGACCAAGGCCGACGTGCTGATCCTCGGCGAAACCGGTGCGGGTAAGGAAGTGGTGGCCCGCGCGTTGCACGACCTGTCGAGTCGGCGTAACGGCCCGTTCGTGGCGATCAACGCCGGGGCTCTTGCCGAGTCAGTGGTGGAAAGCGAGCTGTTCGGTCACGAGCCCGGTGCGTTTACCGGCGCGCAGAAGCGCCGCATCGGCAAGTTCGAATTCGCCAACGGCGGCACGTTGTTCCTCGATGAAATCGAAAGCATGAGTCTGGATGTGCAGGTGAAACTGCTGCGCTTGCTGCAAGAGCGGGTCGTCGAGCGTCTGGGTGGCAACCAGCTGATCCCGCTGGACATCCGCATCATCGCCGCGACCAAGGAAGATCTGCGTCAATCCGCCGATCAGGGCCGCTTCCGTGCCGACTTGTATTACCGCCTGAACGTCGCGCCGCTACGCATTCCGCCGCTGCGCGAGCGGGGCGAAGATGCGCTGATGCTGTTCCAGCATTTCGCCGACGAAGCCAGCGCGCGCCACGGCTTGCCGCCTCACGAATTGCAACCGGGGCACCGGGCGCTGCTGCTACGTCACACCTGGCCAGGCAACGTGCGAGAACTGCAGAATGCCGCCGAACGCTTTGCCCTGGGCCTGGAACTGGCGCTGGACAACAACACGCCGGATGGCGGCGTCGGCAGCACGATTGAAGTGGTCAGTGGCGGTCTGAGCGAGCAAGTGGAGAACTTCGAGAAGAGCCTGATTGCCGCTGAACTGGCGCGCTCTCACAGCTCCGTGCGCAGCCTCGCCGAAGCGCTCGGCATTCCGCGCAAAACCTTGCATGACAAGCTGCGCAAGCATGGTCTGAACTTCGCCGATGCCGGCGCCAGCAGCCACACCGACGACCTTGATTGAGCTACCGTAAAATCATCCCCTTCAAACAAAAGGCCCGTGAATGAACCGCGACAGTCGTCACCTGGAATCGATCCTCCATCACGACATTCCCCTCACGCGGAAGATGGGCCTCAAAGTGCTCGACTGGCACGACCAACAACTGCGCCTGCACCTGCCGCTGGAAGCCAACGTCAATCACAAAAGCACCATGTTCGGTGGCAGCCTGTATTGCGGCGCAGTACTGGCCGGCTGGGGCTGGCTGCATTTGCGTTTGCACGAAGAAGGCATTAAAGACGGGCACATCGTGATTCAGGAAGGGCAGATCAGCTACCCGCTGCCGGTCACCATGGACGCAACGGCGATTTGCCGGGCACCGAGTGCAGCGGTGTGGAAGAAGTTTCTGGCCACGTATGAGCGGTATGGGCGGGCCCGGTTGACACTGCATTCGCGGATTGTGAATGCCGGGAGTGACGAGGATGCGGTGAAGTTCGTGGGACAGTACGTGCTGCACCGATGACTGATCGTTCCCACGCTCTGCGTGGGAATGCAGCCCGTGACGCTCCGCGTCACTGGACGCAGAGCGTCCCTAGAGGCATTCCCACGCAGAGCATGGGAACGATCTTAGTTGCGAGCCAAAGCCAACAACTTTTCCCGCCACGCAGCCTTAGCCGGCAGCGCCAAAAAGAATTCATTCAACAACGACACCCGCGCCGGATAACAGAACGGTTCACCATTCAAATCCAGCACCTCCCCCCCCGCGCCTTCCAACACACCTTGCGCAGCCGCCGTGTCCCACTGCGAAGTCGGCGCCAACCGCGGATAACAATCCGCCGCCCCTTCCGCCAGCAGGCAAAATTTCAACGAACTGCCAATATTGGCCAGTTGCAGCTCGCCCAGACTGTCGCTCAACCCCGCGAGCAACCGCTCCTGCTCAGGGCTTGAATGCCGACGACTGGCGACCACCGTGAAGGCTTCGCCCGCAGCCGGAACTTCGCGAACCTGAATCGGCAACGGCTCGGCACCTTTATCGCCACGCCAGGCACCCATTCCGGCACCGCCGACATAAAAGCGCCCGTTGGTCGGCATCGACACCACGCCGAACACCACACGCCCCTGCTCAATCAACGCAATGTTGACGGTGAACTCTTCGCTGCCGGAGATGAACTCCTTGGTCCCGTCCAACGGATCGACCAGCCACCAGCGCTGCCAGCCGGCGCGCACGCTCTGGGGGATATTGGCGTCCTCTTCGGACAGCACCGGAATGCTCGGATCCAGCGCCGTCAGTCCAGCCAGAATCACATGATGAGCGGCCATGTCGGCGGCTGTAACCGGGGAATCATCGGACTTTGCAGTCACGGCAACATTGACGCGCCAGAACGGCAGGATCGCTTCGCCAGCCTTCAAAGCCAGTTCAACGACCGGCGCCATCAACGGATGGGGAAAATTCAAGTTCACGGCAAAAACACCCCACGTTGAGTCAGTAAGTCACGGGCCAGATACAGCGCCGCCAAGGCACGGCCCTCGGTGAATCGCGGGTTTTGCGCCAAAGACGACAATTCACGCAGGCTGATCTTTTCCACCCCCATCGGCTCGGGCTCATCACCTTCCAGGCGTTCTTCGTACAGGTCGGTGGCCAGCACCACCTGGATCCTCTGGCTCATGTAGCCCGGTGACAACGACAACTCGGTCAGATGTTCAAGCTGCCGCGCGCCATACCCAGCCTCTTCCATGAGCTCCCGCTCGGCCGCTGCCAACACATCTTCGCCCGGTTCGATCAAGCCTTTGGGCAGGGACAATTCGTATGCATCGGTGCCGCCGCAGTACTCCTCCACCAATACCGCGTGCTCCGCGTCGAGCATCGCCACAATCATCACTGCGCCATGGCCGGTGCCTTTGCTGACCAGACGCTCGTAAGTGCGCTCCACGCCATTGGAAAAGCGCAACTTCAGCTCTTCGACACAGAACAAACGGCTGGTGGCGACGATCTCGCGAGCGAGTACGGTGGGTTTCTGGCGCATAGATGGCTCCTTGGCGTAAGCGGGTTACTATACAGGCTGTTTGAAAGCTGCTGCGCTCGAGATTGCTGCGTCAAAAACAGGCTCGGACGGGTCATTTACAACTCGTAAACTCCCCGTCCTCGCCTGTTTTTTCCTTGCACTCCCTTCGCTCGCGACGCTTTCAACCCAGCCTTTACCCGGCCTATCCTGATTGTTTATCCCGGATATCTTTTTTACCGCTGGAGAAGTTTTTTATGTCCCTGCTGCCCTGGCGCGACATCGATACCGTTTTGCTGGATATGGACGGCACGCTGCTGGACCTGCACTACGACAATCATTTCTGGATGGAACACCTGCCCCAGCGTTATGCCGATCTGCACGGGGTGAGCCGGGCCATGGCGGAGCTGGAGTTACAGCCGCTGTTCGAACGCAATGCCGGTCAGTTGCAGTGGTACTGCCTGGACTTCTGGAGCGCCGAGCTGAAGCTGTCGGTGCGTGAGCTGAAACTGGAAACCGCGCATCTGATCGCCCTGCGTCCGGATGCGGACACTTTTCTGGCGGCGATCAAACGGGCCGGCAAACGCGTAGTACTGATCACCAACGCCCACCGCGACTCGCTGTCATTGAAGCTGGAGCGAATTGAACTGGCGCCGTATTTCGAGCGCTTGATCAGCTCTCACGATTACGGGTTCCCCAAGGAAAACCCGCAGTTCTGGGATGCCTTGCAGGCCGACATCGGCTTCGACCCGACGCGCAGTCTGTTTATCGATGACACCTTGCCGATCCTGCGCAGTGCACGCAATTTTGGCGTGGCGCATCTGCTGGCCGTGAGCGAGCCGGACAGTCGCAAAGGGCCGAAGGACACGGCCGAGTTTGCAGCGGTGGGGGATTATCGGGAGTTGATTGCCGGGCTTTAGACCGAGTTGCCTGCATCGCGGGCAAGCCACGCTCCCACAGGTTTTGTGTTGTTCGCGTAGTGTGCATACGACGCAAAACCTGTGGGAGCGTGGCTTGCCCGCGATGGCCATCACACGAACTCAAGTCTTACTCAGGAATCCGCAACACCTGCCCCGGATAGATCTTGTCCGGGTGCGAAAGCATGGGTTTGTTGGCCTCGAAGATTTTGTTGTACTTGTTCGCGTCGCCGTATTCCGCCTTGGAAATCGCGCTGAGGGTGTCGCCCTTTTTCACCGTAACGAAACGAGCGGCCTTCGTCACCGGCCCGGTCACGGTGATCCGGTCATCAACACTGCCGACACCGGCAATATTGCCCACGGCCAACAGAATCTTTTCCTTCTCTTCCTGACTCGCCACTTCACCGGTGATGATGACTTTGTCGCCCTCGATGGTCGCCTGAACATTCGGATTACCCAGGCCGACCTTGCTGATGTGTTCCTTCAACTGCTCGCTGGCATTCGCATTGCCAGGTGTCAGCAGATCGATAAGTTTTTCGCCTGCTTCTTTCACAAAGCTAAAAATACTCATGATGCACGCTCCTTGGGATTTAGATTCCAGACGCCAAAGACTAGACCAGCCAAGCGAAGCCCGGCTCCCAGCCGACCAATGACCCAACCCCGCGCAGGCGGTAGAATCGCGAACCTTGCCCGCGCCCTGGAGCGAAGATGGACATCAAGCAGCTCAAATTCCTCATCGCTCTCGACGAAACCCGGCATTTCGGCCAGGCCGCCGCGCGTTGCCACATCACCCAACCGACCCTGTCCATGCGCCTGCGCAGCCTCGAAGAAGAGCTCGACCTGCCGCTGGTCAACCGCGGCCAGCGCTTCGAAGGCTTCACCGCGCCGGGCGAACGCGTGCTGGCGTGGGCGCGTACGGTGCTGGCGGCCTACGACGGTTTGCAGGCCGAAGCGGCAGCCTGTCGCGGCAACCTCGTGGGTACGTTGCGTCTGGGCGTGGTGCCGCTGTCGAGTTTCGATCCCGTGCCGTTGATGCAACGTTTGCACGCTGAACACCCGAACCTGCGCTTCGAACTCTCGGCCCTGAGTTCCGAACAGATCCTCGAACAACTGGCGAACAACCGTCTCGACCTCGGCGTGTCGTACCTGGAGCGTCTGGACGGTGAGCGTTTCGACTCCCTGGCCTTCAGCGAAACCCGCATGGGATTGCTTTACGACCAGCGTTTCTTCAGTTTCGGCGAGGCGCCGTTAAGCTGGGAATCGTTGATTGAATTGCCGCTAGGCATGCTCACCAGCGGCATGCATTTTCGCCAGTCCATCGACCATAACTTCCACAGCCGTGGCCTGACCCCACAGCCGTTGCTGCAAACCGATGCGGTCCATCAATTGTTACAAGCGGTACACGGTGGACTGTGTTGCGCAGTGATGCCCCTGGACAGTGGCCTCGAAAACCTCACCGATCACTTGCGTCTGCAACCCATAGAAAGCGCCCGGACCCTCGCCCGGCTGGGGCTGATCATGCGGCGCAGCGCTCCACGTTCGGCGCTCGCAGAAGCTTGTTTCGCGATCTATCAGCAATCACTGACAGACTCTTGATCGACCCCATCTATCGGCAGATCAGTAATAGCAATTAGACGCGACAAGTTGACACGCCTAGGCTTAAAGCTGACCAAACCGTCGGTGATGCCTAATGAACGCCAAGCGCCCTGCCCGCGCGGCGCCTGCTGTTGAAACGCCCGCGACCGCCGCAAGCCAGACATACAGTTACTGCAACCTTGAATACACCGAATCGGCCAGCACCGCGCTGGCCGAGGAAGTCGCGTTGGCGATCGCCTATAACGGCATCAGCCAGGCGGTCATGTTGGTGACGCCAACGGACCTTGAAGACTTCATCGTCGGCTTCAGCCTCGGCAGCGGCATCATCGAAGACGCTTGCGATATCTACGACCTGCAACTGAGTGGCACAGGTTCGGCGCAATACGCGCAAGTGACTATCGCCAATCGCGCCTTCTGGAACCTCAAGCAGCAGCGTCGGCAACTGGCTGGCACCAGTGGCTGCGGGCTTTGTGGCGTGGAAGCGGTGGAGCAAGCGCTGCCCGACCTCAAAGTATTGCCCGGCGCCCCGCTGCCCCCGGCCGAATGGCTGGACGGCCTGCGCCAGCGCATCGGCGAATTCCAGCCACTGGGCCAGCATTGCGGCGCGGTGCATGCGGCGGTGTTCATGAACGGCAACGGCGAATTGCTGTTGGGCCGCGAAGACATCGGCCGGCACAACGCCCTCGACAAGCTGATCGGCGGGTTGATCCGCCAGAAGATCCCGACCACTGGCGGCCTGGCGATTGTCACCAGCCGTTGCAGCCTTGAATTGATCCAGAAAGTTTTACGCGCCGGCATCCAGACCCTGGTCAGCCTGTCGTCGCCCACGGGCCTTGCCGTGCAATGGGCCCGTCGACACAACCTCAATCTCATCCACCTGCCGCAGAAAAGTGCACCGCGGGTCTACAGCCCAGCGTTGGAGAATCAAGCGTGAGTCAACACCGTCAAGCCGACCAGAAACCCATCCCGCGCTACAAGCCCTACAAAGGCCCAGCCGGTGGCTGGGGCGCGCTGATCAGCGTCGCCCAAGCCTGGTTGACCAGCGATAACGCGCTGAAAAACCTCCGCATAATGCTCAAGACCAACCAGAACGGCGGCTTCGACTGCCCAGGTTGCGCTTGGGGCGATTCTCCGGAAAAGGGCATGGTGATGTTCTGCGAGAACGGCGCCAAAGCGGTGAATTGGGAAGCGACCAAACGCCGTGTCGACGGTGCGTTCTTCGCCAAACACAGCGTCAGCTCGCTGCTGGAGCAGAGCGACTACTGGCTCGAGTATCAAGGCCGCTTGACCGAGCCGATGAGCTACGACGCCGAGACGGATCGCTACAAACCCATCAGCTGGGAAGACGCCTTCTCGCTGATCGGTAAACATTTGCAGGGCCTGTCGAGCCCGGATCAAGCCGAGTTCTATACCTCGGGTCGCGCCAGCAACGAAGCGGCGTACCTCTATCAGCTGTTCGTGCGCGCCTACGGCACCAACAATTTCCCCGACTGCTCGAACATGTGCCACGAGGCCAGCGGTGTGGCTCTGGCGCAAAGTGTCGGCGTTGGCAAAGGCACCGTGACCTTCGATGATTTCGAACACGCCGATGCGATTTTCGTCTGGGGCCAGAACCCCGGCACCAACCACCCGCGGATGCTCGAACCTCTGCGCGAAGCAGTGAAACGCGGCGCTCAGGTAGTGTGCGTCAACCCGCTGAAAGAACGCGGCCTGGAACGCTTCCAACATCCGCAGCACCCGCTGGAAATGCTCACCAACGGCGACAAGCCGACCAACACCGCGTACTTTCGCCCGGCACTGGGCGGCGACATGGCAGTGCTGCGCGGCATGGCGAAATTCCTGCTGCAATGGGAACGCGATGCGCAGAAGGCTGGCGCCCCGGCGGTGTTCGATCACGATTTCCTCAATGAACATGCGGTCAACGTGCTGGAATACATGGGCGTCATCGACGACACCCCATGGGAGCAGATCGTCGAGCAATCCGGCCTGACGCTGGTGGAAATCGAGCAAGCGGCGCGCATGTACGCCAAAGGCAAGAACGTGATCATGTGCTGGGCCATGGGCATCACCCAGCATCGTCATTCGGTGCCAACCATCCAGGAAATCGCCAACCTGATGCTGTTGCGCGGCAACATCGGTCGGCCGGGTGCCGGTCTGTGCCCGGTGCGTGGTCACAGCAATGTGCAGGGCGACCGGACGATGGGCATCAACGAGCGTCCGCCGGTGGCGTTCCTCGATTCTCTGGAGCGCCGCTTCCAATTCAAAGTGCCGCGTGAAAACGGCCACAACGTGGTCGAGGCGATTCACGCCATGGCCGACAGCCGCTCAAAAGTCTTCATTGGCCTGGGCGGCAACTTCGCCCAAGCCACCCCGGACAGCCCACGGACCTTCCAGGCCTTGAGCAACTGCGACCTGACCGTGCAGATCAGCACCAAACTTAACCGCAGCCATTTGGCCCATGGTAAAAACGCGTTGATCCTGCCGTGCCTGGGACGTACCGACATCGATATCCAGACCGAAGGCGCTCAAGCGGTAACCGTGGAGGACTCGTTCAGCATGGTCCATGCCTCCAACGGTCAACTGCAGCCGCTGTCGAACCAAATGCGCTCGGAGCCTGCAATCATCGCCGGCATCGCCGCCGCGACCCTGGGCAACAAACCGGTGGATTGGAACTGGCTGGTGGCCGATTACAGCCGCATCCGCGACCTGATCGCCGACACCATCCCGGGTTTCCGGGACTTCAACGAGAAAATCCAGAACCCAGGTGGTTTCTACCTGGGCAACAGCGCCGGCGCACGTCGCTGGAATACCCCGTCGGGGCGGGCCAATTTCCGTCCGAACATTCTGCCCAAAGACCTGGTGCACGAACGCACCCGCGCCACCGGCGTGCTGCCAGACCTGATCATGCAGTCGATGCGCTCCCACGATCAGTACAACACCACGATTTATGGTCTTGATGACCGTTATCGCGGGGTGAAAGGTCAGCGGGATGTATTGTTCGTCAATGAGGCCGACATCCTTCGCCTGGGGTTCAAACCGGGGCAGAAGGCTGACATCGTTTCGATCTGGGATGATGGCCGTCAGCGCCGGGTGAAAGGCTTCACGCTGCTGGCGTTTGATATTCCTGCCGGACAAGCGGCTGCTTACTATCCGGAAGTGAACCCGCTGGTACCGCTGGAAAGCACCGGGGATGGCAGCCATACGCCGACGTCGAAGTTTGTGGCGATTCGTTTGGAAGCGGCGAGTGAGACTGGGTTGATCATGGCCAAGTCGGCTTAAAGACGACAGCAGGCCCGGCCCCTCGCGGGCAAGCCACGCTCCCACGGAATCTGTGCCGTACGCATTTTTTGTACACGACACGAATTCTGTGGGAGCGTGGCTTGCCCGCGAAGACATTCGACTTGGCAACACACGTATCGACACCCTTCGAACACTTTCCAATCGCCCACAAAAAAGGCCGTTTTTGTATAAAAACGGCCTTTGCGAAGTAGTTAAAGACCGGCGAAAAACACTTAAGTTCCACCAAAAAAACAGTAACTTATAGAATTGTGCTCAAGTCGTGTTACTCGTCGGATTTCGATTGTCACAACCATCACACAGCCTCAGGATCGCGCCGTCATCCCCTTGAGGTTCCTCTATGAAGTTCTCCTCGATTCTCTTGTTGTCCCTTGGCCTGGTCAGTGGCTTCGCTTCTGCAGGCGGCACCACCGAAGCGGGTGTGGGCGGCGCATTGGGCGGGGTTCTTGGCTCGGTCGTCGGTCAATCGCTAGGCGGCAATACAGGTTCAACCATTGGTGCGGCCCTGGGCGGCGCGGGTGGTAGCGCAGTCGGCGCAGACAAACGCAGCCGTGGCGAAGCTGCCATTGGTGGTGCGTTGGGCGCAGCAGGTGGTAACGTGGTCGGCCGCAGCATGGGCGGCACCACTGGCAGCCTGATCGGCTCCGCAGCAGGCGGTGGTGCCGGTGGCGCGCTGGGTAACTACATGGGCAGAGAGAGTGATCGCGACGATGATCGTCGTTCCTATCGTCGTGGTTATGACGATGATGATCGTCGCTACTACCGTGGTCACCCGGGTCGCGGCCATGCCTACGGCCATCGCAAGCATAAACATCGCTATCGCGACTGAGGCTTGAATCGCCTCGTTTACCGGTAGATCAAAAAAAATCGCAGCCCTCGGGTTGCGATTTTTTTTGCCCTTCAAACCGCTAGCCGCTCCAATGCCCCACGCAACCCGGCAGGAATCGCCACCGGCTGATTCGACACCCGATCCACGAATACATGCACGAAGCGCCCCGCCGCGCAGGCCTCGTCGTCTCCAGACTTGAACACCGCGAGTTCGTATTGCACCGAGCTGTTGCCCAACTTGCCGACCCGCAGGCCGATCTCGACTCGATCCGGGAAGGCGATGGAAGCAAAGTAGTCGCAGGCCGAACTCACCACAAAACCCACCACCTCGCCGTCATGGATATCCAGACCGCCGACTTCGATCAAATAGGTGTTCACCGCCGTGTCGAAAAAACTGTAGTAGGTGACGTTGTTGACGTGACCGTAGGCGTCATTGTCGTGCCAGCGGGTGGTGATGGGCTGGAAGTGGGGGTAGTCGGTGCGTTGGGGCATCAGAACGTTCCTTTCATGATCGTTCCCACGCTCTGCGTGGGAATGCAGCCCGTGACGCTCTGCGTCACATTCAGGAGCGGACGCAGAGCGTCCATGGAGGCGTTCCCACGCAAAGCGTGGGAACGATCAGCAACTGCGGAGTTTACCGATCCGCAAACCCTTTACCTTGCGCCGCCAACTCACCAATCAACCGCGCCGGCGCCCACTGATCACCCTGACGGGTCTCCAGGGCCAGCAACCGCAGATGAATATCTTCCAACCCTTGCTGATCCGCCCAAGCCATCGGCCCGCCCTTGTCTGCCGGGAAGCCATAACCGTTGAGGTACACCAAATCGATGTCGTGCGCCGACGTCGCAATGCCTTCCTGAAGAATCTTCGCCCCTTCGTTGACCAGCGCCAGCAAACAACGCTCCAGAACCTCTTCAGGGCCGATCTCGCGACGCTGGAACCCTAACCCCTCGCTAACTTCCAGAACTAGCGCATCGACTTCCAGATCGTGCTCAGCCTGGCGACTGCCCGGTTCGTAGTGGTAATACCCGTCACCACTCTTCTGACCGAAACGCCCGAGCTCGCACAGGCGGTTGTCCACCTGAACCTCCGGCGCATCCTGACCTTTGCCAGCCAGCTCCCGAGCGCGCCATTCCAGGTCAATGCCGACCACGTCGTACATACGAAACGGCCCCATGGCGAAACCGAAACCTTGCAGCGCCGCATCCACCTGATAAGGCAAGGCACCCTCCAGCAGCATCTTGCGCGCTTCAAGCACGTACGGATGCAGCATGCGGTTGCCGATGAAACCATGGCAGTTGCCCGACACCACGCTGACCTTGCCCATGCGCTTGCCCAGCGCCAGCGCCGCATCAAGCACCGCCGGCGCCGTCTGGGCTCCGCGCACGATCTCCAACAATTTCATGATGTGCGCCGGGCTGAAGAAATGCAGGCCCAGGACCTGCTGCGGACGGCGAGTGGCAGCAGCAATCGCGTCGATGTCCAGCGCCGAGGTATTGCTGGCCAGAATCGCTTCAGGCTTCATCAGGCCATCAAGTTCGCGGAAGATTTTCTGCTTCAACTCGAGGTTTTCGTAGACCGCTTCGATGACCAGATCAACATCGCGGATCGCTGCGTAATCGGCAGCCGCCGTCACCCGTGCAATGCGCGCATCCGCCTCTGCCTGATCAATCCGCCCCTGACGCACGTGGTGGGCGTAAGTCTCAGCCACACTGGTCAGCGCCTGCTCAAGCATCTGCGGATTGTTGTCGACCCATTGCACCGGCACCCCGGCGTTGGCCAGGCACATGACAATGCCGCGGCCCATGGTTCCCGCGCCGATCACGGCGGCGCGCTGAATATCGAACGGTGTCTGGCTCATGGTTGTTCTCTTTTTAGCGATCCAAAGACAGTCCTCACCATAGTCAGGCGCCGGGCTTTTTTGAAATTTATTCCTGTGATGAGCGACATTCAGCGGATGGATGTGCGTTCAAAAGCACTGATATCCCTGTGGGAGCGAGCAAGCCCGCTCACACATTGACGGTGTTTCAACCTGGCAGGTGCGCTTGAGCCCAGTCGCGCACGTCGCCATACGGATAATCCTCCAACGCCGCAAACCCCGGAATCGCCCGAGCCTTGAGCTTGGTAAACAGCGGCACACTGATCCCACATAGAAATCTTGTTACGCGCTCAGCCGAAGGGATGTTGCCCGTGTGCAGCTCGTGCCTGTGGATAAAATCACCACACAGCGCCTCGAAATTTTTATCCACAAGCGCTGGCAATTCCGGCGGTGCCGGCAATCGCGCCACATGACCGTGACACACCGAGCAATGCCCACACTGCCGGGGCGCGTTTTCGTCGCCGAAGTACTCGGCCAGGCGGTAACCCAGACAGTGGTCAGTGGCGAACAGATCCAGCATGGCGTGAATCCGTGCGATCTCGGTGTGCTCGTGCTGGGTGAAGTAGGCGTGCAATTCAGCGCTCAGGGTTCGGGAATCAAAGTCCGCTTGCTGCAGACTGTAGACTTCCGTCATCTGCTTGCTTTCAAGCTCCACCCAGCCCTTCTCCTGGAAATAATCCAGCGCCTTGACCACCCGACTGCGCTCGGCCTGATGCTGTTCATACAACGCATCGAAATTCACCGTGGCCCACGTACGCGCACGGCTGGAGGTTTGGATGATCGCCGAGACGAAGTCCTTTCGCTCACCTTCAAATCGGGCCAGCAAAGCCTCAGGCTCCTGCAAATACTTGAAGCGGTACTCGGCGTAATAGGCATAACGCGGTGCGATTATTGCGCGCAGCTCCAGCTGTACCAGCAAGGTCTTGAGCGGTAACTGGCGAATGTTGCTCTGATCGGCCAAAGGCCCCAGCAGAAACTCCCACTGTCCCTCTGGCACGGCGGCTTGCAACTCCTCGAGCACGCAACGAATGCCGTCCCGTTCCGGCGTGTCGCCGTAGACGAAGTTTTCCAGCACGTTGAGGCTGTCGCGGTTGGCCAGCACCAGGCAATCGGACGGTTGACCGTCACGTCCGGCGCGACCGATTTCCTGGCTGTAGTTTTCGATGGATTTGGGCAGATCGAAATGCACCACGTTGCGGATATCGCTTTTATCGATGCCCATGCCAAAGGCGATGGTCGCAACGATGCAATTGGACTGCCCGCCCATGAATCGCTTCTGTATCGCTTCCCGCTGCTCATGGGGCAAACCGGCGTGATAGGCCTCGGCCTGAATGCCGTTGCGTTCCAGATGTTCGGCGATATGCTCAGCGGTTTTCTGCAGGGTGACGTAGACGATACTCGGCTGGCCGGGACGCTGGCTCATCCACTCGACAAGGCGTCGGCGCTTGTCCTGGCCGCGTACCGGTTCCACCAACAGATTGAGGTTGGGCCGGTAGAAACCGGTGGTCACCACATCCTCGGGGGCGATGGCGAATTTGGCCTCCATGTCGGCGATCACCTTGGGTGTCGCGGTGGCGGTCAGCAGCAGGGCCTGAGGGATGTTGAACTGACGCTGATAGTCCGGCAGCTTGAGGTAATCGGGGCGGAAGTTGTGACCCCATTCAGAGATGCAGTGGGCCTCGTCCACCACCAGCAGCGAGATGGGCACCTGCTGCAAAAAGTGGCGGAAGCGCTCGTTCTTCAGACGCTCCACGGAAATCATCAAAATCTTCAGTTCGCCGGACTTTGCCCGGGCCATCACATCGCTGGCGTCATCGCGGCTCTGGGCCGAATCTATGCTGCCCGCCGCAATGCCGTGGCGCTGCAAGAACGCCAATTGATCCTGCATCAGCGCCAGCAAAGGCGATACCACCAACGTCAGGTGCGGCAGCAACAAGGCCGGCAACTGATAGCACAGGGATTTGCCCGAACCGGTGGGAAAAATCGCCGCCGCCGAGCGCCCGGCCAACACAGCACTGACCGCCGCCTCTTGGCCGGGCCGAAACTGTGGATAACCGAAAACCTGTTCCAGGGTGTTGTGCATAAGCTGTCACTCCGTTGACCGCTGCGAAGCCCAAAGCCTAGCCGGCGAACGCAGCGAGTCGAGAAAAGGTCGGGGGCAAAAACGATACGGGATGATACAGCGGATAGTCGGGAGGATGATCGTTCCCATGCTCTGCGTGGGAATGCCTCAAGGGACGCTCCGCGTTCCAGCCGTTGAATGCGATGCAGAGCGTCACGGGCTGCATTCCCACGCAGGAGCGTGGGAACGATCAATCAACCACCAGCGAACTCAAGGCCTCAACACCGCCACCCGCAACTGCTCATCCAGCGCCTGCTCATGAAACACCTGGCTCTTGCTCGCCCAAACCGCGTAAGCCGGGCTGATTTCGCCAGTGAACGCCGCCGCCAACTGACGCAAATCCGCGACACTTCGCACACGGGGGCAAAAGGGTTCACCGTCACAGTTCTGGCTGGCGTTGCGGTAGGTAATCAGCAACCGATCCCACAAACCCTCACGCACTTGCCTGACCGACTTGAGCTTCACAGCCTGCACACCCAGTCGCTGTTTCAAACCCTGTTCATCCAGCGCTTCGCTGGCCAACAGCGCCTTGCCCACCATCAACACCTCGGCGCGGGACGCAGTGTCGACGTCTGCCTGAGTGGTCAACGCCTGTGGCCAACCGGTGCGGTCCATGTTGGCGAGGGCTAGCGAATGAACGACGTCGGCAGCGTCCGCCACCCGACAAACACCCGCCCACAACAATAAAATCGAGGCTATACGTAGCCATTGCATACCTAATTCCCTTTAAGAGTCGACTCAGACGCTTCGAAACGTCCTACAAATTCTGGCGCGCACCATACAGAGCTTTGATGCGTTAAGCCTGACAGGCCCGTAGGAATATCGACCGCCAAAGGAAAAGCTTAAAAAATAGTCGGAGTATGCGTAGGCAAAGGGCGACATCGACGGTAAACCCCCTACAAATCCTGTCCATTTGCGCCACCTTGCGACGCCTCGCCCTGGCCCTCTATAGTCTTCGACGCGGCTGAAAACATTGTGTCGGCCTGCCGGCGAGACTGCCCGACTTCCCACAGGACTGACTTTGATGAACACGTTCCACTCGTTAACAGACCGCTATCGCCCGCTCAAAACCAGCTACAGCGACACCCCCGTGCTGCTCATCGACACCGAAGCCGATCCCCACGAAATCCTCGACGCCGCCCGACAACGCATCCGCGCCGCCGGCGACCTGCTGGAAACGCTTTATTGCCTGTGCTTCAAACAGGCCGACGTGAAAGACATCCCCAACATCGTCACCGCGCTGTACCTGCTGACACAGGACGGCAACGAACTGCTCGAAATTGCCCGGCAACGTCTGCCGAGTACCACAGCGGTTTGAGCGAGCCTGCTCGCGATGAACGATAACGCGGTGTGCCTGATGAAAAACGCAGACAAAGTGGCCTACGAGGCATGGTTCAGAGCACAAGTACAAGCCAGCCTCGACGACCCTCGCCCCAGCATTCCAAATGATGAAGCCAAACGCCTGATGGCAATCAAACGGGACAAATTGCTGAAGCGATGAGTCTGTAAGCAACGCCCTATCACAGCTTCATCCCGGTCCTACAACCGAAGACACCTTGTCGCCTATCGCTGCCCGGTGGCTCAAACCTATAGTCGTGACTGTCGCTGCCAAATCAGCGGCTCGGGCTTGGTCACCCGATGGAATACATAAACGCGTCCGTTGTATGCTGCCGGCACCTCAAGTGTCTGCACGCTATATGGTGGCTGTGTTTGGGACGCCTTAGGCGTGCCGGTCTTATGTATTCCTCCGGTTGACCAACCCGAACACAGTCCGCCTCCATCGCTTGGTCACGATGGTGGTGCTTCCATCTGATGCTTTGGGAATACATAAAATGAATACATGGAATCCGCTCACCAACGATCGTTACCTTCCGCTGCAAACCAACCTCACCGATTCCCTGCCCCTGATCATCGACACAGAGGCCAACCCGCAAGACATCCTCGAAGCCGCCCTCCAGCGCATCCGAGCCTCCAGCGACCTCCTCAAAACCCTGCACTGCATTTGCTTCAAACACGGCGACATAGAAGACATCCCCCACATCACCCACGCGCTCTTCTTGCTGACCCAGGACGGCTGCGACCTGCTTCAAGTCGCCCAGCAACGCATGATGAGCTGGAAAGCACCGGCCTGACGCTGAGTGAAGATCGTTCCCACGCTCCGCGTGGGAATGCCTCTACGGACGCTCCGCGTTCGGCTCTTGGGACACCGAGCGCCGAAAGCCGTCATCGAACACTGGAGATGATCATGAGCAAGTTTTTTGATGAGCTAATGGAAAGCGTGCAACAGATGAACGAAATCATCCGCGGTGGGAGTGAGCCTTCTCGCAAACTCCATGTTGATGCGTTGCAAGTCCAGGAAATTCGTAAGGCTACCGATCTGACTCAGGCCAAGTTCGCAGCGTTGATCGACGTCCAACTCGACGTAAAGTCAGGCTTAATCAGTCTCACCGATATACACCCAACGGTAGATGCACCATGAACCTCGCCCCCAACTTCCCCGATGACCACGCCATGCACCTGCTCATGCAGCTGCTGCACGAAGAACTCGGCCTGCCCGAACGCAAAACCATCAGCCTCACCACCTCGATCAACTTCGACCTGGGCTGCGACGGCGCCGATGCGCGGCACCTGATGGAAGTGCTGGAAGAACAGTTCGCCATCGACTTCATCGACTACGACGCGTATCGCTACTTTCAGCCTGAAGGGTTTGATGTGTTTCTCAAGCGCCGCGCGAAGGGTCGTGGCGACAAAGTCCCGCTGACCATTGGCATGCTCTACCAAGCAGTCAAGAAGCAACGGTGGGACACGCAGGAAGTGGAAGAGGTCTAGCAGATCAGCGCAACAGAAGTGGCATTATTCTGGCTGTTTTGCGTGTTTACTGCGGGAATATTGCCAGTTACGCCTCAAGGGAACTGAATCAGCACCCATAAAAAAGCCGCCCTCAAAGGGCGGCTTTCTCTTACCTCAAACCACTACCGATTCTTACAACTTCGGCCCAGCAGCCTTGATCGCGTCGCTCACGTCGAACTTCTTGAAGTTCTCAACAAACAACCCAGCCAGTGCTTTCGCGGCTTCATCATAAGCAGCCTTGTCAGCCCAGGTATTACGTGGGTTCAACAGGCCAGTCTCAACGCCCGGCACAACCAACGGAACGTCCAGGTTGATGGTGTCCAGGTGCTCAGTCTCAGCACCGATCAACGCGCCGCTCTGGATCGCTGCGATTACGCCACGAGTGGTCGGGATGTTGAAGCGTTTGCCGACGCCGTAGCCGCCGCCGGTCCAGCCGGTGTTGACCAGGTAGACCTTGGAGCCGAAGCCGCGGATGCGTTTGATCAGCAGTTCGGCGTATTCGCCAGCCGGACGCGGGAAGAACGGTGCGCCGAAGCAGGTGGAGAAGGTCGACTTGATGCCGCTGCCGGAACCCATTTCGGTCGAGCCCACCAGTGCGGTGTAGCCGGACAGGAAGTGGTAAGCGGCTTGTTCTTCATTGAGGATCGACACTGGCGGCAGCACGCCGGTCAGGTCGCAGGTCAGGAAGATCACTGCGTTCGGCTCGCCACCGAGGTTCTTCTCGGAACGCTTGGCAACGTGCTCAAGCGGGTAGGCGGCGCGACTGTTCTGGGTCAGGCTGACATCGGTGTAGTCGGCGTGCTTGGCGTCGTCGATAACGACGTTTTCCAAGACTGCGCCGTGCTTGATGGCTTTCCAGATGACCGGCTCGTTCTTCTCGGACAGGTCGATGCACTTGGCATAGCAACCGCCTTCGATGTTGAACACCACGCCCTCGCCCCAGCCGTGTTCGTCGTCACCGATCAGGTAACGGCTTTCGTCGGCGGACAGGGTGGTCTTGCCGGTGCCGGACAAACCGAAGAACAGGGTCACGTCGCCCGCTTCGCCGATGTTGGCGGCACAGTGCATTGGCAACACGTCGGCGGCCGGCAGCAGGAAGTTCTGCACCGAGAACATGGCTTTCTTCATTTCACCGGCGTAGCGCATGCCGGCGAGCAGCACTTTCTTCTGGGCGAAGTTGATGATCACGCAGCCGTCGGAATTGGTGCCGTCACGCTCAGGCACGCACTCGAAGTTGGCGACGTTAAGGACTTGCCATTCTTCACGGCCAGCCGGGTTGTACTGGGCCGGGTTGATGAACAGGCAACGACCGAACAGGTTCTGCCAGGCAGTCTGGGTGGTCATTTTCACGGGCAGGTAATGCTCTTCAGCCGAACCTACGTGGACATGGGAGACGAAATGCTCTTGCGCGTTGTTGAAGGCCTCGACGCGAGCCCACAAGGCATCGAACTTGTCGGCCGGGAACTTGCGGTTGATCGGGCCCCAGGCAATGGCGTCCTGGGTGGTCGGCTCTTCAACGATGAAACGATCGACTGGCGAACGGCCGGTACGGTGACCGGTGCGAACAACCAGCGCGCCGGTATCGGCAAGCTCGCCTTCACCGCGATTCAGGGCTTCTTTAACCAGATCATCAACACTCAGATCGGTGTACACGGCGTTATTGGCTTGCGTCATGAGGTTCCCCGTCGGCCAGTGGCCGAGTGCTCCAAACGTTTTGTAGTAGAAAGTCGTGCACTACTACCGCGAAAAAAGTGGGCCGGATTATGCCAGAAAAGCCCAAAAAGTGTAGGGCCCTCCCGTCAGAACGGCGTTATTCCGGCGTTAAGCAGTGAATTTACCTGCACTGAAACGTTTTAGTGACGGGTATCTGACGGCGTATCGACCCCTGCACCGGCGAATAATTGAGTGATATCGGCCGCGTCGAACAGGTAACGTTCGTTGCAAAACTGGCAATCGACCTCGATGCTGCCGCCATGTTCGACGACCAGCTGCTGCG
Organism: Pseudomonas sp. FP603; assembly: GCF_030687415.1. Lineage (NCBI taxonomy): Bacteria > Pseudomonadati > Pseudomonadota > Gammaproteobacteria > Pseudomonadales > Pseudomonadaceae > Pseudomonas > Pseudomonas sp. FP603. The sequence continues at coordinate 6,596,485 of NZ_CP117431.1, forward strand.
CATCTTCCAGTCCCAGACTGACCAGCGCATTGCCCGAGCGTTCCCGGGAGCAACTGCAATGGAAGCGCAGTTTCTGCACATCGAACAGACGCACTTGTTCTTCGTGGTACAGGCGATGGAGCACGGTTTCGTTGTCCAGGCTCAGCAATTCGTCGGCGGTCAGGGTGCTGGCCAGGGCGGTGATGTGCTGCCAACTGGCGGCGCGATCTTCTTCATCCTTCAGACGGTCGGCAGGCAATTGCTGCAACAGCAGGCCACGGGCACGACGGCCGTCGGCGTACAACTTGAAGCGGGTGCCAACCTGCTGCGACATGACGAAATAGTTGGTGAAGCAATCGGACAGGGTTTCACCGTCGAGATCGACAATGCCCTGATAACGCTGGCCTTGAGTCGGGTCGACAGTCAGCGCCAACACGCCATTGGGCATCAGGTCGGCGAGCGTCGCATCGGGCGCGATCTGCTCGGCGTCGTAGCGGGCCAGGCCGCGAATTTCGCGCTCGCTGGAGCACTCGATCATCAGCATCGGCACCGGGCCTTCGGAACGGGCCTGAAGAATCAGCAAGCCATCGAACTTCAAGGTGCCTACCAGCAACGCTGCAGCCGCCATCAGCTCGCCCAGCAGTTGCGCGACCGGCTCCGGATAGGTGTGTTTGGCGAGGACTTCGGCATAGCTACGCTCCAATGCCACCAGTTCGCCGCGGGTGTCGCTGTCATCGAAGATGAAGCGTTGGGTGTAGTCGGTATCCGGTAGATCGGTCATAGGTCTGGGTATCTGAAGTGGTGACAAAAAAGGTTACAAAAAATGAAACACGCCGTAGCAGCACTTTTGGGGGTGAGCTTAGCCATAGCGGCATTTTATGAACAATTCGGGGTTGTTCCAAGCAAGGTCAAACCTCGGTTTTCGACGAGCGGTGCTTTCACCTGCGAAATGCGCCGTTGGCGAATATCCCCCATATGGCTGCACAGGCAGGCGATTACAAGTCTGCGCCCGACGGCCGTCACTACTCGTCGTTGCTGCTGCCGCGAAACTTGAACAAATCCCGGCGCTGTTTCTTGCTCGGTTTGCCGTCGGTGCTCACACCCAACGCCCCGGCCTTGCGCATGGCCGCAGCCGCTTCACGTTTGGCGATGCTGGCTTCGGTTTCGGCATACAGCGCCTGGGCCTCTGGCGCGCCACGACGCACGATTGACAGCGCCTGGACTACCACCGTGCGCTCTTCGAAGCCGGTGCGAATCTGAAACTCATCGCCGACCCTCGGCTCCTTGCCTGGCTTGCAGCGCTCGCCCCGGCAATGCACCTTGCCACTCTCAATCGCGGCCTTGGCCAAGGCACGTGTTTTATAAAAACGCGCGGCCCACAACCATTTATCGAGACGGACCTTGTCGTCCTCTTCGCTTTTTTGTGCCATTGGATGACCTCATTCTGAAATATCAATGAACTGTACTACCGTTTCTGTCGTGCCATGAATCATCACGCTGTGGATTAGAATGCAGGCATTCCCCGCAATTGAGGGATGGAAATCCGGGCCGTAGATATCTGTCGCCTTTTACCCATTATTCTGCGTGAATACCGCGAATTCGGCCGCACGCGGTCTGAGCGGTTTTTGCCGGTTGAGCACTTTTGAAGACATTTGACCATTTGACCGTTATCGGTCTGCGCGAGTGGGTGGCGCTCCCGGATTTGGGAGTCGCGGGCCTTCGGGCAAAAATCGACACCGGCGCCAGCACCTCCAGCCTGCACGCAACCGACATCGAGCCGTTTGAGCGCGACGGCGAACAGTGGGTGCGCTTCACTGCGCACCTGGGCACGGTGGTGCAACTGCGGCATCGGCGCTGCGAAGCCCCGCTGGTAACGAGGAAAACCATTAAAAGCTCCAATGGCCATGCGCAGATGCGCTATGTGGTCAGCACCACCCTGGCCCTCGGTGATCGGGTCTGGCGGGTCGAGTTCACCCTCGCCTGCCGCAAGTCCATGCGTTATCGCCTGTTACTCGGTTCCAAAGCCTTGATCGACGGCCAGTTGGTGGTCAATCCGGGCATCAAATATGTACAAGACAAGCCGGTGTTCCCGGTATCTACCCTCTCCACAGGTGTTGCATGAAGATCGCTGTGCTGTCGCGGAACCCGCGTCTGTATTCCACCCGTCGTCTGGTCGAAGCCGGTATAGAGCGTGGCCATGAAATGGTGGTGATCGACACCCTGCGCGCCTACATGAACATTGCCAGCCACAAGCCGCAGATCCACTACCGCGGCAAACCGCTGGAGGGTTTCGATGCAGTGATCCCGCGGATCGGCGCATCGGTCACGTTTTATGGCTGCGCGGTGCTGCGCCAGTTCGAAATGATGGGGGTGTTTCCGCTCAATGAATCGGTGGCCATCGCCCGTTCGCGAGACAAACTGCGTTCCCTGCAATTGTTGTCGCGCCGGGGGATCGGTTTGCCGGTCACCGGTTTTGCCCACTCCCCGGATGACATTCCCGACTTGATCGAGATGGTCAACGGCGCGCCGCTGGTGATCAAGGTGCTGGAAGGCACCCAGGGCATCGGCGTGGTGCTGTGTGAAACGGCCACGGCGGCGGAGTCAGTGATCGAGGCCTTCATGGGCCTGAAGCAGAACATCATGGTTCAGGAATACATCAAGGAAGCCGGCGGCGCGGACATCCGTTGTTTCGTGGTGGGCGACAAGGTGATCGCGGCGATGAAGCGCCAGGCCAAGCCAGGGGAGTTTCGCTCCAATCTGCATCGCGGTGGCAGTGCGAGCCTGATCAAGATTACCCCGGAAGAGCGCATGACCGCGTTGCGTGCAGCGAAGGTCATGGGTTTGGCGGTGGCGGGTGTGGATATCCTGCGCTCCAATCATGGACCGCTGGTGATGGAAGTGAACTCGTCGCCGGGGCTGGAGGGGATCGAAACCACCACCGGGAAGAACGTGGCCGGGATCATCATTGAGCACTTGGAGAAAAATGGCGGGCCGAATATGACTCGGACCAAAGGCAAGGGTTAAACCCTGAAATTTATGGCGGCTGGAAGGCCGCCTTCGCGGGCAAGCCCGCTCCCACAGGATTCAGGTGATCCCTGTGGGAGCGGGCTTGCCCGCGAAGGGGCCACCAACCCCAGCGTAAGGGCCAGCCTTTAAACCGCGTCTCTAGGCAGCATCAACCCAAGCGGTAACCGTACTCGCGCTTCCAGCCCACCACCGGACCGGTTGCGCAGCTCGACATTCCCGCCATGCATCGAAGCGATCCGCTTCACGATTGCCAACCCCAACCCGGTCCCCTTCCCGCCCCGGGCCCGATCGCCACGGGTGAACGGGTTGAAGATCGCCTCCAGCTCCGACGGATCAATCCCCGCGCCACGGTCCATGACACTCAGCACCACATACGGCGCGCTGGTATCCCCGGACACATAAGCCGCCACTTCCACTCCACTGCCGGCGTGATGCAGCGCATTGCCGATCAGGTTGTTCAGCAGTCGCTTCATCGACACCCGACGCAACGGGAACGGCTGGATCGGTTCCAGGCGCAAGTGCACTTTCTCTTCGTTCTGGTTGTACGGCGCGGCGACTTCGCGAACCAGATCGATCAGGTCAACCTCTTCCACCGACTCGTCACGACCGTCGCGAATGAACGCCAGGAACTGATCCAGAATCGCGTCCATGTCTTCGATGTCGCGGATCATGTCGTCTGTCAGGTCACTGTGATCGCCCATCAGTTCCAGGGACAGTCGCAATCGGGTCAGTGGCGTGCGCAGGTCGTGGGAGACCCCGGCCAGCATCAGCTCACGCTCACGACCGGCCTGTTCGACGTCTTCAGCCATCTGGTTGAAGGCGCGATAAACCTCAGTCATTTCGCTCGGTGTGTCGCTGATCGGCAGGCGCACGCTGCGGCCCTGACCGAGTTGCCTTGCGGCATAGACCAGACGTTTCAACGGTTGATTGAGCTGGCTGACGAAGATCCACGCCGAGGCGGTGGACAGCAGGCCAATGGCGAGGAACCAGCCGAGCACGTTCCAGATTTTCTGGCCACGTAATGGATGCGGGTACAGCGGCACTTTCAGCCAGCCATCGCCCAGACTGGGCGCCCGGACCCACAGCGCCGGCGGCGAATGCATGCGTAATCGCACCTCGGTGTCGGCACCCAGTTCAGCCTGCATTTGCCGCTGGTAGATCTCGCTGTAAGGCCAGTGCTGTTCGCCTTCCGGCACACCGGCACCCACCACCCGGATCAGGGTCGCGGCATCGGCGATTTTGGTGCGGTTTTCTTCATCGGCGGCCCAATAGGCGCGCAGCGTCAGGGCGACGCCGTGGCTGTATTGGCGATCCACCAGCACATCTTCGTTCATCAACAGATAAACCAGGGTCAGCGCCTTGGAGAACAGGACGACGATCAGCACCAGCCACAGGGTGCGGGAGAAGAAGCTCTGAGGGAACCAAACAGGGGTTTTCATGGGTAACCGCTACACACTTGCAGGAGCGAGCATGCTCGCATATTGCGGGTCGCGGGTCTGCGGGAACGGTCATCTGACCCATTACCCGCAAGACCCGCTCCTACAAATCACCGATCACTTCGTGGCGGCGCCATCCGGAACGAACACGTAACCCACGCCCCAGACAGTCTGGATGTAGCGTGGTTTGGACGGATCGGGCTCGATCATCCGGCGCAGACGCGAAATCTGCACGTCGATGGAACGCTCCAAAGCATCCCACTCGCGGCCACGGGCCAGATTCATCAGCTTGTCGCGGGTCAGTGGTTGACGCGCGTTCATGACCAACGCCTTGAGTACCGCAAACTCACCGGTGGTGAGCATGTGCACTTCGTCGCCGCGTTTGAGCTCGCGGGTGGCCAGGGACAGTTCGTAGTCACCGAAGGTCACGCTTTCGTCTTCGCTGCCCGGGGCGCCCGGCACCGGTGCCGCCTGACGACGCAGAACCGCCTTGACCCGAGCCATCAGCTCGTCCGGGTTGAACGGCTTGGCCAGGTAATCGTCGGCGCCCAGTTCCAGGCCCTTGATGCGGCTAAGCTCATCACCCTTGGCGGTCAGCATGATGATCGGAATCTGATTGTTCGCCGTGCGCAGGCGACGGCAAGCGGTCAGGCCGTCTTCGCCGGGCAGCATCAGGTCGAGGACGACCAGGTTGAACACTTCACGCGCCAGCAGGCGATCCATTTGTTCAGTGTTCGGGACGGCGCGGGCACGGTAGCCCTTACTGACGAAAAAGCGTTCCAGCAGGCTGCTCAGCCCAGGATCGTCGTCAACAATAAGAATTTTTTCGCCTTCAGCAATGTTTGCAGTGCTGCTCATTGGATGCTCCTTTGATCTCGGCGCGCATTATGGCGTAGCTGCCGTTATACGCACCGTGTGCATTGTTAGCAGATTTTTCCTTCACCGCCAGAAAACCGGGCATTGTGCCTGCAACCAGCGATGCCCCCGAATGGACAGAACGCTGGTTATAATGCGCGGCCTTTTGTGTCAGGCAACGTCTGATCGTTACTGTAAGCAGCCGCTTTTTTTTCATGGCGCTGGCAGTAATTGTTCGATTTCACGGGTCAACGGGAAGCCTGTTGGCTCAGGTAGCGGCGCACGCCAGGCCGCTCAACCAGACTCGCCGAGCCCTTATCTCTGCGCCTGCGAGCCTGCTTTCACAATTTGTCAGGTGGTTTTATGGACAGCATCAACAGCCGCATCGCCGAGGAACTCGGTGTACGCCCACAACAGGTCGAAGCGGCCGTCGCGCTACTCGATGAAGGCTCTACCGTTCCCTTCATCGCCCGCTACCGGAAAGAAGTGACCGGCAGCCTCGATGACATCCAGTTGCGTCATCTGGAAGAGCGTCTGCGCTACCTGCGAGAACTCGACGAACGGCGGATCAGCATCCTCGCCAGCATTCAAGAACAGGGCAAACTGACCCCGCAACTTGAGCGCGACATCAAACTCGCCGACACCAAGACCCGTCTCGAAGACTTGTACCTGCCGTACAAGCAGAAGCGCCGCACCAAGGGCCAGATCGCCCTGGAAGCCGGTCTCGGCGAGCTGGCCGACGGCCTGTTCAACGACCCGAGCCTGAACCCTGAAGCCGAAGCCGCGCGCTTCATCGACGCCGAAAAAGGCGTGGCCGATGTGAAAGCCGCCCTTGAAGGCGCCAAGTACATCCTCATGGAGCGTTTCGCCGAAGACGCCGGCCTGCTGGACAAGTTGCGCAACTATCTCAAGCAGGAAGCCACCCTCAGTGCCCGCGTGATCGCCGGCAAGGAAGAGGAAGGCGCCAAGTTCCGCGACTATTTCGAACACGACGAACCGCTGAAAAGCATGCCATCGCACCGCGCGCTGGCGATTTTCCGTGGCCGTAACGAAGGCATTCTGAGTTCCGCGCTGAAAGTCGGCGAGGAACTGCCGGGCACCATGCACCCGTGCGAAGGCATGATCGGCCAGCAATTCGGCATCCAGAACCAGAACCGTGCCGCCGACAAATGGCTGGGCGAAGTGGTGCGCTGGACCTGGAAGGTCAAGCTCTACACCCACCTGGAAACCGACCTGCTGGGCGAGCTGCGCGATGGCGCGGAAACCGAAGCGATCAACGTTTTCGCACACAACCTGCACGACTTGCTGCTCTCGGCTCCGGCCGGCCCGCGTGCCACCTTGGGCCTCGACCCGGGCCTGCGCACCGGTTGCAAGGTCGCCGTGGTCGATGCCACCGGCAAACTGCTGGATCACGCCACGGTTTACCCTCACGTGCCGCACAACAAGTGGGACCAGACCATCGCGATTCTGGCTGCCCTGTGCGCCAAGCATTCGGTGGACCTGATCGCCATCGGCAACGGCACCGCCAGCCGTGAAACCGACAAGCTCGCTGCTGAACTGATCAAAAAATACCCAGCCATGAAGATGACCAAAGTCATGGTCTCCGAGGCCGGAGCATCGGTGTACTCAGCGTCGGAACTGGCCTCCAAGGAATTCCCGGACCTCGACGTGTCGATCCGTGGCGCGGTGTCGATTGCCCGTCGCCTGCAGGATCCGCTGGCCGAGTTGGTGAAGATCGATCCGAAATCCATCGGCGTCGGCCAGTACCAGCACGACGTGTCGCAGCTGAAACTGGCGCGCGGCCTGGACGCCGTTGTCGAAGACTGCGTGAACGCCGTGGGCGTCGACGTCAACACCGCCTCCGTGGCGCTGCTGGCGCGTATCTCCGGCCTCAATGCGACCTTGGCGCAGAACATCGTCAGCCACCGCGACGAGCACGGCGCCTTCAAAACCCGTGCGGCGCTGAAAAAAGTCGCGCGTCTGGGTGAAAAAACCTTTGAACAGGCCGCCGGTTTCCTGCGCGTGATGAATGGCGACAACCCATTGGATTCGTCCGCGGTCCACCCGGAAGCCTATCCGCTGGTGCAACGCATTGCCGCTGAAACCGACCGCGACATTCGCTCGCTGATTGGTGACGCCGCGTTCCTCAAGCGCCTGGATCCGAAGAAGTACACCGACGAAACCTTTGGTCTGCCGACGGTCACCGACATCCTGCAAGAGCTGGAAAAGCCCGGCCGCGACCCGCGTCCCGAGTTCAAGACCGCCGAGTTCCAGGAAGGCGTCGAAGACCTCAAGGACTTGCAACTGGGGATGATCCTCGAAGGCGTGGTCACCAACGTGACCAACTTCGGTGCCTTCGTCGACATCGGCGTGCATCAGGACGGTCTGGTACACATCTCCGCGCTGTCGGAGAAGTTCATCAAGGATCCGCGTGAAGCGGTGAAGGCGGGTGATGTGGTCAAGGTGAAGGTCATGGAAGTCGACATCCCGCGCAAACGCGTTGGCCTGTCGATGCGCATGAGCGATACCCCGGGCGAGAAAATCGACGGTGCCCGTGGCGCGCGTCCGGGTTCGGCACCACGCCAATCCCAGAACAGCGCACCGCGCAAGGAAACCACGACGGCAGCCCCGGCCAACAACGCCATGGCCTCGCTGTTCGCTAACGCCAAACAGTTGAAAAAACGCTGATGGAAATCCCGGCCGGCTTGACCGAAAGCGCGTTTTTCAAGCTGCTGGGGTGTCGCTTGCACAGTCTGGAAACCGGGGTGGCGCAAGTCGCCCTGGCACTGGAGCCAGAACTGCGTAATCGCGGCGGCAAGCTGCACGGCGGGGCCCTGTTCAGTCTGGTCGACATTGCCATGGGGCTGGCCTGTTCCAGCACCCACGGCTTTGACCAGCAGAGCGCAACCATCGAGTGCAAGATCAACTACATCCGCGCCGTCGCCGACGGTGAAGTGATGTGCACGGCACGGGTGATCCACCCGGGCCGCCGCACGCTGGTGGTCGAAGCCGACGTGATGCAAGGCGACAAACTCGTCGCAAAAGCACAAGGCACGTTCGCTGTCCTGTAGCTAGAAGCCATCAATTTGAGTTAATTTCAACGCAAAGCAACCTGTGGGAGCTGCGGTGCGACGATTCGACTTGCCCGCGATGGCGGTGTGTCAGACGACATAAACGGTGACTGACACTCCCACATCGCGGGCAAGTCGAATCGTCGCACCGCCGCTTCCACAGGGATCGTGCAGTTCTTGAATAATCGGCATATGGCCTGTCAGGCCCGAAAACCAGGCGAAAACGCCAGTTTCAACTTCACCCTTGTAGACCGTCTTGCCCACCCCCATATTGGGGCGACTGACGCGTGAAGGAATCCAACTTGAGCGAACTTCTCAACCGCCGCCTGGCTCTGCTCGGCGAGCGCGCTAACCTCTCTCTGCTCGAACAGTGCCTTCACGGCATCGAACGTGAATGCCTGCGCGTGACAGGCGAAGGGCGCCTGGCGCAAACGCCGCACCCTGAAGCATTGGGTTCCGCGCTGACCAATGAACAAATCACCACCGACTATTCCGAGTCGCTGCTGGAGTTCATCACGCCCGCCCTGCCAGACCCGGCGGATACGCTGGCGAGCCTGGACAAAATTCACCGGTTTGCCTACAGCAAGCTCGGCAATGAGTACCTGTGGAGCCCATCGATGCCGTGCCCGTTGCCGGCCGAGGAAGACATCCCGATCGCTTATTACGGCACCTCCAACATCGGTCAGCTCAAGTACGTCTATCGCAAGGGCCTGGCGCTGCGTTACGGCAAGACCATGCAATGCATCGCCGGGATCCACTACAACTTTTCCCCTGCCGGAAAAGCTCTGGCCGCTGCTTAAAGAGGCCGAAGGCTTTGTCGGCACCGATCGCGACTATCAGTCGTCGGCCTACATCGCGCTGATCCGCAACTTCCGCCGCTACAGCTGGCTGCTGATGTACCTGTTCGGCGCCTCGCCTGCGCTGGACGCCGGTTTCCTGCGTGGTCGCTCGCATCAGCTGGAACAGCTGGACCCGGACACCTTGTATCTGCCGTACGCCACGAGCCTGCGCATGAGCGACCTGGGTTACCAGAGCAACGCTCAGGCCGGTCTGACACCGTGCTACAACGATCTGACCAGCTACACCGACAGCCTGCGCAAAGCCGTGGCCACGCCGTATCCGCCGTACGTCGAGATCGGTACGCACCAGGACGGTGAGTGGGTTCAGCTCAACACCAACATCCTGCAGATCGAAAACGAGTACTACTCCAACATCCGTCCGAAACGTGTGACCTATACCGGCGAACGACCCGATCCAGGCGCTGGTGGCCCGTGGCATTCAGTACGTCGAAGTGCGCTGCCTGGACATCAACCCGTTCCTGCCGATGGGCATCGACCTCACCGAGTCGCGGTTCCTTGATGCGTTCCTGTTGTACTGCGCGCTGAACGAAAGCCCGCTGCTGACCAGTACCAGTTGTGGCAACGCGACGTCTAACTTCCTCAGCGTGGTCAAGGAAGGTCGTCGTCCGGGCCTGCAATTGCAACGCGACGGGCACCCGGTAGACCTGAAGGAATGGGCCGGCGAATTGCTGGAAAAAATTGCGCCATTGGCGGCGTTGCTGGATCAAAGCCATGGCGGCGATGCCCACAGCAAGGCACTGGACGCCCAAATGGCCAAGGTCAAGGATTCGTCCCTGACGCCATCGGCTCAGGTGTTGGCGGCGATGGCCGAGCACAAGGAAAGCTTCGCTCAGTTCTCCTTGCGTCAGAGTCAGGTGCATGCGGAATTTTTCCGTAGCGAGCCGCTTTCAGCCGAAGAACAGGCTAGATTTGAAGAGCTGGCGCGTTCGTCGTTGGCTCAGCAGGTGGAGCTGGAACAGAACGAAGTCGGCGATTTTGATGTGTTTGTCGGGGCGTATCAGGCGAGTATTCTGGCGATCAGCAACTAGACTCAGAAGATCCTGCGGACCTTATCGCGGGCAAGCCTCGCTCCGATCGTTCCCACGCTCTGCGTGGTAATGCCTCAAGGGACGCTCCGCGTCCAGGTGACGCGGAGCGTCACCGGCTGCATTCCCACGCGGAGCGTGGGAACGATCGACAACGGCCTCTCTTAGAATTTTCCGCTCATAAGGTAATTCGAAAAAGTTATTTATTTTCGGATTCTTATATCATTTAGTCTCCTTTTCACGCCGACTCTCGGTCGCCTGACAAGGAGCTTCCCGATGAAACTGACTTCCCCTCTTCGCCTTCTGGCCGCCGCGTTTCTGGCTTCGGCGAGTTTCCTGGCTCAGGCGGCAGATGTGACCGTCGCCTACCAGACCACCGTTGACCCGGCCAAAGTCGCCCAAGCCGACGGCACCTACGAAAAAGCCACCAAAGCCAACATCGACTGGCGTAAATTCGACAACGGCGCCGACATCATCGCCGCCATCGCTTCCGGCGATGTGCAAATCGGCTACCTCGGCTCCAGCCCCCTGACGGCGGCAATCACCCGCAAAGTCCCGGTGGAAACCTTCCTCATCGCCACCCAGATTGGCGCCGCCGAAGCGCTGGTCGCGCGCGATGGTTCCGGGATAAAGACTGCGCAAGACCTGATCGGCAAGAAAATCGCCGTACCGTTCGTTTCCACCGGCCACTACAGCCTGCTGGCCGCGCTGAAACACTGGAACATCGACCCATCGAAAGTCACCGTGCTCAACCTCGCACCACCAGCGATCATCGCTGCGTGGAAACGCGGTGATATCGACGCCACCTACGTGTGGGATCCAGCGCTCGGTGTGGCCAAGGAAAACGGCAAAGTGCTGATCACCTCGGGCGAACTGGCCAAGTTTGGCGCACCGACTTTCGATGCCTGGATCGTGCGCAAGGATTTCGCCGAGAAGCACCCGGACATCGTCACCGCGTTCGCCAAGGTGACCCTCGATGCCTACGCTGACTACCGCAAAGACCCAAAAGCCTGGCTCGCCAACCAAAGCAATGTCGACAAACTGGTGAAGCTCTCCGGCGCCAAGGCCAGCGACATTCCATTGCTGCTGCAAGGCAACGTCTTCCCGCTCGCGGCTGATCAGGTGATCACCCTTGGCGCGCCGACCACCAAGGCCATTACCGACACCGCGGTGTTCCTCAAGGAACAGGGCAAGGTCGAGGCCGTGCTGCCGGATTACGCGCCGTACGTCAGCGCCAAGTACATCACCAACTGATCGGGAGTTAACCGCGATGGCTTTGCTACAGCTGGAGCGCATCTGCGCACAGTACCCCGGTGCAGTGGAACCTGTGCTGGCGGATATTTCCCTGAGCCTTGGCCCCCGGCAATTGCTGGTCGCCCTCGGCCCGTCCGGCAGTGGCAAGACCTCGCTGTTGAACCTGATTGCTGGTTTCGTCGAGCCCAGTGCCGGGCGCATCACCCTTGACGGCGTACCGGTCAAAGGCCCGAGTGCCGAGCGCGGCGTGGTGTTCCAGGACGACGCCCTGCTGCCCTGGCAGGACGTGCTGGCCAACGTCGGCTTCGGTCTGGAACTGGCCGGCGCTCCGCGAGAACAACGTGAACAGCGCGCCCGGGAAATGCTCGCATTGGTGGACCTTTCCGGTTTCGAAAACCGCCGAATCTGGCAGCTCTCGGGCGGGCAGAAACAACGTGTCGGCCTCGCTCGCGCCCTCGCCGCAGATCCTCGGGTTTTGCTGATGGACGAACCCTTCGGTGCCCTCGACGCCTTCACCCGCGAACAGATGCAGGAGCTGTTGCTGCAAGTCTGGCAGCGCACCGCCAAACCGGTGTTCCTGATTACCCACGATATTGAAGAAGCGGTGTTCCTCGCCACGGACCTGATTCTGCTGGCGCCCAATCCCGGGCAAATCGTCGAGCGTCTGAGCCTGGACTTTGGTCAGCGTTACGCGGCCGGCGAATCGGCGCGGGCGATCAAATCCGACCCGCGTTTTATTGAAACCCGCGAACACGTGCTCGCCAAAGTGTTCTCCCAACGCAGTGCCGTCCAGCGGCAGGAGCGCGCATGAGCACCTATGAAATTCCCGCCGCAACGGTGAAACCGGGCTCAAAGGTGAAGGGCTCGGCGGTCATTGCGCTGCGTCGCAGTTTGAACACGCGCTGGATCAGTGTACTGACGCTGGTCGCTCTCGTTGCCATTTGGTGGGCCGTCACAGCCACTGGGTTGATCGAACCGCTGTTCCTGCCGCCGCCGTCTGCCGTGCTGCAAAAAGGCTGGCTGCTGGTAACCAGCGGCTACATGGATTCGACCTTGTGGCAGCACCTGGGCGCGAGCCTCAGCCGTATTGGTCTGGGCCTGGGCTTCGCGGTGCTGACCGCCGTGCCGGTGGGCATCGCCATCGGCCACAACCGCATCGCTCGCGGCATTCTTGATCCACTGATCGAGTTCTATCGCCCGATTCCGCCGCTGGCTTATCTGCCGCTGATCGTGATCTGGTGCGGTATCGGTGAGTTGTCCAAAGTGTTGCTGATTTACCTGGCGATCTTCGCCCCGATCGCCATTGCCACTGCCACTGGCGTGCGCACTGTCGACCCGGCGAAATTGCGTGCCGCGCAGTCCTTGGGCGCGACTCGGGCGCAGTTGATTCGGCATGTGATTCTGCCCAGTGCCTTGCCGGACATTTTGACCGGCGTGCGGATTGGTCTGGGTGTGGGTTGGTCGACGCTGGTGGCCGCCGAGTTGATCGCCGCCACCAGCGGCTTGGGCTTTATGGTGCAGTCAGCGGCGCAGTTCCTGGTCACCGATGTGGTGGTGCTGGGGATTCTGGTGATCGCGCTGATCGCCTTCGCCATGGAAATGGGCCTGCGTGCGCTGCAACGCAAACTGGTGCCATGGCACGGCCAGGCTCACTGAGTATTCATGTGGGAGCGACCTCGCCACAGATCGCTCCCGCAGTCGACGCCCCGGATTGAAGAGAACCACTATGAGCCACCTGACCATCGTCCCCTTAAGCTCGGCACTCGGCGCGCAAATCAGCGGCATCGACATCAGCCAGCCGCTGAACCTGGAACAACGCGACGCCATCGAGCAGGCACTGCTCAAGTATCAAGTGCTGTTCTTCCGCGACCAGCCGATCGAGCCGCAACAACAAGCGCGATTCGCCGCCTATTTCGGTGACCTGCACATCCACCCGATCTACCCGAACGTGCCGGAGCAACCGGAAGTGCTGATCCTCGATACCGCCATCACCGACGTGCGGGACAACGCGATTTGGCACACCGACGTGACCTTCCTGCCGACCCCGGCGATGGGTGCAGTGCTCAGCGCCAAACTGCTGCCGGAGTTTGGCGGTGACACGCTGTGGGCCAGTGGTATTGCGGCATATGAAGCGCTGTCCGCGCCGATGAAAACCCTGCTCGAAGGGCTGACCGCTACTCACGACTTCACCCGCTCGTTCCCGCTGGAACGCTATGGCAATACACCAGAAGCCTTAACCCAGTGGGAAGAAGCCCGGCGCAAAAACCCACCGTTACCGCACCCGGTGATTCGCACGCATCCGGTAAGCGGGCGCCGGTCGTTGTTCGTCAATGAAGGGTTCACGTCGAAGATCAATGAGCTTTCGGAAACGGAAAGCGAGGTGATTCTGAAATTCTTGTTCGCCTACACCACACGGCCGGAATTCACCATCCGTTGGCGCTGGCAGAAAGACGACATCGCCTTCTGGGACAATCGCGTGACCCAGCATCACGCCGTGGATGATTACCGCCCGGCGCGGCGGGTGATGCAGCGGGCAACGGTGTTGGGGGATGTGCCGTTTTTCCGTTGAGCCCCGGAACTCTTTATTCACTTTGATGGCCCCATCGCGAGCAAGCTCGCTCCCACAGTGGATCTGTGCTGACCACAAGTTCTGTGGCCAACCGATAACTTTGTGGGAGCGAGCCTGCTCGCGATAGGGCCAAAACAGGCACCAGAAGATCCGGCGCGCCGAACACTTACTCCGCCGTCGAAGGCTTCTCCCACAAATTGACCCCACCCTCCTGGGCAAACCGATCAATCTCCGCCAGTTCTTCCACGCTAAAACTCAGGTTCTTCAACGCCCCGACGTTCTCGATGATCTGCTCCGGCCGGCTCGCGCCAATCAGCGCCGAGGTCACCCGTGGATCGCGCAAGGTCCAGGCCAACGCCAGTTGCGCCAGGCTCTGACCACGGCGCTTGGCGATTTCATTGAGCGCCCGCACATGGGTGATGTTGGCTTCGGACAGGTGTGACGCCTGCAACGAACCACCGCCCGGACGATTGACCCGCGCATCCGCTGGCACGCCATTGAGGTACTTGTCGGTCAACAGCCCCTGAGCCAATGGCGTGAAGGCGATCACGCCGGTGCCGAGCTCATCGGTGGTGTCCAGCAGGTCCTTTTCCACCCAGCGATTCAGCAGGTTGTAAGCCGGTTGATGAATCAGCAATGGCACTTTCCACTCTTTCAGCAACCCGGCGATTTCACGGGTTTTCACCCCGGAATAGGACGAGATGCCGATGTACAACGCCTTACCCTGCTGCACGGCGGTGGCCAGTGCGCTGGCGGTTTCTTCCAGCGGCGTGTCCGGGTCGAAGCGGTGGGAATAGAAGATGTCCACGTAGTCGAGGCCCAGGCGTTGCAGGCTCTGGTCGAGGCTGGCCAATATGTATTTACGAGACCCCCCGCCCTGGCCGTAAGGGCCGGCCCACATATCCCAACCGGCCTTGCTGGAGATGATCAACTCGTCGCGGTACTGCTTGAAGTCTTCGCGCAGCAAACGACCGAAATTGATCTCGGCGCTGCCATACGGTGGGCCGTAGTTGTTGGCCAGGTCGAAATGGTTGATACCGAGATCGAACGCCGTACGCAGCAATGAGCGCTGGGTGTCGATCGGCGTACTGTCGCCGAAGTTGTGCCACAAGCCCAGGGACAGTGCCGGTAGCACCAACCCGCTGCGGCCTACACGGCGGTAAGGGATGGAATCGTAGCGATTTTCGGCAGCGGTGTAGGTCATCGAATCCTCTCTTGTCTGTCTTGAATGTGGTATCGACTGCTTTGCAAGTTGCCCAGCATACGCTTGGACAAACGCCGATAAACCTCGGACTCGAGAAAATGCTGAAACGTTTCACAGATTATTAAATCTGACCTGCCGCCATAGAGCCGCTATCCACCCTCAACGTTCATGCCGACAACTCACGCAGCGCCGCAGCCGCCAAAAAGCCAGATCTTGAGCTGTATCGCTGATCTCGTCTGACCGTCTGGTCGATACGCTCAAGCAATTGCTCAGGAAGCGTGGCATTGAAGCGCACCGACTTGCCGAAGTAAGGCGTGATATCGAAGTCGACCACACCCCACACACCGCCAGCGTAATCAGGGTTATCAAGATGAGCGTCAATTTCACGCACCTGCGGCAGTGGATCACCATCGGCGACCAGACCTTCGTAGTGCAAAGCCAACGCTTCTTTCACGTTTTCAAATGCCTGCGCCACAGTAGCGCCTGCGGAGAAGCATCCCGGCACGTCCGGGATAATCACTCCGTATTCTGAGTCGGCATCCTTGTGCAGAACGACCGGGAATTTCATTTCGATGAGTCCTTCCTGTGATGTGGCCCCTTCGAGGCTTTCGTTTCCGATGTCGGGCCTCATTTCAGACCCGCATGTTTCAATATGCTGTTGATCGTGCCTTTGGGAAGATCCGAATCAGGGTGCTTTATCGTCACCCTGCCTGACTTGCACGAATGCTTGTACTGATGGTGGCTACCTTTCACGGCCACCAGATACCAACCATCCTCCTCGATCATCCTGATCATTTCCCGACTTCGCATCACCTTCGTCCTTGTGGGCAGCATCTGCTGAGCACATTACGTGATGATCACATCTTTAATACACACGATACACACTCTAATAAATATTAGCCTAACTCAAGCAAGCCAGATTGCCCGCGGACCATCGGTTATCGGGCCCCCGCAAACACCTCCCCCAACCAATCCACAAACACCCGAACCCGTGGTGACATGTGTTTGTTATGGGGATACAACACGGAAACCGGCATCGTTGGCGGTGGTGTGTCGACCAGGATTTCCTGCACCACCCCTTGGGAAATCAGCGTTTCCATTCGGTAATGCGGGCACTGTATAAGGCCCAGGCCTGCAATCGCCGAGGCTGCATAAATCTCCGCACCGAACACCGACAATGCGCCATCGATGGTCACTTCCTGCAGCTCGCCATCGACCATGAATTCAAACGGAAACAACTTGGCGGTGGTGCGCGAAACGTAGTTCACCGCGCGGTGGTTTTTCAGGTCTTCGAGATTTTTCGGTTCGCCGTATTTGCGCAGGTAGGCGGGGCTGGCGCAGGTGATCTGGCGCAGGTTGGCGACACGTTTACCGATCAGTGCCGAGTCGCCCAAGGTACCGGCGCGTAACACGCAATCAACGCCTTCTGCGATCAGGTCGACGAAGCGATCGGCCTCGCTGATGGACAGTTCGATGTCCGGGTAACGCGCCATGAATTGCGGCAACGCGGGGATCACGAAGTGCTTGGCCAAGGTGCCGTGCAGATCCACTCGCAACCGCCCTTTCGGCGCCACGCTGCGGAATGCCAGTTCGGCTTCTTCCAGTTCCGCCAGCAACTGCACGCACCGCAAGTAGTACGCCTCGCCATCCAGCGTAGGACGCACCTTGCGGGTGCTGCGCTCAAGTAAACGCGTACCGAGCCAGGCTTCGAACTGATTCAGCGTGTGAGTCAGGGTCGCCCGCGGCAGATTCAGGTCATTGGCCGCCAGCGTGAAGCTGCTGCGCTCGTAGATTCGCACGAAAACCTTCATCGCTTTGACTTGATCCACGCGGGGGCTCCTGACGATCGATTGTTGGCAATTATTGAACAGTCAAGCCAACTCTCATGCATTTATCGCCCTGAGTAAACATGTGAGTCTGGCTCCACTTCAAACCCCTCCCAAGGAATCAACACCATGACTACTCAAACTTTGAAAGTTGCCATCGTGACCGGCGCCTCCCGCGGCATAGGTGCCGTGATCGCCAGACAACTCGCCAGCGAAGGGTTCGCCGTTGCCATCAACTACGCCAACAGCGCCACTGAAGCATCAAAACTGGTGGTGGAGTTGCGTCAGGCCGGGCATCAGGCCATAGCGGTCAAGGCTGACGTGGCCAATGCCGACGACGTGCGCCGGTTGTTCGATGACACTGAAGCGCAACTGGGCAAGGTCGATGTGCTGATCAACAACGCCGGCATCCTCAAAGTGATGCCGTTGGCGCAGCACACGGACGAACTGTTCGAGCAGACCTTCAACATCCACGCGCGCGGCACGTTCAACACTTTGCGTGAAGCGGCGACGCGTTTGAACAGCGGTGGCCGGATCATCAACTTCTCCAGCAGCACCGTTGGCCTCAACTTGCCGGGCTACGCGGTGTACATCGCCAGCAAAGCGGCAGTGGAATCCCTGACCCAGGTGTTTGCCAAGGAAATGCGTGGTCGCAACATTACCGTCAACGCGGTGGCACCTGGCCCGGTGGCGACGGAGCTGTTTTTGCACGGCAAGAGTGAAGAGCAAATCCAGAACTTCGCCAAGATGCCTCCACTGGAGCGTTTGGGTCAGCCGGAGGATATTGCTCGCGTTGTGTCGTTTCTGGTGGGGCCGGATTCGGCTTGGGTGAATGGGCAAATTCTGCGGGTGAATGGTGGGTTGGTTTAACTATGCTCGATGTATTGGGGTGAGCAGTAAGGACGCCTTCGCGGGCAAACCCGCTCCCACAGGGATCGGTAGTGAACACAATTCCTGTGAACACCCGCGACCACTGTGGGAGCGGGCTTGCCCGCGAAGACGGCCTCAAAGACACCACAAATCTGAAGGGGAGGAACGCACCATGCACACCACCATCATCATCTTCTTCGGCCTGGTCCTTCTGGCGCTGATGCTGTTCATCGGCGAGAAAATCGGTTTCCCCCGCCAGACCCTGGCCTACAGCTTTGTCGTGCTGTGGCTGGCGTTGACCTTGATCAACGGCGTGGTCGGCATGGTCAACGCCGGCCAGCCGTTGAGCACCGAACTGGTGGTGGGTAGCGCGGTATTCGGCGTACCGGTGGCCGCGCTGGTGTTGTTCATGACGATGAGCACCGACGCCTGACAAGACGTCAGCGCCCCTCCTCAATCAACGCACCAGGTGCAAAAACTGCATGTGCCGTTCGTACTGGTCAAGGATGTCGTTGATGACCTGCTCCTTGGTGTAGCCCACCAGATCGTAATCCTGACTGCCCTCGCTCAAATGCACTTCGGCCCGATGGTAACGGCGGTTGTTGAGTTGCTTGGAACCCATGCCGCCACGGGCGAACGACGGCGTGAAGTAACCGCGCATCTGCACCTGATAGATGAACGGATGCAGTTCGCCATGACCGATCTCCAGGCTGACGTTGTCATTGGCCGGATCGGGCTGAGTGACCACGTGCAAGCCCTTCTCGACGAACACTGCCGTCACCTCTTCAATCGCCGGGCGCACCGTGGTATCGAGGAAGCGATAGACCTCATCCCGCGACGGGAAATGCACTGCCTGACTCAAGCGCTGACGCCATCCACCGCGCCGTGATCCGGACACCGGCGCAAGGGAATGCAGTTGCGCGATCTGCTTCTGCGATTCCAGATAAAACGCCTTGTGCAGCCCCCACATCATCAGCAGCAAAATCATCGAGAACGGCAACGAGGTCAGCACCACCGCTGACTTCAAAGCATCGATGCTGCCGGAGAACAGCAGCGCGCTGGTCACCAGCGCGGTCATCGCGCCCCAGAACACTCGCAGCCATTTCGGCCCGTCTTCATCCGGGTTACCGCCCTTGGCGGACAACGTCGACAGCACCACGGTGCCCGAATCGGCTGAGGTCACGAAGAACACGAAGCTGATGAACACCGTGACCGCAATCACGGTTTTGCTCCACGGGTAGGTTTCCAATAGCAAGTACAGGGTCATCGACGGGTTGTCGATGGCCGACAGGCCGAGCGCGCTCATGCCGTGGTTGAGGACTTGGTCAATGGCGCTATTGCCAAAGATCGACATCCACGCCAGGGTGAAACCGAGCGGGATCAACAGCACGCCGAAGACGAATTCACGAATGGTCCGGCCACGGGAAATCCGCGCGATGAACAGGCCCACGAACGGCGACCATGCAATCCACCAAGCCCAGTAGAACACCGTCCAGCCGCCCAGCCAGTCGCTGGGTTTGTCGTAGGCGTAGAGGTCGAAACTCTTCATCGGCAAGGCGCCGAGGTAGTCGCCGATGTTCTGGATCAGTGTATTGAGCAAGTGCTGGGTGGGGCCGGCGAACAACACGAACAGCAGCAGCGCACAGGCCAGCAGCATGTTGATGTCGGACATCACCCGCACGCCTTTATCGACGCCGGACACCGCGACGATGATCGCCGCGCCCATCATCAGCGTGATCAGGCCGACCTGAATCCATTGGGTGTGGGCGATGCCGAACAGGTAGTCCAGGCCCGAGTTGAGGTGCAATACGCCAAAGCCCATGTCGGCACCGAGGCCGAACACTGTGGCGATGATGCCGAAGCCATCCACTGCGTAACCGATGGGGCCGTTGATGCGCTTGCCGATCAGTGGATACAGCGCCGAACGCAGGGCCAGCGGCAGGTTATGTCGATAGGCGAAATAGGCCAGCGCCATGCCGACAAAGGCGAACACGCCCCAGCCGTGCAGGCCCCAGTGCAGAAACAGAATCTGCATCGCCTGACGTGCCGCATCCGCCGTGCCAGCCTCGCCTTGCGGCGGTTGTGCCAAGTGCGTCAGCGGTTCGGACACGCAAAAGAAAAACAGCGTGATGCTGATCCCGGCAGCGAACAGCATGCCGGCCCAGGACAGGTAGCTGAATTCGGGCTCGTCGTGGTCGGCACCGAGCTTGATCTTGCCGTAGCCAGACAAGGCGGTGACCACCACGAAGACCAGATACAGCGTCATCGCGAGCATGTAGTACCAGCCGACCGTATTGGCCGCCCAGTTTTGTGCTTGCAACAGCCAGGCACCGGCCTGTTCGGGCATCGCCATGACCACAACGGCGAACAACAAAATAAAGGTCGCCGCGAAATAAAAAACCGGCGGATTCATGCGGACCTGGCCGCTTGTGGGGGTGGACGGTGCACTCATGAAAGGTGCACCTCAAAGGGGTGAAACAGGGCAATCAATAACGGACTCGGCAAAGGCAAGCCTCCTGTTGTGAGCGGGCAGCAAACCGGCGGTTTAACTTGAATGAGCGTTCAAGTTAAACATGGATAGGGGGCTAAGGACTAATCGCAGGGCTGGGCGGTCGCTTTCCTACACTAGTTCAAGGAAGGGTATGACGCGGGGTTTGCGGGATTCGTTCGGCGGGAAATTAGCTAGATGCCATTATCTCGGCCTGGCCTGAAACCATCGCGGGCAAGCCCGCTCCCACAGGTTTCGTGTCGTTCACGGAATTACCGTTCGACACAAACCCTGTGGGAGCGTGGCTTGCCCGCGATGGCGTCAGAAAGACCACTAGAGATTTTGGACCCTACTTCTGCGTCCCATCATCATGCTGCAGATTCGCCTGGGTCAGGTTGCACCCGGCCGGCACGCTGCGGGTCAACCAGACGTTGCCGCCGATGGTCGAGCCCTTGCCGATGGTGATCCGCCCCAGAATCGTCGCGCCGGCATAGATCACCACATCGTCCTCGACGATCGGATGCCGCGGATGGCCCTTCTGCAACTGGCCATCTTCGTCCGCCGGGAAGCGTTTGGCGCCCAAAGTCACCGCCTGATAAATCCGCACGCGCTCGCCAATGATTGCGGTCTCGCCAATCACCACGCCCGTCCCGTGGTCGATGAAGAAACTGCGACCGATCTGCGCCCCCGGATGGATGTCGATGCCGGTGGCCGAGTGGGCGATTTCCGCGCTAATCCGCGCCAGCAGCGGCAAGCCCGCACGGTACAAATGGTGGGCCAGGCGATGGTGAATCACCGCCAGGATTCCCGGATAGCAGAGCAACACTTCATCGACACTGCGAGCCGCCGGGTCGCCGTGATAGGCCGCCAGTACGTCGGTGTCCAGCAGAGTGCGCAACCCCGGCAAAGCGAGGGCGAAATCCTGAATGATCTGGATGGTTTTGGCCTCGACTTCAGTGTCGGCCTGGGCACTGTGGCGAGCGGCGTAACGCAGTTCGAGCCGCGCCTGAGCCAGCAACGCGTTCAGTGCGACGTCGAGTGTGTGGCCGACGTAAAAATCTTCACTCTCCTCGCGCAAATCCACCGGCCCCAATCGCATCGGGAACAGCGCACCGCACAAGGCTTCGAGAATGTCCGCCATGGCCGCTCGGGACGGCAACTCGCGACCGCCCTGCTCGCCGCTGGCACGGCCGTTTTGTGCGCGCCACTGGTCGCGCGCCGTACGCAGTTGGCTGACGATGGTCTGCAATTGCCAATGGCTGGAACGCTCGCTCACGGTAAAAACTCCTCACGGGCGGCCGGACTGTCTGGCCGCGTTAACCGCGATTACTTTACGGCAACGGCTTGCAGCCGAATTAAGAACCAATAGTGCTGTGCTCAATACTTTTGGCTATAAGCGATTGGCAGTTGCCCCACTAAATACCCGTGCCTATAGTCCTGACATCTTCCTCCGCCAGTACGGACCCATGATCAAACAACAGCTTGCCCGCTTTAACCGCCTCGACCTGCTCGGTCATCCTACTCCCCTGGAAAAACTCGAACGCCTGTCGACCTGGCTGGGCCGCGATCTGTACGTCAAACGCGATGACCTGACGCCATTGGCACTGGGCGGCAACAAGCTGCGCAAACTCGAATACCTGGCCGCCGATGCCTTGGCCCAGGGCGCTGACACGTTGATCACTGCTGGCGCAATCCAGTCCAACCACGTGCGCCAGACCGCCGCCATTGCGGCCAAGCTGGGCCTGGGCTGCGTAGCGCTGCTGGAAAATCCGCTCGGCACCGACGACAGCAACTATGTCGGCAACGGCAATCGGCTGTTGCTGGACCTGTTCGATGCCAAGGTCGAACTGGTGGAAAACCTCGACAATGCCGATGAGCAATTGGAAGCACTGGCCGGACGTCTGCGCAGCAACGGCAAGAAGCCATATCTGGTGCCGATTGGTGGCTCGAATGCATTGGGCGCGTTGGGTTATGTCCGTGCAGGCCTGGAACTGGCCGAACAGATCAAAGACACCGGGCTGCAATTCGCCGCCGTGGTCCTGGCGTCCGGCAGTGCCGGCACCCACAGCGGCCTGGCGCTGGCATTGAGCGAAGTACTGCCGGATTTGCCAGTGATCGGCGTGACCGTTTCCCGTAGCGATGAAGCACAACGACCGAAAGTCCAGGGCCTCGCCGAGCGCACGGCCGAACTGTTGGGCATGAGCCTGCCGGCGAATTTCAAAATCGAACTGTGGGACGAATATTTCGGCCCGCGTTATGGCGAGCCGAATGCCGGGACATTGTCGGCGCTGAAGCTGCTGGCGAGTCAGGAAGGGTTGTTGCTGGATCCGGTGTATACCGGCAAGGCCATGGCCGGTTTGCTCGACGGCATCGGGCGCCAGCGCTTCGATGATGGCCCGATCATCTTCCTGCACACCGGTGGGGCGCCGGCGTTGTTTGCCTACAAAGACTTTCTATAACTGATCGTTCCCACGCTCTGCGTGGGAATGCAGCCCGTGACGCTCCGCGTCACTGGACGCGGAGCGTCCCTAGAGGCATTCCGACGCAGAGCGTGGGAACGATCTCCAAGCAATCCCGCATATTTCATAAAAGAATAACAGACTTAATATTTAGTATTTTCCAATCTAAAGACAACATCATATAGTCACGCCGCAGGCGAATTTGCAGCAAGACGCATAAGCTGCTTTAGGGCAGGATATCGCAGTCGTTAAAATCCCGAATTTGCCAACTTTCCTTAAGCGTCTTCCATAAGAAAACACAGGGGCTTGTCATGAATTTTTCCGCATTACGTCGAAATCTGCTGGTGGGTTCGCTGGGCCTGGCGCTGAGCGCCGGCCTGCTCGGGCAAGCGGTTGCCGGTGAGCAACTGCAAAAAATCAAGGACGCAGGCGTGATCAACGTCGGTCTGGAAGGTACTTATCCACCGTTCAGTTTCGTCGACGCCAACGGCAAACTGGCCGGCTTCGAAGTGGAACTGTCCGAGGCGCTGGCAAAAGAGCTGGGCGTAAAGGTCAAACTGCAACCGACCAAGTGGGACGGCATCCTCGCAGCCCTGGAATCCAAGCGTCTGGACGCCGTGGTCAACCAGGTCACCATCTCCGAAGAGCGCAAGAAAAAGTATGACTTCTCCGAGCCCTACACCATCTCCGGCATTCAGGCCCTGACCCTGAAAAAGAACGAAAGCACCATCAAGACCGCCGCCGACCTGGCTGGCAAAAAGGTCGGTGTGGGCCTAGGCACCAACTACGAACAGTGGCTCAAGGACAACGTCCCGCAAGCCATCATCAAGACCTACGACGATGACCCAACCAAGTATCAGGACCTGCGCGTAGGCCGCATCGACGCCATTCTGGTGGATCGTCTGGCCGCTCTGGAACTGACCGCCAAAGCCAAGGACACCGCCGTTTCCGGCGAACCATTCTCCCGTCAGGAAGCCGGTATTGCCCTGCGTAAAGGCGAGCCTGAACTGCTGGCAGCGGTGAACCAGGCCCTCGAGAAACTGCGCGCCGACGGTACGCTGGAAAAAATCTCGAAAAAGTACTTCAACGCTGATGTCACTAAATAATGGAAGAAGCTTTCCAACTTGCGCTGGACTCCGCGCCCTTTCTGCTCAAGGGCGCGTACTACACGGTCATCCTGAGCCTGGGCGGAATGTTCTTCGGCCTGCTGATGGGCTTCGGCCTGGCGTTGATGCGCCTGTCGCGCTTCAAACTGGTGAGCTGGATCGCCCGCATCTACGTGTCGTTCTTTCGCGGCACGCCGTTGCTGGTGCAACTGTTCGTGATCTATTACGGCTTGCCGCAACTGGGCATCGAACTTGATCCGCTGCCGGCGGCCCTGATCGGCTTCTCGCTGAACATGGCGGCCTACGCCTGCGAAATCCTGCGTGCCGCCATCAGCTCCATCGAGCGCGGCCAGTGGGAAGCTGCCGCCAGTATCGGTATGACCCGCGCGCAAACCCTGCGCCGGGCCATCCTGCCGCAAGCGGCGCGCACGGCCTTGCCACCTTTGGGCAACAGCTTCATCTCGCTGGTCAAGGACACTGCGCTGGCGGCCACCATTCAGGTGCCGGAGCTGTTCCGTCAGGCACAGCTGATTACCGCCCGTACCTTCGAAATTTTCACCATGTATCTTGCCGCTGCGCTGATCTACTGGGTTCTGGCGACTGTACTGTCGCACCTGCAGAACCAGTTGGAAGCGCGGGTCAATCGGCACGACCAGGAGTCCTGACCCAATGATTGTCGTGGAAAAACTGACAAAGCAGTTCAAGGGTCAGGTGGTGCTCAACGGCATCGATCTGCAGGTGAAGGAAGGCGAGGTGGTGGCGATTATCGGCCCCAGTGGCTCGGGCAAGACCACCTTTCTGCGTTGCCTGAATTTTCTCGAGGAGCCTAGCAGCGGCCGGATCAAGGTCGGCGACATCGAGATCGATGGCAGCCGCCCCCTGAACCAGCAGCAGAGCCTGGTACGACGCTTGCGCCAGCACGTGGGTTTTGTGTTCCAGAACTTCAACCTATTCCCCCATCGCACCGCCCTGGAAAACGTGATCGAAGGCCCGTTGGTGGTGAAAAAAATCCCGCGTGCCGAAGCCGTTGCCCTGGGTAAAAAGCTGTTGGCCAAGGTCGGCCTGGCAGGCAAGGAAGACGCTTACCCGCGACGCCTCTCCGGCGGTCAGCAACAGCGTGTGGCGATTGCCCGGGCGTTGGCGATGGAACCGGAAGTGATCCTGTTCGATGAACCGACTTCAGCGCTGGACCCGGAACTGGTGGGCGAAGTGTTGGCGACCATCCGCGGTCTGGCCGAAGAGAAACGCACCATGGTGATCGTCACCCACGAAATGGGCTTTGCCCGGGACGTGGCCAACCGCGTGGTGTTTTTCGACAAGGGTGTGATCGTCGAGCAAGGCGAAGCCAAGGCACTGTTTGCCAATCCGAAAGAGGAACGGACCAAGCAGTTTCTCAGCAAGTTTCTTAATAACGCTTAGTGCTGCCCCACTCGAAAACTGTCAACTTCCATGGATGGAAGTGACATTAACTCCGCTTTATAAAAGCCTATAGCAGCTTTCAACGACTTACTTGATTCGCCCTCATCATAAATAACTCCCCGCCGCCCCATGCGGTACATATATATGTCCTGCAACAGATTCATATCGCCTAAAATCTATAAAACCTCTGGCTGTTTACGCTCAAAGGGTTACTGCCTCAGAGGCCTAAAACCCACCAAATATTGGACTTTGTTCGACAGAGCGATGCGGTTTATTAACCACGCCGCGTAGGAGCTTTCTGAATCACGCAAGAACTAACCTTTAACCAACCAACGCTATTGACACCTATTCAAACGCACTCTTATCTAGTCTCCAACAGGCAACAGCCATCCCACTCAATCATTGTTTAAGCGCGCAAATAGTGAATCGTTTTGTTGCTTGGTAATTCACGCCTTTCGATCTTTCAGAAATGGACTTCGCGGCAAAGCTTCAAGGAGAGAAACCCATGACAAGCACTTCAAACAAATCTGAACTTGCAGCCCCGACCCTGGCGCAAAGCCACAAGGCCGGCATCAATATCACCTCTGCCGCTCACCTTATGATCGACGTGGCGCCCTACTCCGGTATGGATGAAGGCGATCTGATCGAGCTGTTCTGGAACAACTGCTATGTGGCCTCCAGTGTCCTGGGCCCCGACCATGGCGGCAAAACCGTGAGCCTGCGGGTGCCGGAAAGCTTCATTGCCAATGGTTCTGCACGCGTCCATTACAAGGTCATGCAGGTCGGACAGGGGCCGACGGTATCACCGGCGGCGCGCGTCCAGATCAAGCTCGATTGCCCGGGTGGCCTGCTTCTTTGCGATGAGGAAAACCAGAGCCTGGCGCCCGTATTCATCCCTGAGACCATTCGCCGTCAGGGGGTCAATCCGAACCAGGTCAAACGCGGTGTTCCGTTGACCATCGAGCCTTACCTGAACATGGCCGCCGACGACGAAATCACCCTGCGTTGGGGCGATGTGCGCATGGACCTGCCAAAGCTCAAGGCTTGCGATGTGGGTCAGCCGATTCAGGTCTGGGTGCCCCCGGCGATCATTCTCGAAGCTGGCGAAGACCTTCGACTGGAAGTGACCTACTGCATCCTCGACCGCGTGGGTAACAACTCGCGGTGGGCACCGGCACGCACACTGAAGATCGGCTGTGCCAATCCCTATCTGAAAGTGCCGCCGAAAGAAGTGCTCATGGCCGCGGAGCCCCGAAAGCGGTGAGCCCCTGTAGCAACACTCCTGTTGTGTCATGAGGGCTTTTTGTGGCGAGGGAGCTTGCTCCCGCTGGGGTGCGAAGCGCCCCTGAAACCGACAAACGCGTTCTTTCAACTTGAACCCCCTTAACGGTTTTTGCGACTGCTGCGCAGCCGAACGGGAGCAAGCTCCCTCGCCACAGGGGCTCCGACCATTCGAGCGATGTCACCTTCTATACATATTCCTAAAAGTTAGTTCATTAATTATTTATACACGCTTAGGGTATATACACCGGACCACCGGACATTCGTGTTTTTCATTCGCCGCAACCCTTGCGGCGCTTTCATGAGATGTGAGGTAGGTATGGTCCGGAACACAATCACCCCAGTGCAAATCGCCAGGGCATTGCGTGCAGCCAAGGAGCGGCACTGATGTCCAGTCTGGCAGATGCAATCGTCCAGAGTGATCTGGACATCGCCCCATTGTTGTTGCCCGCGCAGGTCTTGCGCAACGACGCACAAGCCATCAAGGCTGCCCATGAGCTGGCGCAAGTCGCCCGCCTGCAAGCCGCCAAACGTGACCAGCAGCGCAAGCTGCCGTGGTCGGAAATCGAACAGTTCACCCGCAGCGGCCTGGGCAGCATTGCTATCCCCCGTGAGTACGGTGGCCCGCAGGTTTCGTTCGTCACCTTAGCCTCGGTGTTCGCGATCATTTCCGCGGCCGACCCGGCTTTGGGGCAGATCCCGCAGAACCAGTTCGGGATTCTCAACCTGATACTCGGCAGCGCCACCGAATCGCAGAAAAAACAGCTGTTCAAAAGCGTGCTCGAAGGTTGGCGAATCGGTAACGCAGGGCCGGAGCGCGGAACCAAAAACACCCTGGAGCTCAAGGCACGGATCACCGCCGCCGGCGATGGCTTCGTCATCAACGGCCAGAAGTTCTATTCCACCGGCGCCCTGTTCGCCCACTGGGTGGCCGTCAAGGCGCTGAACGACGACGGCAAGCAAGTGCTGGCCTTCGTTCGTCGTGGTACCCCAGGCCTGCGCATCGTTGATGACTGGTCGGGTTTCGGCCAGCGCACCACCGCCAGCGGCACCCTTTTGCTCAACAACGTGCGGGTCGACGCCGAGCTGGTGGTGGATAACTGGAAGATCAACGACAGCCCGAATACCCAAGGCGCCGTGTCGCAGCTGATTCAAGCAGCCATCGACGCCGGCATCGCCCGGGGCGCCATCGATGACGCCATCGAGTTTGTGCAAAAACGCGCACGACCGTGGATCGACGCCAAGGTCGAACGGGCCAGCGACGACCTCTATGTGATCGCCGACATCGGCAAGCTGAAAATCGAACTGCACGCCGCCGAAGCACTGCTGCACAAGGCCGGGCAAGTTCTCGACCAGGTCAACGCCGCACCGCTTACCGCCGAGTCCGCTGCACGCGCCTCGATTGCCGTGGCTGAAGCCAAAGTGCTGACCACCGAGATCTCGCTGCTGGCCAGCGAAAAGCTCTTCGAACTGGCCGGCAGCCGCGCGACCCTCGCCGAATTCAACCTCGACCGCCACTGGCGCAACGCCCGAGTGCACACGCTGCACGACCCGGTGCGCTGGAAATATCACGCGGTCGGCGCCTATCGCCTTAACGGCACACTCCCCGCTCGCCACTCCTGGATTTAATGACCATGACTCTTTCCCACCACGTCGCGGTCATCACCAGCGATGAGCAAGCCCTGATCGTCGCCAGTGACCTGGCCGATGATTTCAAACGTGACAGCGCCCTGCGCGACCGCGAACGTCGTTTGCCATACCCGGAACTGGAAGTGTTTTCCCGTTCGGGTCTTTGGGGTATCAGCGTGCCAAAAGAATACGGCGGCGCAGAGGTTTCCAACGTCACCCTGGCCAAGGTCATCGCGTTGATCGCCCAGGCCGACGGTTCCCTCGGACAAATTCCCCAGAACCATTTCTACGCCCTCGAGGTGCTGCGCGTGAATGGCACCGACGAGCAGAAAAAACGTCTCTACGCCGAAGTGTTAGCCGGCCAGCGCTTCGGCAATGCACTCGCGGAACTGGGCACAAAAACCGCCCATGATCGCGTCACCCGCCTGACGCGCGATGGCAGCGGCTACCGCATCAACGGCCGCAAGTTCTACGCTACCGGCGCGATTTACGCCCAGCGCATCCCGACGTCAGTGGTGGACGAAAACGGCGTGCAGCAACTGGCGTTCGTCCCGCGCAACAGCAAAGGCCTGACGGTGATCGACGACTGGAGCGGATTCGGCCAACGCACCACCGGCAGCGGTTCGGTGGTGTTCGAGGATGTCTACGTCAATGCCGGGGATGTGATCCCGTTTCAAAGCGCGTTCGAACGCCCGACCACCGTCGGCCCGCTGGCACAGATTCTCCACGCCGCCATCGACACCGGCATCGCCCGCGCCGCCTATGAAGATGCCCTGCATTTCGTGCGGACCAAAACCCGGCCGTGGATCGACGCCACGCATGAAACAGCCACCGAAGACCCGCTGACGATCAAGAGTTTCGGCCACTTGAGCATTCGCCTGCACGCCACCGAAGCCTTGCTGAAACGCTCCGGAGAGTTCCTCGACCAGGCCCAGGCCAACACCAATGCCGAGACCGTCGCCGCCGCATCGATTGCCGTCGCCGAAGCCCGGGCCATCAGCACCGAAATCTCCCTCGCCGCCGGCAGCACGTTGTTTGAACTGGCCGGCAGCCAGGCGACCCTGGTCGAACACGGCCTGGATCGCCACTGGCGCAACGCCCGGGTGCATACGCTGCACGACCCGGTGCGCTGGAAATATCACGCGGTGGGCAATTACTACCTCAACGATGAAAACCCGCCGTTGCGGGGGACCATTTAATGAGTAAAAAGAAGATCCTGCTCAATGCTTTCAACATGAATTGCATCGGGCACATCAACCATGGCCTGTGGACCCATCCACGGGACAATTCCACTCAATACAAAACCATCGAATACTGGACTGAACTGGCTCAATTGCTGGAACGCGGACTGTTCGACGGTTTGTTCATCGCCGACATCGTCGGCGTGTACGACGTCTATCAAAACTCGGTGGACGTGCCGCTCAAAGAGTCGATCCAGTTGCCGGTCAACGACCCGCTGCTGCTGGTTTCGGCTATGGCCGCAGTGACAAAAAACCTTGGCTTCGGCCTCACCGCCAACCTGACTTACGAACCGCCGTATCTGTTCGCCCGACGCCTGTCGACGCTCGATCACCTGAGTCGCGGACGGGTCGGCTGGAACATCGTCACCGGCTATCTGGACAGCGCCGCCAAGGCCATGGGCCTGAGCGAACAGGTGGAACACGACCGCCGCTACGACCAGGCCGATGAATACCTGCAAGTGCTCTACAAACTCTGGGAAGGCAGCTGGGAAAACGGCGCGGTACTCAACGACCGCGAGCAACGGATCTATGCCCAACCCGAGAAAGTGCACAAGGTCGAGCACAAGGGTGAGTTCTATCAGGTCGAGGGTTATCACCTCTGCGAACCGTCGCAGCAACGCACGCCGGTGCTGTTCCAGGCCGGCAGTTCCGATCGTGGTCTGCTGTTCGCCGGTCGGCATGCCGAGTGCGTGTTCATCAGCGGCCAGAACAAACCGGCGACACGGGTTCAAGTGGACAAGGTTCGCGCCAGCGCCGTCGAGGCCGGGCGCAATCCTTGGGACATCAAGGTGTTCATGGGCCTGAACGTGATCGTCGGCGCCACCGAAGCGCTGGCCTGGGCCAAGCATGCCGAGTACCTGAGCTACGCCAGCGCCGAGGCGGGCGTGGCGCACTTTTCGGCGTCCACCGGGATCGATTTTTCCGAGTACGAACTCGACGAACCGATCCAGTACGTGAAGAGCAACGCCATCCAGTCCGCCACCAAGAACCTGCAAAACAACGACTGGACCCGCCGCAAACTGCTGGAACAACACGCCCTCGGTGGCCGCTACATCACCGTGGTCGGCTCGCCCGAGCAAGTGGCCGATGAGCTGGAATCGTGGATCGCGGAAACAGGGCTGGATGGTTTCAACCTGACGCGGATTGTCACGCCGGAAAGCTATGTGGATTTCATTGAGCTGGTGATTCCGGAGTTGCAACGCAGGGGGTCGTACAAGACCGCTTATGACGACGGCAGCCTGCGAGAAAAACTGTTTCACGGCGAGGCGCATTTGCCCGAGCAACACACCGGATCGGCTTTTCGCCGCTAAAAGCATCGCGGGCAAGCCCGCTCCCACAGGGATTGTGTGAACACCCGAGAACACTGTGGGAGCGGCTTGCCCGCGATGAGGTCCGAACAGACACCAAAATTTCAATGCACTGACTGGAAAACTCATCATGACCAAAAAACTGTTCAACCACCCAGTCAAAGCACTGGCACTGGCACTGGCACTGGCCCTGGCCCTCGGCCTCTTCAGCTCCATCACCTTCGCCGCCGACGCACCACTGAAAGTCGGCACCACCGCCGCCTTCGCCATTCCCCTGGAAGCAGCCGTAGAAGAAGCCAACAAACAAGGCCTGAAAGTTGAACTGGTGGAGTTCAGCGACTGGATCGCCCCCAACGTCAGCCTCGCCTCAGGCGATATCGACGTGAACTATTTCCAGCACATCCCCTTCCTGGAAAACGCCAAGGCCGCCGCCGGGTTTGACCTGGTGCCGTTCGCCCCAGGCATCATCAATAACGTCGGCCTCTACTCGAAAAAATACAAAAGCTTCGACGCGTTGCCCGAAGGCGCCAGCGTGGCCATCGCCAACGACCCGATCAACAGCGGTCGTGGCCTGCAACTGCTGGCCAAGGCCGGGCTGATCACCCTCAAACCGGGCGTCGGCTACAAGGCCACCGAAGAAGACATCATCGCCAACCCGAAGAAAATCAAAATCCTTCAAGTCGAAGCCGTGCAACTGGTGCGCGCCTACGACGATGCGGATCTGGTCCAGGGTTACCCGGCCTATATCCGTCTGTCGAAGACCTTCGATGCCAGCTCTGCCCTGCTGTTCGATGGCCTCGATCACAAGGAATACGTGATCCAGTTTGTGATCCAGCCGAAAAGCAAAACCGACCCGCGCCTGCTCAAATTCGTCGACATCTACCAGCATTCGCCGGCCGTTCGTGCGGCGCTGGATAAGGCCCACGGCAAACTCTATCAAGCCGGCTGGGAAAGCTGAGTATGACGGCCGCTATCCAACGGCGACTGGAACTTCCGGAGCCACATAACGCCACACAAACCGAACTGCACCCAGACCTCAATCGCGCCCACCTGCGTTTCATCGGCCTGGGCAAAACCTACAACGGCCAGCAAGGTCCGGTGGCGGCCTTGCACGGCATCGACCTGGCGATCCAGCACGGCGAAGTGTTCGGCATCATCGGCCGCAGCGGCGCCGGCAAGTCGTCGCTGATCCGCACTATCAACCGCCTCGAACAACCGAGCAGCGGGCGGGTGCTGATCGATCAGGTCGACATCGGCGAGTTCGGTGAAGACCGCCTGGTGGCGCTGCGACGGAGGATCGGCATGATCTTCCAGCACTTCAATCTGATGTCGGCCAAGACGGTTTGGCAGAACGTCGAATTGCCGCTGAAAGTCGCGGGTATCCCGAAGCAAAAGCGTGAACAGAAGGTCCGTGAACTGCTGGAACTGGTCGGCCTGCAAGGCAAGCAAAAGGCATATCCGGCGCAGCTTTCCGGCGGGCAGAAACAACGCGTCGGCATCGCCCGCGCCCTGGTGCATGACCCGGAAATTCTGCTGTGCGACGAGGCGACCTCGGCCCTTGATCCGGAGACCACGCAATCGATCCTCGGCCTGTTGCGCGAGATCAATCAACGGCTGGATTTGACCATCGTGCTGATCACTCACGAGATGGCGGTGATCCGCGATATCTGTGATCGGGTGGTGGTGTTGGAGCACGGGCGAATCGTCGAGCAAGGGCCGGTCTGGGAAGTCTTTGGCAACCCGCAACATGAGGTCAGCAAGACCTTGCTCGCACCGCTGCAACACGGTCTGCCGCAAGAGCTGCAAAGCCGCTTGCGTCCACAACCGCAGTCTTCGGATGCCGCTGTGGTGCTGCGTTTGCAATTCACCGGCAGCGCGAGCGACGAGCCAGACCTGGCGGCGCTGTTCAGCGCCCTCGGTGGCCGCGTGCGCTTGCTGCAAGGGGGCGTGGAACGGATTCAGGGGCATGCGCTCGGGCAATTGCTGCTGGCTGTGACCGGTTCGTCCCTCGGCACCGAGGAATTGCGTCAGCGCGCCGGCCACTGGGCGCAACAGGTGGAGGTGCTGGGTTATGTGGTTTGATCGGTTGCTTCAGGGTTTTATCGACACCTTTTTGATGGTGGGTGTGTCGTCGCTGATTGCGTTGTTGGCGGGCATTCCGCTGGCGGTGATTCTGGTCACCAGCACCAAGGGCGGGATCTACGAAGCACCGGCGCTGAACCGCGCATTGGGCGCGTTCGTGAATCTGTTTCGCTCGATTCCGTTTTTGATTTTGATGGTGGCGTTGATTCCGTTCACGCGGCTGATCGTTGGCACTACTTATGGTGTTTGGGCTGCCGTGGTGCCGCTGACCATTGCGGCCACGCCGTTCTTCGCACGCATTGCCGAGGTCAGTTTGCGCGAGGTCGACCATGGGTTGATCGAAGCGGCGCAGGCGATGGGCTGCCGACGCTGGCATATCGTCTGGCATGTGCTGCTGCCCGAAGCGCTGCCGGGGATTGTCGGTGGCTTCACCATTACCTTGGTGACCATGATCAACTCCTCGGCCATGGCCGGGGCGATTGGCGCTGGTGGGTTGGGCGACATTGCTTATCGGTATGGGTATCAGCGCTTTGACAGCCAGATCATGTTGACGGTGATTGTGTTGCTGGTGGTGTTGGTGGCGGTGATTCAGTTGGGTGGGGATCGGTTGGCTCGGGGCCTCAACAAGCGCTAAGCATGGTGGAGGTCGCAGGCTTTTGTGGCGAGGGAGCTTGCTCCCGCTCGATTGCGCAGCAATCGCAAAACCTGCCCCCCCGGTTTATCTGACCCACCTCATGGAATGGCTTTGGGGCTGCTTCGCAGCCCAGCGGGAGCAAGCTCCCTCGCCACAAAAGCACCGCTGCCACAGTTAATGACCCACTCCAGAAGGGAATTTTTCGCACAGGTAAATCAGAGTGCCAGCAGGCCAGATCCCTTTGACGTGAGCTTCGAAGATGCCCAGCTCTATGTGGCGGATCTGTTGCGCTGCGCCTCGGTCACGGCGTATCAGTGTGGTGATCAACTCAAGGGCGCCGATCGGGCATTGGTGTTTTCTGTCTGGCATTTTGGTGGCTGTACGCTGGGCACCCTCGGGCGCACCGGTTTTCCTATTGACCGGCCTACTAACCTGCGTACAGCCGCCACCCAACAACCCGCGAATGGCTGCGCAGCAGCCCCCGGCTTCATGGCGTATATTCGACACATCCCCATTGCCTGCGCAGCCAACCATGAAACAGACTCCCGCCGATCTGGAGCAGATCACCTCCACCACGTTGGGCCATTACAACGCGGTGGCTGAAGACTTCCGTGAAGGTACTCGCGATCACGATGTCAGCCAGAACATCGATGCCCTGCTGCGACATATTCAGGGTGAGGCGCCGTTCACCCTTCTCGACTTTGGCTGCGGCCCTGGCCGTGACCTGAAAACCTTCACGCGCCTAGGCCACATCGCAGTCGGCCTCGACGGTTCGGAAAAGCTTGCGCAGATGGCGCGCGAAGACAGTGGTTGCGAAGTCTGGCAGCAGGATTTTCTGAAACTCGATTTGCCGGCCGAGCGGTTTGACGGGATTTTTGCCAATGCGGTGCTGTTCCACATCCCGAGTCAGGAGTTACCGCGAGTATTGAAGCAACTGCGCGAGGCGTTGAAGCCGGGTGGGGTGTTGTTCAGTTCCAATCCGCGAGGGGAGAATCAGGAAGGCTGGAACGGGCCGCGTTATGGCGCGTATTACGATCTTCAGGCGTGGCAGGAGTTGCTGACTGAGGCGGGTTTTGTGGAGCTGGAGCATTACTACCGGCCGGCGGGGCTGCCCCGGGAGCAGCAGCCTTGGTTGGCGAGTGTTTGGCGTAAGCCGGTGTAGTCTGACAGGACGCCATCGCGGGCAAGCCCACTCCCACAGGAACCGAGTTGTCCAGGCGAACGCGATCCAATGTGGGAGCGAGCCTGCTCGCGATGACGCAAGCGTTCGCCCTTACTCTCCCACAGGGACCGAGTTTGCCCGAACGACTCGATCACTGTGGGAGCGGGCTCGCCCGCGATGAGCGCGCAGCGCTCGCCTTACTGCACCTCTTTCTTCGGCTCACGAACCTTGTACCAAGCCACGTACAGCGCCGGCAAAAACAGCAGCGTCAGCAACGTCGCGATGATGATCCCGCCAATCATCGCGTAGGCCATCGGCCCCCAGAACACTTCCCGGGCAATCGGGATCATCCCCAGGCTCGCTGCCGCCGCCGTCAACAAAATCGGTCGGCGCCGATGTTCCGTGGCCTGCACCACCGCGTCCCACGGCGTATAACCACTCTTCTCGAAAGAGTCGATCTGGGTCACCAGAATCACCGAGTTGCGGATGATGATGCCAATCAGCGCCAGAATCCCGAGGATCGCCACGAAGCCCATCGGCGTGCCGGTCGGGATCAGCGCCAGCACCACACCGATCAGCCCGAGCGGCGCGACGCTGGCCACCAGGAACAGCTTCTGCACGCTGTGCAACTGGATCATCAGGAAGGTCGCCATCAAAAACAGCATCAACGGCACGACTTTGGCAATCGGCCCCTGGGCCTTGCCGCTTTCCTCCACCGTACCGCCAGTGGCGACTTTGTAGCCGACCGGCAAACTGGCGGCGAATTTGTCGATGTCCGGTTGCAGCTGTTGCACCAGATCGGTCGGCTGAATCTCGTCGCGCACGGCAGCCTTGATGGTGATGGTCGGTTTACGATCGCGACGCCACACCAGCGGCTGTTCGAGTTCATAACGCACCGTGGCAAATGCCAACAGCGGAATCGAGGTGCCGCCGGGGGTGACGATCTGCAGGTTTTGCAGCGTTTCCGGGCTGCCGCGCTCGGCATCTTCGGCGCGACCGACCACATTGATCAGGTAGATATCGTCATCGACCTGCGTCACCGGCGAGCCGACAACGATGCTGTTCATCAGGTTCGCCACGTCTTCCGACGACAGCCCCAGTTGCCGCGCCTTGTCCTGGGCGATGTCGATGCGCAGCACTTTGCCCGGCTCGTTCCAGTCGTAAATGATCTCGCCGATGTGCGAGTTCTTATCCAGTTCGGTGGCCAAAGCAATAGCGTGTTTGCGCACCTGATCGATGTCTTTGCCGCTGACCCGGTACTGAATCGGCCGCCCCACCGGCGGGCCCATTTCCAGGGCCTGGACGTAACTGCCGACACCGACGAACTCTTCACGCAGGCGCTTTTGCAGACGTGCCGTCAGGGCCGTGCGTGACTCCAGGCCTTTGCTGACGATCACCAGTTGCGCGTAGTACGGGTTCTGCAATTGCTGGTCGAGGGGCAGGTAGAAACGGATCGCCCCTTCACCGATGTAGGTGCTCCAGCGCACGATGTCCGGGTCGCCCTTGAGCGTCGCTTCGAGCTTATCCACGACCATGCGGGTTTCGGCGATCGAAGCGTTTTGCGGCAGGTTCAGGTCGACGAGAATTTCCGGGCGGTCCGAGGACGGGAAGAACTGGCTCTGCACGAACTGCATGGAAAACACCGAGAGAGCACAAACAGCGCCACGGTGATGCCGATGGCCCACCAGCGATTGCGCATCGCCCAGAGCAACCCGCCATTGAACGCCCGACCGATGCGCCCTGGCTCTTCGTCGTGAGGTTTCACATTGGCGCTCAGGATATGCACACCGAGCACCGGGGCGAACAGTACGGCGACGATCCACGACACCAGCATGGCCACCGCGATCACCGCGAACAGCGTGAAGGTGTACTCACCGGCGGAGCTTGCGTTCAAGCCGATCGGCACGAAACCGGCCACGGTGACTAGCGTGCCGGTGAGCATCGGGAACGCCGTCGAGGTGTAGGCGAAGGTCGCCGCTTGCTCTTTGGTTTCGCCCATTTCCAGGCGCGTAACCATCATCTCCACCGTGATCATCGCGTCGTCCACCAGCAGGCCGAGGGCGATGATCAGCGCACCGAGGGAAATCCGCTGCATGGTGATGCCGCTGTATTCCATGAAGAGGAAGACCATCGCCAGCACCAACGGAATCGAACACGCCACCACCAGCCCGGCGCGCACGCCGAGACTGATGAAGCTGACGATCAGCACAATCACCACCGCCTCAAACAACGCACTGGTGAAGCCGCCGACCGCTTCTTCCACCACTTCAGCCTGGTCGGAAACGTTGTGCACGCCAACACCCACCGGCAGGTCGGCCGTCAGCTCGTCCATGCGCAGGTGCAGTGCCTTGCCGAAGTCCTGAATGTTGCCGCCCTTCTTCATGGCGATCGCCAGGCCAATGGCCGGCTGGCCGTTGAAGCGAAACTCCGGGGTGGCCGGGTCGACGTAGCCACGGCTGATGTTGGCGATGTCGGCCAGGCGGTAGAAGCGATCGTTAAGCTTCAGGTTGACGTTGGCCAGGTCTTTCTCAGAGACGAATTGCCCTGAGGTGCGCACCGAAATCCGCTCCGGACCGGCCTCGATCACCCCGGCTGGGGTCACGGCGTTCTGCGATTGCAGGCTCTGCACCACCTGGCGTCGATCGATGCCGAGGGCGGCAAGTTTGCGGGGGGAGAAGTTCAGGTAAAAGACTTCATCCTGCTCGCCGATCATCTCGACCTTGCCCAAGCCCGGGACTTCACGGATTTCGGCACGCACCTGTTCCACGTAATCGCGCAACTGGCGCATCGACAGGCCGTCGGAGGTAAAGGCATACACCGAACCGAACACGTCGCCGAACTCATCGTTGAAACCCGGCCCTTGCAAGCCCTGCGGGAAGTCGCCGCGAATGTCGTTGATCTTCTTGCGCACCTGGTACCAGATTTGCGGAATGTCCTTGCCGCTGGTGGTATCGAGCAGGTTAACGAAAACCGTTGATTCGCCGGGGCGGGTGTAGCTTTTCACGTAATCGAGCGAGTCGAGTTCTTCGAGTTTTTTCTCGATCCGGTCAGTGACCTGCTTGAGGGTTTCCTCCTGGGTCGCGCCGGGCCAGCGGGTCTGGATCACCATGGTTTTGATGGTGAACGACGGGTCTTCTTCGCGCCCCAGGTTCAGGTACGAGAACACGCCCATCAGCAGCGCGACGAACATCAAATACCAGACAAACGACTGATGCTTGAGGGCCCATTCGGATAAGTTGAAACTCCCTTTCATTGCGGGCTGCCCTCATCGATTTTCACTTTCTGCCCCGGTTTGAGGCTGTTCACACCAGCACTGACCACCCGCTCGCCGGACTTCACGCCGTTAGCCAGGACCACCGTGGCATCGGTCCGGCTTATCAGGCTGACCTCCCGTGGCGCAACGGTTTGCGTCTGCGGATCAACGACCCAGATCCGCAACTTTCCATCGACTTCCTGCAGCGCGCTCACCGGCAGTTCGAGGCGTGGCTTGATCGCGGAGCTCAGGGTCACGCTGATCGCCGTGCCGAGGCGAAAGCCTGGCGGTGTATCGGTCAGGCTCAGGCGGGTGCGACGGGTACGGGTCGCACTTTGGGCCTGGGGCTCGATTTCACGCACGACGGCGGTGCTGGTGATACTCGGGTCCAGTTGCGAGGCGACCTGAAACACCACATCGGCAGGCAATTGATCGACCAGGGTGTCGGGCAAATCGATCACCGCTTCCTTGATGTCCGGCTGCGCCAGGGTCACCACTTGCTGGCCGGCCGTCACCACCTGCCCGGCTTCAGCGTTCCACGCGGTGACGATGGCTTTGTGATCGGTGCGCAGCTCGACGTAGTTGAGTTGATCTTTCGCCTGATCGACTGCGGCCCTGGCTTGATCGAGGGAGGCCTGGGTGGTTTTAAGATCGGTCTGGGCGATGTCCAGTTGCGCCTGGGCGCCGACTCCGCGATTGAACAACTCCTGCTGACGCCGGGCGTTGGCCTGAGCGTTGATGAGCTGCGCCTGCACCCGTGCCAGATCACCTTGAGCGGAGCGCAACTGGTTCTGTTGATCGGTGGGATCAAGGGTGGCAAGCAAGGCGCCCTTCTGCACTTCGGCACCGACATCGACGTTACGGCTGGCGATACGCCCCGGCACCCGGAAACCGACGTTGCTTTCGTAACGGGCCTGAATGCTGCCGGCAAACCGGCCGAGGTCTTCTTGATTGAGCGCTTTCACCTCCACGGACAACACCGGCCGAACCGGTTCTGGCGGCGCTTCCTCATTGGAGCAGGCGACCAGTAGTGCAGCGGCGGACAACAGCAACAGGCGCTTCATGGCTGGGCTCCTGTCGTTGGCGTCTTATAGGTGTTTTCGACGATCTCCACCTTCACGCCCGGATGCAGTAATTGGCCGCCTGCGGTGACGACTTTTTCGCCACCGCTGAGGCCGGCGCTGACAATGACTTTGCCGGTCAGATAACGGCCGACCGTGACCGTATGCAACTGCGCCTTGCCCTCGGCGTCCACCAGCCAAACGGCCGGGTCACTGAGGTTTTTGGTCAGGGCCGACCAAGGCAGTTCTACCGCGGTTTTGCCGACTGGCTTGGCGGTGGCGCTCACTACCGAGCCGAGCTGCATGCCCTCGGGAAGACTGTCCAGGGTGACTTTGACTTGTACCGTGCCGGTCTGCGCGGACACTGCCGGCGTGACTTCCCGAACGGTGCCCGTGGTCTTGATCTTCGGATTCTCGAGCAGACTGACCACAATCGATCTATCCGACGGCGGCTCGGCCAGCAGCGATTCGTAAACGTTGAACACCGCGTCACGTTCACCATCCCGGGCCAGGCTGAAAATCGGCACCGTGGCTTGCACCACTTGGCCAACTTCGGCCTGGCGCGCGGTAATCACGCCTGGCGCATCGGCAATCAACGCGGTGTAGCTCAGTTGATCACGGGCGTTGGCCAACTGCGCCTGAGCAGCGGTCAGCGCGCTCTGGCTGCTGCGCAAGGCGGCTTGGGCGGAGTCGTATTCGCTCTGGCTGGTGTAGCCCTTGGGCAGGAGTTTTTGTTGGCGAACGAAGGCGGCGGCGGTTTGTTTGACCCTGGCCTGTTCGGCAACGACCTGGGCCTGGGCCGAGTCGACATTGGTTTGCAGGTCTTTCGGGTCGAGTCTGGCCAGCACTTGTTTGGCCGAAACCCGGTCACCGACATCGACCATACGCTGGATGATCTTGCCGCCCACGCGGAACGACAATTCGGTTTGAACTCGCGCCTGGACGTCGCCGGTGAGGGTCACCGCGGCGGCGTAATCCGATGGCTTGACCTCTTGCACGAAGACTCGCGGGCGGTCCTTCTCGACGGGCTTTTTATCGCCACAGGCGGTCAGCAAGGCGATTAGGCTCAGGCCAACCATTAATTTCAATCCGGGACCCGCCATGCAGACTCCTTTGCGTTGTACCAACGTGCCAGTGACGATACGACTGTGAGCTTAGAACAGGGTTCCACGTCTGCACGAGCGATCCTTATACTCCATTGATCGTTCCCATGCTCTGCGTGGGAACGCCGCCATGGACGCTCTGCGTCCACTGTGACGCGGAGCGTCACGGGATGCATTCCCACGCGGAGCGTGGGAACGATCAATGAGGAACTCATGCTCAAAACCCTCGCGGTGGCCAATTACCGCTCGATCAATAAATTGGTGATTCCGCTTGGCCGGCTGAACCTGATCACCGGCCCCAACGGCAGCGGTAAATCAAACCTCTACCGCGCCTTGCGCCTGCTGGCGGAAACCGCTCAGGGTGGCGTGGTCAATGCGTTGGCACGCGAAGGTGGGCTGGACTCGACGTTCTGGGCCGGCCCCGAAAACATCACCCGACGCATGCGCAACGGCGAAGTCCCGATCGAGGCGACCGTACGACACGGCGCCAAACGCTTGCGCCTGGGGTTTGCCGGCGAAGATTTCAGCTACTCGATCGCGCTAGGCCTGCCAGAGCCAAGTCGTTCCGCGTTTTCTCTGGACCCGGAAATCAAAAAGGAATGCATCTGGTCCGGGCCGTTCTATCGCCCGGCCAGCCTGCTGGTGGATCGCGACGGCCCGATGATTCGCGCTCGGGTCGGTCGCGGCTGGGAAGTGCTGGCGCAGCACACGCCGAACTTCGACAGCCTGTTCGATCAGGTCGGCAGTTTTCGCACCTCGCCGGAAGTCATGCAGTTGCGTGAGTTCATCCGCCGCTGGCGCTTCTACGATCACTTTCGCAGTGACGCCGACGCGCCAGTGCGCCAACCGCAACTGGGCACCCGCACGCCGGTGCTGCACCACGACGGTCGCGACCTGGCGGCAGCCTTGCAGACCATCATCGAAATCGGCGATCCCGAGGCATTGCAGGCGGCTATCAGCGATGCCTTTCCCGGCGCGCGGCTGAGCATCGAACCGTTGCAGGGCGGACGGTTTGCGATCGAGTTTTATCAGGAAGGATTGTTGCGGCCGTTATCCGCCGCCGAGTTGTCGGACGGGACGTTGCGTTATCTGCTGCTGGTCGCGGCATTGCTGACCCCTCGCCCACCGACGTTGATGGTGTTGAACGAGCCGGAAACCAGTCTGCATCCGGACCTGCTGCCGGCGTTGGCGCGGTTGATCATTCGGGCGTCCGAGCAGTGTCAGGTGTGGGTGGTGTCTCATGCGCGGCGCTTGATCTCGGCGTTGCAGCAAGACCCGGAATGCAATTGCATTGTGCTGGAGAAGAACTTCGGCCAGACCGGGATGGTCGGGCAGCGGATACTGGATGAGCCGGCGTGGTACTGGCCGGATTAGACGGTGCCTGATAAACCTCCATCGCGGGCAAGCCCGCTCCCACAGGGTTCAGTGTGGACGCAGATTTTGTGTCTACTGAAGATCATTGTGGGAGCGGGCTTGCCCGCGATGACGGCCGAGAGATCGCCGCAAAGGTTAGAGACTCACCCCTGCCACTTCCCACCCTCGACAATCACGCTCTCCGGCTTGGTGTCATCGCTCAGCTCTTTACGCACATATTGGTCATACAGCTTGAGCAGGTACTTCTCCTCACCCAACTTCGCCAACTCCACATTCACCCAGTCGCGCAGTTCGATATTGCCCTTCTTCACTGCCGGCGCAATTGGCGCTTCAGCACCCAGTTTGTCCTCCAGCACGCGGTAACCCGGGTTCTGCTTGGCCCAACTGAACAACACCAGATTGTCCTGCGCATAAGCGTCGCCACGACCATTGGCCAGGGCTTGCAAAGACTCGGAGTTTTTCTCGAACTTGAGCAGTTTCCAGTCCGGATGATTCTTGGTCAGCCAGATATCCGCCGTGGTGCCCGTGGTCACGATAGTCGTGCGGGTCGCAAGGTCATCGAGGCTCTTCACTGAACTCGCCAGCGGCACCAGTGCCTGCACCGCAACCTTGAGATTCGGATTGGTGAAGTCCACGGCTTCCTTGCGCTCCGGAGTGACGGTCATGTTGGCCAGGATCAGGTCGACCTTGTCGCTTTGCAGGAACGGAATCCGGCTCGCCGGCTCCACCGCCACGAACTCGACCTTGTTCTCATCGCCCAACAGATCCTTGGCGAATTGGCGACCGATGTCGGTATCGAACCCCACGTAGCGCCCGGCCTCATCGACAAAACCGAACGGCGGTTTGTCGGTGAAGACGCCGACGATCAGCTTGTCCCGGGCTTTGATTTTTTCCAGATACCCGACCGGTGCGGTGCTGACGCTGGCGACTTTCGGCTTCGTCGGTTCTTCGGTTTTGTTGCAGCCGGCCAGCAGCGCCAGGCCGAACAGCGGGAGTAACAGCAGAGAAGACTTGGCAGTTTTCATGGCAGTTCCAGTTCCTTTGTTTGAGTCGTTTTGGGTAGTGCGGCGACGTAGGAGAACTTCTCCAGGAACTGCTGCGCTCGTGCGGTTTGCGGGTTCGTAAAGAAAATCTCGGGTGGGTTTTGCTCAAGGATGCGCCCGGCATCCATGAACACAATGCGATCGGCCACGGCGCGGGCGAAGGCCATTTCGTGGGTGACGATCAGCAGCGTCATGCCTTCGCGGGCCAGGCCCTGAATCACCTCGAGCACTTCCTTGACCATTTCCGGATCGAGGGCGGCGGTGACTTCGTCGAAGAGCATGACCTTGGGGTTCATGCACAGCGAACGGACGATGGCGATGCGTTGCTGCTGGCCGCCGGAGAGCTGACGCGGGAAGGCGTCGCGCTTGTCCAAAAGCCCCACACGCTCCAGCAAAGCCTCCGCCTGAGCGCGGGCCTCACGGCGTTCGCGTTTTTGCACCTTGAGCGGGCCGAGCAACAGGTTGTCGAGCACGCTCATGTGCGGGAACAGGTGGTAGCTCTGGAACACCATGCCGATCTGCTGACGCACTTCGCGCCAGTCGGTGCCCTTGTCCAGCAACTCGCGCCCGGCAAAATTCAAGCTGCCGCTGTGAGCGATTTCCAGGCCGTTGAGGCAACGCAGCAAAGTGCTTTTGCCACAGCCGCTGGGGCCGAGGATGACGATCACTTCGCCAGGCTTTACCTTCAGATCAATGCCGTCGAGCACCTGCTGTTCGCCGAAAAACTTGTTGAAACCCTTGAACTCGATCAATGCATTCATGCTTGCGTCCAGCGCCGCTCCAGCACACGCGAGGCGGCTGACAGCGGGTAGCAGATGAAAAAGAAAAACAGGAACAGCGCGCCGTAGATCAGCACTGATTCGTAGGTGCGCTCGATGATCTGTTGGCCGACTTTGATCACGTCCACCACGCCGATCAACACCGCCAGGGAACTGGTCTTGATGATGCGCGTGTAGACGTTGATGGTCGGCGGCGTCATGCGTTTCAGCGCTTGGGGCAACAGCACGTAGCCGTAGAGTTGCGGACCGTCCAAACCGATCGACAACCCCGCTTCACGCTGCCCGC
This sequence comes from Pseudomonas sp. FP603, assembly GCF_030687415.1. Taxonomy (NCBI): domain Bacteria; kingdom Pseudomonadati; phylum Pseudomonadota; class Gammaproteobacteria; order Pseudomonadales; family Pseudomonadaceae; genus Pseudomonas; species Pseudomonas sp. FP603. The sequence continues at coordinate 6,640,168 of NZ_CP117431.1, forward strand.
GCGGCAACGAATGCAACGCACCGCGTACCACTTCACCGACTTCGCTGGCGCCCCACAGCGACAACACCAGCACCGCGCACCAGAAGCTCGGAATGCTCAGCCCGAGAAAAATCGGCAGGCCGAAGAACAGCAAATACAGCCAGACCAGCACCGGGATCGCCCGGAACAGTTCCAGATAAATCCGCAAGATTGAGTTGAGCCATTTTGAATTCAACATGCACAACACGCCGTAGAGCACGCCGCCGACGGTGCTGAAGGCGATGCTCAGAAAAGAGATCGACAGGGTTTGCGCAGCGCCCTTGCCCAGTTGCGGCAACGACACCATGAGCAACTCAAGACCCGAACTGGCCATGCTGGAGCCTCCTTTCCAGACGGCTGAGCAGCAGCGACAGCGGCAAAAACAGCAGCACGCAGATCAGCGTCAGCACGGCGAGCATTTCGTAGGTTTTGTAATAGAGCGCGATGTAGCTCTTGGTGGTGTAGAGAATCTCCGGCACCGCCACCGCCGAGACCACGGTGGTTTCCTTGAGCAGGAAAATGAAATTGGCAAACAGCGACGGCAAACTGAGGATGCCGGCTTGCGGCAGGATCACGTAGCGCAGCAATTGCCCGTGGGACAGACCAATGGAGCGGCCGGACTCAAGTTGCGCCTGGGGCACCGCATCCACGCCGGCGCGCAGCACTTCAGTGAGGTAGGCACCGCCAAGGAAAGTCATGGTGATGATCGCCGCTGCGAAGCCCGAGACCTTGATACCCAGGGCCGGCAAGGCGAAGTAGACGAAGAACAACTGAATCAGCAGTGGCGTGTTGCGTGCCAGCTCCACGTACAGCCCGACCAGGCGTTGAAGGTAGGGGGGGCGAAACACCAGAATCGTCGCGTTGATCAGCGCCACCAGCAACGAAGTGCCGATGGCGATAAAGCCGACCTGCAGCGTCACGCCCACGGCGTTGAGAAACGCCGGCAGGGTGCTGAGGATAAAAGCGTAGTCGAAAGTCATTGAACATCCTGTACGCCGCTCGGTAAGCGACGATGGCGCAGTCCATGGGCAGTGGATAACCACCCGGCAGGAACCGACTTTAAAGGTATAAAAAGAACAATTTAAATACCGTTAAAGCATATTGATATCACGCAAAAAACTATCCTGCGGTTTTGCGGAGGCAGTGGAGGACGACTATTTTTCTTTGCGCTGTAGGAAGGATCTTTTTTTCAAAATACCCCTCCAAGGACGTACAGCTTTTGGCCAGACTCCCGGCCGAACCATCACAAGGAAGAGAAAAATGGCTGACGTAAACGTGCCACAGCGGCTGGATCCGCAGGACATCGTGAAATTGCTGGTGGCGTTGCGCAAGGCGTTGAAGGCCAGCGTGGCCTGAACGATCTTGAGGTGAGCAGGTTCCTCGGTGGCGAGGGAGCTTGCTCCCGCTGGAGGCCGAAGGACTCCCAAAGCGTTGGCTGGGTTTCTGATCGTTCCCACGCTCTGCGTGGGAATGCTGCCCGGGACGCTCTGCGTCCCATCCAAAAGCCGAACGCGGAGCGTCCGTTGAGACATTCCCACGCAGAGCGTGGGAACGATCACGCCGACGCTGTATTAGCCGTCGGCGTTGAAATCTGGAAGGAGTTCGAGACTGCGATCGATCAGAACGCCGGCAGTACCGCGCCGCTGTATTTCTTGGCGATGAATGCTTTCACTTCAGGACTGGTCAAAGCCTTGGCCAGTTTCTGGATGGCAACGCTGTCCTTGTTGTCCGGACGAGCCACCAGGAAGTTCACGTAAGGCGAATCGGCACCTTCAATCACTAGCGCATCTTTAGCCGGGTTCAGGCCCGCATCCAGCGCGTAGTTGGTGTTGATCATGTCCAGATCGACCTGATCCAGAACACGCGGCAGCATGGCCGATTCCAGCTCCTTGAATTTGAAGTTGTGCGGGTTCTTGGCGATGTCTTTCGGTGTGGCCACGGCGTTTTTCGGGTCTTTCAACTCGATCAAGCCTGCCTTTTGCAGCAGGATCAGGGCACGGCCGCTGTTGCTGCCTTCGTTCGGGATGGCGATGGTTGCGCCGTTTGGCAGGTCAGCCAGTTTTTTGTACTTCTTCGAGTAGCCGCCGAAAGGTTCGACATGCACGCCGATCACGGTCACCAGATTAGTGCCTTTGCCTTCGTTGAAGTTTTTCAGGTACGGCAGGGTCTGGAAGTAGTTGGCGTCCAGACGCTTCTGGTCGACCTGCACGTTCGGCTGAACGTAGTCGGTGAAGACTTTGATCTCCAGGTCCACGCCTTCTTTGGCCAGGGTTGGCTTGATCAGTTCAAGAATTTCAGCATGTGGAATCGGCGTCGCCGCAACCACCAGTTTCTCGCCAGCCTGGGCCAGGCCCGCAGTCAGGGCAGCCGCCAATGCGGTGAACAACAGAACCTTTTTCATGCAGTGTCCTTATCGAAAAATCACGGTCGTCATCGACGACGGGCTTGTTTAGTACGAGTGCCAGTGAAGTGCCATCGGTGGCGTGACGCGGACAATACCGGGATTTTTTATTCCCGAACAATATCTTTTATTCACTTTCATATTCCATTTTGTTCATGCAACCGCCGCTCCCACGTAGATTGCGCTTCGCGCCTACAAGAGCCCGGTGTCTTTGAGCAGTTGTTTCAAGGTCTCTTTTTCGGTGGAGGAACCGTTGGCGAGGATTTTTTTGAGTTGCTGCTCGATCTGCACCAACGACACAGGCACCTCGGGCAGATTCAGATGCTCCGGCAAAATCTCATCGCCGGTACTCACCAACAGCGCAAAGTGAATGACGTTCTCCAGCTCCCGGGTATTGCCCGGCCAACTGTGCTGCTCCAGCAGATGCTGCGCGGCTTCGCTGATCAATGGCACCGGCAGGTCGAGGCGTTGGCTGTAGATGCCGAGGAAGTATTCGGCCAGCGACAGAATATCGCCCACCCGTTCACGCAAGGCCGGCAGTTCGAGTTGGCCTTCGCTGAGGTAGTGATAAAGCCGTTCATGGAATTTCCCGGCAGCCACCGCCTGAGCCAGATCAATGCTGGTGGCGGCCACCAGACGTACGTCCACCGGGCTTGGCTGCTGAGCGCCGACGCGAGTGACTTCGTGGTTCTCCAGGGCGGCGAGCAACTTGATCTGGATTGGCAACGGCAAGTCCCCGATCTCGTCCAGATAGAGCGTGCCGCCATTGGCCGAACCAAACCAGCCAGCGCGACTGCTGGCCGAACCGCTGTAGCTGCCGGCGGCGTAGCCGAACAGTTCAGCGTCGGCATAGGTCGGGCTGATCGCCCCGCAATTGACTGATACAAACAACCCGCTGCGGTTACTGGCGCGATGGATGTGTCGCGCCAGCAGTTCTTTACCACTGCCGGTTTCACCGCGGATCAACACCGAGATCGAACGTGGCGCCAGTTGTTCCAGCTCCTGGCGCAACTGCCGGGAACGCGGATCGACGAACACCAACGCCTTGGCGCGAATGCTCAGCGGGCTTTTTTCCGCGTCAGGAAAGGTCAGCAGCGGCTGACCGAAGGTTTCATGCAAACTCATGGCAGACTCCCGCCCAAAACCGCCGGGAGACGGGGGCGTTCTAAATCAAGGAAAAAGGTTCAAGCGCGGCGCAGGGCGTGTTGCTCCATGCGGTTTTGCAGACGATAGAGGTATGCAAAACCCTGTTCCCAGCGCTGGTGACCGGACTTCACGTTAATGTGCCCGGCACCCGATAAAATCCCCGCCTCGGCGCCCCAGTTGCGCGCCAGTTCAAGCGCACGTGGCGCGCTCACGGCGGCGTCGTTGTCAGAGCTGACGACCTGGCTGGGGAACGGCAGCAAATGGGTCGGAATCGGCGCGAAATTGCGCAGGGCTGGCGCGCAAGCCGGACGCTCGACATCCGCCGGTGCGACCAGCAACGCGCCGCGCACCTGACGCAAAAAATGCAGCGGCGCCGTGGCTGCCCAATGGGCGACGGTGATGCAGCCCAGGCTGTGTGCGATCAGAATCACTGGCGTGCTGTCGGCGGCGATCGCCTCGGCCAGTGCCGCGACCCAGTCCTCACGACGAGGCGTCAGCCAGTCGGCCTGCTCCACCCGCGCACTGTTTGGCAGGCTGTTCTGCCAGTGACTTTGCCAATGATCTTCTGGCGATCCTTGCCAGCCCGGCACAATCAGGTAGCGAATTGATTCGTTGCGCATGGGGGAGCTCTCCTGCTGCGTGTCTGTTCCTGATCGAGTATAGGGAGGAGAGTTATATTCGTTAAGGAATAAGAAGCTATTTATTAAGACCCATATAGAATAACAGACCAATCACCTGATGTGCGGGCTTGCCCGCTCCCACAGGGTTTGGTGTTTGTCCTGAATAAAAAAGGGACCGCACCCTGCCAAGGAGACGGCCCCGGAAACTCAAAATCTGTTTGCGCTGATCAACAATCCTTAAGCCGATGATTGGCGAAATCAGTCATCCAATAAAGGAATATTTAATTACTTTATTAGACCTAAATTGAATATATCAATCACCCTCAACAACCGCCGAACCATCGCTGCTTGCGTCACAACGTAGCGTCCCTTTGGGTCAAATTGATGACGAACGTTTTCGCCCTTGAGTTTCCGGAGGCGTTGCTCATACCTGAGCAGCACGCACCTGCTGTGGTTCTGTCGTTTCCTTTCGCACAAACCGGTTCGCCCGCCCGAACGTCCCGAAATCATTGAACCTCACACCCATCTCGCGCATCACCTCATGCGCCACCGGGACGGTCATCTGGCGGATGTAAAACGGCTCCTTCACCACAAAATGATGGATCCCGTGGCTGCTGCCGAAGTTGAAGCAGAACGCCTGCAACGGCCACATCCACCACGGGTTCAACACTTGGGTCTGCTGAATCACATTCCCCGGCTCCACATCCCCGTAGAAGTGCATGTTCGAACTGACAAAGTGCAGGCAAAACGTGCGTAACACGTTCGGCCCGATGATCACCACGGCAGCGATGTCTATTACCTGCATCACCGCCAAAGTAGTCGCGGACCATTCGATGGGCGCCCCCAGCAGATGCGCGATGCCGTTGGCAGCGTGAAAACCGAGGAACACGTACCACGCCCCCCAATGCACCAGCGCCAGTGGCGCATAGACTTTCACAGAACGCTTGAGGATGCTGAGCTTGTGCGCCCGGGTCTTGGCCCGCAGCAGGCGGATGAACGCCGACATCACGTTGTCGCCGACCATCAACAGCCGCGCGATGCCCCAAGGCTCACCGTTGGTGATCGCCCGCTCTTCCATGTCGGCTTCGGTGCCGGACACCTTGTGGTGGTTGAGGTGCAAATGGCGGCGGATCCAGGGGTTGATGGTGCTCGGTCGCGCCAGCCACACCAGGCCCATCATCAGGTTGTGCGGCACGCGCTGCTTGCGGAAATACATGCTGTGGATCAGGTCATGCTCCAGCTCGTGGGTCAGCGAGGCGAAAAACGCGTTGAGTAACAGGCATACCCACCAGGCCATGTACCCGGTGATGTACAGCGCTGCCGAACCGACCATCCCGGCCAGGGCGAAGGCCAGAATGCCCGCGCCCAAGGCGTCCTGATGATTGAGAATCGGGTAGCGCTGACGCAGTTCGACGCCCTTGGCCAATACCACCTCGCGAATATGCGCTGATCGCTGTGCTGCATTCAGTCGCTGGGGACTTGCAGAAGTACCGTCCATGCTTCCATCCTCTGGTTATTGATGTTCGCATCCTGCCCTGTGATGATTTACAGAGCGGTAGCCGTGAACGCCAACCTGTTGACCGGACGCGCCAATCAACATGACTGAACCGACCTCCCTCGCCAGCTGGACCCGCGCCCTGCGCAAGCAGCTCGACGCGCTGGGGTTCGACAGCACAGCCCTGTGCCAACAGGCGGGGCTCGACCCGCAGTTGATGGACGACCCGAACGCCCGTTACCCGTTATCCGGTACCACGCGCCTGTGGCAAATCGCGGTACAGGTCAGCGGCGATCCGTCGATTGGCTTGCGGGTGTCGCGTTTCGTCAGCCCCACCACGTTTCATGCGCTGGGTTATGCGTTGGTGGCCAGCGGCAGCCTGCGGGAAGTCTTCGAGCGCATCGTGCGTTATCACCAAGTGGTCAGCAACGCGCTGGATCTGGAGTTGATCCGCGCTGAGGATCGTTACTGCTTCCGCCTGAAAATCCCCCAAGGCAACCCCGCGCCCGCTTTCGAAGCCATCGACGCCTTCGCGGCGATTTACGTGCGCACCTGCCGCAATCGCCTGGGCCGGGACTACGCCCCCCTGGCGGTGTACTTGCGGCGTCCGGAACCTGCCGACCCGCATCAATGGCACAAAGTGTTCCGCTCGCCGGTGTATTTCAACGCCGATGAGGACCGACTGGAGTTCGCTCTGCTGGACTTCGACAGCCATCTGGACGACGCCAACCCGGAACTGGCCGAGCACAATGAAACCGTGCTCAAACGCACCTTGGCGCAACTCAAACCCCTGACCTGGGAGCGCAAGGTTCGCGACGCCATTGAAGAGCAATTGCCCGAAGGCGAACCGGCGGCTGAACGCATCGCCGAGGCGCTGCACTTGAGTCTACGCAGCCTGCAACGGCACCTGGCGGACGAAGGTTGTCGGTTCGATACGCTGCTCAACGAAAGTCGGGAAAACCTGGCGCTGCTGCATCTGCGCGACCCGCTGTGCTCATTGGGCGAAATCAGTTATCTGCTGGGTTTCGCCGACACCAGCAGCTTCAGTCGTGCGTTCAAACGCTGGACCGGGATGACGCCGGGGCAGTTTCGGGATGGGTTGCGGTGACAGATCCGAGAGGTGTTTTGTATGTTCCGGCCTCTTCGCGGGCAAGCCTCGCTCCCACAAGGTTTTCGGTTGCTCACAAAGCATTGACTCACACACGTCCACTGTGGGAGCGGGCTTGCCCGCGATAGCAATTTCTCAAACAACACTAAAACCGCTACCGCCCCCGATCCCGCCGCAACAGCTTGCGCACCCGCTTCACCAGCTCACTGACGGCAAACGGCTTTAGCAGGTAATCATCCTCATGCAATTCCAGCCCACGCAGGCGATCTTCGATGCCGTCCTTGGTGGTGAGGAGCAGCACCGGCGTGTCGCCGAGCTTGCGGATCTGCTGCAGCAACTGCCAGCCGTTGAGCCCCGGCAGCATCACGTCGAGGATGATCAGTTCGTATTCGCCGGATTCGATAAAGCGCCGGCCGTCCATGCCATTGAGCGCCACATCCACCGCGTAACTCGCTTCGCTCAGGCCTTTGGCCAGGAGACTGGCGGTCTCGGGTTCGTCTTCCACTAGCAACACACGCATGGCACACCTCGATTATCGTTGTCACAGGCTAGGCGCGTTCGCGGATAAAGCCCACCAATACCGTGGCGATCATTTTCAAATCACCGCCAACGCTCGCAACCGCTCGGCATCCAGTATCTCGATCTCGCCATACTTGAGATTCAGAATCCCTTGCCCCTGCAAATCCTTGAGGAGTTGGTTGGTGGTCTGGCGCGACAGCGACAGCATCGACGCCAGTTGCTCCTGGGGCAGTTGCAGGACACGCCGCGGCGGATCGATTTCGCCGTAGCCCTCGGCGATCATCAACAAGCGATGAGCCAGGCGCGCCGGAGCTGGCATCAGGCTGAGCTGTTCGAGGCTGATGAAGGTCAGGCGCAGTTTTTGGCTCATCAGCAACGCCAATTGCCGCCAGTACACCGGGTGTTCGTCGAGTAACGCCAGCAGCGTCGTTTGCGGAATGTGCAACAGGATGCACTGGCCAACGGCATAGGCATCATGGGTTCGCGGCTGGCCATCGAACAGGCAGATTTCGCCGAACCAGTGCGGCGGTTCCACCAGACTCAACAAGGCTTCCTTGCCCTGCTCGCTCACCGCGCCAATGCGCACCGCCCCTTCAAGCACTGCATATAGGCCGCACGGCGGATCACCGCGTTTGAATAGCAATTGCCCCGATGGCAGGCGCCGAACCCGGGCCGCAGCCAGCAGACTATCCTGTAAAGGAACAGGTACATGACTGAACCACTGCCCCGTATCCAGGCGCGAACGCCAAACCTGCATGTCCATGAAAACTCCTGGAGATTGTCGCCTGGCTGACAGAGCGAGAGATGAACCCGGGGCATCATCCATCACCCTACAGGAGGAATAACAATGAAAAGCCTCGTTGACCATCTCAGTCAATACGCCGCCTACCACCGTGACCCGCGCAATATCGCCAGCCACTTCGTGGGTATTCCGTTGATCGTGGTGGCGGTGGCCGTGCTGCTGTCGCGTCCGCAATGGGCCGGGGGCTGGCTGTCACCGGCAGTGCTGGTATCACTGGCGTCGGCGTGGTTTTACCTGCGCCTGGAACTGCGGCTGGGGGTGCTGATGACGGTATTACTGGGCTTGTCAGTCTGGCTGGGGCACGTGCTTGCGCAGCAAAGCACGCTGGTCTGGTTGGCCAGCGGCCTTGGAATGTTTGTGATCGGCTGGGCGATTCAGTTTGTCGGTCATCATTACGAGGGACGCAAACCGGCGTTTGTCGATGATGTAACGGGGTTGATTGTCGGGCCGTTGTTTGTGGTGGTTGAGTTGGCGTTTTTGCTCGGAATGCGGCATGAGCTGAAAGAGCAGATCGAGGCGCGGGTGGGTGGTGTGCGTTTGCGTCAGAAAAACGCAGCAACGTAGGACGCCATCGCGGGCGAGCCCGCTCCCACAGTGATCTGTGTCGTTCACAAATCCCCTGTGGGAGCGGGCTTGCCCGCGATGCTTTTGCTTTAGAGGTTGGCGACTTTCTGCCAGACCTTCGGTTTGAAGAACAACGTCTCACCCTTCGCCAATCCAACCAGGCTGTCGTGATCCTTCACCACTTCAGCTTCGATCAGCTCGCTCTGGCCTTCGACCTTCAGCGTCACCCGCGTGGTGGCGCCCAGCGGACGAATATCGCGCACTTCAGCCGCGTGGTGGTCTTCCAGTTCATGGCGCGACAGCGACACTTCGTGTGGGCGGAACAACACGTGCCGGTCTTCACCCAAATGCAGACGGTTCGAATCGCCGAGGAAGTGATAGACGAAATCGCTGGCCGGGTTTTCGTAGACGTCGCCCGGTGAGCCGATCTGCTCGATCACACCTTTGTTCATCACCACGATCCGGTCGGCAACTTCCATCGCCTCTTCCTGGTCGTGGGTCACGAATACCGAAGTCAGGTTGATGTCTTCGTGCAGCCGTGCAAGCCAGCGACGCAGCTCTTTACGGACCTTGGCGTCGAGGGCGCCGAAGGGCTCGTCGAGCAGCAAAACTTTCGGCTCCACCGCCAGGGCGCGGGCCAACGCGATGCGCTGACGCTGGCCGCCGGAGAGTTGTTCCGGGTAGCGATCGGCCAACCAGTCCAGCTGCACCATGTTCAGCAGCTCATGGACTTTCACCGCGATCTGGCTCTCGTTCGGGCGCTGGCTTTTCGGCTTCATGCGCAGGCCGAACGCGACGTTGTCGAACACCGTCATGTGGCGGAACAGGGCGTAGTGCTGGAACACAAAACCGACGTTGCGATCCCGTACATCATGGCCGGAGACGTCTTCGCCATGGAACACGATGTTGCCCTGATCCGGGGTTTCCAGGCCGGCGATGATTCGCAGCAACGTGGTCTTGCCGCAGCCGGACGGCCCCAGCAACGCCACCAGCTCGCCGCTTTGAATGTCCAGGCTGATGTTGTCCAGCGCCTTGAACGCGTGGAAGTTCTTGCTGACGTTACGCACTTCGATCGACATGACTTATTCCTCCGCGGCGCTGGCGCGCAGGCGGTTAATACGGTTTTCGCTCCACTGCTTGAGCAGCAGGATGAAGAGCGCCAGGATCAGCAACAGGCTCGCCACGGCGAACGCGGCCACGTGGTTGTATTCGTTGTAAAGGATCTCGACGTGCAGCGGCAGGGTGTTGGTCACCCCGCGAATGTGCCCGGATACCACCGACACCGCACCGAACTCACCCATGGCCCGCGCGGTACACAGCACCACGCCGTAGATCAGGCCCCATTTGATATTGGGCACGGTGACGTGCCAGAACATCTGCCAGCCATTGGCGCCAAGCAAACGCGCGGCCTCTTCCTCCTGGGTGCCTTGTTCCTGCATCAGCGGGATCAATTCACGGGCCACGAACGGCACAGTGACGAAAATCGTCGCCAGCACGATGCCCGGCAAGGCGAAGACGATCTGGATGTCGTGATCCTGCAACCACGGGCCAAACAGGCCCTGGGCGCCGAACATCAGCACGTAGACCAGACCTGCGATCACCGGCGATACCGAGAACGGCAAGTCAATCAGGGTCACCAGCATGCTCTTGCCGCGGAACGAGTATTTGCTCACGCACCATGCCGCGCTGACACCGAACACCAGGTTCAGCGGCACCGAGATCAGCACGGCGATCACCGTGAGCTTCAACGCCGACAAGGCGTCCGGTTCGAAGATCGCCGTGAAGAACGCACCCAGACCCAGCTTCAGGCCTTGGGACACCACGATGAACAGCGGCAGCAACAGAAACAGCGTAAAGATCAGCCAGCCCAGGCCAATCAGGATTCGCCGCGAAGTAGCACTGCCACGGCGGGCGGCGTTCGAGGAGGCTGCTGCAATAGACGATTGGGACATTTTTCGCGCCTCCTTATGGGGTTTCGATGCGCCGCTGCAACAAGTTGATCAGCAGCAACAAGACAAAGGAAACCACCAGCATCAGTACACCAATGGAGGTGGCGCCGGTGTAATCGTACTGGTCGAGTTTGACCATGATCAGCAGCGGCAGAATTTCGGTTTTCATCGGCATGTTGCCGGCGATGAAAATCACCGAACCGTACTCGCCGACCCCACGGGCAAAGGCCAAAGCGAAACCAGTCAGCCAGGCTGGCAGCAGCGCCGGCACCAGAATATGGCGGAAAACCTGCAACGGTTTTGCCCCCAGGCACGCCGCCGCCTCCTCCACTTCACGGGGGATATCGGCCAGTACAGGCTGTACCGTACGTACTACGAATGGAAGTGTTACAAAAGTCAGCGCCAAAGTGATGCCGAGGGGGGTGTAGGCGATCTTGAAACCCAGGTCCGCCGCGAACTGACCCACCAGGCCGGTGGGGGTGTACAGCGCGGTCAGCGCGATACCGGCCACGGCGGTGGGCAATGCGAACGGCAAATCGATCATCGCATCGATGACTTTGCGTCCCGGGAAGGTGTAGCGCACCAGCACCCAGGCCAGGAGTGTGCCGATGATGCCGTTGATGATCGCGGCATAGAGCGCGGTGCCGAAGCTCAGCTTCAACGCCGCCAGCACCCGTGGCGCCGAGATGATGGCCCAGAACTGGTCCCAGGTCAGTTGAGCGGCATGCACGAACATCGCCGCCAGTGGAATGAGCACAATCAGGCTGAGGTACACCAAGGTGTAGCCCAGCGTCAGCCCGAAGCCGGGTATGACGGGGGAGATACGACGCGACATAAAAGTCCTTGGTTGAGAACGCGCTAAGCCCCGACGGTGAAATCGGGGCCGTTGGTGCGTAACCTGTGGGAGCGGGCTTGCTCGCGAAAGCGGTGTGTCAGACAACATCGATATTGACTCTACCGCCGTCTTCGCGAGCAAGCCCGCTCCCACATGAGTTGCGTTTAACTGATCGTTTTCAGGTTACTGCGCCTGATAAATCTGGTCGAACACGCCACCGTCATTGAAGAATTTCGGTTGCGCGGTTTTCCAGCCGCCGAAGTCCTTGTCGATGGTCACCAGCTCCAGTGTCGGGAACTGCTTGGCGTACTTGGCGGCCACGTCCTTGTCACGTGGACGATAGAAGTTTTTCGCCGCGATTTCCTGGCCGGCCGGGCTGTACAGGTGTTTGAGGTACGCTTCGGCGATTTCGGTATTGCCCTTTTTCTCGGCGTTCTTGTCGACCACAGCCACCGGTGGCTCGGCCAGAATCGACAGCGAAGGCACGACGATGTCGAATTTGTCGGCGCCGCCGTCTTCTTTCAACGCCAGGAAGGCTTCGTTTTCCCAGGCCAGCAACACGTCGCCCTGACCGTTGTTGACGAAGGTGATGGTCGACCCGCGAGCGCCGGTGTCCAGCACAGGCACGTGTTTGAACAGGGTCTGCACGTACTCTTTGGCCTTGGCTTCATTACCGCCGTTGGCTTTCAGGCCATAGGCCCAGGCCGCGAGGAAGTTCCAGCGTGCGCCGCCGGAGGTTTTCGGATTCGGGGTGATAACTTCCACGCCATTTTTGGTCAGGTCGCCCCAGTCCTTGATGCCTTTCGGGTTGCCTTTGCGCACCAGGAACACGATGGTCGAGGTGTAAGGCGTGCTCGCTTCCGGCAGACGCTTCTGCCAGTCGACCGGCAGGCTCTTGCCCAGCTTGGCGACTTCATCGATGTCACCGGCCAGGGCTAGGGTCACCACGTCGGCCCGCAGACCGTCGATCACCGCCCGGCCCTGCTTGCCCGAACCACCGTGGGACTGCTGGATTTTCACATTGTCGCCAGCGTGGTCTTTTTTCCAGAAGTTGATGAACTCGGCGTTGTACTCCTGGTACAGCTCACGGGTCGGGTCATACGACACGTTGAGCAGCTCGTAATCCTTGGCAACCGCGGAACCAGCAAAAAGGGCACTGGCCAAGGCGGCCAAAGCAAAATGACGAATCGACGACATGGTGAAAGCTCCTGGAATTCTTGATGTGTTGGCTTTTTCTTATGGCCTGGAACGGGTTGCCTGTTCAAAGATCGCAGCGTTCGAAAGCCCTCAGTCTCCCGCAGGAGCTGCCGAAGGCTGCGATCTTTTGATCTTCAATCTTTCGCTTCAGCTCGGCTTGTTGCCCGGGTTCTGCAAACGGAATTTCTCTTTGCGTTCGATCTGAACCACCTGGGCGTTGTGCACGGTGATTTCCACCGCGCCAAAGCGCAGATCGCGCAAGGCGCTCTGAATCTCACGCAAAATAGTGGCTTCGTCCTGCCCGTCAACACTACGTAGGGATGCGCTCATGGTGCTGCTCCTTTAATGAGATATGCCTGGCAGTGGCGGGCACTGCTTACGGCGTAGGGGCAATAGTAGATAGGCGCGGATATTCTTAAAAAGACTATTTAAGAATGTTTATATAACTAGAGTGCATTATTTGATGGAGCAAGGGGTTGCGCAGGACCAACTACTTTCAAGGGCACACAAGCCCCCTCGCCACAAAAAGCAGATCAGGCGCTCATCCAATCGTTGGCGCCCGAGCCCAATCCAATGCTGCCGCCGGCATTGGCCGTCCAAACCAGTACCCCTGCCCCAGATCGCAATCGTGTTCGAGCAGGAAAGCCGCCTGCTCGACCTGCTCGATCCCCTCGGCATGCACTTGCATCCCCATGCTCTGCGCCAGCGCAATGATTACCCGCGCGATCGCCGCGTCATCCTCATCACCCGGCAAGCCTGCGACAAATCCCTGATCGATCTTGAGCTTTTGCACCGGCAAACGCTTGAGCCGCAGCAACGATGAATAGCCCGTGCCGAAGTCATCGATGGCCAGCCGCACGCCCAACTCGCGCAAGCGATGCATCTGCTCCAGCGCCACTTCCGGGTCCTCCATCACCGCGCTTTCGGTAACTTCCAGCTCCAGATACGCCGGATCCAGCCCGGTGTCGTGTAGCACCTGAGCCACTTGCTGATACAACTCGCGGCGGGCAAACAGGCGAGAAGAAACGTTCACCGCGACAAACGACAACCCCACGCCCGCCGCTTGCCACTGGCACATCTGCTGACAGGCCTGGCGCATGATCCAGGCATCGATCTCGGCAATCAGCCCGGTGCGTTCGGCGATGGGGATGAACTCTGCCGGCGACACAAGCCCACGCTGCGGATGCTCCCAGCGCACCAACGCCTCGACGCCAATCAGGCGACTGGTTTTGAGGTCATGCACGGGCTGGTAATAAACCCGCAATTCCTGCTCCTCCAAAGCTCGACGCAATTCGAATGCAATCTCGACGCGTTGCTGGGCATGCGCGGTCAATTCTTCGGTGTAGAGGGCATAGCCGTCGCGGCCAGCGCTCTTGGCCTTGAACAGCGCCGAATCGGCGTTGCGCAACAGTTGCTCGGCGCTCAAGGCATCGCTGGGGAACAGGCTGATACCGATGCTGGCGTTGATGAACAGCGGATGCCCGTCGATCTGGAACGATTCTCTAAGGCCATCGATGACCCGCTGAGCCAGAGCCGCGGCGTGCCCCGGCTGCGGGCAATTTTCAGCCAATACCGCAAATTCGTCGCCACTGAGCCGCGCCAGCGTGATGCCCGGACCGAACAAGACATTCAGGCGCTCAGCCACAGCCTTGAGCAACTGATCGCCGACACTGTGGCCGAGACTGTCGTTGATCAACTTGAAATGATCGAGGTCGATCATCAACAACGCGCAACCGCGCTTGTGGACCTGCGCCGAGGCCACGGCCTGCCCGGCACGGTCGGTAAGCAGAAGGCGATTGGGCAGATCGGTCAGCGGATCGTGATAGGCCAGGTGCGTCAGTTCATGTTCGGAGTTCTTGATCGCGCTGATGTCGGAAAACACCGCAACGTACTGGCTGAGCCGCCCCTGATCGTCGCGAATGAGGCGGATCGTCTGCCATTGCGGGTAGATCTCGCCGCTCTTGCGACGGTTCCAGATTTCCCCGCTCCACTCACCAAGGCTTTCGAGTGCCGCGAACATCGCCTGGTAGAAACCCGGTGGGTGATGACCCGACTTGAACATGTTCGGTCGCTGACCCAACACTTCCTCGCACTGATAGCCGGTGATTTCCATGAATGCCCGGTTCACATGGACGATCAAGCCTTTGCTATCAGTGACCAGCACCCCTTCACGGGTGCAATCGAACACCGCTGCCGCCTGACGCAAACGCTCCCGGTCTGCAGTGCGCCCACGCAATTTGGCGCCGACACCCAGGCAGCGAAACAATCGTGCCCGCGCAATAAAGATCAGCCCCGCACTGAACGCCACCCAGGCATAGCCGTTGATCAGTTGCCAGCGCAGCAGGTCGGTGGAACTATCGAAGAACCTGTTCAATAAATAACCACTAAACTGGAGCCAGGCTACGGAAAGCGCCAGATAGAGCAGCGCTGCACGCAAAGCATCGCGATAGGTGGCTGACATTAGAGCGTCCATGTCCCTACAAAAAAGGCTGGAATTATAGATTAAAGAAACATCCGGCCACTCTTATCTGAAAGGGCGACTGGTTTTATCTGTGGGCTAAGTGATAATGCAACGGCTGTTTTTTTCTTTATCGAGGGTCCTATAGGCTATGTGGTACGAAGGTTTTCTTGGCTTATCGCCCTGGTCACTGGTGGCAGTCACCCTGCTGATGACCCACGTGACGATCGTCGGCGTCACGGTTTATCTGCATCGCTATTCAGCCCATCGCTCGCTTGAGCTCAATGCCGGCCTGAAACATTTCTTCCGCTTCTGGCTGTGGCTGACCACGGCGCAGAACACCCGCGAGTGGACGGCTATCCACCGCAAGCACCACGCCAAATGCGAAACCGTCGATGACCCGCACAGCCCGGTCATCAAGGGTCTGTCCACCGTTCTGCGCAAAGGCGCCGAGTTGTACCGCGCCGAAGCGGAGAACCCCGAGACCTTGCGCATCTACGGCAAGAACTGTCCCGAAGACTGGATCGAACGCAACCTTTACAGCCGCTTCCCGCTGCTGGGCGTGGCGATCATGGGCGTCATCGACCTGCTGCTGTTCGGCACCATCGGCATCACCATCTGGGCCATCCAGATGATGTGGATCCCGGTCTGGGCCGCCGGCGTGGTCAATGGCCTGGGCCATGCCATCGGCTACCGCAACTTCGAATGCCGCGATGCGGCGACCAATCTGGTGCCTTGGGGCATCCTGATCGGCGGCGAAGAACTGCATAACAACCATCACACCTACCCTAACTCCGCCAAACTGTCGGTGAAGAAATGGGAATTCGATCTCGGCTGGGCCTGGATCCAGGTCTTCAGTTTCCTGCGTCTGGCCAAGGTCCAGCGGGTTGCACCCATCGCCCACCGCGTTGAAGGTAAAGGCAGCCTGGACATGGACACCGCCATGGCGATCCTCAACAACCGCTTCCAGATCATGGCTCAGTACCGCAAGCTGGTGATCGCGCCACTGGTCAAGCAAGAGCTGGAAAAGGTCGATCACTCGGTCCGTCACCAGTTCCACCGGGCCAAGCGCCTGCTGTCGCGGGAAACCAGCCTGCTGGATGACAAGCACCATGTACGCATCCAGACCATGCTCGAGCACAGCCAGGCGCTGAAGGTAATTTACGAGAAACGTCTGGCCTTGCAGCAGATCTGGGTCAAGACCAGCTCAAATGGTCACGACATGCTGGCTGCCATCAAGGATTGGGTACACGAGGCCGAGGCCAGCGGGATTCAATCCCTGCGTGACTTCGCCGACCAGTTGAAAACCTACTCGCTGCGCCCTGCCAACGCCTGATCCTTTGTGATGACGGCTTGCCTCTGATAAGGAGCTTGCCTGTGGCGAGGGAGCTTGCTCCCGCTCGGCTGCGCAGCAGACGCAATACCTGACGACGCGTTTTAACTGACAAAACGCGTCGCCAGTACCGCCCGGCGGGAGCAAGCTCCTCTCGCCACGAAGAGCGGGAACTTCGCTCCAAATCCCCTATCTCAAAGACACTTCGCCATCCAGGCGGGCTTTGTTCTTGGCCGCTGTCGACATAGCGGCACGCCCTTTGAGATTTGTGCCGATGGTTAATAAATGCCTACAAGACACATCCCTTCCACAGTGGCCCGAGGCCGCGCAGACTCTGATGGCGCTGATGCATGCCCAGGGTGAAGTGGCGCGCCTGAGCGAACGCGAACAGCTGTTCAGCTCGCTGCTGGTTAGCGTCAACGCCGTGCTTTGGGCATTTAACTGGGAAACCCGTCAGGTGCTCTATGTCAGCCCGGCCTATGACCGGATTTTCGGCCGTCCCGCCGGCCTGTTGCTGTCCGACTACAACCACTGGCGCGACAGCGTCTATCCCGACGATCTGGACTACGCCGAGCGCAGCCTGGCGCAGGTGCTGGTCAAAGGCGCCGTTGAAAACCGCGAGTACCGCATCATCGCCGCCGACGGCCAGGTGCGTTGGCTCAGCGACAAATGCTTCATCAACCGTCAGGCAGAGCCGGGCCAACCGGTGATCATCGTCGGCATTGCCGAAGACATCACCGAAAAAAAGCAGATGGAAGCCGAGTTGCAGCGCCTGGCCAGCACCGATGTGTTGACCCAAAGCAGCAATCGCCGACACTTCTTCGAATGCGCCAATCGTGAATTCGAGCAGGCGCGGTTGAACGGTGCGCCGATGGCGTTCCTGCTGCTGGACATCGATGACTTCAAAGTGGTCAATGACACCTACGGCCATCAGGAAGGCGACAAGGTGCTGCAACGCATCGCCGAGAGCGGTCGCGCGGCCCTGCGGCGAGGTGATCTGTTCGGACGGATCGGCGGTGAGGAATTCGCGGCGGTGTTTCCCGGCTGTGCACCGGATATGGCCATGCAGGTGGCCGAGCGCCTGCAACGGGAAATTCAGCGGTTAAGCTTCAGCCATGACGACCAAACCTTCGGCATCACCGTCAGCCAGGGCCTGAGCAGCCTCACACACGAGGATGAAAGCATCGACAGCCTGTTCGCCCGCGCCGATGCGGCGATGTACCAGGCCAAGCGCCAAGGCAAGAACCGCATCATTTCTGGCTGATCGGCCCGCTCCCACAGGGTTCGGTGTCAGATTCGCTTTTTGCGCAGACGCATCAACTCCGGCAATCCAATCTTGAGCAATCTTGCCGTACGGCTTTTGGACAACGCCTCGATCCCCTCATGCTCGGTCAGGCGCGCCAGTTGCGCGGCCATGTTCATCACCAGCGCTTCGCGGGAGTAAACCCCGCCACCGAGCTGGTAAACCGCCGCAATCAGCTCCCGCAACTCCAGGGGCAGGCGCCAGCGGGTCCGCAGTGCCGAACCATAGGCCGCGCCGAATTCGGCCAATGCTTCGCCAACCTCTTCCCACTCATCCAGCTCACCGCCGGCCTGCTTCCACTCCTGCAAACAGCGCAGCAAGGCCAGGTCGCCGAGACGATGCAGCATGCCCGCGCAATAACAACGCTCCTGATCCAGATCCAGCAAACGCGCCAGCGTCCGCGCGTATTCGGCGGTGTGCAGAGACAACTCCCAATAACGCTCGGCATAGTCCGCCAACTGCGGATCGCTGAGCCGGGCGCTGCGCTTGAGGGCGAGGCCCAGAATAAGATTCATGCTTTGCCCGGTGCCCAAGCGGTGCAGCGCCTGGGCCAGGGTTTGCACAGCGACGCCATGATGCTGGGCCGCGCTGTTGGCGGCGGCGATCAGGACAGCGGTGATTTGCGGGTCGGTGCGGATCTCGTCTTCCAGCCGTGTCAGATCGAGGCCATTGGGATTGAGGCTACGTTTGATCGCCACCTGCACATCGGTCATCAACGGCGCCCCCTCCGCCAGTTCGCGACGCCGCTCCAGGTACACCGACAAGGTCATGCCCGGCGCCAATGAAGGCACCTCGCAGGACACCTCTTCACCGGCGTTCAGCAACAAATCCTGCAGGCGCTGGGTCAGGCTTTCCATGTTCAAGGGTTTGGTCAGGTACGCCGTGGGCGCCAGGGGCAAGACTTCACGCACGCTGGCGCTGTCATTGCGGCTGCTCATCAGGATGAAGGGCAGAGGTGGATTACGTTTGCGCTGACGGACACTGCGCAAGACGTTCAGACCATCGACGCCAGGCAACTCCCAGTCGACGATCACCAGGTCGTAAGGATTTTCCGCTAACAGGTGCAGTGTCTCCTGGCCATCGGCACACAAGTCCAGCCGCGCGTCGCAGCGCACATTCAACAACACCTGCTTGAGCAGGTCGCGAGACCAAGGGTCGGCCTCGGCAATCAGCACTCGCGGTACAGCGGGTAACACCACAGCAGTCATCGCACACTCCAACGGCAATGCTTGCACCTTAGTCAATGATGGCCATTCGATACAGCTCAATTGCCCCTGATGTGTTTCAAGCCCCATAAAAAAACCCGCCGAAGCGGGTTTTTGTCGATCAGATCACAAACGGATCAGAGCTCGGCGAAGCACTCTTCGATGATCGCCAGGCCTTTGTCCAGTTGCTCGTCCGGCGCGGTCAGCGGTACCAGCACGCGCAGAACGTTGCCATAGGTGCCGCACGACAGCAGGATCAGGCCCTTGTCGCGAGCCTTGGCCACAACGGCGGCTACAGCAGCCGGGTTCGGCTTGTGGCTGTCGCCGTTTTCAAACAGCTCGACGGCGATCATCGCACCCAGGGCACGCACGTCGCCGATCACCGGGTATTTGGCCTGAATGGCTTTCAGACCAGTCACCAGACGCTCGCCAACCGCTTTGCAGCGATCCAGCAGGTGCTCTTCTTCGAACACTTCCATCACGGCCAGGGCCGCGGCGCAAGCGATCGGGCTACCGGCGTAAGTGCCGCCCAAGCCGCCTGGAGCGATGGCGTCCATGTATTCGGCCTTGCCGCACACGCCGGCCAGCGGGAAGCCGCCAGCGATGGATTTGGCGAAGGTGGTCAGGTCGGCGGCAACGCCCATCTGTTCCATGGCGAAGAAGGTGCCGGTACGGCCAGCGCCAGTCTGCACTTCGTCAGCGATCAACAGAATGCCGTGCTGGTCGCACAGGGCGCGCAGACGCTTCATGAACTCTTTAGGCGCGACGTAGAAACCACCTTCGCCCTGAACCGGCTCAATGATGATGGCAGCGATGTCACGCGGCTCGGCGTCGTTCTTGAAGATGCGCTCGATGCTGGCGATCGAATCGTCGATGCTCACACCGTGCAATTCGTTCGGGTACAGCGCGCGGAAGATGCCGCCTGGCATCAGGCCCATGCCAGCCGAGTAAGGCACGACTTTACCGGTCAGGCCCAGGGTCATCATGGTGCGACCGTGGTAAGCGCCGGTGAACGCGATCACACCGGCACGGCCAGTGGCGGCACGGGCGATCTTGATGGAGTTTTCCACGGCTTCGGAGCCGGTGGTCACCAGCAGGGTTTTCTTGGCGAAATCACCCGGTACCTTGGCGTTGATTTTTTCGCACACTTCCACGTACGGCTCGTAGGCCAGTACCTGGAAGCAGGTGTGGGTCAGCTTGTTCAGTTGTTCGGTGACGGCGGCGATGATTTTCGGGTGCACGTGACCGGTGTTCAGCACAGCGATACCGCCGGCGAAGTCGATGAACTCACGACCTTCAACGTCGGTCACGGTGGCGTTCTTCGCGTGGTCGGCGAAGATCGGGTGAATCTGGCCAACACCACGGGGTACAGCAGCGGTGCGGCGGGCCATCAACTCAGCGTTAGTCTTGCTCATACATTCCTCATTCGCCGCTCATCGGTCGGCGTGGTTCAAGGATTAAGCGGTGGGGAGGCAACTACGGCAGCATGCGATGATCGACTGCCACAGCGTTCCCGGCCACAGAGAAAATTCCGTTTGAAGCGCGCAAAGGGGCAGCGCTCTCGTGCCCTTTGCGCTTGAAGCAATGGACTCAGATACCCAGGCAGAGGTATTTGATTTCCAGGTAATCCTCAATGCCGTACTTGGAGCCTTCACGGCCCAGGCCCGACGCCTTGATGCCGCCGAACGGCGCGACTTCGTTGGAGATCAACCCGGTGTTGACGCCGACCATGCCGTACTCCAGGGCTTCAGCCACACGGAACACACGACCCAGGTCGCGCGCATAGAAGTACGAGGCCAGACCGAACTCGGTGTCGTTGGACATCGCGATCACGTCGGCTTCGTCTTTGAAGCGGAACAGCGGCGCCAACGGACCGAAGGTTTCTTCCTTGGCCACGGCCGCGTTGTTCGGCACGTTGGTCAGGATGGTCGGCTCGAAGAAGTTGCCTTGCATGCTCTTGCCACCCGCCAGCACGGTAGCGCCTTTGCCGACAGCGTCAGCAATGTGCTCTTGAACCTTGGCCACGGCTTTTTCGTCGATCAGCGGGCCAGTGGTGGTGCCGTCTTCCAGACCGTTGCCGATCTTGAGTTTGGCCACGGCCACTTTCAGCTTCTCGGCGAACGCGTCGTAGACCGAATCCTGAATGTACAGGCGGTTGGCGCAGACGCAGGTCTGGCCGTTGTTGCGGTACTTGGAAATGATCGCGCCTTCGACGGCCTTATCCAGGTCCGCGTCGTCGAACACAATGAACGGCGCATTGCCGCCCAGCTCCAGCGAGACTTTCTTGATGTCCTTGGCGCACTCGGTCATTAACTGACGACCGATTTCGGTCGAGCCGGTGAACGACAGTTTGCGTACGATCGGGTTGCCGGTCAGCTCGCTGCCGATGTCGCCGGCGCTGCCGGTCACCACGCTGAACACGCCGTTCGGAATACCGGCACGCTGAGCCAGTTCAGCCAGGGCGAACGCGGAAAACGGGGTTTGCGAAGCAGGCTTGAGCACCATGGTGCAACCGGCGGCCAGGGCCGGGCCGGCTTTACGGGTGATCATCGCGGCCGGGAAGTTCCACGGGGTGATTGCAGCGGTCACGCCGATCGGCTGCTTGATCACGATCAGGCGCTTGTCTGGCTGGTGGCCCGGAATCACGTCACCGTAGACGCGCTTGGCTTCTTCGGCGAACCACTCGATAAAGGAAGCGGCGTAAACGATCTCGCCCTTGGCTTCAGCCAATGGCTTGCCCTGCTCGAGGGTCATCAGGCGAGC
This sequence comes from Pseudomonas sp. FP603, assembly GCF_030687415.1. Lineage (NCBI taxonomy): Bacteria > Pseudomonadati > Pseudomonadota > Gammaproteobacteria > Pseudomonadales > Pseudomonadaceae > Pseudomonas > Pseudomonas sp. FP603. The sequence continues at coordinate 6,661,884 of NZ_CP117431.1, forward strand.
CAGGTCGTCCTGATTCTCGATGATCAGCTCGAACCAGCGACGCAGCTTGTTCGCGCGCTCCTTGGCGGTCAGTGAACGCCAAGCCGGCAGCGCTTTGTCAGCGGCTTCGATCGCACGGCGGGTTTCGGCAGCGCCCATTTTCGGCACAGTACCCAGAATTTCGCCCGTTGCCGGGTTATTGACCTTGATCGTCTGACCGTTGTCCGCATCGACCCAAGCGCCATCGATAAAGGCTTGCTGGCGGAACAACTGGGTGTCTTTAAGCTGCATGTCGGCTTTCCTTAACAGCACCGCGGCACGCGCGGAGCGAATTATGATTATAGAAAGGCGCCTTATAGGCTGCCGTCAGGGAAATCATTCACCGGGCTGAAGCACATAAATAGCGCACGGAACGAACTCGTGCGGTTCAGCACCCAGACAAGAGCGTTTGAAATCTCAAACGAATCCTAGGATCAAAGGGGGTAAAGGACAATAGGCTGTTCGAAAAAAAGAACGAAAACGCCGCATTTGCCTATTTTTTCGGATCAGCGTAGCAAACGCAGGTTACGCTTTGGAAAAACGCAGACGATTCAGCAGCATGGACGCCCGCAGCGCATATGAGTATCATGGCGCCCGCATTGCACCAGTAGCTCAGCTGGATAGAGTACTGCCCTCCGAAGGCAGGGGTCGTGGGTTCGAATCCCGCCTGGTGCACCATATGTAGAAGCGAGAAAGCCTCAGGCCGTTGGGTCTGGGGCTTTTTTGTGGGTAAGCCATTTTCAATGGTTTGGGTCTAGTGATCAGCACTGCCTGATTCGAATAGACGTCCAACGTCCCTTGCGGCATGCAGGACACGCTCAATCTGAACATCGCCCTCGAAAAGACTATAAAAGATCAAATATCGGCCGTGGGAAATCATTCGCAGCCCTCTGGCATAGTCATCTCGGGGAATACCTTGATTAGGCTGATCCAGCAGCCGAGCACAGCACACTCGTAGCTCACCAACAAAAGTCCGAGCTCGACCCGGATTGTCACGGGCAATGTAGCGGGCGATTTGCTGCAGATCCTCTCGTGCCAGTGGAAAAACAATTGTCTCATGGGCGCTTCTGCTCTGCTTCGACCTCATCAATGAGCGCATCAAGCTCGGCAAACACGGTATCGGCAGCAATGGCCGGACGTGGGTCATTGCGGCTGGTCGCAATAGCTACACATATTTCTGCGGCTCGTAATCTATCCAGGAGCTGCTGATAAGCGGCGTGCGGCAAAAGGTAGGCAGCAGGACGATTGTGGTTGAGAACGGCAACTGGCTCTGAGCCTGCTTGCTCAATCACAGTACTTGGGCTGCGTTTCAGCTCGGTAATACTGACCGACCGACTCGCAAGTAATTGCTCCATGACGACTCCAAAGGTACAAAAAATAGTACCTTATAGTGCTCGATTTTCCGAACAACGGTCAACGTGCAACTGACCGGGGCCATCTGCCCCACAAAAAACCATCGAAACGGGTTTCCTTTGCTGTCGTTAAATCGAGATTCGCTGGTCAAATGACCGGCAAATGAGCGGCACGAACAAAGGCGGCTGAAACCGCACCTTGGCCAGTTGCTGTCTGCTGCCAGCGCCTTGTTCAATCAAATGACCGTCAAATGACGATAATACCCAGCCGGGTACTTAGCGAACTTTGCGATTAGCCTTGGGATCATCGACGTCATCTTCTTCCGACCGATTCAGCAGAAAATCCTTACGACTTTCGACGGTTGCAGGAGATCAGCCTGCACGATACCCTTCCGCCGTCGCTGCCAATTCAGCGACCGGGCTTGGTAACCCGAGAGTTAAGCGCAACAGCGCCCCCATTGAGAATTGCAGGCGTTTGTTTACGCCCGCAATTTTGAGTTATGGCGGCTGTACGTGGGACGTCTTCGGGCGTGCCGGATTCCTTGACTCCCGGTTTACCAACCTGCGCACAGCTGCCACCCATTCGCTTGGTAACGAAAAAGTGGCAGTTCCTCGTCAAGGAGCTAGACCATGCGCAATGTAAATCCGTACGAAATTAGGCTTATCCCTCACCCCGACTTCGAATCGCGCCCCCACCGCACCTCCGTCATTGGAGGTGGCAAATGACTGAATACTCAGAAGCAAAAACCATCGGCTTCACGCCCTGCCTCTACAGTGCAGACGATCCGCTGTTTCATGTCAGCGCTGGGGTGCCTATTAGTAAAGCATTGGCACAGGCGTCCGACCTGTTGTTCCTGGCCAAGTCGTTTGCTGAGGATGCAGCCTATGCAAAAGACACCGACCGCTATGCCTGGGCCGCGCACTATTTGACGGCGATGGGTAAAGCGGTGGTTGATGATGTGGTGAAAGTTCTGACGCAACCTCCGCAGACGGCGACGCCACAAACCGTAAAATAGCGGCAACTCACCCTTGAAATGCGCCCCGATTTTTCGGGGCCTGCAATTTTTGGGTGAGTGTTTTCATCGGCGGTTACGCTCCGCTTCAACCTCATCAATGAGTGCATCAAGCTCGGCAAATAGGATTTCGGCAGGAATAGCCGGACGTGGGTCATTACGGCTGACGCCTATAGACTCACGTATTTCTGCGACTCGTTGCTGATAAGCCGCGTGCGGCAAGGGGTGAGCAACAGGATGGTTGTGGTTGAGAACGGCAACGGGCCGCCAGAGCGTTTTCTTCATTCTGTCGTCCAATCAAACTCGTCGTATTCATCATCGTCTTCTTCGTCCTCGATCAACTCATCATCAAGAACGTCTTCCTCAAGACCCTCTTCTGCCTGCTTCGCCAGAAGAAACTCCTTGCGACTCTCAGTCACTGCTCGCCTTAATTCCTCACCCTTCACCGGGCAGTTGAGCATTTGGGCGATGCGGTCGATTTTTTGTGCCACGGCATCCTCCAACGCATCGGCTATGGGCTGATAGTGCGCGCTTTCGGGTGTTGTTGCCAAATCGGCGACCGCTGTTCAGCTCATTTTTTCTGCAATTCCTTGAGTCGGGCCGCAAGGTTTTCCTTGGGAAAGCGCTTGTGCAATGTCGTCATCAGTGCCTCGGCGGCTTGGGTTTGTCCGGCGTCTTGCAGGCGTATCACCTCGCGTAATTGATCATCCAGTGACTTAACCGGCGCGGCGGCGCGTTTGCTGAGTTTGGCTTCGTCGGCCATTTCGCTGTTGATCGATTCACGTTGCATAGGTGCAGCAAAATCCGCCATCGGCGCAGCCGGTGCGGGCGCAGCCTGGGAGCGCGCGGCGGCTTCCGGTTTGGCGAGCGGTACGGAGGCTTTCGGCGCAGGCACGAAGTCGTAACTCGGCAATTGCTCGGGCGTGCGTTGCACCAGCGCCAGCATCAACGCCACGCCAACGAGACTGGCGAAAGCCACTTGCCAGCGGGGTTGTTGGCAGGCGCGGAGCCAGCGTTGCCACAGGTTTGGCTTCCGCGCGGGAGCTTCTCGGTGCGCGGTGGCGAGGATGAAGGCGTCGAGATGGGCCGGTGGTTCGCCGCTGCTGTGGTCGCGGAAGTGCTTGAGCACTTCTTCGTCGGGCGATGGCGGTGTTTGTTTGGCGTCAGTCATGTCAGTACCTCCTCGGCCAGCAGCCGACGCAGTTTTTGCTGGGCGTAGCGCAAGCGACTTTTGACGGTTTCCAGCGGGGTTTCGGTGAGGGTGGCGATTTGCGGCAGGTCGAGGTCGCCGTGGGCGCGCAGCAGGAACACTTCGCGCTGGTCGGCGGGCAGGGTTTGCAGAGCGGCTTCGAGGCGTTGACCGTCGCGGCTCAGGCTCAGCAGTTGTTCGGGGTCGGCGGCGTCATCGATGACGGCGTGTGATTGCTCGTCATAGCTGTCGTGCAAGGGGTTTTGGATGCCGTGTTTACGCCAGTGATCGATCAGTCGGTTGCGGGCAATCTGGTAGAGCCAGGTACGAAAATTCGCCCGGCCTTGTGGCTGACTGGTGCTGCGGATCAGGCTCAGCCAGGTTTCCTGATACACCTCTTCGGCCAGTTCGGGTTTGCCGCTGAGGCCGAGGAGGAATCGATACAGGCCCTGGCGGTGGCGGGCATACAAAACTTCGAACGCTGCCCCCTCGCCAGAGCGATAACGCGCCAGCAGCGATTCATCGCTGCCGGCGGTTGAGCTGATTGCAGGATCGGACATGTCAGCTTTCACTCTATCCGGTTGTCATTGGGCTGCTGATTGGAGGCGGTCGAGGTTCGCAGGCTCTGCGCCAACTCCACCAATTGCACGAATTCACCGCGCAGGCCGAACTGATCATCGCCCCGTGCGCCACGGGCCAGGGCTTCGGTGTCTTTCAGGCTGAAAACACCGGTGTAACGTCCGTCCTTGAGCTGTTGGGAGAAAGCTGCAACGGCGGCGGCAAAGCGCAGATCATCACTGGCGGCCGAGAGTTTTCCGGCCTCATCCTTCAGGATTGGCCGTTCGATCAAGCGACTGCTCCCACCTTCCGGCGACTGATATCGCACCCGCAGCATCGCCAATTCCCCGTTTTTTGCGGAAACATCGGCCGCAGATTTGCCATAGCGCAACGGCTCCAGCCAGCCCTTCTCGCCGTTGGGCACAATTTCATACAACGCCGTCACCGTATGCCCTGCGCCGATTTCTCCGGCGTCGACTTTGTCGTTGCTGAAATCCTCACGCTTCAAGGCACGATTCTCATAACCCAACAGCCGATATTCACTGACCTGAGCCGGATTGAACTCCACCTGCAGCTTCACGTTTTTCGCTACTACTGCGAGGGTTGAGCCGAGTTGATCCACCAGCACTTTGCGCGCCTCGCGCAGGTTGTCGATGTAGGCGTAGTTGCCATCACCGGCATCGGCCAGTTGTTCCATCAGGTGTTCATTGTAGTTATCCACACCAAAACCCAAGGTGGTCAGGGACACGCCGGTCTTGCGTTTATCCACAGCCATTTGCTTGAGGCTGTCGAAGTCGCTGATGCCGACGTTGAAGTCACCGTCGGTGGCCAGCAGGATGCGGTTGATGCCTTTGGGGATAAACGCCTGTTGGGCCATTTGATAAGCCAGTTCGATACCCGACGCGCCGGCGGTCGAGCCGCCTGCGGTCAATTGATCGATGGCGGTACGAATTTTCGCTTTTTCCCGTCCGGAGGTCGGCTCCAGCACCACGCGAGATTGTCCGGCGTAGACCACCAGCGAAACCCGGTCCTGCTCGCGCAGTTGATCGACCAGCAATTTCAGGGTGCTTTTGACCAAGGGCAAGCCTTCGCGACGGTCCATGGAGCCGGACACGTCCACCAGAAACACCAGGTTCGCCGGGGCCAGTTCCGCCACCGCGCGATCAGACGCCTTTATGCCGATACGCAACAATCGTGTATGCGGGTTCCAGGGTGACGGCGCCAGCTCGGTGGTCACGCCGAATGGCGAGCCGTCGGTGGGCAAGGCGTAATCGTAGGGGAAGTAATTGACCATTTCTTCCAGCCGCACCGCCCCTTCGGGAGGTAAGCGCCCCTGATTGAGCAAGCGCCGGACGTTGGCGTAAGCGCCGGTGTCGACATCGGCACTGAAGGTCGACACCGGCGCCTCGGTCACGCTGTGAATCGGGTTATCGGCCAGCGTCTGATATTGCTCCCGCTGTTCATCCCGGTAGCCCTGTGGATAAGCCTCGCCGGCCGGCGTAGGCGCAAAAGAGACCAACGGCGCCGGTCGCGCGCTGTGCTTGGCCATCGCAGAGTCAGCCATGACGGCTTCGCGACGCACCAGCGCTTCTGTTTTCGGTTCACTTTGAGCCGGCGGCGCCACCACTGCCGAGTCTGGCGTGGATGAAGCGCCGCAACCGGCAACGGCCAGCAGCAACCCGGCGGCGAAACCCTGGGCGGCCGGGCGGAGAAAATGCAGAGGGAGGGACATGGGGGCTGACCTCAGGAGGAAATTGACTCATTCATCCTCTGAGACGGACAGCCCGCCGGGTTCGGGTTAACTCACCGGAAAAAATCTTCAGCGGTGATAACGCCGCACCACGCTGCTGTTTTTCAGCACATGGCCTTTGATCTGTTCCAGCAGCTGCGCGCGGGTCAGGCCGGCGGGCAAGGCGTCTGGCGCCAGGTCCAGGGCGTAGAGCTGGATGATGTAGTGATGGGAGCTGTCGCCGATGGGCGGGCACGGGCCGATGTAGCCGGTGGTGCCTTTGCTGTTGCTGCCGCCCACGCCTTCGAGGGCGGATTTGGCGCCGACGCCGGCCGGGATCTGACGCGTCGCGGCCTTGATCCCGTAATGAATCCAGTGATCGACACCCTGGCCTTTCTGGCCATCCGGATCATGCATGACGATGGCGTAGCTGAGGGTGCCAGGAGGGCCAGCGTTCCAGCTCAGGGCCGGGGACTGGTTCTTGCCGCCGCAGCCGCTGGCATCGCTGGCCTGCGCCGACGTGAACAGCCGATTGTCCGAAACACCGGGAATGCTGAGGGTGAAACGCTCCTGGGCCTGCGCCGGAAACTGCACGCAAAAGGCGACTGCAACGGCCGCCAGCCAAGGGTTCAAAGAGGTCAATCGGGTCATACCGGAGCACCTTGTGCGGGTGGGGCCGTCGTCGGCTCGCAAACTATAGCCGGACCGTTCGTGCGGTGGCAGCGGCAATTGGCTGAACCTCGGAATAAGCGCCAAACTCCTAAGTGAAACACCTGTCTGGAGATCGATCATGGCACTGCACCGCGTCGCCCGTTTCGCCGATGTGCCCCTTGACCGTGGCCTTGAGGTCCGGATCGACAAGATGAAAATAGTCTTGCTGCGGGTCGGCGATCAATTGCGCGCCTATCAGGGCAAATGTCCCCACGCCGGGGCGCCCTTGGCCAAGGGTGCGCTGTGCGAAGGACGGCTGATCTGCCCGTGGCACAAGGCGGCTTATCGGCTTGAAGACGGCGCGTTGTGCGAGCCACCGTCCCTGGACAGTCTGCGGCGCTATCCACTCGAAATCCGCGACGATGAGGTTTGGGTCGACGATCAGCCGATGCCCACCCCCAGCACGCCGCCGGCGGACGATAAGCGAAGCTTTGTGATCATCGGTGCCGGTGCAGCGGGTACGGCCTGCGCGGCGGCGCTGAGGGAGAAAGGTTTCGGCGGCCGGGTGCTGCTGATCGACCGTGAACCCGAGGCTGGTTACGACCGTACCGTTTTGAGCAAATTCGTGATTGCCGGGGAGATGCCGCCGGACGAAGTCCCGCCGCTGCGGGATGAAAGCTTTTACAGCGAACAACGCATTGAACGGATAAACAGCGATGTGATGGGCCTGGATGCAGTCAACCGGACGCTGCGCCTGGCCGATGGCCAATCGCTGAGCTATGACGCCGCCGTAATCGCCACTGGCGGCATCCCCAAGTCCTTGGCGCTGCCCGGTGCCGATCTGCCGCAGGTATTCGTGCTGCGCTCAATGGCGCAGGCGCAGCAGATTCTGACTGCCGCGAAACCCGGTCAACGGGCAGTGATTGTCGGTGGCAGCTTCATTGGTCTGGAATCCGCTTCATCCCTGCGCCAGTACGGCCTGGACGTCACCGTCCTGACCCGCCATGCCATCCCTTTCGCGGCGCAATTCGGCGATACCGTCGGCAAGGCAATTCGTGCCCTGCACGAGGCCAACGGCGTGGTGTTTCATACCGATGGCGAAGCCGCGCAGATCGAAGGCACAGACAAAGTCGAAGCGGTGCTGCTGGACAACGGTCAGCGCTTGCCGGCGGATCTGGTGCTGGTCGGCATTGGCGTCACCCCGGCGACCACCCCGTTTACCGATCTGCCGAAGGAAAAAGATCAGTCATTGAAGGTCGACGGTGGAATGCGCGTGACCGACGGGCTCTGGGCCGTCGGCGACATCGCGACCTTCCCGCTCAACGGCCAGCCCCAACGGATCGAACACTGGCGCCTGGCCCAGCAACAGGCGCGAATTGCGGCGACGAATATGCTCGGCGGTGACGAGCGCTACCTCGACGTACCGTATTTCTGGACCTGGCACTTCGGCAAAAACTACGACTACCTCGGACACGCCGAAGCCTGGGACGAGGTCGAGTTCAAAGGCGATCCTGACCATCCACCGTTTATCGGCCTGTTCGGCAAGAACGGCGTGGTGGCGGCGGCCGTTGCCTGCGATCAGGAGCGAGCCATGGCAATGCTCGCCGAACGCATGAAACAACCGCTGTCAGTGGATGAGGCCTGGCGCCTGATTCGGGACGTTGGCTAACCGACCTCTTCCAATCCTCCGCATCCCCCCGGAGCTGCCGCAAGCTCAGACGTGGCTCAGCGGCTCTCGATTGTCGTCATCTTCGGCCGACAGACGGATCACCAGCGGATGCTCCAGTGGCGCCAAAGGCGGCGGTAGGTCAGCCGGGTCGACTGGGAAGAAGTGCGTAACGACATGGCTGACATCGCCATCCTGATTGTTATGAATGGTCATCGAGCCCGGCGTTCGTAGCTTCTCCAGCCGATCGCCGGTCAGCTTGAAGCTTTTGCTCAGCCCTTGATCGTCCACCACCGGCGCCGGTAAACGGCGCTGGGCAAAGCTTTTGCTTTTGCGCTGTTGATAACGCGCCCAGCCGATCAGGATCACCGCGTTGAACAGTGCCACCCACAGGTAAATCTGCAACGTGCCGAGGGCGTCGAAAAGCGATGCATCGATGCGCGGGCCGTCATGGGTATCGATCAACGGCCACAGACCACGCATCAGCAAATACAGCAGCCCGATCCAGGCCAATACGGTGAAGAAAACATCGATCACGATCAGAAAGGGCCGCTGCCGGGTTCTGATGATTCTCATAGGAAGACTTCCTCTTCATCGTCGTTCAGCGGCTTGATGCCCCGGTCCGGGCTGACCCAGCGTGCGCGCTTCTGATGTTGGCCGAACAATACTTTGGGAAAGCTGACCAGGGTGGTGAACAGACTGATGAACCAGAACACCAGCGGATACCAGACCACCCAGAACATGGTCTTGCCGAGGCCCTTTTCATAGCGGCGGTCGATCAGGATGCTGACCGCGAATTGCACCAGGCAAACCACTGCCAATAGCAGCCCGGTAAACGCCGGTGGCATGAGGTGATCGACGGCAATGGCTGGCGGCATTTCGACGAATTTGCCGATGCCCCAGAAAATCACCGACAGCAGAAAGGTGAACGCCCAACCGGTAGACAGGCAGTACTCGAACAGCAGCGGCCACAGGTAACGATGGCGGTATTGCCAGATGCCACGGATATTCTTGAACAGCACCTCGGCGCCGCCCTGGGCCCAGCGCAGGCGCTGCTTCCACAGACCACCGAGGGTTTCCGGCATAAGGATCCAGCACAACGCGCGGGGCTCGTAGAAAATGCTCCAGTGATCCAGTTGCAGCTTCCAACTGATGTCGATGTCTTCGGTGATCATGTCGGGGCTCCAGTAGCCGACCCGGTTCAGAGCCGTGCGGCGGAAGGCGACGATCACCCCGGAGACGGTAAAGATCCGCCCGAACACCCGCTGGGTGCGCTTGATCAGGCCGATGATCGACGAGAACTCGCCGACCTGCACGCGGCCGATCAAGGTCGAACGGGTGCGGATTCGTGGGTTGCCGGTCACCGCGCCCAGTCGCGCATTGTCGAGCATCGGCGCCACCAGATACGCCGCGGTGTTCGGCGCCAGCAGCGCGTCACCGTCGATGCACACCAGATACTCGCTGCGCGCCGCAATGGCGCCCATGCGCAGGGCCACGGCCTTGCCCTGGTTCTCTGCCAGGTGCAGCACCCGCAGACGCGGATCCTGCGCCGCCAGTGCATCGAGCACCGCGGCGGTGTTGTCCTTGGAGCCGTCGTTGATCGCGATCACTTCGATGTTCGGGTAATGCTGGGCCAGCGCCGCATGGATGGTATCGGCCGCGTTGTCGCCTTCGTTGTAGCAAGGGATCAGGATTGAGATCAGCGGTTCGCCGGCCAGCGGTGGCGGCAAAGTGTCGTCCTGCCACGGCCAGTGCCGCTCCCAGTGCAGCCAGAAATACAGGCCACCGGCGATCCACAGTCCCGACATGAACAGTGGATAGAAGAACACGAAGTCCATCAGGAATTGCCCGGTGAGCAGAAAGATCAGCCCAAGGGGAACCCCAAGGACGATCGCCAGAACCAGCAGGGCTAAAAGTCTGTCCAGCATGTTATGGATTCCACTTGTTGGAGAGCGCGGGCCGCACGGCTTTCAGGTCCGGCTGGTTCTCGAGGAAGTCGTCCGGGTAGTAGCCGAAACTGGTGGCGCCCTGACGCTTGAGGCGGCCCATCCAGTCAGCCAACTGTTCGCCGTCGATGTCGGCGTCGGCTTTTTTCGTCCAGTCACGGGCCTGCAATTCGAACACCGTGCGGTCGAGTGCGCCGGGGCGCGATTTCACCGTCGCCACCAGCGTTTCGAGCCAAGGGCCGGATTGCTGGAGGCTCTGTTTTTCCATGAGCGGCATGGCCATCGGCGCTGTCCAGTCGTAGGCCCCCAGGAAGTCGTCGAGGTTCTGCGCGAACCAGGCTTCGCTCTCGGGGTTGAGCATTGGCTCGGCGAAAATATTACGCGCCGTTTTCACTTGCGGGCCGCGAATGGCGCGGACCTTGGCGGTCAGCTCGTGAGTGAAATCAATCAGGTAGCGGCTCTTGAATCGCGTCCAGCGTTGCAGCATGGCTGGATCGTCACGCAGGGTGGCAATCGAACCGGGCAGACCGTTGGCGGCATAGACCTTCAGGGCTTCAGGCCCGGCGTCTTCGAAGTCCGACAGCACCGCGTCATCGTGATAGAGGACGCCGTCGATCGAGGTCAGGCGTGCTATGTCTTCGTAGATTTCACCGATGATGCGCCGCACGTTCGGGTCGAATGGCGACAAGCGTTTGTACTGATCCGGATCGATCGACGTGGTACCGGTTTTCGGGTCCCAGCGAGTGACCCGTGGCAACTTCGAGTCCAGGGCAAAACTCAGCACCGGCATCCACGCGAAGACCTTGACGTTAGCCCGAGTACGCAACTGCCAGGCCACGCGGTCGAAAAGGTCGGCGCGCACCGGCAGGTGACGGTTGGGGAAGTACAGCGAATGCACCAGGCCATCGCCCACTGGGTCGGCGAAGGCTTGCAGGAATACGGTGTTGGCGCCCATGTCGGCCATGCGCTGGATCAGTTTGCCGAGGTTGATTTCCTGTTGGGCCGGGTCCGCGTCGTAGACGTTGTCCAGGTCCACATGCACCACGCGCATCGGCGATTCGGTCTGTACCGAGACGATGCTGTTGGCGAAGTGTTCGCCATCCGGGTCCGAGGCCACCAGAAAGCGCGGGCTGCTCATCAGGTTGTCGAGAGCATCGAGGCCGTCTTCCAGGGTCAGGGCCAGCTGATAACCCTGCTCGTTGACCACTTGCAGCGAGGTGCCGTCCGCCGCGCCATAAGGCCAGACCCAGACCCGCGGTTTGTAACCGGTGACCTTGCGGATCTTCTCCGAGATGGCCGCCACGTCGGCACGCATCCGGGCCTGGAATTGGGCTTCGGTTTCATAGCGCCCGGTAGCGGCGTCATAACGCCGAGTGGCGGCCGCCGGTTGCAGGTTGCCTTGCGGGTTGGCCAACACGCCTTTGTGGCTGGCGTCGGTATGGGCGGCGATTTCCACCAGGCCGGATCGGGAAATTTCGCGGATCTGTTCCCAGGTCAGGAAGTCCGACCGCTTGCGCGGTGTACCGGCGAAATCCACCGGCTGGTTCAGCGGTGTATCGATCCACACCCCGACCGGCGCCAGCAAGGCATGCCAGTTATAGGCACGCAGCACTGGCAACACGCGGGTATAGAAGCTCGAATAACCGTCATCGAAACTCAGCATGATCGCCCGTGGCGGCAGTTCGGGGCCACCGTTGCGAGCAGCCATGATCTGGTCGACGGTGACCGGTTTGTAGTTGTTCTCCCGCAGCCAGGCCAGTTGCTCGAGCAGGCGCTCGGTGCGCACGGCCACTACCGCCTGATCGGGGTCACGGTCTTCGACATCGTGGTAAGAGATCCCGAGTACATGGTTTTTCGGCCACGGCTTTTCATTGGCCGACACCGGGCGTTCGGACGGCGGTGCGAAGGCCGGGGCTTGCTGGGCGCAGGCGCTGATCAACAGCGCTCCCAGCAGAAGGATGAAACGCGAAATAAAAGGCATCTTCAAACTCTTCTAGAAGCGGTAAGTAAGGTCGACGAGCAGGCGCAGATCGGTTTCGCGGTCGCCGTCATAAGGCCGGTTGATCACGCTCAGCAGGCCGCCCACCTCGAATACGTCGTTCCAGCTGTAGCGCTGGCCGTAACCCAGCAGGCCGACGACGCCGGTCCCGTGATCGCGCTGGCTATAGGTGCCCGCACCGGCCTGGAACTGTTGGCTCCAGGAGGTTTCATAGCGGCGGTAGAGCACGTGGTTGACGTTCACCGTCGGCAGCACGCTGAAATCGGATTTGGGGTTGAAGTACGGCACATCGTCGGACTTGGAGTTATGGCTGGTGCCGACCTCCAGGCCCAGGTCGACCTGCAAGGCCGGCGCGCGGTAAACACCCTCGCGACCGGTGAGCAAGGCTTCGACACGGTTGTTGCCGTCACTGAAGTGCGAGGGGCTGACCGCCAGCCTCCACTCGCGGCTCTCATTGGCGCGCCAACGGATGAAACCGCTGCCGCCGTTGGCGGTGATGTCGCTGTTCAAGGCCCGCAACGGCGTTTGCGCCGACAGGTATTCGAGGCTGCCGCCGTACTGCCAGTGATCGTCGATATCTCGGGCAATCGCCAGGCGCGCACCCTGTTTGTCACCGAAGCCATAGGAGTGGTTGGAGACTTCCGCTTCCAGGGTCATGTCGCGGCTCCGACGTTCAAGCCCGACGCGCTGAAAACGGTGGTGGCCGGTGCCTTCCTGGAAGTCGCCGGTGGCGTAACCGGCACCGGCGAACAGACGCCAGTCTTCATCGATGGGCGGGCTGTACAGCGTGGTTTCGATGCCGAAATCGCGACTGCCGTTGACCGCCCCAGCATCGCCGTTGCCCCCGCCATAACTCTTGCCGCCATAGGCCTCCACCCGCAGCTCGGCCATGTCATGGACCGCACGCTGGCGCTGCAAACGCTGGACCTGACGGTTGTCGGGGAAACGCGCGACCACATCGTCGGTCAGCGCATCCATCTGCCGCCATTCCTGCAGGTCCATGGCGGTGTGGCCTTGCGCAATTTCCAGGCCGATGTCCCGTGGCACCATACTCTCGGTTTCCTTGAGCTGATTTTCGGCGCGCCGTGGCCAGTCCCGGGCCAGGTACAGATCGGCCTGGGCCAGACGCAGGCCAAGGTTGCCCGAGGCCTGATTCACCAGCACCTGCAAACGCTGCTCGCCCGATGGCAGATCAGCGCCATAGGTGCCGGCCTGGGCGGCGAGTTGCTGCGCGTCCATCCATTCATCGTTGGGATTGCCCACCGGCAAGCCCTTGAGTTCGACCCGTGGCTTCTGGGTCTTGGCCAGGTCTTCAGCGACCTGACGCGCTTCATCGGCCTTATCGCTTTCGAGCAAGGCGTAATAGAGCGCGGTGCTGTCTTCCAGGCGGTCGCCGACATCGGCATCCGGTGCCACCAGCACCTGACGATACAAATCGGTGGCGATTTCTGGCTGACGCTGGTCCAGATAGGAAGACGCCACCCAACGCAGGGCGTAGGTCGGAATCTTCACGCCTTCGGCGAGCAGCTTCTGGTATTCGGCGATCACATCGGCGGTGCGCGCACGGGCCTTGAGGGCGCCCATGCGATCGATTCGCCAGCGGATGACGTCATCGTGGGCCTGAGGATCCGGCGTCCAGGTCGACAGCAACTGGTCGTAATCGGCCAGCGCCCGATCGGCGATCATATAACGTTCTTTTTCGCTGCGAGTGGCCAGTTCGGCCAGGCGCACGCGCTCTGCGGCCAGGTCACCTTCAAGGCGTCGCAGCGTGACCGGATCCAGCAACCCCGACCGCTGACGCGCCAGGCGCAAGGCCGGTTCCGGCAGGCGGGCGCGTTGCAGGGCAATCACGTATTCCCGAGCGACGTCGGGCTTGCTGCCGGCGCGAATGAAAGCCTGGTCGTATTCAAACAACGCGTCGTAGGTGGCGCCGGCGCGGGTCAAAGCGTAGGCCAGGGCCAGGCGGCGGGAAGGATCCTCCGGTTGCGCCGCCACCAGCGCCCTGGTGCGGGCAACGGCCTCGTCAGGTTTACCGGCGTCGGCCTGGGTCATTGCCAGGCCCAGTTGAAGGTCGGGATTTTGCGGTGCAAGGGTCAGGGCCTTGTTGTACACCTGGGTCGCCGAGTCCCAACGCTTGAGGTTGCGATAGGCACGTGCGGTGGCGGTCAGGGCCTGAACCGGCAGCGCCCGATTGTGCCCCTGGGTTTCATAGACCTGGGCCACTTCGGCGTCCAGACCCGCCCAGCTGGCGATCTGCAAGTGATCGCTGATCTGGCCGGTGGTGGCCTGGTTTACCGGTACCTGGCGCAACACAGTCAGCGCAGGCGTGTAGTTGCCGGCCCGTGCATCACGAACCATTTGGTCGTAGGGGGTGTCGGCGAGCGCCTGCATCGGCCACAGCAACTGGCCGCACAGCGCAACGCGAAACAAGGGGCGCAAACCACGATGAATAAAGGGACCAGCAAAACACGGCATTCGTCAGCATCCTTACATGGCCAGCCGGGTCGCAATGTCCCTTGCCCATTCGTAGCGGAAAGCCGGGTCGAAAGACCCAGCCAAGCTTTATCGACGCAGTTTTGCATGCAGGCGTAGTCGACTCTTCAGAACACAATAATTGTTCAGATTCGTGACGCTCGGGCCTTCTCCAATGCCGATCCGCCGGGTGCGGAACCTGTGGGAGCGGGCTTGCCCGCGATGAGGTCGCGTCAGTCGATAAAGATGTGGCTGATAGATCGCTATCGCGGGCAAGCCCGCTCCCACAGGTTCCGTGCCTTGATTGACGGGCATTGGAACCTCCTCCCCCCTCTCCCCGTTTCGAAACCCCCAGACAGCAAAACGCCCGGCGTCTGCATGTTGCAGAGGCCGGGCGTTGCGCTGAAGCCTGCGGTTTTACTGGAGGGTGACGTCGCCCGTGCCGCCGAGTTTGCTCATCACGAAGCCGACAAATTCCTCGAGGGTCATTTTCTGGCCGTTGAAGTCCACCTGATTGTTGGCGTAGTGCAGCTTGGTGACGACATTGTTACCGTCCAGTTTCGCCAGTTGCGTGCCCACCGCCATGCTGCTGAACATGTCGGCAGTTGCGCTCGCCTGATCGGCGATTAGTTTGGCGTCGGTCTGGCCGTCGATTTGCGACTGCACGGTGAGCACGTCAACCAGCATCGGCTTGGACACCAACAGGTTGAAGTCCAGCAGGGCGATCAACTGCTTGACCAACTGGTCTGGCGGCAGGTCCATGGACTGCGGTTTGGTCAGGTCCAGCACCAGGTTGGCGCGGCTTTCGCCGTTGCTGGTGTTGAACGACAGGTTTTCCAGGGCCACCTGCGGGCCGGCGGCCAGCAGTTTCTCCAGGCCGGTCTTGACCTGTGCCTCTTCGGCCGGCGTCAGCTTCAGCTCCGGCACCGGCAGACCGGCGGCAGCAGCTTCAGCGGCGGCCTTCTCGTACGGTTGCAGTTTGGTCTGGTAGATCTGCATCAGCGACATCGTTGACGGAATGTCGAGGTTTTTCAGGCTCATGGCCATCTGCGCAGAACCGACAACCTTGCCGTTCAAAGACACTTCACCGACCTTGTAATCGGCACGCCCCGAAGCATTGGTGCCCGATTCCTCGGTCTTGTTCTTCATTTCAAAGTTCTTGACGCCGAGTACCGACTGCTTGGCGCCGAAGGTGGTCTTGCTGTTGGTCAGCTCGACGGTGTTTTCGCCGGTGTAATAGCCGTACGTGCTTTTGTTCAGGTTACTGGCCACGGTCAAGCCGTTGAGCTCGACCTGCACCGGGGTCTGATCTTCGGCCACGGTGGTCAGTTTCAGGCTGTCCATGTAACCGTCTGCCTTGACCTTTTGCGCCTGGGCACTGGCGGCTACATCGAGTTTCATACCGGAGAAGGTCAGATTGGATTTGTCATCCAGCGC
This sequence comes from Pseudomonas sp. FP603, assembly GCF_030687415.1. Classification (NCBI taxonomy): domain Bacteria; kingdom Pseudomonadati; phylum Pseudomonadota; class Gammaproteobacteria; order Pseudomonadales; family Pseudomonadaceae; genus Pseudomonas; species Pseudomonas sp. FP603. The sequence continues at coordinate 6,677,914 of NZ_CP117431.1, forward strand.
TGTTTCCAGCGGCAGAAATTCGAGGGTGCCCTTGGTGGAATTGTCGTAGCCGATGTTGACCACGCCTTTGACCGGGGAATTGTTCTTGGCGGCGGCGAACCATTTCTCGGTCAGCGGGGTCTTTTCCAGCTCGTAGTGACTGGTGGCCAGGACCGGCAACCACTTCAGCGACACCAGGCGCGAGAACGGCAGCGGGCCGTGTTCGATACGGTCGACGAACAGCAACTCGACCGGCGCTTCACCAAACATCTCGCCCTCGCCCTTGAGGCGGTAGTGCGCGGTGCTGCTGAACACATGGCGGTCCAGCGACACCAGCTCCAGCGACGCCGTGCCGTTGGAACCAGCCAGAGCGGCTTGCAGCTCTTTGTTGGCGTCGGCGATCGAGGTGTTCAGCACCCCATCGAGTTTGCTGCCGGTGTACCACGCACCGCCAGCGCTGATTGCACCGATGGCCACGACAATTCCTAGAAGCACGCCTGCTGATTTATTCATGAAGTACCCGTTCAATGTCCGTTGTTGAAAGTGTGGTCGTCTTCCCTGAACCCATGACAGGTTGCGGTCACGACTGTGCGAAAAGTGGGATGGAGATTAGCATTTGCGCCGCAAGGCGGCCCAATGATTAAAGGTGAAAGAGTGTCTATGGACCGCGCAGAAGAAGCGAGAGTTTCGGCGGCTGTAAGATTGCCATCGCGGGCAAGCCCGCTCCCACAAGGATCGCGCTGAACCTGTGGGAGCGGGCTTGCCCGCGATGGCGTCAGTCCAGCCAACCTCAATTCACGAATACTGCACTTCAATTTCATCAAGCTGATGATCGAAGCTTTTCAGCCGTGCCGTCCACGTATACACCAGCACTTCAAAATCCCGATTGATCACCGCCCCGCCGGTCACTTCCGCGCGCGGGTCGCAGAAATCCAGCTGATAGCGTTCGCGGGCCATGGCGTTGGCGACATCGGACAGCTCTCGCGCATTGTTGAGCCAGTGCCAGCCCTCGTCGGCCACTTGCTTGTCCAGCGCCAGGCATTGTTTTTTCAAGGTTTCGAGGCTTTTTTCCAGCGGTGTACCGGTGAGTTCGCCCATCACCTCCTGGAACGTGCGCCCCGGTTGCCAGTAACTGCCCCAGAAATACCGGTCGAACACCGTTTCGACGCGACGCAAAGCCACCTTGGTGTCCCAGATCAGCACCAGGGTCTTGCCTTGTTCGAGTTGTCGTTTCTTGATGCGCTGGTTCTGAAGCGAAGCCCACGCGACCACCACGATAGCCATCACGGCGATCAACGCCGCCGCGCTGTCGAGGAATATCAGCGCCGTGTCGAGCTGGTGGGCCAGCATGATGCCGTAGAAATAGGTGGCCGACAGCAAAACCAATGCCGCAATGGCGCACCAAAAGCCGGGAGCGTAAGGGTTTTTCATTATTAGATCCCCATGACCAACGCAAGCCTTGATCGACGGGTTCGCCGCGCGCCCCCATCAAATCAAAGCATAGCAACGGCCTCAGGGTTTGCCGGGTTGTGACCCTTGCGTTCGTCCGCTTTCCCAGCCGCCGCCCAAAGCAAGGAACAAATCGATCTGGCTCATCGCGACTTGGGTGTTGGCCGAGGCCAGTTGCGCCCGTACGTCGGTGTAGGTGCGGGTGGCTTGCAGGTCCGCCAAAAACGACTCGCGACCGGCCTGAAAGAAGCGGTGGGTCTGGTCTGCCGCCCGTTGTGCCGATTGCTCGGCGTCTGCCAACGCATCGCGGCGTTGAAGCTGCGCGGAATATTGCGCCAGGCCGGTCTGAGTTTCGCGGATGGCGTTGAGCACCACGCCATCGAAATGCGCCAGCGCGCCTTGGGTCGCGGCCTCGGCCTCACGGATTCTCGCGCGGGAGCCGTTGGACGGCACGGTCCAGCTCAGCAACGGGCCGAAGCCCCAGCGATTGGTCGCCGGTTTGCCGAGGTTTTCCAGTATCCCGACGGTGCCAACGCTCGCGCCAATGCTGATGTCCGGGTACAACTCGCCGGTTGCAATGCCAATCCCGGCGGTCGCGGCCGCCAATCTGCGCTCGGCCTGCCGCACGTCGGGTCGACGCTTGAGCAGCGTGGCGCCGTCACCTACCGGTAACAATTGCGCAATTTTCGGCAGCTCGGCGCAGTCACTGGTGCCCGCAGGCAATTGCTCGACCGGTTTGGCCAGCAGCATCGACAAGCGGAACAATCCGACCTGACGTGCGGCTTCATAACGTGGCAATTCGGCGCGCAAGGATTTGAATTGGGTTTGCGAACGGGTGACCTGGGTTTCATCACCGCGCCCGGCATCGCGCAAGCGCTGGGTCAGCGTGGTGCTCTGGGCCTGCAGATCGAGGGAATGCTGAGCGATCTCCCGCTCTTCGTTGGCCGCGCAGACTTGGGTGTATGCCCGCACCACATCGGCCACCAGGGTGATGCGCGCGGTGTCCGCTGCCGCCTGAGTCGCATCGGCATTGGCTTTGGCCGCTTCGATGCCGCGTTGCAACGTGCCGAACAGGTCGAACTGATAGGACGTGGTGATACCGATATCGCCGACGTTGGCCACCGGCACTTTATCCGCCAGCAAGAACGCCTCGCCGGACTCCTGCAGACGCTGGGCGCCGACTTTCACGCCGCCGCTCCAACCACCCGCCGCCTGCGCTTCGTCGACCTGAGCGCGAGCCCGCGAAAGATTCGCCGCCGCCACCCGCAGATCGGTGTTGGAGGCCATGGCCTGCTGCACCAATTGGTCCAGACGCGGGTCCTGATACAACCGCCACCAATCGCTGGGCACCGGTGCCGAGACGACATTCTTGCCGTTCACCGCCAGCTCGCCCTGAAAGTCTTCACGGTGCACGGCGGCCTCGACCGGCAAGTGATAATCCGGCCCGACCACCTGACAGGCCGACAGCAGCAGCCCTAACCCGGCCACTGCCAAACCCCAGGCCCTGCTCATTTCGCTGGCTCCCCGGATTGATCGTCGATGATCGACACCGTGGCCGTGCGGCCGGCAATCATGCGGAAGTCCGCTGGCACCTCGTCGAAAGCGATTCGCACTGGAATCCGCTGCGCCAGCCGCACCCAGCTGAACGCCGGATTGACGTTGGGCAACAGGTTGCTGCCGCTGCTGCGGTCGCGGTCTTCGATGCCGGCGACAATGCTTTCCACATGCCCGCGCAGCCGAGCGCGGTCGCCGACGACCCGAATATCGACGCTCTGGCCGACATGAATGCCGTCCAGTTTGGTTTCTTCGAAATAACCGTCGATGTGGAACGAGTTGCTGTCCACCACCGACAACACCGGCCGTCCGGCGGTGACGAACTCCTGGGAGCGCGGCGCCCGGTCGTTGACGTAGCCATCCACCGGGCTGCGGATCACCGAGCGGTCGAGGTTGAGTTGAGCGCTGTCCACCGTCACCTGCGCCTCCATCAACGCCACTTCGGCGCGGGCAACACGGGATTGGCTCTCTTCCAGTTGCTCGGCCGGGACCAGATTGCCCAGGCCCCGGTTACGCTTGGCCTCGCGCTGGGCCTGGGCCAGGGTTTCCTGGCGGTCGGCGACGGCCGCTTTTGCCTGGCGCAGTGCCAGTTTGAAACGGTCCTGATCGATGCTGAACAGCACCTGGCCGCGTTTCACCCATTGGTTGTCGCGCACCTCTACTTGCTGGATCAGGCCGGATACATCCGGAGCAATCTGCACGATGTCGGCGCGGATGTGGCCGTCCCGGGTCCAGGGCGCGAACATGTAATACATGACCATGCGCCAGACCACGACAACGGCGAAGGTCACGATCAACAGCGTCAGGACCACGCGGCCGAGGGTCAAAAAAGGTTTTTTCATGTCATCAGGTATCGACTGAGTGAGTCCACGGCGCCGAGCAGCACAGCGTAGAGAGCCACGTTGAACAATGCCCGGTGCCAGACCAGACGGTAAAAGTGCAGGCGCGTCAGCACCCCGTGCACCAACAGGAACAACACGTAGGTAATGCCCATCAGCACCAGCAGCGTGGGCAGGAACACCCCGCTGATATCCAGATCACCGATCATAAAGGCGCTCCATCGATGCCATGGGGAAGCGGTTCTTCGAGTTCGCCCGTGCCGACAAACTCGACGCCCGGCAACAGCGCCAGACGCAGGCCGCTCAAGGCGTGCAGCAGGTGCAGACGGGTTTCGTCATCACTTTGGCCGCCGAGGGCGCGACGGGTGCGATCAAGGGTCATCAGCAACGGGCTTGGCGCCGGCAGACGTTCGTCAGCCTTGAGACAGGCCTTGAAGTACTGACCGACTTCGGCCACCACCTGCCGCAGCAACGTTTGCGGCGCACCAGACACTCGCGGCGAATAGGCGAGCAGGTCCAGCAGGTTCAGCGCCACGCGCACTTCCCGCAGCGCGATGCCGGTGTCCTGGCCGGTCATGGCCAGGCGTGGCAAATGCTGCATCAGGCGATCGAGCATCTGCACCCCCATGTGCCGGTGTTCGGCCAGCGTGGCCGGCTCGGTCAGGCCGACGATGTCGCGCCAGCTGAAACGGGTCAGGCGCTTGGCCGCCAGTTCCGCGCCGAATGGCCGGGCGATCAGGGTCCAGACGAACGCGAACAGCAAGCCCATGGGTCCGGCCAGATTGGAGTTGGCGAAGCTGAGGAAGTCCGCGTCGTAGGCACCCTGAATGCTGATGAAAGACGACGTGTTGACGATGGTCAGCAGCATGCCCAGATAGAAACGCGGCTGCACCGTCAGGGTGCCAACGCAAATGAACGGGATGGCGAAGGCCAGCACCAGCATCGGGAAGTCATGCAGGTTCGGCAGGATCAGAAACAGATAAAGGCTGGCGAACAGCACCGACATCGCGGTCCAGAAAAAGAACCGGTAGATCTGCGGCGCCGGGTCGTCCATCGAAGCAAAAAAACTGCACGCCACCGCCGCCAGGATCACCGCGCTACCGCCGTCGGTCCAGCCGAGCAGAATCCACAGCACCGAGGCGACGATGATGGCGGTGACCGTGGATGCGGCCGAATAGAGCATCAAGCCACGGTCGAGAAACGGCGACAGCCGACCAAGGCGCCAGTGCCGATACACCGCGCGCCAACTGTCCTGGCTCTCGCACTGGATGGCGTGTTGCAGGCTGCGGCAGTCTTGCCACACATCGATCCATTCGCCGAGGCGATACAGCGCGTTGGAAAACAGCAACTGCTTGCGATCGTCCAGCGACTCGGCACTCGGTTGCAGCACTTCGAGCTGGTTTTTCAGGGCCTGCCAACGGTCGAGGTCCGCGTCTTTGTGGTCGAGCCATTCGGCGGTCGCGGTCAGCAGTGGCGCGAACTTATCCACAAGCTCCGGCGTGCGCCGCTCGAGGGCATAGAGCGCATCGTCGAGGGCGTCGATCACCGGCAGCAGATGGATCATTCGCCCGCGCAGTTCCTTGGTATTACGCACTGTCTGCGGGCGCGCTCCTTCATGAGGCAGCTGACCGATCATCAATTCCAGACTGTTGAAGTTCGCCACCATCGATGAACGCAGGGCGCTGACTTCGTCCGGCTGCACGTTGCGGCTGAGAAAGCGCAGGCTGTAGGTCGAGGCATCGGCGAACCATTTATTCACCGAATCGTTGAACACCGGCGCCAGTCGCCGTGGCCAGAACATGGCGCCGACCACCGCCGCAACAGCGATGCCGAGGAAGATTTCTTCGGTGCGCGCTTCGGCTACGTCCCATACCGCCAGCGGGTTATCCACCACCGGCAGGGCGATCAGCGGCAAGGTGTAACCGGCAAGCATCAAGGCGTAGCTGTTGGCAGTGCGCAGGTGCAGGGACAGGAACAGTAAAATCCCGGTCCACAGCGCGATGACCACCACCAGCACATAGGGGCTCTGCACAAACATCGGCACGAAAAAAACCGCCGCCGCCGCACCGAGCAAAGTACCAACGGCGCGGTACAACGCCTTGGAGCTGGTAGGGCCGACGAACGGGCTGGAAACGATGTACACCGTGGCCATCGCCCAGTACGGGCGGGGCATTTGCATGAGCATGGCGATGTACAGCGCAATCATCGATGCCGCGAACGTGCGTACACCGTAGAACCAGTCGCGCACCGGGGGCACGCCGGTGAAAAATCCGCTCACGGGTGGGCCACCGCTGGATGGTTGGCCGCTTCGAAAGCTTTCAGTACCCGCAGCGCCGCTTCCAGATCACTCGGGGCGATCCCTTCAAGTACTTCATGACGCAAACGCACCAACTCGATTTCGACTGCCTGCACCAGCTCGCGACCGGTCTCGGTCAGACTCAGGCATTTGGCGCGGCGGTCATGGGCGTCTTCGGTACGGCAAACGTAACCGGCATGGCACAGCTGATCCAGCAAACGCACCAGAGAAGGACTCTCCATCCCCGCCGCCTGCGCGACCGTCACCTGCCGCACACCCTCGCCCAAACGCCCGATCATCAACAACGGCACGGCGCAGGCTTCGGAGATTCCATAGTTGACCAGCGTGGTCTGGCAGATCTTCCGCCAATGCCGGGCGGCCACCACCATGGAGCTGCTGATGTTCATCTGGAGAGCGGCGAGGTTCTTTGGCACGAGGGGATGCACACACTGTTAGTTTGCTAACTATCAATATGGCATTGGAGGGGAAAGCTGGTCAAGTTTTGAAACAATTCTCATGCTGGCAAATGAGTTTTCACAGATCCTCAAGACTGATTGGTTCGCCAGTTTCCTGATTGCGAGCGCGGATGAGAGGTGCAAGGGCGAAATCATCCAGACGGTCCAGCATCGCTTCATAGAGATCTGCCGAAACCAGATACGTCCTGATTCGATTGTTATCCACCACCGCAACTGGCCCGGCTTGTGTATCCCGCAAGACAGCACCGATGTTTTTAGCAAACGCGGAGATGCTGATGATTCTTTCGGCCAAAACATACTGCATGAGTCAGTCTCATCTTGGGATTTGTCGCCATGGAAGCTACTTCAAGCAAGTTAATAAGACCCAGAAGAAACCTGTGACGAGGTTTTTCATTTACACCCCCCGCCCCTTCCTCAGCAGCACATCCAGCTGATCCACCACCTCCGCCCAATCCGCGTCATCCAGAATTTCCTCACGCAGCAGCTCTGCCTGGCTCTCGCTCCAGAAGAACGCGTCCGCCAGGTGCAGTTCGGGTTTGAGCGGTGAATGGGTGGCGATGAATTTATCGATGCTTTCGGCGTCATCAGGCAGGCCGAGTTGTTTGAAGAGAGATGGGAGGCTGTGGGTAGGGGATTCCATGTCGGGCTCCTTTGTTTGATTGGGCAACAGCGGCGCGGCCATTCGCGGGCAAGCCTCGCTCCTACAGGAACGAGGCTTGCCCGCGATGACGGTGGTTATGTCGATGCTATGCCGACTGACTCAACTCGCAGACCTCGGCATGCGGCACCATTTTCAAGTATTCCGGTACGCTCATGTGTACCAGGTTGTTGTGGTTGCCGGCTTCGAGGTAGATGTCTTGCTGCCGGGTCAGCAGTGGGTCGATGACCATGTCCATTCCATAGGACTCGCCCAGTGCAGGCACGGCGCCGCGTTCGCAATCGTCGAACAGGCGCGGCAGATTGCTTTCACGAGTGACTTGCCATTCGCTGCTGCCACGTACTTTGCTCAGGTCCAGATGACGACTGGCGGGCAGCACGGCCATCAGGTAATGCCCGTGGCGATCGTCGAGGATCACCGATTTGGCCACCCGTTCAGCGGGAATGCCCGCGAGCCGCGCCGTTTCAAGGCTGCTGGCCGAGTGCGGATGGGAAACGATGTCATATTCGCAGTGCGCCTTTTCCAGGCTGTTCTGCACGGTTCTTGCCATACGCATGATGCACCTCGGTGTCCGCCACAACGCAAGGCGGGCGATGGTTGGAATTTTCTCTCCATTAAAAGTCTAGGCCCGCTGGTGGAATCTGGAGGGAAATCCGCCCGTCGGGCGCGGTCGACAGCTGGTCAAAATTCATACAGCCACAGGCTCAACTAGACTTGTACACAGAGCCATGACCGGCTCGCGGACGGATGACTCTCCCGGAGGGTCAAGTGAACATGCGTTGCTGTGCAATTGCGCTGCTGCTGGCCCTGAGCGGACCGGTTTTCGCGGCGGACACTCTCGTGGTGCTGGTTCCCGACCCCATCGGGCTCTGGCTGATCACATTCGGCATTGCGTTTCTGATCGCCGAGGCGGCCTTGCCCAATTACGGCGTGGTCGGTCTGGGCGGCCTTGTAATGTTCGTGATTGGGGCGGTGATTCTGACCAACACCGAAGTCCCCATTCCCTTGATGATCGGCCTGGGACTGATCAGCGCATTGCTGCTGACTTTCCTGCTGATCCGCGCCTTGAAAACCCGACCGCGCCGCAACGTCACCGGCGACGACGAATTACTCGGCAGCGTGACGCCAATAACGTCGTTGCAGGGCGGTAATGCATACATCGGCTGGGTGCATCTGCAAGGCGAGCAATGGCAGGTTTCAAGTGAAACACCGCTGCAACCGGGTCAACAGGTCCGGGTGGTGGCACGCAAGGGTCTATTGCTGGAAGTGGTCGCGGCTGACGCGGCGCCCGCATGAACAATGATGGCGGAGAATAGTCATGGGTCTGCAACTGGGTTTTGCCGCGCTCCTGTTATTGCTGATTGCACTGGCGGGGTCGACCTTCCGCATCCTGCGCGAATATGAGCGCGGCGTGGTGTTCCAGCTCGGACGCTTCTGGCAGGTCAAGGGGCCTGGGCTGATCTTGCTGATCCCGGCGGTTCAACAAATGGTTCGTGTCGACCTGCGGACCGTGGTGCTCGACATACCGCCACAAGACGTGATCACCCGCGACAACGTCTCGGTCAAGGTCAACGCGGTGCTGTATTTCCGCGTGCTCGATCCGCAAAGGGCGATCATTCAGGTCGAAGACTTTCTCATGGCCACCAGCCAACTGGCGCAGACCACATTGCGGGCGGTGCTCGGTAAACATGAACTCGACGAATTGCTGGCCGAACGGGAACGGTTGAACATCGACATCCAGCAAGTGCTCGATGCGCAGACCGATGCCTGGGGTATCAAAGTGGCCAACGTCGAGATCAAGCACGTGGACCTCAACGAATCGATGATCCGCGCCATTGCCAGACAGGCCGAGGCCGAACGGGAACGTCGGGCCAAGGTGATCCACGCCGAAGGCGAATTGCAGGCCTCGGAAAAACTCATGCAGGCTGCCGAAATGCTCGGCCGTCAACCCGGGGCCATGCAATTACGTTACATGCAGACGCTGAGTTCGATTGCCGGGGACAAGAGTTCGACCATCGTCTTCCCGCTGCCGATCGAGTTGCTCAAGGGGATGGCGGATTTGTCGTCGAAGCCTTGATGCACCGATGACCTGTGGCGAGGGAGCAAGCTCTCTCGCCACAAAAGCCATTTCAATCATATTTTGCGCAATTGCTCCACAGCCTTATAAGGCTCTAGCGCCCATTGTTGTATGTGTTCATTAAGCAGCACCGAGGCTTCACGATGCTTGCCATCGCTGTCATCGACAAATGCCTGCGACGGCTGCTTGGCATGTTGCCCCACCGCCGCAAACACTTGCCTGCGCTGCTCGATATCCAATGCAAAGAACGTTGCCAACCGCCCCGCCATGGCCTGCGGCAGTTCGCTGTAGTTCACCGCCAAGCCGCCAAACACCCGGCATTGCGCCAACCCCGATGCCAGCAACCGCCCCAATCGTCGGGCGATGTAATCCTCACCGCTGCTGAACGGAAGTTCGTCATCCAGCACGCTGGCGCCAATCAACCCCGGCACCATATGCATACCTGGGCGACGCAGATGCGAGACGGCAATTTCCAGTGGATCGCAATAAAGAAACAACCACGGTGTTTCGGGGAAGCACTCGCGCAACAATGGCAGTTCACCAATGTTCCAGGCGTCGAGTTTAATCACCGGAAACCCAGGTGCCGATCGGCGAAGGAGCGTTGGGAATTGGCCTTGAGCTCCGCTTCGGCAACGCCCAGGGCACGCTCGGCCACATCGGCCTGAGCCTTGAGCGTGGTGCTTTCGAAGCGCAGCAGCAGGTCGCCGGTTTTCACCGTCTGGTTGGGTTTGACCAGAAACTCGGCGATCACCCCGTCCAGCGGCGCCGCGACCACACGACCGCCCAACGGGACGACTTCGGCCGGTGCCAGCACCGATTGGCGCACCGGGATCAGCAACCCGAGCAACAACACGGCAACCAGCGCCACCTGACGCTTGCGCGTCCAGCGCAATCGCCAGGGTTTGCGCGGTTGCAGCGCCAGCCAGGCGTGACTGTAAGTGTCACCCAGTTGCGACAGCAACACTTGTTCAGAAGGGTTCCACGGCACATCCCGCGCCAGCCACAGACCGCCGAACACCTCGCCCTGATGATCGATCAGCGGCAGCCAGAACACCTGAGCGGCTGACAGACTTTGCCAATCGGGTTGGCGTTGGGCAGCGCCGCTACCAGCAGCAAGGTCTGGCTGCCTTCGTCGATCCGCGCACCGAGGCGTTTGACCGTGGCATCCAGCGGCTGACCGGTTTCATCGGGGACAAAACTGAAGGTCTGGCCGGGCTTGAGCTTGCCCATCCAGCGTGACGGCACCAACAGGTGAATTTCCAGGGTGCGGTTGTCGACAACGTCCAGCAAAGGCGTGCCAGCGGCGACGCTTTCGTAGCGCTTGACCTTGCGCTCGACGACCTGACCATCGAACGGCGCCACCACGCTGCAACGCTTGACCTGAACTTGATAAACCTGAGATTGCGCCTGAGTTTCGCTGACCTTGGCCTCGGCCCGCGCCACTTCAAAGCGCCCCACCGAATTCAACGCCGCCAGTTGTTTGTTGTGCGCCAGCTCTTCACCAGCACCACGGCTGGCGGCCTGAGCCGCGTTGAGCTGAGCCTGATAAGCCGAACAGTCAAACCGCGCCAGGGTATCGCCCTTCTTGAACGACTCGCCCTCACTGAACGGCAACTCGACAATCCGCCCGGACAACTCACTGGCGAGCACAGCCTGATCCCGGGCTCGCAACACACCACGGGCCTCACTGCTGGCTAACGCGTTACCGCCGACCGCGTTGCTTTCCAGCAACGGATCGTCTGGCGCAGGCGTTTGCGCCTGTACTACGCACGTTACAAAGGTCAATCCAATAACCCAAATACGAAAACGCCGCATAACCGTTACTCCCTGACGGATGAGCGGAGTCTAAGACAGCGGGGGTGAGCGTCAAGCGGATGGCCATCATTGGTTGAAAGAGCGTGCTCGCTGATCAGTATTAATTGCCTTACAAATCATCCAGAAGGCGCAACAGATCTAGCGCTGCGCCGTCTCTGCCACCGGATACACCGACTCCCATCCCCCACCCAACGCCTTGTACAACCCCACCATCGCCAACGACACCCCGGTCGAGCTCTCGACCCACTGCTGCTGGGTTGCCAGCAATTCACCTTGCACGGTGAGGACGTTGACGAAATCCACCACCCCTTCGACGTACTGCTGTTGCGCGGTGCGCAGGGCGATCTGGTTTTGGCGCACGGCTTCGGCGAGATGATCGCGGCGCAACTGGCTAGCGTTGTAGGCGGTGAGTTGATCGTCGATTTCATGCCAGGCCCGCAGCACGGTTTGCTGATAGGCCAGGGCCGCTTCCTGTTGCTGAGCTTCGCGCAAGTGCAGCATGCCGCGCAGGCGACCGCCGTCGAACAGCGGCAGGCTGAACTGCGGGCCGATGCCGAACGAGCGCGAGCCCCACGAGCCGAAATCGCTCAGTTGCATGGCTTGTGAGCCGATGTTGCCCGACAGGGTGATCCGCGGATAAAAGTCGCCCTTGGCCACGCCGATGCTGGCGGTCGCTGCATGCAGACGGGCTTCGGCCTGACGGATGTCGGGACGGCGCTCGGCCAATTGCGAGGGCAAGCCGATGGCGACCTGACGCGGGGTTTGCGGCACCGGGGCGTCTGTGGATAACTCGGCGGACAGCGCTTGTGGCGGTTCGCCCATCAACAGGCTAAGGGCGTTGATCAGTTGCGACTGAAGCTGCTCCAGCGCCGGCAAACGTGATTCGATGGCCTCGACTTGCGCAGCGGCTTCGGCAACGTCCAGATCCGTCGCCACACCGTCGGCCAGACGCAGTTGCGAGAGTTTCAAACTATGCCGGGCGACGTCGAGGTTTTGCTCGGTGACGGCCCGGGTGCTTTGCACGCCGCGTAGCTGAATGTAGTCCTGAGCGGTTTCGGCGAGCACCGACAGCAGCACGCCGCGACGATCGTTTTCCGCCACTTCCAGCGTGGCATCGGCGGCTTCGGTTTCACGGCGCACACGGCCCCAGAAATCCAGCTCCCAAGAGGCGGAAAAGCCTGCGTCCCACAGGTTGAACGCCGAGTCGCCGTTATTGCCCGACGGATCGTTCAGGCCTTCACCACTGTTGCGTTTGCGCCCGTAGCTGCCGGTGGCGGCGGTGTTGGGATAGCGGTCGGCGGTGATCACCTGGCGCGCGGCGCGGCTTTGCTGCAAGCGGCTGCTGGCGAGTTTCAGGTCGAGGTTGTCGGTCAGGGCGCGTTGGGTCAGGGCCGAGAGTTTTGGGTCGTGGAATATCTCCCACCAGCGTTCGTTCATGTCGGTAGTTACTGCTTCACTGGCGGCGGCTTTGGACGGTTTCGACCATTCGGCCACTTGTTGCGGCTGAGGTTTTTGGAAGTCCGGGCCGACGGTGCAGGCACTCAAAGAAAACAGGCTCAACACAAAAACCACTGAATGAATGCTGACCCTGTGGCGAGGGAGCTTGCTCCCGTTCGAGTGCGCAGCACTCGCAATTTTTGGGTCCGCTTCGCAGACCAACGGGAGCAAGCTCACTCGCCACAGGGATGTGCGATTAACAATGTTTCATCGCTGCGCAACCTCATGCTCGCTGGCGCTTGCCGTATCAATCCTCGCCTCCACCGACATCCCCACCCGCAACCGCTCGGCCAGTGGTTGCCCTGGCTCCAGAATGATTTTCACCGGAATCCGTTGCACAACCTTGGTGAAGTTGCCGGTGGCGTTGTCCGGTTTGACCGAGGCGAAGGTCACGCCCGTAGCCGGTGCGATGCTCTCGACGCGGCCGCGCAGGGCTTCGCCGCCGAGGCTGTCGACGTGCACTTGCACGCTCTGCCCCGGCTGTACGTCAGTCAGTTGGGTTTCCTGAAAATTGGCAACCACATACGCCCGCTCCAACGGCACCACGGCCAGAATCTTGCTGCCCGGCGTGACATAGGCGCCGACCCGCACCGCGCGCTCGCCGACCATGCCGTCCTGGGGCGCAACAATGCGCGTATACGACAGCTCATAGCTGGCCATTTCCAGCGCCGCTTGCGCTCGTTTCAGCCCACCTTCGGCCGCATCACGCTGGGCGGTCAGGATCTCAACCTGCTTGCGTTCCGCTGCCAGCACCGCCGTGGCATTGGCCAAGCGAGCGGAGGCCTGATCGATGCGCGTGCGCGCTTGCTGAGCATTCTGCACCGTGCCGGCGCCTACGCCGGCGAGATGGTTGTAGCGGTTCAATTCATGCTCGGCGAAGGCCATTTCAGCCTTCGCTGAAACCACCGTGGCCTGGGCCTGAGCGATCACCGATGTCTGACGCTCCAGGGTGGCCCGAGCGTTCTGCAACTGCGCCCTGGCCACCAGGGTTTCCGCGTCGGCGGCCTCAGCGGCAGCGCGTAGATCGCGGTCGTCGATCAACGCCAGTAGCTGCCCGGCCTTGACCAACTGGTTGTCTTCCACCAGCACGTCCTTGATGAACCCCGCCACGCGCGGCGCCACCCGTGTGAAGTCCGCCGAGACGAAAGCATCGTTTGTGCTCTGCTGTGTACGCTTACCGAACACGCCCGGCGCCAGCAGATAAATCAACACGCCGAGCGCCATCACTGCGGCAATGCCGACAGCGAGTTTTTGCTTTGATTGAGTCGTCATAAAAACCTTCTGTTTCAGTGAAGCATTCAAGTCGGCGCGCGCGGTGGATAGATCCGCGTCGGCAGCCAGAAAATCAGCAGGATCAGCGTCACGGCGACACCGGCCATGCACAGATAAAGATCGGAGGACGTCAGCACCAGGGCCTGTTGATGCAGTCGATGAGCCAGGCCCGCGCTGTCGCTGTCGACCAGAGGTGAATTACCGAGATTGTCCACCAGCATGGTCGAGTGGAAATGCAGCCTTGCGGTGGTCAGCGACTCGATCACACCGGTGGCAATCACCGCCGCCAGGCCTTTCACGGTATTGAACCAGGCCGAAGCGAACGGCCCTTCCATCGGAGTGATGCTGCCGGTAGAGAGCATCAACAGCGGTAGCACGGCCATGGGCTGACCGAAAATCTGCAGCCATTGCAGGACGTAGAAATCGTCGCGAATCCACGCCGACGTCAGCTGCGAACCACCGAGGCAAGACAGCGCCAGCATGCTCAGGCCGATCCCCAGCACCCAGCGGCAATCGACCCAACGCAGGTTGCACAGTGCCGCCACCAACGGCAGCGCGATCAACTGTGGCAGTGCCGCCAGCAGCATGATCGGCGCGGTCTGCACCGGGCGATAACCCTGGACCTGAGCCAGGTAACTGGAGGGAATGAGAACCACCGCGAGCAACACCACCAGTACGCCGGCCAGCGTCAACAGCGCGAACGACAGGTTACGGATACCGAGCATCTGTAACTTGAAGAACGGAATCGGCTGCGACCATTCATTGATCAAAAACAGCACCAGCAACAGCAGCCCGCCGCCGAGCAGTCCACAGATCAGACTCGACTCGAACCAGTCCAGCCGATTGCCTTGCAGGATGCCGATCACCAACATGCAGATCGCCGGAAAGCCCAGCAGCAAGCCACGCCAGTTGAACTGCTTGAAGCGTTCCAGCCGCAGCGGATCCTGGGGCAAACCGTAAGCCACCGCCGCCATGGCAATCAGGCACGGCACGACGATTTGCCAGAAGGTCCATTGCCAGCCGACGTACTCGGTCCACAACCCGGCCAGCGGCGTGCCGAGACCGGGGCCGAAGGTGGCCGTCAGGGCATAACCGGCCAGGCCATAGAGTTTCACGTTGGCCGGCAGAAACCGCAGGGCGACGGTCATCAGCATCGGCGGCAACGCGCCGCCGGCCAGGCCTTGCAAGGTGCGCATGACCAGCAAGCTTTCGTAATTCGGGGCGAACGGGCACAACACACCCAACAGGGTGAACGCGCTGATCGCGTACAGGGTGAAGCGCCGCAACGAAAACGTCACCGAACACCAAGGGGCAAACGCCATGGCGGCCACCGAGGTTGCGGTATAACTCGCGACCAGCCAGGTGCCTTCGTCGTAACCGATGGCCAACGCGCCGCGAATATCGGCCAGGGCGACCTTGGTCACCATCTCGTTCAGGCCTGACACCAACACCGCCAGCAACACGCCCACCAGACCGATGATGATTCGCGGGCCGAAGACCGGTGGCGCGACGGCGGCCGCTGGTTTGGCCGCGGCGAGAGGCGCCGTGACCGTGAGGGAAGTCATGTACTGCAAGCTCCGGAAGGGGAATACCGAAGCATTTTAGGGAGCGTGGAAGCTTACGAAAATTGACTTATTGGCAGCTTATAAGTGCGTTCTATGCAGCAATTAACTCCGGAAAACGACACAGATCCCTGTGGGAGCGGGCTTGCCCGCGAAGAGGCCATCACCTTCGACATAAATGCTGACTGACACACCGCTTTCGCGGGCAAGCCCGCTCCCACAGGGGCCGGTGATCAGCCTCAGATTGGCTGTGCAGCCAACCAGGTCTCATCACAACAGGCCTTGAGGGTTTCGCGCATCCAGCGATGCGCCGGGTCCTTGTCGAAACGCGGATGCCAGGCCTGGGTCAGCATCAGGGTCGGCAACGGAATCGGCAGGGTGAACGAGCGCAGTTTCAAGCCCAGGCGCCGCACGCTCAGCAATGCCTCCTTGGGCACCGGCAGGATCAGGTCGGAATCCGGCAAGGCGAACATCGCCGCATGGAAACTCGGCGCAATCACCGCCACCCGCCGCTCCAGCCCCAAGGCGTTGAGCGCCGTGTCGATCGGCCCGCGGGCAATCCCCCGGCGCGACATGCTGATATGGGAAAAACCGGCGTACCGTTCGGCGGTGATTTCTTCATCGAACAGTGGGTGATCTTCACGCACCAGCCCGACAAAGTGGGTGGAGAACAGGTTCTGCACCTTCACTTCCGGCATCAGCGGTCGATTGTTGCTGACGCTCAGATCGATGCGTCCTTCGCGCAAGGCTTCGTCGTCTCCATCGCCCTCGGGGACAAAGCGCAATTCGCAATGCGGGGCCTGGCGTTCCATCGTGTCGAATAGCTTGCCGCCGTAGACGCCAACAAAGAAATCATTGGCGCGAATGCTGAACCGTCGGCGCAAACTGCCCAGATCCACATCATCGGCGGAGCGGAATAACAACGCGGCCTGCTCCACCAGGTTCCGCACTTGCTCGCGCAACTCCAGCGCCTTGGGCGTCGGCACCAGACCACGACCGGCGCGCACCAGAATCGGATCGCCGATGGCCTCGCGAATCCGCGTCAGCGTCCGGCTCATCGCCGCCGGACTGAGGTTCATCCGCCGCGCAGCGCCCACCACACTGCCCTCATCGAGCAAGGCGTCGAGGGCGACCAACAGGTTCATGTCCGGGAGTTGCATGCTGAGCACTCGTGTCTGATCTGGATTGATTCAGACGCAATGCTAGCAAACATCCTCCTGACTGATGTATTGGCAGGTCTGGCGCCATCGCGGGCAAGCCCGCTCCCACAGGGTTCTGTGTCGAACACATAGTCCGCATCCACTGAAGATCACTGTGGGAGCGGGCTTGCCCGCGATGGGCATAGGTATCTACACATCTCTAAAGTCTTCGGCTGGCCACCCAGCCGATGGCCTCTTTAGCAAAACCCGCCAGTTCCTGGGGCGTGTATTGCTCCAATGTCTCGCACATGGCCAAAAGCATGTATAAACCGGCCAGCAGCGCGGAAGCCGTCACCGGCTGCGAGCGCTTCATCTGTCGACCAGACAGACGGACCAAAAAATCCCGTGTTTGCTCAGCAAACTCCCCCTCAGCCCGCATCAGACGCCAACTGACGGCACATGCCTGACTGGCGATCAACAGCCGTTTGAACACCGCTTCACCGCTCTCTTGCTGCCAGTTTTCCAGCTGATGCCCACCCCCTTTAAGCAGTTTGAAGTAGGACTCGATACGCCAGCGCCAGTAATACCAGAGCGCCAATCGTTCATCTGCGACCTCTTGCTCAAGGTTGCTCAGCAAATACCATTCGGCCAGCAGGTGACCATCGGCTCCCAGTATTCGGCTCACGACGAGCCGGGCCGGCAACGGCTCACCAGACTTGCGCAGCGTCTTGCGGTCGGCCCTGTCTTTGGTGAAAGGCTGGGCTTGGCGAGTCAGCACGACGGCGGTTTCTCCCACCCATTGAATGGCCGGTTTTCCTTTGTAGTCCACCTTGCGAGTTTTGCGGTAAGTCATCTCGCGAGCAATTTGACTCAGGGCCCTGGATTGACCTGCATGACTGGCCGTGGAACCGGCCTTGACTCGCACCAGCCATTGCCGACCCTCGGCCTGCCATTGCCTCAGGTGAGCGACCGAATCAGCCTCTCGATCCACGATATGGACAAGCGGCTTGGCAAAATTCTGCTGTTCCAGCCAAGTGATACGTTGTGTCAGTTCATGCAGATGCTTCTCAGGGACCAGCACTTCTTCGGCTCGCGTGCTGAGCACGCCGTCCTTGGTCGCCAGATTTTGAGCGGGAGTACAGATCGGTGCACCGTCACGGTCGGTGACCAGCAGGCTGCTTTGCAGCTCGTACCCGATATCGCCTCGGTGGGTCATTTGCAGGCGATCAGCCTTGCTGTGGTGGTGCATGTAATTGAGCCGAGACCAATCGTGCATGACCAGCGCGTAATCATCACAGTCATCCCGACAACCCTCGTGGGCTAACGCCAGCAGCGGTTTAACCAGGTCAACGGGCCGAACCCGGTCATTGCTCAAAAATCGCCAAAGGGCTTGCGTCTGTGCAAAAGCCTTGTCGCTTCGCGGCAAGGCTTTCATCCCGGCGGCCAGCGCCGGTAGTCCATTACTGTGTCCCATGACTAACTCGTCGTATCGTTTTGTCAGTCGGGCATCTAGCCCGGTCATTTGATATCCATGCCGTCCCTTTATAGACCAGGATCGGGAGATGTGTAGATACCTATGCCGCGATGGGGCCAGATCAGTCACCGCAAAACTCAGCGCTGCATCCCCCACCGCTTCACAGTAACCCGCTCCAACGTAT
This sequence comes from Pseudomonas sp. FP603, assembly GCF_030687415.1. Classification (NCBI taxonomy): domain Bacteria; kingdom Pseudomonadati; phylum Pseudomonadota; class Gammaproteobacteria; order Pseudomonadales; family Pseudomonadaceae; genus Pseudomonas; species Pseudomonas sp. FP603. The sequence goes on from NZ_CP117431.1 coordinate 6,696,185, forward strand.
CAAACACCAGATTCTCCACCAGCAACCCAATCAAGATCACCACCGCCAACCCGGCAAATACCTTATCGGTGTACAGCTCATTACGGTTCTGGAAGATGTACCAACCCAACCCACCCTTGCCACTGGTAGCGCCAAACACCAATTCAGCAGCGATCAGCGTACGCCAAGCGAAGGCCCAGCCGATTTTCAGCCCGGCGAGGATCGACGGCAGCGCGGCCGGGATCAGAATGAACAGCACGAAACGCATGCCCTTGAGGCCGTAATTGCGCCCGGCCATGCGCAAGGTTTCCGAAACGCCAAGAAACCCGGCATAGGTGTTCAAGGCCAACGCCCAGAGCACCGAATGCACCAGTACAAAAATCAGGCTGTTCTGCCCCAGGCCAAACCACAGCAGCGCCAGCGGCAACAGCGCAATGGCCGGCAATGGATTGAACATTGAGGTCAGCGTGCTCAGCAGATCACGACCGAACCGGGTCGATACCGCCAGCGTCGTCAGGACAAACGCCAGAACGATGCCGATCAGGTAACCCTTGAGCAACACAACCAGCGAAATCCACACCTTGCCCAGCAGTTCGCCGCTGAGCAGGCCATCCTGCAGCGCGCTGGCGGTTTGCAAAAAGCTTGGCAGCAGCAGGTCGTTGTTCTGATATCGAGCGACGGCCTCCCAAAGCACCGCGAGCAAAATCAGAATCAGGCTTTTGCGTAGCCAGCCCTGCTGCCAGAGACGCTGACCGAGCGGCAATTCACGCTCCAGCGGTACGCTGGTCAGCGGCTGCAAAACAGTTTCGTACTCTTTACGCGCAGATGATGAATGGCTCATCGGGCAATCCTCCAATGGCTCAATAAGCGATGCGAATGTCGGCGAAATCCAGCTCCCGCTCGGTTTCCGGCGACTGACCTTCATCAAACAGCAGCCGATGAATCCGCCGCGCCGATTCCTGGAACGCAACGCCACCCAAGCTGTGCAAGTCGTATTGATGGCTGTGGACTTCCGCCCGCACCCGACCCGGATGGGGCGACAGCAGCAGGATCCGGTTGCCCACCACCAACGCCTCTTCGATGGAGTGAGTGACGAACAGCAACGTGAAGCGCACCTCCTCCCAGAGCAGCAGCAATTCTTCCTGCATCTTGCGCCGGGTCAGCGCGTCGAGGGCAGCGAAGGGTTCGTCCATCAACAGGATTTTCGGTTGCATCGCCAGAGCGCGGGCGATGGCCACGCGAGCTTTCATGCCGCCAGACAAGGTATGTGGATAGGCATCGGCAAACGCCGCCAGGCCGACTTTGTCCAGATAGTGCAGCGCACGCTCTTCAGCTTCGCGGCGTTTGAGGGTTTTGGAAGCGAGCAGCGGAAACATCACGTTCTGTTTGACGGTTTTCCAGGGTGGCAGTTGGTCGAACTCCTGGAACACCACAATCCGGTCCGGCCCCGGCGCATCGACCCGCTGGCCTTGCAGGCGAATCTCGCCCTCACAGGGCTGAATGAACCCGGCAACGGCTTTGAGCAACGTCGACTTGCCGCAGCCAGAAGGACCGAGCAGCACAAAACGGTCCGCCGGATCGATCTCGAAACTGACTTGATGGGTCGCTCGAACCACACGCGCAGGCGTGCGGTATTCCAGGCTGACCTGGTCGACCGCCAGCAGCGCTTGCGCTGCCGCGACCGGATTGCTGGCCGCGTGGCCTTGCAAAAGGGCGTTCATGTCGGTCAGCTCCCTTGCAGCGGCTGGGCGTCCTGGAAGAAGTAGTCCTTCCACGAATCCGGTTTGTTTTTGATCGCACCGACGCGATAGAGGAACTCAGCCAGCGGGTAAGTATTTTTCGGCGTGATGCTGAATTCGAACTGCGGGTTGTCGATGATTTTCAGCAACGCCGCGCGGTCGATTTTGGCCTTGGTGACGCGGATATAGGTGTCGGCCGCCGCGCCTTTATCGTTCTGCGCAAACTCGGCCGCTTCGGTCAGCGCGGCGATGAAGGCTTTGTAGGTTTTCGGGTTCTCGTTGCGGAATTTTTCGGTGGCGAACAGCACGGTCGGCGAGTTCGGGCCAAGCAAGTCATAGGTGTTCAGCACCACATGCACGTTGGGGTTTTCCAGCGCCTGATCCTGGAACGGCGGGTTGGAGAAATGCCCGCTCAACTCGGTGCCGCCGGCGATCAGTGCCGCGGTGGCATCCGGGTGCGGAACGGCGATGGTGTACTTGTCGAGGCGATTGAATTCCTTGTCGCCCCATTGCTTGGCCGCCGCGTATTGCAGGAAGCGCGACTGCACCGAGACCCCGACCGCCGGCACCGCAATGCGGTCCTTTTCGGTGAAGTCGGCGATGGTTTTGACCTTCGGATTATTGCTCACCAGGTAGTAAGGGAAGTTGCCCAGGGAAGCGACGGCTTTGACGTTCTGCTTGCCGTGAGTGCGGTCCCAGATGGTCAGCAGCGGGCCGACGCCGGCACCGGCAATGTCGATGGAACCGGAGAGCAATGCATCGTTGACCGCCGAACCACCAGAGAGCTGAGTCCAGTCGACCTTGATGTCGATGCCTTCCTGCTTGCCGTACTTCTCGATCAGGTTCTGATCACGCACCACGTTGAGCAGCAGATAAACGATGCCGAACTGTTCGGCGATACGGATTTCACCTTCGGCATGGGCCACGGTCGGCGCCAACAGGCTGCCGGCGAGCAGGCTGAAACCCAGGCCGATAGCAGCGGCCAACGGTGCAAATGGAAGACGTTTGGACATGAGGGTTCTCCGAAATCAGAAAGGCGCGTCGCCCTGGATGGTGGTGCGATACAACTTGCGGCGCAGATGGCTGGGGCATCCGGCGGCAAGGTGAATCAGCGAACGGTTGTCCCAGAACACCAAGTCGTGGGCCTGCCACTGATGGCGGTAAATGTTTTGCGGCAGCACGCTGTGGGCATAGAGCTCGTCGAGCAATTGTTTGCTCTCGTCTTCCGGCAAACCGACGATGCGGGTGGTGAAACCCTCACTGACGAACAACGCTTTGCGGCCGTTTTCCGGGTGGGTGCGGACGATGGGATGGACGACTTCGGCAACCTGAGCGAGTTGCTCCGGCGTCAGGGTCGGGCGCCAGTTGCCCTCGAATTTGCTCTCGCTGTAGCGCGCCGTGTAGGAATGCGCGGCCGAGCGACCTTCGACAGCTTTGCGCAGCGCTTCGGGCAGGCTGTCCCACGCTTTGTGCATGTCAGCGAACAGGGTGTCGCCGCCTTCGGACGGCAGCTCCTGGGCATGCAGCATCGAGCCCAGGCTTGGCAGTTCCTTATAGGAGAGATCCGAATGCCAGAACTTGCCGGCGTCACCGAGGCCGATGGATTGGCCGTTTTCGATGATGTTGGAAACGATGAGGATTTCCGGATGCCCGGCCAGCAGGAACTGCTTGAGCACATGGATCTGCAACACGCCGAAACGGCGGCTGAAGGCGATCTGCTGTTCGGGGGTGATGCGCTGGTCGCGGAACACCACGACGTGATGATCCAGATGCGCACGATGGATTCGGGCGAAGTCCTGATCGTTGATCGGGCGGGACAGGTCCAGGCCGATGATTTCGGCACCGACGGCGCCGTTGAACGGGCGGATTTCGAAGGCTTGCGACGCGATGCTGGCGGCGCTGGTTGATGGATGTTTTGGAGAAAAAGAGACGGCTGACATAAAAATCACTCCCACGCACGGCACGCTCAAGGGCGCGCGTCGATCAGAAACTCACGGAGGTCCCGTGTTGGTTCGTGTCGTGCGGCGCGCCGATTGGTCGGCAGGTACGCAGGAGAATGACTTTATGGGTATAAGAATTGAAATTTAAATACCGTTAGCGAATAACGATATGGCTTTTATCTACCACCAATTGTTCCCACGCTCCTGCGTGGGAATACATCCCGTGACGCTCTGCGTCACAGTGGACGCGGAGCGTCCATGGCGGCATTCCCACGCAGAGCGTGGGAACGATCAATCAACCGCACCAAAAACTACCTCTCGTGCAACGCCTCGGCCCGAGCCCGGATAATCGGCTTGAGCAAATAACTGAGCACAGTTTTCTTGCCGGTAATGATGTCCACCGACGCCACCATCCCCGGAATAATCAGCAACGGTTTTTCATCCGTCCCCAGGTGACTGCGCTCGGTGCGCAGTTTGATGATGTAGTACGTAGTCTTCTTGTCTTCGTCGGTGATGGTGTCGGCACCGATCTGCTCCAGCTTGGCCTTCAGCCCACCGTAAATGGTGTAGTCGTAAGCCGTGAACTTCACCGTGGCGTCTTGCCCCGGGTGCAGGAAGGCGATGTCTTGCGGGCGAATCTTGGCTTCTACCAGCAAGGTGTCATCCAGTGGCACGATCTCCACCAGATCGCTGCCCGGCTGGATTACGCCGCCGATGGTGTTCACCAGCAACTTGTTGACGATGCCGCGCACGGGCGATGTCACCAACGTCCGGCTGACCCGGTCTTCCAGGGCCTTGCCAGTGGCTTGGGCCTTGTTCAGATCGGTGCGTGCTTCGTTGAGTTGAGTCAGGGCTTCGCTGCGGAACTTGCCGCGCGTCTCATCGATCTTGCGCTGCACTTCCTTGATCGCCGATTCGGCGCGAGGAATCGCCAGCGTGGTGGCGTCCAGTTGGCCGCGGGTTTCGACCTCGGCACGCTTGAGTCGCAAAACCTCCACCGGTGACACCGCGCCCTGAGCCACCAACGGCTCGGACATGTTGATTTCCTGACGCTGCAGCGACAACGCGCTGCGATACTGAGACTGTTTGGAGGTGAACTCGCGCAGCTCTTGCTGACGCTGGATCAATTGCTCCTGCAAGCCACCGATTTCATCGTGCAGTTGCTGGCGACGGCTGATGTACAGCGACTCTTCGCTGGCAGCCTGAGTGGGAACAGCCTTGAGCACATCGGCGGGGAAGTTCAGCGGACGGTCATCGACCTCGGCGCTCAAGCGTTCCACACGCAGCAGCATCGACAGCCGATCGGCTTCGGTTTCACCGACGTTGGAGGCAAACCGCGTGTCGTCCAGACGAATCAGCGGCGCGCCAGCCTCGACGATCTGCCCTTCGGTGACGAACAACTCGGAGACGATGCCGCCCTCGAGGTTCTGGATTTTCTGGATCTTCGACGACGGAATCGCCTTGCCGTCGCCCTTGGTGACTTCATCGATCACCGCGAAGTTGGCCCAGAGCATCAGGAACACGAAGAAGCCGATGATCGCCCAGATCGTCAACCGCACCACCCGCGGGGCGTCTTCGATCAGCGCTTTGTTGACCTCGGGAAGAGGCTGGCCTTGCAGCGACGCGGAGCCTTTGAAGTAGCGGCGGATGGAATCTTTGACCCCGGACTTAAGCAACACTGATCTGCCCCTTCTTCAACGCTTCCATCACCGCGGCTTTCGGGCCATCGGCGAGTATCTGCCCACGGTCGATCACCAACAGGCGATCCACCAGCGACAACAGCGAAGCCCGGTGCGTCACCAGCACCACGGTCTTGTTTTCAACCACCGCAGCGAGGCGTTGCTTGAGGCGTTCTTCGCCGGTGTTGTCCATGGCGCTGGTCGGTTCGTCCAGCAGCAGGATCGGTGGGTTGAGCAACAGCGCTCTGGCCAGGGCGACGTTCTGACGCTGACCGCCAGACAGGTTCTGCCCACGCTCACCGACTTGCAGCTCATAACCTTGCGGGTGCAGACGGGCGAATTCGTGGACGCCCGCCAGCTCCGCCGCTTGCAGCACCAGTTCGTCTTCGACATAGCGCGCGCCCGACACCAGGTTGTCGCGCAATGTACCGGCGAGCAACTGGATGTCCTGGGGCACGTAGCCGATGTTGTGGCGCAGTTCGCTGACGTCGATCTGACGGATATCCACACCATCGACCAGCAGTGCGCCGTCGTCCGGCTGATAGAGGCCCACCAGCAATTTGGCCAGGGAGCTTTTGCCCGAGCCGCTGCGACCGATGATGCCGATTTTTTCGCCGGGCTTGATGGTCAGGTTGATGCCCTTCAGCGCGGGGTTCTGCTGATCCGGGTAAGTGAAGCTCAGCTGACGGCATTCAATGGCGCCTTGCAGCACCTTGCGGCTCAGCGGACGCTCGTCGAAATTGCGTTCCTGCGGCAGCTCCATCATCTGATCGACCGAGGTCATGGTCACACGGGCTTGCTGGTAGCGGGTCAGCAGGCCGGACAGCGAGGCCAATGGGCTGAGGGCACGACCGCTGAGCATGTAGCACGCGATCAAACCGCCCATGCTCAGGTGGCCGTCGATGATCTGGTACACGCCGAAGACGATCATGATCACCCCAGCCAGCTGCTGGATCAGCAAGGTGATGTTCATCGCCAGACCGGACAGCATTTTCACCCGCAACTCGAGGCGACTGAGAGTGCCGATGGTTTGCTCCCACTGATACTGGCGTTCGCTTTCGGCGTTGTTGACCTTCACCGCATCGAGACCGGCGAGGGTTTCGATCAGGCTCGACTGGCGCTCGGCGCCCAGGGCCATGGTTCGCTCCATGGTCGCCACCAGCGGCTTCTGCAAGGCATAACCGATCAGTAGCGCAATCGGGAACGCCAGCACCGGAATCCACACCAGATGCCCACCCAGGATCGCGATGACCATAAAGATCAGCAGCGTAAACGGCAGGTCGATCAGGCTGGTGAGCGTCAGCGACGCGAGGAAATCCCGCAGGCTCTGAAATTCATGGATGTTCTGGGCGAAGCTGCCGACCCGCGCCGGGCGGTACTTCATGGCCATGCCGACGATGCGCTCGAACAGCGTCGCGGAGATGATCAGGTCGGTTTTCTTGCCGGCCAGGTCCAGGCACAGGCTGCGCAGGCTCTTGAGGATCAGGTCGAACAGGTAAGCGCCCGTGATGCCGATGGCCAGGACCCAAAGAGTTGACTCAGCCTGGTTCGGCACCACGCGGTCGTAGACATTCATCACGAACAGCGGCGCGGCCATGGCAATGATGTTGATCAGAAAACTGGCAGCGATGGCGTCGGCGTACAACCAGCGCGAACGCTTGAGGGTGTCGCGAAACCACGAACGCGCACGTGGGATCAGCGTGCCGTGGTTAACGTCGAATTTGTGTTGGGGTTGGGCGAAGAAGACTTTGCCGCTGTAATCGTCGGCGAGCAGTTCACGGCTGACGCAAACCTCACCACCATCGCTTTCGCTAAGCAGCAGACGGGCCTGGTCTTCACCGTGCCAGCCGAGCAGCACCGCGCTGCGACCGTCCTTGAGCAGCAACAGCGCCGGCATGGCAATCGCCGGAATCTGCTCCAGCTTGCGTTGCAACACCCGCCCCTGCAGCCCGGCGCGAGCGGCCGCGCGGGGCAGCAGTTCGACGCTCAGGCGTTGTTTGGGTAACGGCAGACCGGTGGTCAGCATCGCGGCGCTGGCCGGTTTCTGGTGCAAAGTGCAAAGGGCTAGCAGGCCGTCCAGTAACGGATCGTCATGCAGCGCGCGCGGATCATGAATGAGTTGAACTCGACTGACTTCTGATTCCACGCTCGACACTCTTGGCTAACGATTGAAATGGGGCAGGACTCAATTCATCCCGGGCAACTGAACCTTGGGCTTCACGTCGTTCTGCACAACGGATGCCAATGGTGCGACAACGCCCTGACTTTTGAGCAATTCGCCCATGGTCGCCTTGATTCGGTACTGAGTAAATAACTGAATGTTTTTGATCTCGGCCAGCCGACGGGAAGCGCTGAACAGCTCGTTTTCACTGTCGAGCAGGTCGAGCAAGGTGCGTTCGCCGAGGCTGAACTGCTTCTGATAAGCACTGCGCACACTGGCGCTGCGATCGACATATTGCTGGGCGATCGGCACTTGGGCGTTGGCGTTGTTCAGGGCGTTCCAGGCCAGGCCCAGTTCTTCGTTCAACACGCGCAGGGCGTTGTTGCGAATATCCAGCGCCTGGTTCGACAGGTAGGACTTGGATTCCAGATCAGCCTTGTTGCTGCCACCGGCGAACAAATTGAAGCGCATGCGCAGCATGGCCTGCCATTCATTGTTGTGACCGTTCTGACCGTCGAGATCATTGTCGGCGCTGCGACCCAGTTCGGCATCGAAGCGCGGGTAGAAGCTCGACTTGGCGGCTTCGTACTGCTTCTCGGCGGCAGCGATATCGGATTCGGCGGAACGCAGGATCGGGCTGTTTTCCAGCATCTGCGCCCGGGCTTCATTCAGATTGGCCGGCAACAGCGCCATGAAATCGGCAGGCCGCTCCAATTGATCGGGCATCTGGCCGACGGCGCTGAGGTAGTTGGTTTCGGCATCGGCCAGGTTGGTCTGTTCAGTGATCAGGTTATTGCGGGCCTGGGCCATGCGCGCGTCAGCCTGATCGAGGTCGGCGCCACTACCCACGCCGCGCTGGGTGCGCAATTTGATCTGGTCAAGAATCCGTTCGTGGTTCTTCAGATTGTCTTCGGCCAGGCGCACGAATTCGCGGCGGGTCAATACATCGAGATAGACCTGAGCGACGGTCAACCCGGTACGTTCCGACGTGCCCAACAAGGAATAAGCACGGGAATTAACGGTGGCTTGTTGACGCCCTACTTCGCTGGACGTCGCAAAACCGTCAAAAACCATCTGCGACAGACGTAAACTTGACTCACTGCGGTTCAGCGTTTCCCAGTGATTGTTGGTGCCAGCATTACGGGTGGTGACGCTGTCGGTGCCTTCGCGACCATAACCGCCGAGCAGATCGACCCTTGGCAGGTATCCCCCTTTAGCGGCCTTTAACTGATAATCCGCGGCCAATCGACTGTTAACCCCTGCCTGAATTTCCGGATGGACATCCAGCGCCTGCTGCATGGCCTGCGGGAGGCTTTGCGCCTGAACAAAGCTGGCGGCAAGGGCGAAGGGTAGAGCCTTGAACAGGTGCAAACGCATAGTAGGAATTTCCCGGGACTTCTTGTCTTGAATCACTGCAGAACCTGGCGCTGCATCGCATGATGGCAACCGGAATGACCGTATGTCGGAAAGTTCAAAAACGGAACTGGATCACACGCTGTAGGACAGGTCGCCGCTTAAATATCAATGTGACATTACTGGGACGATTGTTTAGGATGGCTCCCTTAAGGTCAATAGTTTGGCATAAAGTTAATTTCGAAAAAATATAGCCAAATTATTGACGAATTAAGCGTCAAACTTATGCAGCAAATATCTTGAAAGTACGTCCAGCCCCGATCGGCTATCACGCCTAGCGGTTCATGGAAGTCAACTGAACGTGACACCCGGAGAGTCTTCAATGAGCAGTGTTGTTGCCATCGTCAAAAGCATTGTTGGTCAGGTTTTCGCGGTGTCGCCAGAGGGCATCCGCCGCGTACTCGTTGAAGGCGACCGGTTGTTGGTCGGCGATCAGGTAGACACCGGCGCCGCCGGCGCCATTACGCTCGAACTGGCTGATGGCCGCACCCTGGACCTGGGCCGCGACACTCAGTGGAGCGGCAGCGACCCGGATTCCAGCACCGACCTTGCGCAAGCCACTGCACAAGCCGCGCCATCGGTTGACGAATTGCAGCAAGCCATCGCCGCCGGCGTACCCGACCACCGCTCTTGAAGCCACCGCGGCCGGCCCTACGGCTGCGAGCGGGGGCGGCTCTACCGGTGGTGGCCACAGCTTCGTGGCCCTGGAGGCAACCGCTGCCCGAGTCGACCCCGACTATCGGCTTCCCGACTGAAGGCCTCGCCACGGCCGCGTTGGCAACACAAGACACCACCGGCGGCCAGACTGCCGATACCAGCACCAATGCCCTGCGCGAATCGACCCTGAGCCTGAGCGCCACGCCGACCATCACCGAGGCCGGTGGCGTGCTGGTTTACACCGCGACCCTGACCCAGGCGCCGCTGACCGACCTGACCATTACCCTGTCCAACGGCTCGGTGATCGTGATTGCAGCCGGCCAAACCACCGGCACCGTCAACGTTCCGCTGGCACCGAACGACACGGTTTATAACGATCCGACCCAGATCAACGTAACCGTCACCGGCACCACGGGGGGCAGCGGTATCGTGGTCACCCCGCCGACGACTCCGGCCGTGACCCAGGTCACCGACACCGTCGACACCACCACCGTCACACTGTCAGCGGGCTCGACCGTCACGGAAGGTGGCCAGATCACCTACACCGCGACATTGACCAACCCGGCGCAGACGCCGGTCACCGTCACCTTGTCCAACGGTTCGACCATCACCATCGCCGCTGGCAACACCACCGGCAGCGTCAACGTTCCGACGCCGGCCAATGACGTCTACAACAACGGCAGTACCGTCAGCACCACGATTACCGGCGCGACTGGTGGCAACTTCGAAAACCTGGTGCCGAACCCGACTCCAGCCGTCACCACCATTACCGATTCCGCCGACACCACCACCGTCACGCTGACGGCGGGCTCGACCGTCACCGAAGGCGGTCAGATCACTTACACCGCAACCCTGACCAACCCGGCGCAGACGCCAGTCACCGTGACTCTGTCCAACGGTTCGATCATCACCATCGCCGCCGGCAACACCACCGGCAGCGTGAACGTTCCGACGCCGGCCAATGACGTCTACAACAACGGCGGCACCGTCAGCACCACGATCACTGGCGCTACCGGCGGCAACTTCGAGAACCTCGTACCGAGCACCACGCCGGCAGTCACCACCATCACCGACTCGATCGACAACACCGGCCTGAGCCTCAGCGCCACCGGCACCGTCGTCGAAGGCGGCCAGATCACCTACACCGCCACCCTGACCAACCCGGCCGGCACGCCGATGACCGTGACCTTGAGCAATGGCTCGGTCATTACCATCGAAGCGGGCAAGACCACCGGCAGCGTGACGGTCGATACCGCGGCCAACGACGTCTACAACAATGGCAGCACCGTCAGCACCACGATCACCGGCACCACCGGTGGCAATTTCGAGCAACTGACCCCGAGCACCGAGCCGGCGCTCACCACCATTACCGATTCGAAAGACGACACCGGCCTGAGCCTGTCGGCGTCCACCGAAGTGGCTGAAGGTGGTCAGATTCTGTACACCGCGACGTTGACCAATCCGGCCGGTACGCCGGTCACCGTGACCCTGAGCAACGGTGCGGTGATCACCATCGCCACCGGTGCAACCACCGGCAGCGTGAGCGTCGATGCGCCTGCCGATGATGTTTATAAAGATGCCGGCAAGGTTGAAGTCACCATCACTGACGCCTCCGGTGGCAACTTTGAGAACCTGGTGACGAACCCGGCGGCAGCGGTCACTGACGTGACTGACACCCTCGATACCAGCACCGTTTCGCTAACGGCTACCGCGGGCGTTGTCGAGGGCGGCACCGTGGTTTACACGGCTTCCGTTACCGCGCCAGTGACCGGTTCGCCGGTGGTCGTGACCCTGTCGAATGGCCAGACCATCACCATTCCGGTCGGGTCGAGCAGCGGTTCTGTCAACTTCGTTGCGCCAAATGATGCGTTGGCGGGTGGCAGCTCTCTGAGCGTCAAGATCGACGATGCCAAGGGTGGTAATTACGAGAAGCTGGAAGTTGACGGCAAATCAGCCGACACCTCGGTGACTGATGCCCAGGACACCACCAACCTGTCGCTGACCGCCAGCGGTGCCGTGGATGAAGGTGGCCAGATCACCTACACCGCAACCCTGACCAATGCGGCCGGCACCCCAGTCACCGTGACGCTGTCGAACGGCGCCGTGATCACCATCGAAGCGGGTAAAACCACCGGCTCCGTGACCGTCGATGCTCCGAAGGACGACGTCTATAAAGACGCAGGCACCGTTGAAGCGACGATCAAAGGCGCGACTGGCGGCAACTTCGAGAACCTGGTCGCCAGCGATACGCCTGCGGTGACCACCGTTAACGACACCATCGACACCAGCACTGTTTCGCTGACTGCCACATCGAGCGTCGCCGAAGGCGGCACCGTGGTTTACACCGCATCCGTGTCGGCGCCGGTCACCGGTTCGCCGGTGGTTGTCACCCTGTCCAACGGACAGACCATCACCATTCCGGTCGGCTCAAGCAGCGGCTCTGTCGACTTCGTTGCGCCAAATGATGCGTTGGCCGGTGGCAGCTCTCTGAGCGTCAAGATCGACGATGCCAAGGGTGGCAATTACGAGAAACTGGACGTCGACGGCAAGTCGGCGGATACCTCGGTGACCGACACCGCGGATACCACCACCCTCAGCCTGAGCGCAACTGACTCGGTCGCTGAAGGCGGCTCCATCGTTTACACCGCGACCTTGACCAACGCCGCTGGCACGCCAGTGACCGTCACCCTGAGCAACGGCGCGATCATCACCATTGCCGCCGGTACGACTACCGGTTCCGTGACCGTCGATGCGCCAAAAGACGACGTCTACAAAGATGCTGGCAAGGTTGAAGTCACCATCAAGGACGCCGCGGGCGGCAACTTCGAAAACCTGGCGACCAATCCGGCGGCTGCGGTCACCGATGTGACCGATACCCTCGATACCTCGACCGTGAATCTGACGGCGACGTCCACCGTCGCTGAAGGCGGGACCGTGGTTTACACCGCGTCCGTGACGTCGCCGGTCACCGGTTCTCCAGTGGTCGTCACTCTGTCCAACGGCCAGACCATCACCATTCCGGTCGGCTCAAGCAGCGGTTCTGTCGACTTCGTTGCGCCAAACGATGCCCTCGCTGGCGGCGGCTCTCTGAGCGTCAAGATCGACGATGCCAAAGGTGGTAACTACGAGAAGCTGGAAGTCGACGGCAAGTCAGCAGACACCTCGGTGACCGACACCGCTGACACCACCAACCTGTCGCTGACCGCGACCGGCACCGTGGATGAAGGCGGCCAGATCACCTACACCGCGACCCTGACCAATGCGGCTGGCACACCAGTCACCGTCACGCTCAGCAACGGCGCCGTCATCACCATCGAAGCGGGCAAAACCACCGGCTCCGTGACCATCGATGCACCGAAGGACGACGTCTATAAAGACACCAGTACCGTTGAAGCGACCATCAAAGACGCGACCGGCGGCAACTTTGAGAACCTGGTCGCCAGCGATACGCCTGCGGTGACCACCGTCAATGACACCATCGATACCAGCACCGTTTCGCTGACTGCCACCGCGAATGTCGCCGAAGGCGAAACCGTGGTCTACACCGCGACGATCAGCGCACCCGTCACCGGTGCGCCAGTGGTCGTCACCCTGTCCAACGGCCAGAGCATCACTATCCCGGTCGGCGAAACCACCGGCAGCGTGAACTTTGTCGCGCCAAACAGCCCCCTGGCGGGCGGCAGCTCCCTGAGCGTCAAGATTGACGGCGCAACGGGCGGTAATTACGAGAAGCTGGACGTCGACGGCAAATCAGCCGACACCTCGGTGACTGATACCGCGGATACCACCACCCTCAGCCTGAGCGCTACTGATTCGGTCGCCGAAGGTGGTTCCATCGTCTACACCGCGAGCTTGACCAACGCGGCCGGCACACCAGTGACCGTGACCTTGTCGAACGGTGCAGTGATCACCATCGCCGCTGGCGCGACCACGGGCAGCGTGACTGTCGACGCACCGAAGGACGACGTCTACAAAGACGCCGCCAAGGTTGAAGTCACCATCAAGGACGCCGCGGGCGGCAACTTCGAAAACCTGGCGACCAATCCGGCGGCAGCGGTTACCGACGTCACAGATACCATCGACACCTCGACCGTGAACCTCACCGCGACCAGCACTGTGGCTGAAGGCGGCACCGTGGTTTACACCGCGTCCGTATCGGCGCCGGTGACCGGTTCGCCGGTGGTTGTCACCCTGTCCAACGGCCAGACCATCACCATCCCGGTCGGTTCGAGCAGCGCCAGCGTCAACTTCACCGCGCCGAACGATGCCCTGGCTGGCGGCGGCTCCCTGAGCGTCAAGATCGACGATGCCAAGGGCGGTAACTACGAGAAGCTGGAAATCGACGGCAAGTCGGCAGACACCTCGGTGACTGATACTCCGGACACCACCACCCTCAGCCTCTCGGCGACTGATTCGGTCGCGGAAGGCGGTTCCATTGTTTACACCGCGACCCTGACCAACGCCGCTGGCACGCCAGTTACCGTGACCTTGTCGAACGGTGCGGTGATCACCATCGCGGCCGGTGCAACCACCGGTTCCGTGACCGTCGATGCACCAACGGACGACGTCTACAAAGACGCTGGCCAGATCGAAGTGACCATCAAGGACGCCGCGGGCGGCAATTTTGAGAACCTGGCCACCAATCCGGCGGCTGCGGTTACCGACGTGACCGATACCCTCGACACCTCGACCGTGAATCTGACCGCGACGTCCACCGTCGCCGAAGGCGGCACCGTGGTTTACACCGCGTCCGTCAGCGCGCCGGTCACCGGTTCGCCAGTGGTTGTCACTCTGTCCAACGGCCAGACCATCACCATCCCGGTCGGCTCAAGCAGCGGTTCTGTCAACTTCGTTGCGCCAAATGATGCACTGGCCGGTGGCGGCTCGCTGAGCGTCAAGATCGACGATGCCAAAGGTGGCAACTACGAGAAACTGGAAGTCGACAGCAAGTCGGCCGACACCTCGGTGACTGATACTGCGGACACTACAACTCTCAGCTTGAGCGCTACTGATTCGGTTGCTGAAGGCGGTTCCATTGTTTACACCGCGACCCTGACCAATGCGGCCGGGACTCCGGTCACCGTCACGTTGAGCAACGGCGCGACCATCACTATCGCGGCCGGTGCGACTACCGGCTCCGTGACTGTCGACGCACCGAAAGACGATGTCTACAAAGACGCCGGCAAGGTCGAAGCCACCATCAAGGACGCCGCAGGCGGCAACTTTGAAAACCTGGCCACCAGCCCAGCGGCTGCGGTCACCGATGTGACTGATACCATCGACACCTCGACGGTAAACCTCACTGCGACCAGCGCTGTGGCTGAAGGCGGGACCGTGGTTTACACCGCTTCGGTGTCTGCTCCGGTGACTGGTTCGCCAGTGATCGTCACCCTGTCCAATGGCCAGACCATCACCATCCCGGTTGGCTCGAGCAGCGCCAGCGTCAACTTCACCGCACCAAACGATGCCCTGACCGGTGGCACCTCCCTGAGCGTCAAGATCGACGATGCCAAGGGCGGTAACTACGAGAAACTGGAAGTCGACGGCAAGTCGGCGGATACCTCGGTGACCGACACCGCGGATACCACCACCCTCAGCCTGTCGGCGACCGACTCCGTCGCTGAAGGTGGCTCCATCGTTTACACCGCAACCCTGACTAACGCCGCCGGCACGCCGGTTACCGTAACCTTGTCGAACGGTGCAGTGATCACCATTGCTGCCGGTGCCACCAGCGGCTCCGTGACTGTCGACGCGCCTAAGGACGACGTCTACAAAGACGCCGGCAAGGTCGAAGTCACCATCAAGGACGCCGCAGGCGGCAACTTTGAAAACTTGGCCACCAGCCCAGCGGCTGCGGTCACCGATGTGACTGACACCCTCGACACCTCAACGGTGAACCTGACCGCGACGTCTACCGTCGCCGAAGGCGGCACCGTGGTTTACACCGCGTCCGTATCGGCGCCGGTCACCGGTTCGCCAGTGGTTGTGACCCTGTCGAATGGCCAGACCATCACCATCCCGGTCGGGTCGAGCAGCGCCAGCGTGAACTTCACCGCGCCGAACGATGCCCTGGCTGGCGGCGGCTCGCTGAGCGTCAAGATCGACGATGCGAAGGGCGGTAACTACGAGAAGCTGGAAGTTGACGGCAAGTCGGCGGATACCTCGGTGACTGATACCCAGGACACCACCAACCTGTCGCTGACCGCGACCGGCGCCGTGGATGAAGGCGGACAGATCACCTACACGGCAACCCTGACCAATGCGGCCGGCACACCAGTCACCGTGACGCTGTCGAACGGCGCCGTGATCACCATCGAAGCGGGTAAAACTACCGGCTCCGTGACCGTCGATGCTCCGAAGGATGATGTCTACAAGGACGCCGGCACTGTCGAAGCGACCATCAAAGACGCGACCGGCGGCAACTTCGAGAATCTGGTGGCTAGCGACACTCCGGCCGTCACCACCGTCAACGACACCATCGATACCAGCACCGTTTCGCTGACTGCCACTTCGAGCGTCGCCGAAGGCGGCACCGTGGTTTACACCGCGTCCGTGTCGGCGCCAGTCACCGGCTCGCCGGTGGTTGTCACCCTGTCCAACGGTCAGATCATCACCATTCCAGTCGGCTCGAGCAGTGGTTCTGTAAACTTCACCGCACCAAACGATGCACTGGCCGGCGGTGGCTCCCTGAGCGTCAAGATCGACGATGCCAAGGGCGGTAACTACGAGAAGCTGGAAGTCGACGGCAAATCGGTAGACACCTCGATCACCGATACTCCGGAAACCACCACCCTCAACCTGTCGGCGACCGACTCCGTCGCGGAAGGGGGGTCGATTGTTTACACCGCGACCCTGACCAATGCGGCCGGGACTCCGGTCACCGTCACGTTGAGCAACGGCGCTGTGATCACCATCGCCGCTGGCGCGACTACGGGCAGCGTGACTGTCGACGCACCGAAGGACGACGTCTACAAGGACGCCGGCCAAATCGAAGTGACCATCAAGGATGCTGCGGGCGGCAACTTTGAGAACCTGGCCACCAGCCCAGCGGCTGCGGTCACCGACGTGACCGATACCCTCGATACTTCGACCGTGAACCTCACTGCGAGCAGCACTGTGGCTGAAGGCGGCACCGTGGTTTACACCGCGTCCGTGACGTCGCCAGTCACCGGTTCGCCGGTGGTTGTCACCCTGTCCAACGGCCAGACCATCACCATCCCGGTCGGCTCGAGCAGCGGCTCTGTCAACTTCGTTGCGCCAAACGATGCACTAGCCGGTGGCGGCTCGCTGAGCGTCAAGATCGAAGATGCGAAGGGCGGTAACTACGAAAAACTGGAAATCGACGGCAAGTCGGCAGACACCTCGGTCACCGATACTGCGGACACCACAACCCTCAGCCTGAGCGCAACCGACTCGGTCGCTGAAGGCGGCTCCATCGTTTACACCGCCACCCTGACCAACGCCGCCGGTACACCAGTGACTGTCACGTTGAGCAACGGCGCGATCATCACCATCGCGGCCGGTGCGACTACCGGCTCCGTGACTGTCGACGCACCGAAAGACGACGTCTACAAAGACGCTGGCAAAGTCGAAGTGACCATCAAGGATGCTGCGGGCGGCAACTTTGAAAACCTTGCGACCAACCCGGCGGCTGCGATTACCGACGTCACCGATACCATCGACACCTCGACCGTGAACCTCACCGCGACCAGCACTGTGGCTGAAGGCGGCACCGTGGTTTACACCGCGTCCGTGACGTCGCCAGTCACCGGTTCGCCGGTGGTTGTGACCCTGTCCAACGGCCAGACCATTACCATCCCGGTCGGCTCGAGCAGCGCCAGCGTCAACTTCACTGCGCCGAACGATGCCCTGACCGGTGGCGGCTCGCTGAGCGTCAAGATCGACGATGCCAAAGGTGGCAATTACGAGAAGCTGGAAGTCGACGGCAAGTCGGCGGACACCTCGGTGACTGATACTGCGGACACCACAACCCTCAGTTTGAGCGCAACCGACTCCGTGGCTGAAGGCGGTTCCATCGTTTACACCGCGACCTTGACCAACGCCGCCGGCACCCCGGTCACTGTCACGTTGAGCAACGGCGCCATCATCACCATCGCGGCCGGTGCGACTACCGGCAGCGTGACCGTCGATGCACCAAAAGACGACGTCTACAAAGACGCCGGCAAGGTTGAAGTCACGATCAAGGACGCCGCAGGCGGCAACTTCGAAAACCTGGCGACCAACCCGGCGGCTGCGGTTACTGACGTCACAGATACCATCGACACCTCGACCGTGAACCTCACCGCGACCAGCGCTGTGGCCGAAGGCGGCACCGTGGTTTACACCGCGTCCGTGTCTGCGCCGGTCACCGGCGCACCACTCATTGTGACCCTGTCGAATGGCCAGACCATCACCATCCCGGTCGGCTCGAGCAGCGGTTCTGTCAACTTCACCGCACCAAACGATGCCCTGACCGGCGGCACCTCCCTGAGCGTCAAGATCGACGACGCCAAGGGCGGTAACTACGAGAAGCTGGAAGTCGACGGCAAGTCGGCCGACACCTCGGTGACTGATACCCAGGACACCACCAACCTGTCGCTGACCGCGACCGGCACCGTGGATGAAGGCGGCCAGATCACCTACACAGCGACCCTGACCAACGCGGCCGGCACACCAGTGACCGTGACGCTCAGCAACGGCGCCGTCATCACCATCGACGCGGGCAAAACTACCGGTTCCGTGACCGTCGATGCGCCAAAGGACGACGTCTACAAAGACGCCGGCACCGTCGAAGCAACCATCACTGGCTCGATCGGTGGCAACTTCGAAAACCTGGTCACCAGCAATACTGCTGCGGTCACGACCGTCACCGACACGATCGACAAAACCGAAGTCAGCATCAGCGGCAGCACCTCGGTCACCGAAGGCCAGACCGCCAGCTACACCGTCAGCCTGACTCACCCGGCACAGACCGAAGTGACTCTGAAAATCGTCTACAGCGGCACCGCCGCCGACGGTTCGGACTTTACCGGTGTGTACACCGTGAAAATCCCGGCGGGCGCCAGCAGTGCGAGCTTCAACGTCGCGACGCTGGACGACAAGCTCACCGAAGGCACCGAGAACTTCGTGGTCAAGATCGACTCGGCCACTGGCGGCAACTTCGAAAACCTCACGGTCAGCGCGTCCAACGGCAGCGTCAGCACCTCGATCATCGACAACGATGCAGCGCCGGTTCTCGACCTGGACGCCAACAATTCCAGTGGCGCCACCGGGGCCAACTACAACGTGACCTTCACCGAAGGCACCACCGGCCAAGGCGTATCGATCGGCGACACCGACCTGCGCATCACCGACCCGGACAGCACGATGCTGACCGGCGCGACCATCGTGCTGACCAACCGTCAGCCGGGCGACGCGCTGAACCTGGGCAACAGCGTCAATGGCATCAGCATCAATGCCAACAGCCAGGACGGCACCGTCACCCTGACCCTGTCGGGCAACGCGACGCTGGCCGACTACATGCAGCAGATCAAAAACATCAGTTTCACCAACAGCAGTGAGGACCCGAGCACAGTGCCGCGGATCATCACCGTGACGGTGACCGATGGCAGCAACTACTCCAACACCGCAACCACCACCGTCAACGTGGTGGCTGTGAATGACGCGCCAACCGCCGCGCCGGTTAACGTCACCGGTACCGAAGACACCCCGCTGATCCTCGGTTGGTCGACTTTTGGCGTCAGCGATGTCGACAGCGCAACTGCCAACCTGGGGGTGAAAATCACTCAGTTGCCGGGCGAAGGCAAGTTGCAGTACCTGGACGGCGCGACCTGGAAAGACGTGGCCACCAACCAGACCTTCAGCAAGGCCGACATCGACGCCGGCAAGTTGCGCTTCACGCCGGATGCCAACGAATCGGGTGTCGATGCCTACGGCGGCACCGGCGTGGGCAACAAACAGGCCGACTACGCGCAGATCAAGTTCCAGCCAACCGACGGTCAACTGCTGGGCAACACTGGCACGGTGAAAATTGACATCACGCCGGTTGCCGATGCGCCCTCCCTGAGCGTCGCGGACAACAGCGTCAAGTCGACTGGCCTGATCAAGGAAGTCTGGACCGGCCTGTCGGGCCTCGGCACCGATGGCAGCGGCGCGTCTTCCGGCACGCTGAAATCGATCATCGACGGCGCGGGCACCCCGAACTCCAGCAGCACTGTGACCAATGTGCAGTCCAACGGCAGTGTCACGGCCGGAACCGCTTCGAAAACCTCTGGCCTGATCTACCTCGAAGCCGGCAAGACGTACACCTTCAGCGGTACCGGTGACGACAGCCTGTTGGTGACCATCGGCGGTAAAAACGTGGCCGCAATCACTTGGGGTGCGGGCGGTAACCTGAATGGTTCGTTCATCCCGACCACCAGCGGTTACTACACCCTGGACATCTACCACCACAACCAGAGCGGCCCAGGCAGCTATGACGTCAACCTGTCGGTCAACGGCGGTGCGGCGGTCGACCTGAGCAGCGCCGGCGTGCCGCTGTACACCGGCGTGGCCGATCTGGCCGCTTCTGGCGTGACGGTTTCCGACCTGCACGGCACCAATGGCGAAGGCTACTACGACGGCTACAAACTCAACGAAGGCGCCGAAGGCACCAGCGTTCACCTGTCCGCGATCAAAACGGCACTGACCGACACCGACGGCTCTGAAAGCCTGAGCGTGAAGATCAGCGGCATACCGGCGGGCTCGGTCCTCACCGATGGCGCAGGCCACACCTTCATCGCCAGCGCCACCAATGGCGAAGCCAACGTCACCGGCTGGAACCTCGGCACGCTGACCGTTACTCCACCGCCGTACTACAACGGCCAGTTCACCCTGACCGTCACTTCGACCTCCACCGAAGCCCATGGCGGTTCGGCACCGAGCACCGCGCAGATCCCGGTCACGGTGTATCCGTCGGTCTATAACGCGGTGACCGCCACTGCCGCCGACGACACCATCACCGGCACCGATGGCAACGACATCATGGTCGCCGACATCGGCGGGCTGACCGTGGTGCCGGGCACCAACTACAACATCGCGTTCATGGTCGACAGCTCGGGCAGCATGAGCGCTTCTTCGATCAGCGCCGCCAAGGATTCGCTGACCGCGGTATTCAATACCCTCAAGCAAAGCATGGGCGGTAACTCCGGGACCGTGAATATTTTCCTGGTGGACTTCGATACCCAGGTCAACAAATCGGTGTCGGTGAACCTGAATGACCCGAACGCCCTGACCTTGCTCAAATCCGTTCTGGATTCGATGTCGTCCGGCGGCGGCACCAACTACGAGGACGTGTTCAAAACCACGGCCAACTGGTTCCAGAGTGCCGACGCCATTGCCAACACCGGCGCGAAGAACCTCACGTACTTCATCACCGACGGCAAGCCGACCTACTACCAGAGCGGCGAGCAGACCAACCCGACCTTGTACGGCGATGTGAAGCTCGATGACGTCATCGCCACCACCCATTACAAGTTGGGGCAGACCTATTCCGGCTACCTGGACAGCACTCATTACCTGACCATCGACAGCGCCGGCAACGTCACGCTGGAGACTCAGAATAAAAAAGGCAACTGGCACAGTTCAGACTTGGGCACCCTCCATGCCGAGGGTAACGGCACGTACGAACTGTCCTATCGCGATGGCACCGGCTATAGCACCGATTCCACCGCCATCGACAACTCCTCCAGCGGCTTCGCCTTGCTGAGCAACGTGTCGACGGTAGAAGCCATCGGCCTGAACAAGGACGTCACCCTCGGCGATCTCAAGCCGTACGACTCGGATCAGACGCCACAAACCAACATCGACCCGAAAGACCTGGCCAACTCGATCATCGGCCATACCGAAGCGACAATGCCGGGTGCCGACACGGTCAGCGGCGGTGACGGCAACGACCTCCTGTTCGGCGATCTGGTGAGCTTCAACGGCGTTGCCGGTGAGGGTTATCAGGCCATGCAGGCGTTCGTGGCCCAGCAGACCGGCGTCGACGCCAGCAAAGTCACCACCAGCAACGTGCATCAGTACATCACCGAGCATTACACCGAGTTCGACGTGTCTGGCGCCCACGACGGTAACGACACACTGCTGGGTGGCGCGGGCAACGACATTCTCTTCGGCCAGGGTGGCAACGACCTCCTCGACGGCGGCAAGGGCAATGACATCCTGCTCGGCGGCAGCGGCAACGACTCGTTGATCGGCGGTAAAGGCAACGACCTTCTGATTGGCGGTTCGGGCGCCGACACCTTCATCTGGAAGGCTGGCGATACCGGCAGCGACGTGATCAAGGACTTCAAGGCCAGCGAAGGCGACCGCATCGACCTGCGTGATCTGTTGCAGGGCGAAACCGGCAGCACCATCGATAACTTCCTGAAGATCACCACGGTGGATGGTGTGTCGTCCCTGCAAGTCAGCTCTGGCGGCAAGTTCAACGGTGCCGACGCTGCAGCGGCCACCCCGGACGTGACGATCAAATTGGAAGGTAATAATTGGTCCAGCGCCAGCATCAACTCGTTGATCGCCGGCAGTGACCCGACCATCAAAGTCGATCACAACAACAGCTGATCAGCAGACTGACGGCCGCCCAAACCGGGCGGCCGTCGCGTTTGCGTCCACCTCACGGGTGACGATTTCGTCGTCGCACCGCATACTCGCCTGCGTTGGCCTATGCTGCTGACAGCACGACGCTGGTCCATTTCCGAGGGATGCTCAATGTTTTACGTGCAACGCGATGCGCAAGGTCAGTTAGTGCGCGTGGAAGCCACGGCCTACGCCGAGGCCACGGAAACGCTGCCGGCCGACCATCATGAAATCCAGGCCTGGTTTGCCCACGAAGTGGTGGAAACCAGCCTCAAGCAACTCAAGCAGAGCGACCTGGAAATGATCCGGGTACTCGACGACTTGATTCAGGTGCTGACCCAAAAAGGCGTAATCCGCGTTACCGATCTGCCGCCGGCCGCGCAGGCCAAGCTGATGGACCGAAACCAGGCCCGTGAAGCGCTGGGAGGGTTGAGCCAATTGATCGATGATGATGAGACGGGGTTGATCTAAGCCCGACGCCGATCGTTCCCACGCTCTGCGTGGGAATGCCTCAAGGGACGCTCCGCGTTCCAGCCCCACCGCCGACGTTGCGCCTGACACCATTGTGACGCGGAGCGTCACGGGCTGCATTCCCACGCAGAGCGTGGGAACGATCATCTGTGCTACCTCACGCTAAACCTCGGCCCGAGGCTTCATCTGCGGCGAGTCAAGGTGATCCAGCGCCCGTTCCACCGCGGTGATCATTCCCACGCTCTGCGTGGGAATGTCTCAAGGGACGCTCCGCGTTCCAGCCCCACCGCCGACGGTTGCGCCTGGCACCATTGTGACGCGGAGCGTCACGGGCTGCATTCCCACGCAGAGCGTGGGAACGATCATCTGTGCTACCTCACGCTAAACCTCGGCCCGAGGCTTCATCTGCGGCGAGTCAAGGTGATCCAGCGCCCGCTCCACCAACAACCGCACACCATCGGCCAATCGGCTGAGCGCCAGGGCGATGGATCGCCGTGAGCCTTCCACATCGTCCGCAAGATCGGCGGCGATGGCGCTGATGGACAGCAGGTCTTCGGAGGCATTGGCCAGAAGGGCTTCGGTGTCGATGTCGGGGGAGACGGTGAAGAGGTGGCCTTTGCGGGGGCCGGGGGGCGGATTCGGCGTTACTTTGAACATAAGAAATCATCCTAAACAGTAAGTTGGAGCCGTCACCGTTCGCTTGCACGCGAAATAGGGTGGCGGCCGTGCGCAGGTGTGCAAGACCGGGACTGTTTAGGACACCCAGCAGATCCGAGGATCTCCTGCGCGCAGCCGCCATAAAGCAGTGAACATCGAAATGCTCATTGAGAGGAATGGCAGCACGCTACCTAAACAGTTTGGTCGGACTTGCACGTCCGTGTCACCGATTATTCAGTGACAAAGCCAGACTAGCCCTGAGTTTCGGCCGGAACAAGTTCACCAAAACCGCTACAACTTGAAGGAAATCTCTTAGGACTCTGCTATCGGAATAATCGGTGTCCGCACGGGCGCCATCGCGGGAAAGCCCGCTCCCACAGAGGGAGGAGGTGAACGCAGGATTGTGGTACCACACAAATCCTGTGGGAGCGGGCTTGCCCGCGATGACGGCATCAGCCTCACTGCCAAGGCTTAGGCTCACCAAACAACTGCCCCTGAACCCCATACAACCCCATCTCGCGAATCACCGCCAACTCCCCTTCGGTCTCAACCCGCTCGGCAATCAACGGCAAATCAATGCTATGCGCCGCCCGCTGAATTGCCTCGATGAACAGACGCTTGTCGCTCTCCTGATCGATCGCCCGGATGTAACTGCCGTCGATTTTCAGGTACGCCAACCCCAGCCGCGCCAGGTTGCCGATCATGCTGAAACGCCCACCAAAACGCTGCAGACTCAGCGAGAACCCAAGTTCGTGCAGACGCCGCGTCAGCTGTTCCAGCACCGCTTGCTCGGGCAATTGCTCTTCGCCGATTTCCAGGGTCAGTCGTTCCCCGAGATTCGAATGCTGACGCAGGATGTCGAACACTTTGTTCAACGCCTGCGGATCCGCCAGCGTTGCCGAAGACAGGTTCAGCGCCAGCGACTCTTCATGCTCGGCCATCTGCTCAAGCACCAGCTCCAGCATCAAACGGTCCAGCCGCGCGGTCCAGCCGAAACGCTCAAGCCATGGCAAAAAACGCCCGGCAGGAATGGTCTGGCCTTGCTCGTCGAGCAGGCGCGAAAGCACTTTGTAATGCAGCACCACCTGCGTGTCGTGGCTGGCCACCACCGGCTGGAAATACAGCTCGAAACGCTGCTGATCCAACGCCTCATCCAACAGGGTGTGCCAGGCATGGTGATCGTCGCCAACCCGCGCCGGCGCGCCTTGATCGAGGCAGGCCCAACTCGGTTCGCCCTGGCTTTCTGCCTGGGCCAGTGCCTGATCCGCCAACCCGATCACTGCTTGCGGCGAGTCGCCATGGGCAAACGGCGCCAGCCCGATCGAAGCCACCGACGCCACGTCCGTGGCGCCCGTTGCATGCAGGCTCGTCAGGGCACTTTCAAGGTTGCTTGCCAGTTGCAGCGCTTCTTCGCGCACCAGCCCCGGCGCCAGCACGGCGAATTCACCGCCACGAATGCGCGTGACGAGGTTCTGTGTTTCCGGGTACTTGGCACACTCCCGGGACAACTGCTCGCCCACCGTTTTCAACAATTGATCGGTGCGCTGACCACCCAGGCGCTGGTTCAAACCCGCCAGGTCCTTGACCCGCAACAACAGCAAATAGCCGGAGCTGGCTTGCTCGGAATTATTCACTCGCGCGTTCAATTGCATTTCGAAATAGCGCCGGTTGGCCAGGCCGGTCAGGTTGTCCTGATAGGATTCGGCCCGCAGTTTTTCACTGCGTTCGGCCTGTTCCTGGAACAGCGCCTTGAGCTTTTCGACCATCTGGTTCATGGCCTGCACCACCCGGCGCAGTTCCGGGGTGCGCGGCAGTTCCGGCAGGCTGAGGAATTCGCGGCGAGCAATGGCGTGGGATTGCTTGACCATGTAATCCAGCGGCTTGAGTTGCCGGCGCAGCAACAGCGCGCCCAGCACCGCGCTCACCGCGCCGCAGAGCAGCAACCAGCCAAGGCTGCCCAACGCGCTCTGCCACAACTTGGCCAACGCGAACATCGGATGGCTGACCACCTCGACCCGCGCGGCCTGCTCCCAGCCACGGCTGACAAGGGCGTCGCCACCGGCCGGTTCCAGGCCGATCAGTTTGACGAACCAGTCCGGCACGTTGGTGACCGCCGGGATGCCGCTGCGCTCGACAATCGTCTTGTCGTTGGTCAGATCGACCACGCGGATGCTCGCGTAATAACCGCTGTCGAAGATCGAACTGACCAGCAACTCGACCATCGCCGGGTCGTCGATGTTCGGCGTCAGGGACAGCGCCAACGCTGTCGCGGCGTCCTGGGCGTGGGAGCGCAACTGGTTGACGTACTGGGTACGCGAGCTTTCCAGACTGACCATGAAGCTGCCGGTGAAGGCGACCACCAGGAACAGACAGATAGCGATCAACAGCTGTTTGAACAAAGACATCTGAGCGCGTGCTCCTAGTTAGTCGTCTCGACCGGAAAACCTTCGGCCTGCATTTTCTTCAACACATCCTGCCAGCGGGACAGGCGTTTGGTGTCTCCGACCTTCTTGTTACCCTTGGCACCCGGCAACCACAACCCTTCGGCATTGAAAGAGTAGACCGGCAGCAAATCGGTTCGCTGGCTGGCGGGCTTGATCGCGTCGATCAGGCTGTCGAGCACCAAAGGCATGGCCTCGGGGCTCGAGTAGTAGGTCAGAACCATGTGCGCTCGGTTCAGGCGCAAAGCCTTGACGTAGGTGATGCGCAGCTTGTCACTGGAGACACCGAGATGGCGCAGGCTGAAATACTTGGCGATAGCGTAGTCTTCGCAGTCACCGGCGCCTTTCCACAAGGCTTCGATCGGCGTTTCCCAATAATCGACCTCGTGCCACAGGTCGAGGTCTTCTTCGTAGCGCATCTGCTTGTTGAAGAAGCGGTTGACCACGTTGAGCTGTTCCAGCTCGCCAATCTGCTTTTGCGTGGCCAGTAACTGCTGCCAGGCATCAATACGCGGCTGCCCTTCACCCAAAGGCCCGTACAATGCCTGCGCGCGGCGGCTGATCAGCGAAAAATCCCAGTCGGCATGCAGCCCGCCCAGCATGACGCCGGTCAGCAGCAGCGCGCAGCCTAGCCAGCGCAAAGTCCGAGGGATCGCGAAACGTGCCGCCAATGCGAGGCATCCAGAGTAGGCAGGTGGAAGTCGGTTGATGGTGCAGGTTAGCCCGGTAAAAGACAATGGCACGGTGAGATCACCGTCGGCACGCTAGACTTTAAGGTAATGCGATCCTTTGCCCGTTTGACAACCCGTCAGGCAGTCACTAGTGTCCATTTGGATCCAAGTATTTCAGCCAAACAGGGTGCGTTTGTCGTGACACAGAAGCCCAACCCTCTCAGCAGTATCAAGGTCAACGGGCCGATTCCCGCCCATCTGGCACGCTCGGTGATCGAAGAAACCCTGCGCGCGGCGATTCTCGACGGTCGCATTCCGTGCGGCATCGCCCTGCGTCAGCAAGACCTCGCCGACCTGTTCGGCGTCAGCCGCATGCCGGTGCGCGAAGCGTTGCGCCAGCTCGAAGCGCAATCGCTGCTCAACGTGATCGCCCACAAAGGCGCGGTGGTTGCACCGTTGGTCCAGGGCGATGCGGCAGAAACCTATGAACTGCGAATCCTGCTGGAGTCCGAAGCCCTGCGTCGGTCGATCCCCCTGCTTGAAGCCGCCGATTTCGAACAAGCGGCGCGCTATATCGACGAGTTGGAGACGGAACACGACTACACCGAGATAGGCCGGCTCAATCGCCTGTTCCACATGGCGCTTTATAAAAAGGCCCCCAACCAGCGGCTGCTGAGACTCGTCGAAGACGGGTTGAACGAAGAGGAGCGCTTCTTGCGCTTCAATCTGGAAGCCATGGGCCTGGGCAAACTGTCCCAGGAAGATCACCGGGCACTATTGCGGGCCGCCGAAGAGCGGGACGTCGAGCGCTCAGTGACGTTGCTCGAAAACCACCTCAACCGAGGTGTCGAAGTCATCACGCGCTACCTCGAAAGCTCTGAACCGCAGCGCAGGAAAACCACGAAGTAACCCGCGCCGACAATCCCGAGCGAGCCCTTTGAAGGGCTCGCTTTCGTTTGTCACGATTTCGAGCTGATCAGCACCTGGATCGCTCGATGAATAAATCTGTTTACAAATCCCCATTCGTTCACACCGCGCCGGTGTGCCGCGACTTCCTGCCCGCGCCCCAAAGCCCCTTCCTCCTTAAACCCCACAATTGCACCTATCAGATCATGCAGGGGTGATAGCGACTGCCGTGAATTACGCTCACTCTTGAGCTGCCAACGAATAATGACGGGCGACGCACCGCACCCGCGGAGCAGTCGACGCACCAAGAACCTACGGAAGGAGTCTTGCCACGGGAAAGGAAGAACCGGCGTCATTCCCAGCCAACTTCCACCCTCTCAGATCACATCAACGAACCCAGTAGAAAGTTGCTTTGAGTGAGGCATTCACTCTTTATTTGAATTTTGGCTTATATAAGCTGAAAGGAGCAACTACGCCAAAATAAAACTTAATCCAAAAGTCTTATTGGGGTTTGTCGCGCTCGATAAAGTTAAACTTTAAATTAATAAAAAAATGACTTGCCCGACACTTTATTCCTGTATTAGTTTTTCTCCGCCGCCCGTAAACACTGGGCACCAAGTACTACTTAGTGATTAAACACCTGAAAAGCATCAATTCAATTGAGGCCCCCGTTCGCCAATAAAAAACTTCAAGCAACCGTCACTTATTGATCAACACCACCCTCAACGGTATTCCAGATCACTTATAGGCTCGCTCATGAAACCGACTAAAGATCGTCTCAATCAGAAGAAAGCAGAACTTAGTGCGCACCCGATCTTCTCTGAAATACATTCGTTATCTGTCCTTCAACGCTTTATGGAAACCCATGTATTTGCGGTGTGGGATTTCATGTCGCTGACCAAGCGCCTGCAACAGGAACTGACCTGCGTTCAGCTGCCCTGGCTGCCGCCGCGAGATCCTCAGGCTGCGCGGTTGATCAATGAAATCGTGCTCGGTGAAGAGTCTGATGATCGTCCGGCCCAAGGTCATTACAGCCACTTCGAGTTGTATCTGGATGCGATGCGCGAAGTCGGTGCGAGCACGGTCGCCGTCGAACGCTTCGTGACGCTACAAAAAGAAGGCGTGAGCTACGACGTGGCACTGCAAAGCGTCGACGTCGACCCGGCGGCCGCGCAGTTCGTGCGCCACACCCTGCACACCGCGATGCATGCACCGGGACACAGTGTGGCGGCGGCGTTTCTGCATGGCCGCGAGAGTGTCATCCCGCAGATGTTCCAGCGGATTCTCGACGACTGGGGCATCGGCATCGAACAGGCGCCGACCTTCCGTTACTACCTGGAACGGCACATCGAAGTCGATTCCGAAGACCACGGCCCGGCCGCGGAAAAACTCCTTGCCCGTCTGGTCGATGGCGATCCGCAGCGCGAAGAAGATGTCTACGCCAGCGCCATTGCCGCCGTGGAAAGCCGCATCGCCCTGTGGGACGGTTTGCGCCTGAGCATGAGCGAACCGGTGGCGGAGGTGAACGCATGAACGCCGCCGACTACCAATCCTTCGCCGACGCCTGGGAGAGCCGCGCGACCATTCGCACCCGCCCCCGTCGCGTCCTGGAGAACGACGACAAACTGATCTATCCGTTGAGCCGTCAGCCGCTGGTACTGAGTGAAACCTTCCTGCGCGAATGCCCGGAACAACGGGACTTCGCCTTGGTGCTGACGCTCTACAAGTTCATCAACGACGTGGTGATTTTCGAAACCGAGATCGTCGACAAGACCGCCCGCAGCATCGCCAAAAACCGCTTCAGCGTGGCGTTCCCGTTCGCCTGTCGCTACGACGCGATGACCGTGGTGGTGGACGAGGATTACCACGCCCTGGTGGCCATGGATTTCATGCAGCAGACCATCGCCATGACCGGCATCGCGCCGATCGAACTGCCGGATGAAATCGAACTGAGCCGAGCGATTCCAGCCGCCGTGGCGCTCGCACCGGAGCACCTGCGCAGCGCCGTGGAGCTGATCTGCGTGGCCATCGCCGAGAACACAGTGACCGGCGATGTCGCGGCGTTCGCCAAGGACGATACGGTCAAGCAGTCGATCAAGGGCCTGATGGCCGACCACTTGCTCGACGAGGGTCGCCACTCCGGGTTCTGGGCGCGGTTGGTGCGCATCTATTGGCACACCGCAAGCGAAGACGATCGCCAGTGCATCGCGCAGATCCTCCCGGTGTTTATCAGCCATTACCTGACCAACGACATCCAGAAGTCCTTCGACTTCCGCTTGATCGACGCCTTGCAGATCAGCGACGCAGCACGCCGGGCACTCAAGAGCGAAGTGTCGGGGCTGGCCTTCCCGATCAATCGCCATCACCCGCTGGTCGCCAACATCGTGCGGTTTTTCCGCAGCAGTTCGCTGCTCGATTCACCGTGCGTGCAAAGCGCCCTGAGCGACTACCTGGTTTAACGAGGAGAACATCATGAGACGTCTCGATATTTTGCTCAGTGGGCAAAGCCAGGCCCTGACCGACCTGGCGCTGGAACTCGAACAACACGGTCATTCACTGGTGCGGCTGGCGAATCTGGAGGAGCCGCCGCTGGGCACGTTTGATCTGCTGATCGACGATGCGAGCCTGCCGTTTCAGGACTTCAGCGATGCACCGCGCCTGACGCTGCAGCTGGGTATCGGCGTGCCGGGCGCCTCGGGCCTGCCAGCATTGGACCTGCTGTGCACCTACAACTCGATGCAGCTAAGTCGCGTGCCAGTCGCCGAAGAACTGTCCGGTAACGGCCAGGCATTGCGCCTGCGAGCGGTGGCCGATCTGGTCGATCACGTGGCATTGCTGGTCAGCCGCTTCTCCCGGGATGCCGAGTATTTCCTGCAGGCCGAATCGACGGCATCCGCGCACTTTGAGCAGGTGGAAAATCTGCAGTTTCTAGAGCACCTTGCCTTCATCCATCAGCTCAACGCTACGGCTGAACCAAGGCTGCTACAAATGGGCCAGATCCCTATGATCGAGCGGCTTGAACAGCGCTTCATCCAGTCTGCCGAACGTCCGGCGCTGAACATCCCCGGCTCGGTTCTGAGCTATCGGCAATTGCACGCCCACAGCCGCGCGATCCAACAGCGTTTGCAACCGTTGCTCGATCAGCATCAGGGACCGTTGGTGGTCGGGATCTGCTTGCCAAAATGCAGCGCGTTGTATGCGGGGATTCTGGCGATCCTGGGCAGCGGCGCGGTGTACCTGCCGCTGGAGCCGAGTCATCCGCTGCAACGTCAGCAGTACATTCTGGAAAACGCCGGCGCGGTGTTGTTGCTGCATGACGGAGAACATCCGCTCAGCGAGACGATGCCGGGGCTGGACATCAGCCGCATCGACATCGGCGATGTGAATCTCGACCAACCCTTGATGCGTCAACGACCCGCTCTCGACGCGCCGTGCATGGCGCTTTATACCTCGGGCACCACGGGGCACCCCAAAGGCGTGTTGCTCAGCCAGGCCAACCTCGCGCACTTCACCGCGTGGTACACCGACTATGTGCAACTGACCGAACAGAGCCGGGTGTTGCAGTTTTCATCGTTGAGTTTCGACTCGTCGCTGATCGATATTTTCCCGACCCTGCTCCAGGGCGCCGAGCTGATCGTGCCCAACGAAGACCAACGTCGCGACCCGCTGCAACTGGTCGAGCTGATCCGTCACCAGCAGCTGAGCCACGCGTTTTTGCCGCCGGCGCTGTTGAGCATCCTGCCGCTGGATCAGTTGCAAGTCCTCGATCATGTGATGACCGGGGGCGATGTTTGCGAACCCTACGTGATCGAGCAACTGACTCGCCAAGGCAAGCTCTACAACCTCTACGGCCCGACAGAAGCCACGGTGCTGATCACCGCGCGGCAACTGCGCACCGGCGACAGCAACCGGACACTCGGCGCACCGATTGCCAACAGTCAGGTGCTGATCCTCGATGAGGACTTGCAACCGGTGACCGAGCAAACCGTCGGTGAGTTGTACATCGTCGGCCCGGGGGTGTGCCTGGGTTACCTGAACAACCCGCAACAGACTGCCGAACGCTATCTGAACCTGCGCCTGCCGAACGGCCAGAGCTTGCGCGCGTATCGCACCGGCGACATGGCCAAGTGGACCCGCGACGGTATCGAGCTGTGCGGGCGGCGGGACAATCAGGTGAAAATTCGCGGCTTTCGGGTCGAGCCGGAAGAGATTGAACGCTGTCTGCGCGACAGCCAGCTGTACCGTCAGGTGGCGGTGGTCATCGACCGTCACCGACGGATTCTGGCCTTTCTCGCGCAACCTCAGGAAGAACAACCCGGGGCTGCTCGCGAAGCCTTGAAAGCCCACGCGATGCAGTTTCTGCCGGACTACATGCAGCCGACCGCATGGACCGAACTGGCGAGCATGCCGTTCGCCAGCAACGGCAAGGTCGACCGCAAAGCGCTGCTGGAGCTGCCCGTCAACGTGACTGATAACAGCCAACGGCGATTGCCCACCAGCGCCGATGAAGCGTTGCTGCTGGAGATCTGGGCCGAGCTGCTGGAGCTGCCCGCCAGCGACATTTCCACCGACGAAAGTTTCTTCAACCTCGGCGGGCATTCGATCCTGCTGTCGCGCATGCTCCTGCGTTTGCGTGAGGAATTCGGCCGCAGCATCTCGATCAATCGCTTCATCGAATTGCCGACGATTGCGAAGCTGGCAACCTTGGTGCGCGGCTCCGGGACCGAGGAAGTGCTGAGTGAAAAAGCCCTGGCCGACGCCTTCCGCGAACTGGACATCGAGCCGCTGCCGATCAGCCGAATAGGCGATGTGCACAAGGTGATCGTCACCGGCGCCAACAGCTTTGTCGGTGTGCATATCGTCGAAGCGCTGCTGGCCTGGGGCGCCAGCGAAGTCGCGTGCCTGGTGCGCGATGGTGGCGGGCAATCGGCGGCGCAACGCTTTGCTCAAGCATTGCGGGAAAACCGTCTGGAGCACCTGGACCTGAGTCGGGTGCAAGTTTACGCGGCGGACATCACTCGCCCGCAACTGGGGCTCAACGAAGATGTTTATCAACGACTGGACCGAGAGTTCGGTGCGCTGGTGCACAACGCCGCCAACGTCAATCACGTCCTCGATTACGAGTCGTTGGCGCGGGATAACGTCGAGCCGATTTTCGAGTGCCTGCGTTTGTGCGAAGGGCGCAGCAAGAAGATCTTCAACTTCGTCTCGACGCTCTCTGCATCCAGCACGATTTCCGACGATGGCCGGGTGTTGGAATTGCCCGCCGCGCAGACACCACCGATCTACATCAAGAACGGCTACAACCTGTCCAAATGGGTCGGTGAGCGGATCCTCGAACGAGCGCGGGAGCGTGGGGTGCGGGTCAATCTTTATCGTCCCGGCAACATCAGTTTCAACAGCCTCACCGGCGTCTGCCAACCCCACAAGAATCGCCTGATGCTGATGCTCAAGGGCTCGATCCAGCTCGGTCAGGTGCCGGAGTTCGCGCTGAACTTCGACCTGATGCCGGTGGATTTTCTTGCCCGTTTCATCGCCTTCCACGCCAGCCGTTATCAGGCCGAAAAAGCGGTGTTCAACCTGCACAACCCCGAGCCCCTGAGCTGGGACACCTACGTGGCGTCTTTCCGTGAGGCTGGTCGAGAGTTCGCCATGGTCAGCGTCGCCGACTGGCAGCAGCAACTGGGCCGGGTCGACAGTGATAACGCGCTGTTTGGCGTGCTGGGTTTCTACCTCAACGGCTTCGAAGAAGACATCGGCGACATCTCGATGATCGGCCATGACAACGCCCAGGCCGGCATACGGCAGATGGGCGCGCACTACCCGGAAAAATCCCCGGCGCTGCTGCGACGCGGCTGCGACTACCTCAAAGAAATCAACTTCATCTGATTCACCTAACCAAGCACGGAGCAAAAACCATGAACACTCTGCAACCCGATACCCTGATCAAAAACCCTCAAGGCTGCCGCGTTGTGTCTTCGGTGGAAGTACCGGTCGATGCAACGCAAGTCTGGGCGGTGGTCGGCAACTTTTCCGGCTTCGACAAATTCATTCCGGCGCTGTCGCACATCGAGATGACGGGCGAAGGCGTATCGTCGCTGCGCAAGAAATTCTTCAAGGACGGCAACCTGGTGGTCGAGCAGCTCAACTCCCGGGACGACCAGGCGCTGAACATGACCTGGACGACGATCTACAACACCTTGGGCGTGGCCAATTTGTGGGCGGCGATGAGTGTTGAATCCATGGGGGCGAGCAAGTCGCGGGCGACCTGGACCATCATCGCCGAACCGGCCCAGGGCGGCGCCGAAGCCCTGCCGGGGTTCAAGGCTTTCGTTCAGGGGTTTGCCGATGATGCGATGGGGAATGTGTTGAAGCTGTTTGTGTAAGGCTTTGGTTCGGCGGTGACTGATCTACCGCTATCGCGGGCAAGCCCGCTCCCACATGGTTTGTGTCGTACACACATCACCTGTGGGAGCGGGCTTGCCCGCGATTGAACGATAACGCGGTTCAACTGCCCCTGATCAGATCTTGAAACTATCAACCAACTGCTTCAACCGATTGGCCTGCTGCGACAACGCATCGCAATCCTTCAATGTTTCATTGAGGTTGGCCACGCTCTGCTGGTTCAGCAGGTTGATCTGGTTAACATCTACGTTGAGGGTTTCCACCACGGCGGTCTGCTCTTCGGTCGCCGCGGCCACCGATTGGTTCATGCCGTCGATTTCGCCGATGCGCTGGGTCACGCTGACCAAACGTAGGCCAGCCTGGTTCGCCACTTCGACGCTTTGCTCGCTGGACACCTGACTGGCGTTCATCGTAGTCACCGCTTCGCGAGAACCGATCTGCAGCGAGCTGATCATTTTGTGGATCTCTTCCGCCGATTCCTGGGTGCGATGAGCCAGGTTACGCACCTCGTCCGCCACCACCGCAAAACCACGACCGGCCTCACCGGCGCGGGCCGCTTCGATGGCTGCGTTGAGCGCCAGCAAATTGGTCTGCTGGGAGATGCCTTTGATCACATCGAGAATGTGACCGATGTTGTCGGTGCTCGCGTTCAGGGTTTCAATCTGCGTGCAGGACAGGCTGATTTTTTGTGACAGCTCAGTCATGGCCAGGATGGTTTTTTCCACCACCTGACGGCCGTCATCAGCCTGCTCGCTCGCGCCGCTGGCGTGTTGCGAAGCATCGGCTGCGTTGCGGGCGATTTCCTGGGTGGCGGCGCCCAATTGGTTGATCGCCGCTGCGACGCTGTTGGTGCGGGCGCTTTGTTCGTCGGAGCCGACGATCGAAGCGTTGGAGGATGCCATCACCCGTTGCGACAGGTCATGAACCTGACGGGTCGCCGAGGACACTTCGCAAATCGACGCGTGAATCCGCTCCACGAACTGGTTGAAGGAGCCGCCCAACTCGCCGAATTCATCTTTGTTTTCTACCACCAGACGACGCGTCAGGTCGCCCTCGCCCTGAGCAATGTCCTGCATTGCGCGGCCCATCGTGGTCAGCGGACGCATCAACACGTTGATCAGCAGGCTCAGCAGCACCGCAATGGCGGTCACGGCGATGAACATCGCGATCAACGCCGAGGTGCGGAATTGGCTCAGTGGTGCGTAGGCCTTGGTCTTGTCAATCGACAGACCGATGTACCACTCGGCGTTCGGTAAACCACTCACCGGGGTGAACGAGAGAATGCGGTCCTGCTTATTCAGCTCTACTTCCTGGATGCCTCTTTCGATGCGGACACTGGAACCCGGATAGATGTCTTTCAGGTTCTTCATTACGTGATCCTTGTCCGGGCTGACGATCACCTGACCGTCGGCGCTGACGAGGAACGCGTGGCCGATGCCACCGAAGTCCACCGAGTTGATGATCTTCACCAGGGTTTCCAGACTCAGGTCGCCGCCGACCACGCCCAGCAGTTCGCCACTCTTTTTCACCGGCATGGCGATGGTCACCACCAACCCGCCGACCGCAGCCATGTAAGGCGGGGTCAGCATGGTCTTGTCGGCGACCACGGCTTGTTTGTACCAAGGGCGCTGACGCGGATCGTAGCCGTCCGGCATCTTCGCGTCAGGGCGCTGGGTAAACACACCATTGGCCTGCCCGACGTAGGTGAACTGGAAGTTCGAGGTGAGGGCGGGTTGATCGACCAGTCCCGGCAGATCGGCATTGGCGCCTTGATGAGCGACGTTCTGCGCGAGGTTTTCCAGGACCAGCACGCGGCCGCTCATCCAGTTCTGCACGCTGCTGCCGGTGAGGTCGCCGGCTTGTTCAATGGAGGACTCGAGGTTTTGCCGAATGGTGTTTCGCTGCAGATAGTCGTTGTACAAAGTGAACAACGCAAAAGCCAGCACCACGACGCCTGAAGCGGCCAACAGGATTTTATGGCTGAACTTGAGATTCATTTCATGGGACTTCTATGCAAAAAGTGGGGAGGCGTTCCGGGTTGCAACATTCCATGTAACCGCGCAGACGGCATTCTGGGGCCGCTCTACTTTGGTGCACGCATGTCTCACCAGTCTTGTCGGCACGAGTGGGAGAAATCTTAGGGATTTCGTCAGATACCCGCCGAACGGTGTGCTAGAGCGCCCGAGTAGCAGAGTTTTGCTGACGGTTGCTCGAACGGCAGTTGCAAATTTTCTGACCCTTAATGACAATGCGACTAATTATCATTTGTGACGTCGGGCTGTCGCGTTCATGTCCTCACCTGAGTTTGCAGTACAGGCGCTCTACAGCAGTCATCACGGATGGCTCAACACGTGGCTGCGCGCTCGATTGGGCAATGCGGCCGATGCAGCGGACCTGGCCCAGGACACGTTCGTTCGTCTGCTGCAAAGAACCGAACGCCTGGAGCTCAAGGCTCCTCGTGCTTTTCTGCGAACCATCGCCCGCGGCTTGGTGATCGACCACTGGCGCCGTGAGGAAATCGAGCGCGCGTACCTGGAAACCATCGCCCATTTGCCCGAGGCCGAAACCCCGAGCGCCGAGGCACGGGCATTGGTGCTCGAATTGCTGGAAAGCATCGCCCGCCTGCTTGAAGGCCTGAAGCCGAAAGTGCGTCAGGCGTTTCTGCTGGCACAGTGCGAAGGACTTACCCACAAGCAGATCGCCGAACACATGGGATTGTCCCTGCGTTCTGTGGAACGTTATGTGGCCGACGCGCTGTATCACTGTTACGTGCTGCGGTATGAAGCGTGATGCCTGTGGATAACTCAGCGCTGAATCGCCGCGGCGCGCCGCATCAGCAGGTGGTCAAACAAGCCATCCATTGGTTGCTGCGCCTGCGCAACAACGCGACCAATTCCAGACTGCGCCAGCAATGCGATGCCTGGCGGGCAGAACACCATGAACACGAACTGGCCTGGCAACGGGTGCAGTCCTTGCAAGCCGAGTTGAGCCGTAATTTGCGCGCGGTGCCCGGCGCTCAAGTCGCCTTCAATACTTTAGAAAACAGCGCACAGGGACTCGGACGGCGTCAGGCGTTGAAACTGTTGTCGGGCACATTGCTGATGGGTTCGGCGGCATGGCTGGGAAGGGACGTGATCGGCTGGCAACAGTGGACCGCCGACTTCGCCACCGCCACGGGCGAACGACGAGGTTTCCAATTGCCGGATGGCACACGCCTGGAGCTCAACACCGCCACCGCGGTGGATCTGGACTACACCGCGCCGCGGCGCCTGATCAAACTGACTCGCGGCGAGATCATCGTAACGTGCGGCGGGGCGAACGAGGGCTCTTCGTTTGATCAACCGTTGCGGGTGCAAAGCCGCAACGGCGTGTTCGAAGGCGTGGCTGCACGCTTCATCGTTCGTCAGGACACCGACTGCACGCGACTCAGCGTCACCAGCGGCATGGTCGCAATCCATTCGCCACTGGCTGCCGGAGGCCTGCCGATTCAAGTGCAGACCGGGCAGAGCTATCTGATCAATCGCAATCGAGCGCAGTTGGCACCGCCGCAGGACATGGATGCCGGCGCCTGGGTGGACGGCCTGATCGTCACCCGCAACATGCGCCTCGGGGACTTTATTCATGAAGTCGGACGTTACCGGCCCGGTTACCTGACCTGCGCAGCGGACATTGCCCACTTGCGGCTGTCAGGAGTTTTCCGTCTCGAAGACACCGACAAGCTGCTGGCCATCCTGCCGCACACCCTGCCGGTACAACTGCGCTATCGCACTCGCTGGTGGGTGACGCTGGAGCGACAGGCCTGAATTATTTTTGGCGGGTTTTCCGAACAAGTCCGGCTTAGTCAGTAAGCACTTCAACTCTGCCTTCAGCGACTTCCTACGGAAACCTACAATGACTGTGCGCGCCATCAGTAAGAACCCTCTCCATTTCGCTGCGGAATCAGGCGTCTTGCGCCACGCCATCCGCGCGACACTGTTCTCGACCGCATTGGGTGTCGGCCTGCTGCCGACACTGGGCGTCGCAGCACAGGGCAGCGAAGCGAGTAGCCACCGCTACAACATTGCCGCCGGCTCCTTGAGCGATGTGCTCAACCAATTCGCGCGTCAGGCGGGCATCACGCTGTCGACGACTCCGGCTCAAACCCAGGGCCTCCAGTCACCGGGATTACAGGGCGACTATTCGGCGGATCAAGCGTTGAGCCATTTGCTCAATGGCACAGGGCTTGTGGCCGTCAGTCAGGATGGCAGCAGCTATGTGCTGCGACCCGTCGCTGAAACCAAAGCCCTGGCACTTCCTGCCACCGACATCAAAGGCTTCGCCCTAGGTAACGCGCTGGGCAGCATGGAGGGCTACAACGCAACGCACAGCCAGATCGCGACCAAGACCAGCACCGCGCTGCTGGAAACCTCGCAAAGCGTGTCCGTGGTGACCCGAGAGCAAATGGACGACCAAGGCTCGCAAACCGTGTCCCAGGCGATGCGCTACACCCCCGGCGTGCTGACCAACCCTTACGGCGCAACCCACCGTTATGACTACGTAGCGATGCGCGGTTTCAACGACGGGTCGGTGGATAACATCTATCTCGACGGCCTCAAGTCCATGGGCGACAGCGGCACCTACAGCACCATGCAGGTGGACCCGTATTTCCTCGAGCGAGTCGATATTCTCAAAGGGCCATCGTCGGTGCTCTACGGTCGTAGTTCGCCGGGCGGGCTGGTGGCGTTGACCAGCAAGAAACCGTTGTATGAGCCCTATCATCAGGTTCAAGCCACGGTGGGCACTCAAGGCCAACGCGGCATGGGTTTCGACTTCAGCGGACCGGTGGATGACGACAAGCGTATTGCCTATCGTCTGATAGGGTTGGCGGATCAGTCCGACACGCAGTTCGACCACAACAAGGAAAAGCGCTTCGCCCTGGCACCGACGGTGAGCATCGACTTCACCGAAGATACCTCGCTGACGCTGCAAGCTTATCTGCAACACGATCCCGACGGCGGCTATCACGGCGGCGTCCCGGCCGACGGCACCATCCATCAGCGCAATGGCAATCGGATCTCTCCAAACTTCTTCGAAGGCGAGCCGGGCATTGATGGTTTCCAGCGTGATCAACAGTCCTTCGGTTATCAGTTCGAACATCGCTTCAACGACGTCTTTACCGCGCGGCAGAACTTCCGCTATCTCGATTCCAAGGTGAAGATCGATCAGGTTTACGCCTATGGCTGGACCACACCCACCAGTAACGAGTTGAACCGCTATTACACTGGCGGCGACGAAAAGCTCCACGCGTTCATCGTCGATAACATGCTGCAAGCCGAATTCTTCACCGGCGCAACCAAACATACGGTGCTGATGGGCGCGGACTACCAGCGACGCAAAACGGTGGTCGACTGGACCAGTGGCGGTCTTGCGCCGATCGATGCGTTCAATCCGGTGTACGGCAATTCGGCCATCGACTTCTACAGCCCGACCAGCTATCTGCGTCGCCTGGAACAGACCGGCGTCTACCTGCAAGACCTGATCGAGATGGATAAGTGGCGCTTCTCTTTGGGTCTGCGTCAGGACTGGGTTGAAACCTCCGATGAAAATCGGCTGGCTGAAGCGGGACGCCCTGTAGGCACGGAAATCAGTGACGAACGCACCAAACTGACGGGCCGAGCCGGGGCCTTGTACCTGTTCGATAACGGTGTTGCGCCGTACATCAGCTACTCCGAGTCGTTCAACCCGAATTCCTACGCGGACAGCGCCGGCAATCCCTTGGCACCGACCGATGGCACCCAGTGGGAAGTGGGGCTGAAATACCAGCCGCCGGGCACCGACAACTTGTTCACGGCGTCGCTGTTCCGCATCGATCAGGAAAACCTGGCGACCAAATTGCCGCAGGAAAACTTCTATCGCGCTGTCGGCGCCGTCCGCTCCCAGGGTCTTGAGCTGGAAGCGCACATGCAGCTGACCGATAACCTGAAAGTGCTCGGCAGCTACACCTTCACCGACATCGAGTATTCGAAGTCGATGATCAGTACGCTGAGCACCGACACCGACGTGATCGAAAACAAGGGCAACTCGCCGACTCAGGCACCACGCCATATGGCCTCGGTGTGGGCGGACTACAAGTTCGACAGCGCAGCGCTTGATGGCCTGCGTCTGGGCGGTGGCGTGCGTTATGTCGGCTACAGCTGGGCCGATGCGGAAAACACCCTGAAGGTGCCGTCCTACACGCTGTTCGATGCATCTGTCGGCTATGACCTGGGCAAGGTGGGTTTGAAGGGCGTGGACGTACGCCTGAATGCGAACAACCTGACCAACGAGTCTTACGTGGCCTCCTGTGCCAGCCTGAACTTCTGCTACCTGGGTGAAGAGCGCAACGTCGCCGCTACCGTGAGCTACCAGTTCTAATCACTCGTTATTACGACAAAGCCAGCACCTGAATCCAGAGGCTGGCTTTGTCGTCTCTGCAGGAAAATCCCATGCGTACATTCCTGGTTTTACTTCATCGCTATATTGGTTTGGCGACCGCGTTGTTTCTGTTGATGGCGGGGCTTACGGGCAGCATTCTGGCGTTCAATCATGAGCTGGATGAGTGGCTCAATCCGGGGTTTTATTCAGCGTCTGCCGAAGGTCAGCGTTTGCCACCTGGTGCCTTGGTCGACAAGCTGCAAGCGGAGCATCCGAGGCTGCAAGTCTGGTACATGGAGTACCCGTCAGAACCGGGTCATACCGCATTGCTGGCTGCGGTACCACGCAATGACCCTGCGACCGGAAAACCTTTTGCCGAACCCAATCAGGTGTTCTATCTGGACCCGGTCAATGGCGAGCAGAAAGGTCAGCGGTTCTGGGGAGAATGCTGTTTGCAGCGGGAGAACTTCATCCCCTTCATTCTTGAGTTTCACTACAACCTGGTCCTGCCGGATAACTGGGGTTTGTTGTTAATGGGACTGGTCGCAATCGCTTGGGTTGTCGATTGTTTCATTGCGCTTTGGCTGACGCTTCCACGCGGGAAACCGTTCTGGAAGAAGTGGTCGACGGCCTGGAAGATCAAGGGTGGGCATGCCTATCGGTTGAATTTCGATCTGCATCGGGCGGGGGGATTGTGGCTTTGGTTATTGCTGTTGCCGATCGCTGTCAGCAGTGTCGCCATGAACCTGCCGAGCCAGGTCTTCAAGCCTGCAGCTTCACTGTTTTCGCCG
The DNA here is from genome assembly GCF_030687415.1 of Pseudomonas sp. FP603. Taxonomy (NCBI): domain Bacteria; kingdom Pseudomonadati; phylum Pseudomonadota; class Gammaproteobacteria; order Pseudomonadales; family Pseudomonadaceae; genus Pseudomonas; species Pseudomonas sp. FP603. Next base: position 6,737,103 of record NZ_CP117431.1, read on the forward strand.
ATTGAACCGAGCGTTTACGAGGCCCGCGGACGCATGCCTGCCGAGGAGCTGGGAGTTACGCGGCTGAGTTATCAACAGGCTTATGAACGTGCGTTGCAGGAAGGGCAAAGGCTGGGGCTGACAGCTGCGATCGGGGAGTTGTATTACAGCTTTGAGTACAACTTTTATGGGGCAGGGTTTGGGCAACATGATACCGAGGCCCATGGAAAGTCCTGGCTGTTCTTCCATGGCACGGACGGGCGTTTACTGGGGCAGGAAATCGCGGGGCAAGGCACCTTGGGGGAGCGCTTCTATCGGCTGCAATTACCGATACACGGAGGGCGAATCATTGGGCTTACCGGGCAAGTGATGATCGCGGTGTTAGGTGTTTTGATTGCAGTATTGTCAGGGACGGGTATTTATATCTGGTGGCGCAAGTTGCTGGCTCGAAGGAGTAGCAAGGCACGTAAGAGCGAGATGTGCCCCGTCCCGGATTGAGGTTTCTATAGCCCAGAAAGACAAAACCCCTGTCTGCATAAGCAGACAGGGGTTTCGGAATTCAATCTTGACGATGACCTACTCTCACATGGGGAAACCCCACACTACCATCGGCGATGCATCGTTTCACTGCTGAGTTCGGGATGGGATCAGGTGGTTCCAATGCTCTATGGTCGTCAAGAAATTCTGTGACCAGCCCGTTACAGCGGTAACGTGCCAGCAAAATCGGTGACTTCTACTAAAACAAAACCCCTACCTGCATACGCAGATAGGGGTTTTGGAATTTAATCTTGACGATGACCTACTCTCACATGGGGAAACCCCACACTACCATCGGCGATGCATCGTTTCACTGCTGAGTTCGGGATGGGATCAGGTGGTTCCAATGCTCTATGGTCGTCAAGAAATTCGGTAGCCAGCTCGTGTTCTCTTGCGAGGTCACGCTCCAGCGAATGGGTATGCGATAGTTTGTGTGTTTGTTTCTCGAACTTTCGGTTCGTTTCGTCTTCACACACCGCAATCTGGTGCCTCTTCAGGTCAGCAAATTGCTTGGGTGTTATATGGTCAAGCCTCACGGGCAATTAGTATTGGTTAGCTCAACGCCTCACAGCGCTTACACACCCAACCTATCAACGTCGTAGTCTTCGACGGCCCTTCAGGGGACTCAAGGTCCCAGTGAGATCTCATCTTGAGGCTAGTTTCCCGCTTAGATGCTTTCAGCGGTTATCTATTCCGAACATAGCTACCCGGCAATGCCACTGGCGTGACAACCGGAACACCAGAGGTTCGTCCACTCCGGTCCTCTCGTACTAGGAGCAGCCCCTCTCAAATCTCAAACGTCCACGGCAGATAGGGACCGAACTGTCTCACGACGTTCTAAACCCAGCTCGCGTACCACTTTAAATGGCGAACAGCCATACCCTTGGGACCGGCTTCAGCCCCAGGATGTGATGAGCCGACATCGAGGTGCCAAACACCGCCGTCGATATGAACTCTTGGGCGGTATCAGCCTGTTATCCCCGGAGTACCTTTTATCCGTTGAGCGATGGCCCTTCCATACAGAAACCGGATCACTAAGACCTACTTTCGTACCTGCTCGAGTGTCTGTCTCGCAGTCAAGCGCGCTTTTGCCTTTATACTCTACGACCGATTCCGACCGGTCTGAGCGCACCTTCGTACTCCTCCGTTACTCTTTAGGAGGAGACCGCCCCAGTCAAACTACCCACCATACACTGTCCTCGATCCGGATAACGGACCTGAGTTAGAACCTCAAAGTTGCCAGGGTGGTATTTCAAGGTTGGCTCCACGCGAACTGGCGTCCACGCTTCAAAGCCTCCCACCTATCCTACACAAGCAAATTCAAAGTCCAGTGCAAAGCTATAGTAAAGGTTCACGGGGTCTTTCCGTCTAGCCGCGGATACACTGCATCTTCACAGCGATTTCAATTTCACTGAGTCTCGGGTGGAGACAGCGCCGCCATCGTTACGCCATTCGTGCAGGTCGGAACTTACCCGACAAGGAATTTCGCTACCTTAGGACCGTTATAGTTACGGCCGCCGTTTACCGGGGCTTCGATCAAGAGCTTCGCGTTAGCTAACCCCATCAATTAACCTTCCGGCACCGGGCAGGCGTCACACCCTATACGTCCACTTTCGTGTTTGCAGAGTGCTGTGTTTTTAATAAACAGTCGCAGCGGCCTGGTATCTTCGACCGGCGTGGCTTACGCAGTAAATGCTTCACCCTCACCGGCGCACCTTCTCCCGAAGTTACGGTGCCATTTTGCCTAGTTCCTTCACCCGAGTTCTCTCAAGCGCCTTGGTATTCTCTACCCAACCACCTGTGTCGGTTTGGGGTACGGTTCCTGGTTACCTGAAGCTTAGAAGCTTTTCTTGGAAGCATGGCATCCCACTTCGTGTTCTAAAAAAACCTCGTCATCAGTCTCGGCCTTAGAATCCCGGATTTACCTAAGATTCCAGCCTACCACCTTAAACTTGGACAACCAACGCCAAGCTGGCCTAGCCTTCTCCGTCCCTCCATCGCAATAACCAGAAGTACAGGAATATTAACCTGTTTTCCATCGACTACGCTTTTCAGCCTCGCCTTAGGGACCGACTAACCCTGCGTCGATTAACGTTGCGCAGGAAACCTTGGTCTTTCGGCGTGGGTGTTTTTCACACCCATTGTCGTTACTCATGTCAGCATTCGCACTTCTGATACCTCCAGCAAGCTTCTCAACTCACCTTCACAGGCTTACAGAACGCTCCTCTACCGCATCACCTAAGTGATACCCGTAGCTTCGGTGTATGGTTTGAGCCCCGTTACATCTTCCGCGCAGGCCGACTCGACTAGTGAGCTATTACGCTTTCTTTAAAGGGTGGCTGCTTCTAAGCCAACCTCCTAGCTGTCTAAGCCTTCCCACATCGTTTCCCACTTAACCATAACTTTGGGACCTTAGCTGACGGTCTGGGTTGTTTCCCTTTTCACGACGGACGTTAGCACCCGCCGTGTGTCTCCCATGCTCGGCACTTGTAGGTATTCGGAGTTTGCATCGGTTTGGTAAGTCGGGATGACCCCCTAGCCGAAACAGTGCTCTACCCCCTACAGTGATACATGAGGCGCTACCTAAATAGCTTTCGAGGAGAACCAGCTATCTCCGAGCTTGATTAGCCTTTCACTCCGATCCACAGGTCATCCGCTAACTTTTCAACGGTAGTCGGTTCGGTCCTCCAGTTAGTGTTACCCAACCTTCAACCTGCCCATGGATAGATCGCCCGGTTTCGGGTCTATTCCCAGCGACTAGACGCCCTATTAAGACTCGCTTTCGCTACGCCTCCCCTATTCGGTTAAGCTCGCCACTGAAAATAAGTCGCTGACCCATTATACAAAAGGTACGCAGTCACCCAACAAGTGGGCTCCCACTGCTTGTACGCATACGGTTTCAGGATCTATTTCACTCCCCTCTCCGGGGTTCTTTTCGCCTTTCCCTCACGGTACTAGTTCACTATCGGTCAGTCAGTAGTATTTAGCCTTGGAGGATGGTCCCCCCATATTCAGACAAAGTTTCTCGTGCTCCGTCCTACTCGATTTCATGGCCAAGAGATTTTCGCGTACAGGGCTATCACCCACTATGGCCGCACTTTCCAGAGCGTTCCGCTAATCTCAAAGCCACTTAAGGGCTAGTCCCCGTTCGCTCGCCACTACTAAGGGAATCTCGGTTGATTTCTTTTCCTCAGGGTACTTAGATGTTTCAGTTCCCCTGGTTCGCTTCTTAAGCCTATGTATTCAGCTTAAGATACCTAACTTATGTTAGGTGGGTTCCCCCATTCAGACATCTCCGGATCAAAGTCTGTTTGCCGACTCCCCGAAGCTTTTCGCAGGCTACCACGTCTTTCATCGCCTCTGACTGCCAAGGCATCCACCGTATGCGCTTCTTCACTTGACCATATAACCCCAAGCAATCTGGTTATACTGTGAAGACGACATTCGCCGAAAATTCGCGATTAAACTCACAAATTTTACCTTAGCCTGATCACCACCAGTGAAAGTGGCCATCAGTCTATCTTTCTATCACATACCCAAATTTTTAAAGAACGATCTAATCAAAGACTAGAAATCAACATTCACCATCGTCACGATGGAATGCTCATTTCTAAGCTTTCAACAAACAGAAGCAGTAGTGGTGGAGCCAAACGGGATCGAACCGTTGACCTCCTGCGTGCAAGGCAGGCGCTCTCCCAGCTGAGCTATGGCCCCGTATTTCTACAGGCGTTTCCCACACAAAATTGGTGGGTCTGGGCAGATTCGAACTGCCGACCTCACCCTTATCAGGGGTGCGCTCTAACCAACTGAGCTACAGACCCAATTTCGGGCTGCTTCTTATCGTCTTCTTCAATGAATCAAGCAATTCGTGTGGGAACTTATGGAGCAGCTGATGTCGTCGATTAAGGAGGTGATCCAGCCGCAGGTTCCCCTACGGCTACCTTGTTACGACTTCACCCCAGTCATGAATCACACCGTGGTAACCGTCCTCCCGAAGGTTAGACTAGCTACTTCTGGTGCAACCCACTCCCATGGTGTGACGGGCGGTGTGTACAAGGCCCGGGAACGTATTCACCGCGACATTCTGATTCGCGATTACTAGCGATTCCGACTTCACGCAGTCGAGTTGCAGACTGCGATCCGGACTACGATCGGTTTTATGGGATTAGCTCCACCTCGCGGCTTGGCAACCCTCTGTACCGACCATTGTAGCACGTGTGTAGCCCAGGCCGTAAGGGCCATGATGACTTGACGTCATCCCCACCTTCCTCCGGTTTGTCACCGGCAGTCTCCTTAGAGTGCCCACCATTACGTGCTGGTAACTAAGGACAAGGGTTGCGCTCGTTACGGGACTTAACCCAACATCTCACGACACGAGCTGACGACAGCCATGCAGCACCTGTCTCAATGTTCCCGAAGGCACCAATCCATCTCTGGAAAGTTCATTGGATGTCAAGGCCTGGTAAGGTTCTTCGCGTTGCTTCGAATTAAACCACATGCTCCACCGCTTGTGCGGGCCCCCGTCAATTCATTTGAGTTTTAACCTTGCGGCCGTACTCCCCAGGCGGTCAACTTAATGCGTTAGCTGCGCCACTAAGAGCTCAAGGCTCCCAACGGCTAGTTGACATCGTTTACGGCGTGGACTACCAGGGTATCTAATCCTGTTTGCTCCCCACGCTTTCGCACCTCAGTGTCAGTATCAGTCCAGGTGGTCGCCTTCGCCACTGGTGTTCCTTCCTATATCTACGCATTTCACCGCTACACAGGAAATTCCACCACCCTCTACCATACTCTAGCTCGTCAGTTTTGAATGCAGTTCCCAGGTTGAGCCCGGGGATTTCACATCCAACTTAACGAACCACCTACGCGCGCTTTACGCCCAGTAATTCCGATTAACGCTTGCACCCTCTGTATTACCGCGGCTGCTGGCACAGAGTTAGCCGGTGCTTATTCTGTCGGTAACGTCAAAACAATTACGTATTAGGTAACTGCCCTTCCTCCCAACTTAAAGTGCTTTACAATCCGAAGACCTTCTTCACACACGCGGCATGGCTGGATCAGGCTTTCGCCCATTGTCCAATATTCCCCACTGCTGCCTCCCGTAGGAGTCTGGACCGTGTCTCAGTTCCAGTGTGACTGATCATCCTCTCAGACCAGTTACGGATCGTCGCCTTGGTGAGCCATTACCTCACCAACTAGCTAATCCGACCTAGGCTCATCTGATAGCGCAAGGCCCGAAGGTCCCCTGCTTTCTCCCGTAGGACGTATGCGGTATTAGCGTCCGTTTCCGAGCGTTATCCCCCACTACCAGGCAGATTCCTAGGCATTACTCACCCGTCCGCCGCTCGCCACCAGGTACAAGTACCCGTGCTGCCGCTCGACTTGCATGTGTTAGGCCTGCCGCCAGCGTTCAATCTGAGCCATGATCAAACTCTTCAGTTCAAACATCTTTGGGTTTTTAAGAAACCCTAAACTTGGCTCAGCAATCGTTGGTTACATCTTTGATTTCTCGCGGAGTAACTTGTGATGCTGATAATCTTGTTGACTATCAGTCTGACTCCACAAGCACCCACACGAATTGCTTGATTCAGTTGTTAAAGAGCGGTTGGTTAAGATCTTTCGTCTCAACCGAGGCGCGCATTCTACAGCAGCCTCTGTTGCTGTCAAGTGGTTATTTTCAGAAGTTTTCAAAGTTTCGCTTGGAAATCTTTAACAACTTCAACCACTTGCGCTTTCGATCTCTCGTTAGCGGGAGGCGAATTCTACAGCGTTACTCGCTGCTGTCAACACCTCTTTCTCTCCGCTTTCGACCGAGAAGATCGAACCGTCGATAAGGCGAAAACACACTGCCCTACCAACTCCTTCTGGCTTCGATGAACTGAAGCGCAACCACTGCCGAAAATCGCGTAACTCTTTGTTTACCAAGGAGTTTTCCGTTTCGACTGCGCCGGAAGTGGGGCGAATTATAGACTTCCAGAATCTGCCGTCAACCTCTAATTGCGCTTTTCTATCAATAACTTGCTGAAAGCCTGAAAACTGCACATTTCCTTCTATATAGGAGAGCAAAACCAGCCCTGCCATATAGAAGGAATCCTCAGAGCACTCCAGACGCCTTGAACCCGGCAACGATGCCGGCATCCAGACCCAACACCCGCTGTAGAACCTCCAACGTGTGCTCACCCAACAAAGGAGGCGCACTACGGTACTCCACCGGAGTCTCGGACAGACGTATCGGGCTCGCAACCTGCGGCACAATTCCGGCCAAAGCATGAGGCAGCTCAATGGCTAACCCACGCGCCTGCACCTGGGGATCGGCAAACATCTGAGCCAGATCATTGATCGGTCCGCACGGCACACCTGCCTGCTCCAGCTGCGCCACCCATTCGGCAGTAGTCTTGAACACGGTCGCCTGGCGGATCAACGGAATCAATACTGCCCGGTTAGCCACCCGCAATTTGTTGGTCGCAAAACGCGGATCATCCGCCCACTGCGGCTGACCAGCCACCTGCGCAAACTTGCGGAATTGCCCATCGTTACCCACGGTAAGGATGAAGTCGCCATCGGCCGTAGGAAAGTCCTGATACGGCACGATATTGGGGTGAGCATTGCCCAGGCGTTTAGGCGCATTGCCTGTAGTCAGATAGTTCATCGCCTGATTGGCCAGACAAGCCACCTGAACATCCAGCAATGCCATATCTATATGCTGACCGCCACCGCCCTGATCCCGATGAGCCAAGGCCGCCAGGATCGCTACCGTTGAATAGAGACCGGTCAAAATATCTGTCAGCGCCACACCGACTTTCACCGGCCCCGCCCCCTCATCTCCTTCGGGACGGCCAGTCAAACTCATCAGACCACCCAAGCCCTGGATCATGAAGTCATAGCCCGCACGCTTGGCATACGGACCGGTCTGGCCGAATCCGGTGATAGAGCAATAGATCAGCTTCGGATTAATCGCCTTGAGCGACTCATAGTCCAGCCCATAAGCCGCCAGGCCACCGACCTTGAAATTTTCTATGAGGATGTCCGACTTCGCCGCGAGCTCACGCACGAGCTGTTGCCCCTCTGGCCGCGTGAAGTCGATGGTTACTGATTGCTTGTTGCGATTGGCGGACAAGTAATAGGCCGCCTCGCTGGTATTCTCGCCATAGGCGTCCTTAAGGAACGGAGGCCCCCAGGCGCGCGTGTCATCGCCATTGCCCGGGCGCTCGACCTTGATAACTTCGGCGCCAAGGTCCGCCAGGATCTGCCCGGCCCAAGGCCCGGCAAGCACCCGCGATAAATCCAGTACTCGTAGATGCGAAAGCGCGCCCATGGCCGTTCTCCTATTAATAGAACGCCTGGATGCCAGTCTGAGCGCGACCGAGGATCAGTGCGTGGACGTCATGCGTACCTTCATAGGTATTCACCACTTCCAGGTTGACCAGGTGCCGAGCGACACCGAACTCATCGGAGATGCCGTTGCCACCCAGCATGTCGCGCGCCATGCGAGCGATATCGAGGGATTTGCCACAGGAGTTGCGCTTCATCATCGAAGTAATCTCGACGGCAGCCGTGCCTTCATCCTTCATACGACCCAGACGCAGGCAGCCTTGCAGCGCCATGGTGATTTCGGTCTGCATGTCAGCCAGCTTCTTCTGGATCAACTGTGTGGCCGCCAATGGACGACCAAACTGCTTACGATCCAGGGTGTACTGACGAGCGGTGTGCCAGCAGAACTCGGCAGCCCCCAGTGCGCCCCAGGAAATGCCATAACGCGCCGAGTTAAGGCAGGTAAAAGGACCTTTCAAGCCCCGGACATCCGGGAAGATGTTCTCTTCAGGGACAAACACGTTGTCCATGACGATCTCGCCGGTGATAGATGCACGCAGGCCAACCTTGCCGTGAATCGCCGGAGCGCTCAGGCCTTTCCAGCCCTTCTCCAGAACAAAACCACGAATGTCGCCTGCGTCGTCCTTGCCCCAAACCACGAACACATCGGCGATCGGGCTGTTGGTGATCCACATTTTGCTGCCGGTGAGGCTGTAGCCGCCTTCCACTTTGCGTGCACGAGTAATCATCGCGCCCGGGTCGGAACCGTGGTCAGGCTCGGTCAGACCGAAGCAACCGATCCATTCACCCGATGCCAGCTTCGGCAGGTATTTCTGCTTCTGTGCTTCGGTACCGAATTCGTTGATCGGCACCATGACCAGCGAGGACTGCACGCTCATCATCGAGCGATAGCCGGAGTCGACACGCTCGACCTCACGGGCAATCAGACCGTAGCTGACGTAGTTCAGGCCGCTGCCACCGTATTGCTCAGGAATGGTCGCACCCAACAGACCCACCTCACCCATCTCGCGAAAGATCGCCGGGTCGGTCTTCTCATGACGGAAAGCCTCGAGAACGCGCGGCGCGAGCTTCTGCTGAGCGAATTGCTGAGCCGTATCGCGAATCATGCGCTCTTCTTCAGTGAGCTGTTGATCCAGCAGCAGGGGATCGATCCAGTTGAAGCTAGCTTTACCGCCCATGAGTGAGTCCTCTCGAATCGGGTCAAATAACGTGGAGTGATCCTAGGCCGGGTTCGGCTTCACGACAAACGAGGATTTTGCATACTGTTGTGCTAATTTCTCACTCCGTAACGTCGCAAAATAGCCTATATGCGATGTATTAGTGAGGTTGACGTACATGCGCCGGAAGATTCCCAGTACAACCGCTCTGATCAGTTTTGAAGCTGCAGCGCGCCACGAGAGCTTTACCAAGGCAGCCCAGGAACTTTCCCTCACGCAGGGAGCGATTTGCCGACAGATCGCCAGCCTAGAGGAGTTCCTCAACGTCGAACTATTCCGACGCTCCCGGCGCGGAGTGAAGTTGACGGAGGCCGGGCTTTCCTACAGCCGCCGAGTGGCCACCCAACTTGATGCGGTTGAACGCGACACTTTGTCAGTGATGGGCCAGCAAGGCACCAACATGATCGAGCTGGCGGTGGTGCCAACCTTCGGCACTCAATGGCTGCTGCCTCGACTCAAGGATTTTCAGCACAAACACCCGGAAGTGACGGTCAACCTCACCAATCGCACGCGCCCCTTCCTGTTTGCCGACACCGACTTCGATGCCGCGATCTATTTCGGCGACGCCGACTGGTCGGGTACTGAATCCCACAGGCTAATGGGCGAAAATCCGATGCCGGTGTGCAGCCCCACCTTACTGGGAAAAAAAACCAATCTGACCCCCAGTGAAATCGCCGAACTACCTCTGCTGCAACAGACCACACGCCCTTACGCCTGGCGCCAGTGGTTCAACTCTCAAAACCTGAATATCCCGCGAGACATGACAGGGCCGCGTTACGAGCTATTTCTCCATGCTTGGCTCAAGCTGCGATGCACGACATGGGGATCGCGCTGATTCCACCGTTCCTGATTCAGCGCGAATTAGCAGAGAAGCGTCTGGTGATTGCCAACGCTCAGGCACTATCTAGCATTAAGGCCTATTACCTGATGATTCCTGATCGAAAGGTCGAATCAGCTTCTTTAAAGGCATTTCGCGATTGGCTAGTGAATCAGGCTCACAGCTACAACCTAGAAGGATAAAGGCCCGCACCTATTAGTTGACCACGTAGTCAGATAAACAAAAGCACTACAGATATAAGTATTTGTCGCATATTGGAAGACTGTACTGAGGAGTAGCACAAACGTCCTACACAGGCCTGAATACGTGGCCTTGAGCCTCTACTGCCAGGCAATGACGCCTCATTCACCGTGCCGATGTATAAATTCTTGAATTTTGGACAGAATCCTCACAAGCCACGGCCTGCAAGGGATTGCTCCGATAAGTGCGACATTCGGTCACGGGGTGACTTGTAGTTAATTTTCCGTCACCCGTCATAATCCCTTGAAGGGCACAAAGTTCGCCTGCAAAATGCCGCGCCCCGCCCTGATTTGGCGGGATCGTGCTGATCGGCCGCCCCAGCCGCACCATCCGAAGTGCCTGGGTTTACTCAATAAGATCACGCAGGAGATTTGACGTGCACATTGGTGTTCCTCTCGAAACCCAGACGGGTGAAACACGGGTTGCTGCAACCCCGGAAACCATCAAGAAGCTGATCGGCCAGGGTCATAAGGTCACTGTACAAAGCGGCGCCGGCATTAACGCCAGCGTTGTGGACAGTGCTTATGAAGCGGCAGGCGCAACCATTGGCAGCGCCAATGATGCGTTTGGTGCCGAGCTGATTCTCAAGGTGGTCGCCCCCAGCGACAGCGAACTGACGCTGATCAAGAGCGGCACCGTCGTCGTGGGCATGCTCAACCCGTTTAGCAATGAAACCATCGCCAAACTGGCCGAATGCGGCATTACCGCGTTTGCACTGGAAGCTGCGCCACGCACCTCCCGCGCCCAGAGCCTGGATGTGCTGTCCTCCCAAGCGAACATCGCCGGTTATAAATCCGTGCTATTGGCCGCTCACTACTACCCACGATTCATGCCGATGCTGATGACTGCCGCTGGTACAGTGAAAGCGGCGCGCGTGCTGATTCTCGGCGCTGGCGTCGCCGGTTTGCAGGCGATCGCTACCGCCAAGCGTCTGGGCGCTGTGATCGAAGCCTCCGACGTGCGTCCTGCGGTGAAGGAACAGATCGAATCTCTGGGTGCGAAATTCGTCGATGTGCCGTACGAAACCGATGAAGAGCGCGAATGCGCCGTCGGTGTCGGCGGTTACGCGCGTCCCATGCCGGCCAGCTGGATGCAGCGTCAGGCCCTCGCCGTGCACGAACGCGCCAAGCAGGCTGACATCGTCATTACTACTGCGCTGATCCCGGGCCGCAAGGCGCCGACACTGTTGAGCGCCGAAACCGTGGCGCAGATGAAGCCTGGCTCGGTGGTCATCGACCTCGCGGCAGCGCAGGGCGGCAACTGCCCGCTGACCGTGGCCGATCAGGTGGTCGTCGAGAATGGCGTGACCATTTGCGGCCCGACCAATCTGGCCGGTGCAGTCGCGGCCGATGCTTCGGCGCTGTATGCGCGCAACCTGCTGGACTTCCTGAAGCTGGTCTTCAACAAAGAAGGCCAGTTTGAAGTGAACCTCGAAGACGACATCGTCGCCGCGTGCCTGATGTGCCGCGACGGCCAAGTCATCCGCAAAAACGCCTAAGCAGGGATTCAGACGATGGAAGAGCTTATCTCCCCCGGTATCTACAACCTGATCATCTTCGTGCTGGCGATTTATGTCGGTTATCACGTGGTGTGGAACGTTACACCTGCACTGCATACGCCGTTGATGGCGGTAACCAACGCCATTTCGGCGATTGTGATCGTCGGCGCCATGCTGGCGGCAGCTTTGACCGTGACCCCACTGGGTAAGACCATGGGCACCCTGGCGGTGGCTCTGGCGGCCGTGAACGTGTTCGGTGGTTTCCTCGTGACTCGCAGAATGCTTGAGATGTTCAAGAAAAAAGCCCCGAAAGCCGTAAAAGAAGAGGCGCCCAAGTAATGAGCATGAATCTGGTAACGACGCTGTACCTGATCGCGTCGATCTGCTTCATCCAGGCCCTCAAAGGCCTGTCGCACCCGACCACGTCGCGGCGCGGCAATGTGTACGGAATGCTTGGCATGGCCCTGGCGATCATCACCACGGTCGGCCTTATTTATAAGCTAGGGGCAGAGCTGGCGACTGCCGGCATCGGTTACGTCATCGTAGGTCTGTTGGTCGGCGGCACTGCCGGCTCGATCATGGCCAAGCGCGTTGAAATGACCAAAATGCCGGAACTGGTCGCCTTCATGCACAGCATGATCGGTATGGCCGCCGTGTTCATCGCCATCGCCGCCGTAGTCGAGCCGCAGTCGCTGGGCATCGTTAAACAGTTGGGGGATTCGATTCCGGCGGGCAACCGTCTGGAGCTGTTCCTCGGCGCGGCCATCGGTGCAATCACCTTCTCCGGTTCGGTGATCGCGTTCGGCAAGCTCTCGGGCAAGTACAAGTTCCGCTTGTTCCAAGGCGCACCGGTACAGTTCAGCGGTCAGCACAAGCTGAACCTGCTGCTGGGTCTGGCGACGCTGGCGCTGGGTGTCACCTTCATGTTGACCGGCAATCTCAGCGCGTTTGCTCTGATGCTTGTCCTGGCCTTCGTGATGGGCGTGCTGATCATCATCCCGATCGGCGGTGCCGACATGCCTGTCGTGGTGTCGATGCTCAACAGTTACTCCGGCTGGGCAGCAGCGGGTATCGGCTTCTCGCTGAACAACTCGATGCTGATCATTGCCGGCTCGCTGGTCGGCTCGTCCGGTGCCATCCTCTCGTACATCATGTGCAAGGCAATGAACCGTTCGTTCTTCAACGTACTGCTCGGCGGTTTCGGCAACACAGCAGATGCCGCTGGCCCGGCAGGCTCGAAAGAAGCCCGCCCGGTGAAATCCGGTTCGGCTGACGACGCCACCTTCCTGCTGACCAACGCCGACACTGTGATCATCGTTCCGGGCTATGGCCTGGCAGTGGCTCGCGCGCAGCACGCCTTGAAAGAACTGACCGAGAAACTGAGCCATCGCGGAGTGACCGTGAAGTATGCGATTCACCCGGTTGCCGGCCGGATGCCTGGCCACATGAACGTATTGTTGGCCGAGGCCGAAGTGCCTTACGACCAGGTGTTCGAGATGGAAGACATCAACTCCGAGTTCGGCCAGGCCGACGTGGTGCTGGTGCTCGGCGCCAACGACGTGGTGAACCCGGCGGCCAAGAACGACCCGAAATCGCCGATTGCCGGCATGCCGATTCTCGAAGCGTTCAAGGCCAAGACCATCATCGTCAACAAGCGCTCGATGGCCAGCGGCTATGCCGGCCTGGACAACGAGCTGTTCTACCTGGACAAGACCATGATGGTTTTCGGCGATGCCAAGAAAGTCATCGAAGACATGGTTAAAGCCGTCGAGTAAAAACCTTCGGTAACCTGGACGCCCCGACTCGTCGGGGCGTTTTTGTTTGTGGCTGTTACCGATCCTGTAACGGTGTTTTGTCCGAAAGGCCCAGAATAGACACCTCGAATGCGACCTTGGTAGCGGGACGCAGGCTCATCAAATTCACTAGACTGCGCACCTTGCTTCCGTTGCCCGAGATAACAATCATGTACCGTGACCGTATTCGCTTGCCTTCATTGTTGGACAAGGTAATGAGCGCCGCCGACGCTGCCGCTCTGATTCAGGACGGCATGACCGTCGGCATGAGCGGCTTTACCCGAGCCGGCGAAGCCAAGGCTGTGCCTCATGCCCTGGCCGAGCGCGCCAAGGTCACACCGCTGAAAATCACCCTGATGACCGGTGCTAGCCTGGGCAACGACCTCGACAAGCAACTGACTGAAGCCGGCGTACTGTCGCGACGCATGCCGTTCCAGGTCGACAGCACCCTGCGCAAGGCGATCAATGCCGGCGAAGTCATGTTCATCGACCAGCACCTGTCGGAAACCGTAGAGCTACTGCGTAACCAACAACTCAAGCTACCGGACATCGCGGTGATCGAAGCCGTGGCAATCACCGAGCAGGGCCATATCGTGCCGACCACCTCGGTAGGCAACTCCGCCAGCTTTGCGATTTTCGCCAAACACGTGATCGTCGAGATCAATCTGGCGCACAACCCGAATCTCGAAGGCTTGCACGACATCTATATCCCTACCTACCGGCCGACCCGCACACCTATTCCACTGGTGAAGGTCGATGACCGTATCGGCAGCACTGCCATCCCGATACCGCCGGAAAAAATCGTCGCGATCGTGATCACTAATCAATCCGACTCGCCGTCCACTGTCTTGCCGCCGGACAGTGACACACAGGCCATCGCTGACCATCTGATCGATTTCTTCAAACAGGAAGTGGCTGCCGGTCGCATGACTAACAAGCTCGGCCCGCTGCAAGCCGGTATCGGCACCATCGCCAATTCGGTGATGTGCGGCTTGATCGACTCACCGTTCGAAGACCTGACCATGTACTCCGAAGTGTTGCAGGATTCGACTTTCGATCTGATCGACGCTGGCAAGCTGAGCTTTGCTTCCGGCAGTTCGATCACCCTGTCGAGCCGGCGCAATGCCGATGTATTCGGGAATCTGGAGCGCTATAAGGACAAGCTGGTGTTGCGCCCCCAGGAAATCTCGAACCATCCCGAAGTGGTGCGGCGCCTGGGCATCATTGGCATCAACACTGCGCTGGAGTTCGACCTGTACGGCAACGTCAACTCCACCCACGTCTGCGGCACGCGCATGATGAATGGCATCGGCGGCTCCGGCGATTTCGCGCGCAATGCGCACCTGGCGATCTTTGTCACCAAGTCGATCGCCAAGGGCGGCGCAATTTCCAGCGTGGTCCCCATGGCCAGCCACGTCGACCACACAGAACATGACGTCGACATTCTCGTGACCGAGATAGGCCTGGCCGACCTGCGTGGCTTGGCACCGCGTGAGCGCGCCCGCGTCATCATCGACAACTGCGTTCACCCGGACTATCGCCCAGCCTTGAATGACTACTTCACTGCCGCTTGCGCAGTCGGCGGGCATACCCCGCACATCCTGCGTGATGCCCTGAGTTGGCACATGAACCTGGAAGAAACCGGGCGCATGCTGGCGGTGTAATTGATACAGATTGCAGCTGACGCAAACACAGTTTCGTCAGCTCGCGGTGACAACACTCCATTACGAAAAAAACTGTACTGCTGTACCGGTCTTTTCCTACAGCATTTGCCTACCTTTTGCGTGAAAATGGCGAAAAGCGCACTAAATTAGTGCTGACAGGTACAGTTGCCTCAATTTCGACCAGTACACTGCCTTTTAACAGTTAACTGGTCTCTCACAATACAGGTGAACTGTATCTACAGAGACTGGCCAAACGAGAGGATCATTGGCATCAGTTAAACCACTACCTAATCCCGCCATAAGCGGAAGGATGTCAACCATGGAACGTACACTCAGTTCCGAACTGTTCTTCGAAGATACTGCTGCAAAAACCCAGGCTTCCATGCCTCTGCGCGTTATCGCCAACCTGATGCTGTGGCAGCGCCGCATCTCCAGCCGCCATCAACTGGCTCGTCTGGATTCGCGTCTGCTGGCTGACGCCGGGATTAGCGAAGCACAACGCTACGAAGAGCTGAGCAAGCCGTTCTGGCGCTAAGTTAGCGTCGCTGGCTCTGATCCTCCGGATCCACCGCCAGCAACCCGAATTGAACAAACAAAACCCGTCGTGGGAAACCACGACGGGTTTTGTCGTTTGGGAGCTTGCACATTGGGCCGTACAGAAGAGATATCCGCCAACAGGTACAGTTTATAAATTATACAAATTGAACCAGTACAATTTCATCGGAGTGTGTCTGTGCCGTAGGCATAAACGGAGTCACCATTGAATCCCGACCACTTGGCAAAAGGACCGCGCCGATGAATAACTTACAAAATGTTTCCATCGTCACACCGCAAGCGAAGCCCCGCTTGGTCAAGCTGCGAGGGTTACTGAGAGCGTTTACCGACAGCCTGGAAAGGGCTCGCACCCGACGGTTATTGGGCCAACTCAATGATCAACAGCTCTCGGATCTGGGCATCAGCCATGCCGACCGCCTGAACGAAGTGGACAAACCGTTCTGGCGCTAGCTTTTCCCCCTTAACAGACGGGGGCTATTCTAACTGAGGTGCACAGGCCTAATATCCAGATAGAACGTGGCGAACGCTTTACGACAGGCATCTGATCCTGAGCCACCTCTCAATCGGTCTATCCAAAGGAGCTACCCCATGTCCCGTCTACGTCTGCTCAGCGCTGCTGCCCTGCTTGCCGTTGCTGCCAATTCCCATGCCACCAGCTTTATCGTGACCACCGATTCCATCGTTGGTGGACTGAAGGCTTCTTCCGACGCAACGTCGGATATCTCGTCTTCCTTTCGCGACGACAAAATCGTCCGTGCTGCTCGTGACGATGCCGCCAGCTTCGTCGCCAGTGAAGGCGCCATTCGTGGTGTGAGACTGGAAAGCGCGCTCGATCATATCCGCCAACAGACTCCACAACTGAACGCGACCGACGCACAGCTGGCCCAGGCCATCCTGACGATCTAAGCGACAGCTCTGACCGGGACCACGCCCTAATAAGCGCAATCCATGTGGGGCGGGCTTGCTCGCGAAGGCGTCAGCACATCCAACATTGATGTCGCCTGACACACCGCTTTCGCGAGCAAGCCCGCTCCCACAGGTGTCCCAATGTTTCGGCGCTGGCTCTAGCCCGGGCATTGCGCTAGCCTTGGGATTCGCTTTCAGCTATCGAGCCTCATGCGCTTTCTTTCCAGTCTGTCGATCACTGCGGTTTTTCTTGCGGCTTGCTGGTCGGGTTCGGCCTATGCCTTCGACGCTTTCAACCTCTCTACGCAAGGCACCGTGGCCAGTGGTTATGCCTCCAGCATGGTAACCTCCGTGCCCTTCGACCATAAACTGCTGATCGCCGCCCGGGATGACGCTGCCGCGTTCATTGCCAGTGACGGCCGACTGCGCGGGTCGCAACTGGAGGCCGCCTTGATTTACCTGCGTCGGACCCAGCCAAAACTTCATGCCAGCGACCTTGAACTGGCGCAAGCAATTCTCGTCCAATAGTTATCCCTTAGTTCCTCCGGAGTCGTTCCATGCGTAGCCCGCTGATTGCTGCCACCCTTGGCCTGCTGTTGTTGGCCGACGTGGCCCAGGCGCACACCCTGGTAGCCACCAGTAACATCATCATTCGTGCCTCCGAGCGCACGCTTGATTTCACATCCGATACCACCACGTCCATCCGCGATTCGAAGATTGTCCGTGAAGCCCACGACGATGCAGCCAGTTTCGTCGCCAGCAACGGTGAAATCCGTGGTGCGCACCTGGAAGCGGCCTTCGACACCTTGCGCACCCGCGTACCGGAAGCCCGAGACGCCAGTGATCAGGTTCTCGCCGAAGCCATCCTCGCACTGTGAAGTCATTAGGCGCCTGGCTGCTGGCCGGGATTGTGTTGCTGCTCGGCAATACAGCTCAGGCCGGCCTGCAACTACGACTCAAGACCGACGGTCTGAGCCCCGCGCAACAGCAGGCCAGTCAGGCGCTGCTCGATGAAGCCATGCAGGCATTACCGCCGCGCTTCATCGAGCAACTGGACCGGCGCATTGATGTCGGCTGGACCGATGATATGCCAAGCGACGCTTACGGCCAGGCGTCGCTTGTGTCCGAGCTGGATCTGAATCGCAATCTGCTCACCAGCCTCACCAACGGCAGCGCCGCGACCCAAAAAACGTATCGTCCCCACGGTACCGTGCGCCGGGAGATGCTCGCCACGGTGTTGCACGAACTCACCCACATTTATGACCGTGCGCGCCTGTGGCCAGCCGCCGAGCGCACGCTGATCCAGCGTTGCACGCAACGTCACAGCAGCTCCGGGCTGATCGGCATCCCGGACCAATGCCGTGGGCAGACGGAGCGACGCTGGACCCTCAGCGATGACCCTCGTTTGCTGGATTTGGCCGGCTGGCCGCAATACGTCGGTCGGCGCGGCGAACGCGAACAGCACAACCGGCAGATTGCCCGCAGCCCGGACATCTACGAGACGAGCAGCCCGAAGGAGTTCGTCGCGGTCAACATGGAGTACTTCCTCCTCGACCCAAGCTATGCCTGCCGTCGTCCTGCGCTGTATCGCTACTACAAAGAACATTTCGGCTGGGCGCCCGCCGCCAAAGACACATGCGCCCAATCATTCGCCTTCCTCAATGCGGGTAACGACTTCGCCAAGCAGCCCCTGGGCCAGGTCGATCCGGAGCGGGTTTACGCTGTTGACTATCTACTGGCAGAAGCCAACCAGAACTGGGTCAGCCGCTGGGGCCACAGCATGCTGCGACTGGTGATCTGTGCACCGGGTCGGCCGCGCGGGCCGGATTGCCGACTGGATCTGGATCAACATCTGGTGTTGTCCTACCGCGCCTTCGTCGGTGACCTACAGCTGTCGAGCTGGGATGGGCTGGTGGGTAAATACCCGTCACGCCTGTTTGTCTTGCCGCTGGCCCAAGTGATCGACGAGTACACCAAGACCGAACTGCGCAGTCTGGCCTCGGTGCCGCTGAACCTGTCGCAGAGCGAGATCGAAGACGTGGTGGAACACGCCGCGGAGATGCACTGGAGTTACGACGGCAACTATTTTTTCCTGTCCAATAACTGCGCAGTAGAAGGCCTGAAATTACTGCGCAGCAGCACCAACAATGCGCAACTGGTCGGCCTCGACAGCATCATGCCCAACGGTTTGCTGGAAGTGCTCAAGGGCCGCGGATTGGCGGACACCAGCGTGCTGGACAATCCACGCGAAGCATTACGTCTGGGCTATCGCTTCGACTCCTTCCGCGAGCGTTATCAAGCGATGTTCGAAGTGCTGAAAAAGCATTTGCCGATCAAGCAGGACAAGGTCGAGGACTGGCTGTCCTTGAAAGCTGATGAGCGCCGCAAATGGATTGACCAGGCTGATTTGCGCACCAGCGCGGCGTTACTGCTGCTGGAGCAGGCCAGTTTCCGTCAGCAGATGGTGCTGGCCCAGGACGAAGTGAAGCAACGTTATCTGGGCGCTCGGGAATTGAAGAATGGCGGCATGGATAAAGCCAATGCGACCTTGCAGGAGATTCTCGCCAACAGCGGCTTCCTCAGCCGCCCGGCCGAACTGCTCGGGACCGGTGGTTATGGTTTGCCGCAACCAAACGAGTGGACGCGCCTGGAGTCGGAAAGCAGCCTGCGCCAGAAGCAGCTGCAAGTGTTGACCGGGGATCTCGACAAGGAAGTGAGAGCGTTGCTCGAACCGAGTCGAGCCGCCGAGATGGCCGCCAACGAAGCCAACCTGAAGCAGGTTGGCGAACATTTGCGCAAGCTGCACAAGGCTGCAGGTGGGTTGGAATTGCCCTGAAAGCAAAAGGGCTTCAGAACGTAGTCCTGAAGCCCTCGGTCTTGCTGTTTAGCCTGTGCCGCGAGGCCCTAAATTCTCTGTATCAGGAACTTTGCCTTCAGCTGACCCGCGCTTTACGTACGCCGTCAGACAAGGCTGCGCACAGGCTGAGTACACCCTCCACAGCCTGATCCGGGGTTGAGGCATTGGCGATATGATCGATCAGCGCCGACCCCACCACCACACCGTCGGCCAGACGCGCGATGGACGCCGCTTGCTCCGGTGTACGAATACCAAAACCGATACTGATCGGCAGATCGGTATGGCGACGCAGGCGGGTGACGGCTTCTTCGACATGTTCCAGAGTCGCCGCGCCCGCACCGGTCACACCCGCCACCGACACGTAGTAAACAAAGCCGGAACTGCCGTTCAATACAGTCGGCAAGCGCACGTCGTCAGTCGTCGGAGTGGTCAGACGGATGAAGTCCAGGCCCGCCGCCTGTGCCGGGTCGCACAGCTCGGCATTATGCTCGGGCGGCATGTCGACCACGATCAAGCCATCGACACCGGCCTCTTTGGCTTCAGCGATGAAACGTGGCACGCCGTACATGTGAATCGGGTTGAAGTAACCCATCAGCACCAGCGGAGTCTCGTTATTGCCTTCGCGGAACTCGCGAACCATTTGCAGGGTTTTCGCCAGGTTCTGTTTGGCGCCCAAGGCACGAATGTTGGCCAGTTGAATCGCCGGGCCATCGGCCATTGGATCGGTGAAAGGCATGCCCAACTCGATCACGTCGGCACCCGCTCCCGGCAAGCCCTTGAGGATCGCCAGCGCCGTGTCGTAGCTCGGGTCGCCAGCGGTCACGAAGGTTACCAGGGCGGCGCGGTTCTGTTCCTTGAGTTCGGCAAAACGCGTTTGCAGGCGGCTCATCAGTGTTTCTCCTGCGTCGATTGTTCCATGTGGTGCATCACGGTCTGCATGTCTTTGTCGCCACGGCCGGACAGGTTGACCACCATCAAATGATCTTTCGGCAGTGTCGGTGCACGTTTGAACACTTCGGCCAGGGCATGGGCGCTTTCCAGTGCAGGAATAATCCCTTCCAGGCGACAGCATTTGTGGAACGCGTCGAGGGCTTCATCGTCAGTCACCGAGGTGTACTGGACGCGGCCGATGTCATGCAACCAGGCATGTTCCGGGCCGATGCCCGGATAATCGAGGCCGGCGGAAATCGAATGCGCGTCGATGATCTGGCCGTCGTCGTCCTGCAGCAGGAAAGTACGGTTGCCGTGCAGAACGCCCGGTACGCCGCCGTTCAGGCTGGCCGCATGCTTGCCGGTTTCGATGCCATAACCGGCCGCTTCGACGCCGATGATCTCGACACTCTTGTCATCGAGGAACGGGTGAAACAGGCCCATGGCATTGGAACCACCGCCGATGCACGCCACCAGGCTGTCCGGCAGACGGCCTTCCTGGGCTTGCAACTGCTCGCGGGTTTCCTTGCCGATCACAGCCTGGAAGTCGCGAACCATGGCGGGATACGGGTGTGGGCCGGCCACGGTGCCGATCAGGTAGAAGGTGCTGTCGACGTTGGTCACCCAGTCACGCAGGGCTTCGTTCATCGCATCTTTGAGGGTGCCGGTACCGGCAACCACCGGGATCACTTCGGCGCCCAGCAGCTTCATGCGAAACACGTTGGCTTGCTGACGTTCGATGTCGGTGGTGCCCATGTAGATCACGCAGTCGAGGCCGAAACGCGCAGCCACGGTGGCGGTCGCCACACCGTGCATGCCGGCACCGGTCTCGGCGATGATGCGTTTCTTGCCCATGCGCCGCGCCAGCAGGATCTGGCCGATGCAGTTGTTGATCTTGTGCGCGCCGGTGTGGTTCAGCTCTTCGCGCTTGAGGTAAATCTTCGCGCCGCCACAGAACTCAGTCAGACGCTCGGCGAAATACAGTGGGCTTGGACGTCCGACGTAATCACGCTGGAAGTAGGCCAATTCTTCTTTGAACGCCGGATCTTCCTTGGCCGCTTCGTATTCGCGGGCCAGATCGAGGATCAACGGCATCAGGGTTTCGGCGACGTAGCGGCCGCCGAACGCGCCAAACAGGCCGTTGGCGTCGGGGCCGTTGCGCAGATTAGTCTGGGTCATGGGTCGCTCCAGTTGTATTCGAGAGGTGACGATGGGGTTCACTCTACCCCTGACGTTGCGCACTGAAAACCGATAAGATCGCCACAACCTGTCAGGAAAACTCACAGTTCCCATGAGCCACGACCTTCCTCCGCTAAACGCCCTTCGCGCCTTCGAAGCCACTGCCCGCCTGAACAGCGTCAGCCAGGCCGCCGAACAGCTACACGTCACTCATGGTGCAGTCAGCCGGCAACTCAAGGTGCTGGAAGAACACCTCGGCGTGAGTCTGTTCATCAAGGATGGACGCGGCCTGAAACTCACAGATGCCGGTGTCCGATTGCGCGATGTCAGCGGTGAAGCCTTCGAGCGATTGCGCAGCGTTTGCGCCGAATTGACCCAAAGCACCGCCGATGCGCCGTTCGTGCTCGGCTGCTCGGGTAGCCTGCTGGCGCGCTGGTTCATTCCGCGTTTGGGGCGACTCAATGCGGACCTGCCGGATCTGCGCTTGCACCTGTCGGCTGGCGAAGGCGATCTCGACCCTCGGCGGCCCGGCCTGGATGCCTTGCTGGTGTTTGCCGAGCCGCCATGGCCGGCGGACATGCAAGTTTATGAACTGGCCAGCGAGCGCATCGGCCCGGTCATGAGCCCACGATTCCTCGGCTACGAAAGGCTGCAGAACGCACCGGCAAACGCACTGCTGACCGAACCCTTGCTGCACACCACCTCACGTCCGCAAGCCTGGCCGAGTTGGGCACAGCAAAGCGGCCTCGACGCCAAGGCGCTGAAGTACGGTCAGGGGTTCGAGCATTTGTATTATTTGCTGGAGGCGGCAGTGGCCGGACTAGGTGTGGCCATCGCGCCTGAGCCGCTGGTGGCCGAGGACTTGAAGGCCGGTCGCCTGGTTGCGCCATGGGGTTTCTGTGAAACCCCGGCGCAACTGGCGTTATGGCTACCCAAGCGCGCCGCGGACGGGCGCGCTCGGCAATTGGCGCAATGGCTCAAAAACGAACTGCGCCAGGCACCTTAATTACCGCGTTTGCACAGCAGGTAGGCTGCCAGAAGACCCAGCGCACCAACGGCGACGCCGGCGGTAGTCCAAGGGTGTTCCTGGGCGTAGTCACGTGTCGCGATCCCGGTTTCACGGGTCTTGACCTTGACCTCTTCATAGGCATCGGCGAGCAGGTGGCGTGAATGTTTCAGCGCATTCTCGGCGTTGCTTTTCAGTGTTTTAAGGGTTTTGCGCGACTCGTCCGAGGCGTCGTCCTTCAGGCTTTCCAACGATTTCAGCAGACTCTCGATCTCGGCTTCCATGCTTTGCAATGAGGCTTTGCGTAACGAAGTATTGGCCATGGTGGCTCTCCTGCATTGTTGATGAGGGGCGTGTGTTTCTTGGGACTTCAAGGGTTCGAGAAAGTGCAGTAAATCTGAACTTCCCCCCGGATGGGTCGACAGAAGAAAATAAGAAAAATCACTGCTAGGCTGTATTTCACACCTCAAGGAGAACGCCATGACTGACCATCACACTTACAAGAAAGTCGAACTGGTCGGCTCGTCCACCAGCAGCATTGAAGACGCCATCAACAACGCCCTGGCCGAAGCCAACAAAAGCCTCAAGTACATGGAATGGTTTGAAGTGACCGAAACCCGTTGGGCACATCAAGGACGGTAAGGCGGCACACTTTCAGGTGACGCTCAAAGTCGGGTTCCGAATTGCCAGCAGCTGAGTTTGAGCCAGTCTTCTGAACTTGCGCGCCGGCCGAATGCCATAGGAAACGGCAAAGCGCTACATGGTGAGCGCATCCGGTCGACGGCTGGATGCCCTCCCCCTATTGATCCGACCAAGGAGTGCAACCCATGAAGAAGTTTATTCTGGCGGCAGGTTTGTTGAGCCTTGCGGGAACAACCTTTGCCCAAGGCAAGTCGTGCGACGAGTTGAAAGCTGAAATCTCAGCGAAACTGGATGCCAAGGGCATCGCCAATTACACACTGGAGATCGTGGATAAGGGGACTGCCGCTGACGGAAAAGTCGTCGGCACCTGTGAAAAGGGCTCCAAGCAAATCGTCTACAAACAGGGCTGACCGCTCTCGAAAATGAAAAAGCCGACGCAATGGCGTCGGCTTTTTTGTGGGTACTGTGCAAGCATCAGCCCTTCATGACTTGCGCCAGCAGTTCATAGGAGTGCAAGCGATCGGCATGTTCGTACAGGTCACAGGTGAAAATCAGCTCATCCGCCTGGGTCTGCTCGATCAGCACTTCGAGCTTGGCGCGGATTTTCTGCGGGCTGCCGACCATGGCAAGGCCAAGGAAATCACCGACCGCTTCTTTCTCATGGGGCAGCCACAGGCCGTCCATGGTCTTCACTGGCGGGCGTTGCACCAGGCTCTGGCCACGCATCAACGCGAGAATGCGCTGGTAGACCGAAGTGGCCAGGTAATCAGCCTGCTCGTCAGTGTCCGCGGCCACCAGTGGCACGCCGAGCATCACGTAAGGCTTATCCAAAACCGCTGAAGGCTTGAAGTGGTTGCGGTAAACGCGAATCGCCTCATGCATGAAGCGCGGGGCGAAATGTGAAGCGAAGGCGTAGGGCAAACCGCGCTCACCGGCCAGCTGAGCACTGAACAAGCTTGAACCCAACAACCAGATCGGAACGTTGGTGCCGGTACCCGGCATGGCAATGATCCGCTGGTCCGGCGTGCGCGGGCCGAGGTAGCGCATCAGTTCTGTCACGTCTTTCGGGAAGTCGTCGGCGCTGCCAGAACGCTCACGACGCAAGGCGCGGGCGGTCATCTGATCGGAGCCAGGGGCGCGCCCCAGGCCCAGGTCGATCCGTCCCGGATACAGGCTTTCAAGGGTACCAAACTGCTCGGCGATCACCAGCGGCGCGTGGTTGGGCAGCATCACGCCACCCGAACCGACACGAATGGTCGAAGTGCCACCGGCCAAGTAGCCCAGCAGGACCGAGGTCGCCGAACTGGCAATTCCGTCCATGTTGTGATGTTCGGCGACCCAAAAGCGGTTATAGCCGAATTTTTCGACGTGCTGCGCCAGGTCCAGGGAATTGTGCAGGGACTGGGCTGCACTGCCGTTCTCCCGCACGGGCACCAGATCGAGGGTCGAGAACTTGATATCGGATAGTCGTTTCATAAACCTGCTTCTCCAATCGGTAAGCAGGTTTTTTCACGAACGAAAACCTGCCGAGTCTATAAGCGTGTTCTATGCAATGAGGGCATATACCCGAGTTTCAATAGGAGAGACAAAATTCCTACGCGATAAGAGGACTGATCAGATGAGGTGAACTTTGCCGGACGGTCTATCCTCAGAACCCTGGTAACCGAAAACCACGAAGGCGCGACGTTTCGCGCCGGATCTTGAGGAGGCAGACATGGCTATCACGAAGAAAGCATCGGCTCATTGGGAAGGTGATCTGAAAACCGGTATCGGCTCGATTTCCACGGAAACCGGCGTTCTCAGAGACGCGCCCTACGGCTTCAAGGCCCGTTTCGAAGGCGGTAAAGGCACCAATCCGGAAGAGCTGATCGGCGCGGCTCACGCGGGCTGTTTTTCCATGGCGTTTTCAATGATTCTCGGCGAGGCCAACCTTAAGGCCGACAGTATCGACACCAATGCCGAAGTTACCCTGGACCAGGTAGACGGTGGCTTTGCGATCACAGCGGTAAAACTGATTCTCAAGGCGAAAATCCCCGGGGCGACCCAGGCGCAATTTGAGGAACTGAGCAACAAAGCCAAAGAAGGCTGCCCGGTGTCCAAAGTGCTGAATGCGAAAATCAGCCTGGATGCGACGTTGGTCAGCTGATAACGGGTTGATACGCTAGCGGGCAAAAAATCGCAGCCTTCGCGGGCTCCCTTGCGCAGGTTGCGGTCTTTTTTTTGCCCTCAAACATAACCTGACTGACAAAACTGTGGTCGAATAAATGACAGCAGCTTCAGCGCATCACCATGCGCGCTGCCTCAAGGGAGCTTCAACCATGAAACGTTTTGCCTTGGCGGTTATCTGTTGCACGCTGGCCACATCGGCCCTCGCGGCACCGAAATCCTGTGAAGAACTCAAGGCCGAGATCGAAGCCAAGATCCAGGCCAACAACGTCTCGTCATACACCCTGGAAATTGTCACCAATGACGAAGTGCACGATCAGAACATGGTGGTCGGCACGTGCGAAAACGGCACCAAAAAAATCATCTACCAAAAAAATGACCGTTGATTCGACTCACATGACGCAGTTGGTCAGTCGATCTTCAGCCACAATCTCCCGCTTGGCGTTATAGAGCCGGGCGCTGGGGGTGAACGCTATAGAGCGCGCTTCCAGCAGGTAACGCTGGCCGGCCTCGAAGTGGTCGTAGTTGATGGTCAGGTAGCACAGCCGCTCCAGCGGAGCATTCATCAAGCCCGAGCCGCCACCAAACACTTCAAAATCGAAACGTACTCTCAGCTCATGGCTTCCCGGGGTGACCTGGAAGTAACGCCCGTCGCTCAGCCGCTGGTTGTCCAGCCGTTCGGCCATCAGCAGTTTCCCGCCGGGGCTCGGCGTAGCGAAGTCGACCCAGGCCATCTGCGGATCGACCGCCGGCAACGGACTCGTGCAACCGACAAAGGCGCCTGCAGCAAGCAACAGCAACAACCTGCGCATGATGAATTTCTCAAGGACTGATAATTCAGCATAGCGTCGATCAGGTACGTTGGCAGCCTGCCGGTGTGCCCTGGCCTATCACTTTTCGCTGTTGATCGTAGAGCTTCGCCCACGGCCGAAAGCCGATATTCCCTGCTTGCAGCTGATACCGCTGACCGGCGTTGAAGTCCTTGAATTTCACATTCAACTGGCAGTCGCGCCACAGCGGCTCGGCGTTGGGGCCAATGTTGGTCGGCTGGACTGCGAACAAGTAGCGAACCGTCAGCTCATGGCTGCCGGGCTGCACTTCGAAGTAGCGCTTGTCAATGGAAGCCTTGTCATCGACTTCCACCGCTTGCAGCGCGGTGTCTTCCTGCCGTGTATCCAGATCGATCCATGCCTGTGAAGGATCAGGGGTGGGCAGTCCAGCACAACCGGCCAGCATCAGCAGGCCTCCCGTCAGCATCAACTTGCGCATAGCGGAGCTCCAATAGGCGGGATAGTCTTGCGGGCAGACTTTCCAGGGATGATTCATTTTGATCAGGCCGCGTCCAAGCCTTGGGTTACTTGATCGCGTTTTACGCATTTTGTTTCCGGGGATGTTTCTTTTGTTATTTAACGGCTGCACCAGCATCAGCTATTACGGCCAATTGGCCAGTGGTCAGCTGCACTTGCTGCGGGCACGGGAGCCGGTTTCCAGTGTGATTGCCGATCCCGGCCGCGATCAGCAATTGCGCGCGCATCTGGCCCAATCACAAAAGGCCCGTACATTCGCCAGCCAACGCCTGCACCTGCCGGACAACCAGAGCTACCGCCTGTACGCCGACATCGGCCGGCCATTTGTAGTCTGGAACGTCTTTGCCACCCCGGAGTTTTCGCTGAAGCCGCAGAACCATTGCTTCCCCATCGCTGGCTGCGTCGCCTATCGCGGGTATTACAGCCAGAGCGCTGCCCGCGGTGAGGCTGCGTTGCAACGATTGCAAGGTATGGACGTATCGATTGGCGGCGTCGAGGCCTATTCGACGCTCGGTTGGTTCAACGATCCGATCATGAGCTCGATGATGGGTTGGGGCGACGAACGGTTGGCTACGCTGATTTTCCACGAACTCGCCCATCAACGTTTTTATGTGAAAGACGACACTGAGTTCAACGAATCCTTTGCCACCTTCGTCGAGCAGGAAGGCACTCGCCAATGGCGCACATTCCGCGGCATGCCACCGGATAACGGAGCGTTGGTGCAGCAACGCGACCAGTTCATCCAATTGGTTCTGGACACCCGCAAGAGACTGGAACAGCTTTACGCCCTGCCGCTGGCTGCCGAGCAAATGCGCGAGCGGAAAGCGGCGGAGTTCGAACAATTGCGCCGTGAATACCGGACGTTGCGCGACAGCCAATGGGCTGGGAACAAACGCTACGATGCCTGGATCAACACCCCGATGAACAATGCTCGACTGTTGCCGTTTGGTTTGTATGACCAGTGGGTGCCGGCATTTGCAGCGTTGTTCAAACAGGTCGATGGGGATTGGGTAAGGTTTTATGCGGCGGTGGAGAGGCTGGGCGCATTGCCGGTTGGGGAGCGTAAGGCGGCGTTGAAGGTGTTGGCGGGATCAAAGAGCCCCGGTGGCTGAACGGGCCTCTTCGCGGGCAAGCTCGCTCCCACATTAGGTCGGTGTAAGCCAATGTCCTTTGGCCAGACACAAATCCCTGTGGGAGCGGGCTTGCCCGCGAAGGGTTTTGATCAGCGCTGCAAAAATGCCTGATGCAACTCATCCAGCGTCTCGAAATGATACGCCGGAGCTTCGGCGCTCAACTCTTCCCGGCTGCCAAACCCATAACCCACCGCCGCGGCGTCCAGTCCATTGCTGCGAGCGCCGATCAGATCGTGTTTACGGTCGCCAATCATCAGGGTATTGGCCGGGTCCAGGCCTTCTTCGCTCATCAAGTGCGCAATCAGCTCGACCTTGTTGGTCCGCGTGCCATCCAGCTCGCTGCCGTAAATCACTTTGAAATGCTTGGCGAAGTCAAAGTGACGGGCGATTTCCCGGGCGAAAACCCACGGCTTGGAAGTCGCGATGTACAGCTGTCGCCCTTGCCCACCAAGGGTTTCCAGCAGCGGCATGACGCCGTCGAACACGCGGTTTTCATACAGACCGGTGACCTTGAAGCGCTCGCGATAGAAGTTCACCGCTTCCCAGGCCTTGGGCTCGTCGAAGTCATAGAACTGCATGAAAGCCTGCAACAACGGCGGGCCGATGAAGTGCTCGAGCCTGGTCAGGTCCGGTTCATCGATCCCCAGTTTACTCAGGGCGAACTGGATGGAACGGGTGATGCCTTCGCGCGGGTCAGTCAGCGTGCCATCAAGGTCGAACAGTACGGTTTGGTAATGCATGAAAATTCCTGGGCAATAGCGAGACGCTTACCGTATTCAAAGAAGGCTTAGAGCTGGTCGTAGCCTTCGGCCAGATGCAGATCCTTGAGCTTCACGTAATTCGCCGCGCTGTAGGTGAAAAAGGCTTTTTCCTTGTCCGTCAGCGGCCGGATCTGTTTCACCGGGCTCCCGACATAAAGGAAACCGCTTTCCAGGCGCTTGCCCGGTGGCACCAGGCTGCCAGCACCGATGATCACATCGTCCTCGACCACCGCACCGTCCATGACGATGCTGCCCATGCCGATCAGAATCCGGTTGCCCACGGCGCAACCATGAAGCATGACTTTATGCGCGATGGTCACATCGTCGCCGATCAGTAACGGAAAGCCATCGGGGTTGAATGGCCCTGCATGGGTGATGTGCAACACGCAGCCGTCCTGCACGCTGGTGCGCGCACCGATCCGGATGCGATGCATGTCGCCGCGGATCACCGTCAGCGGCCAGACGGAGCTGTCTTCGCCGATTTCGACGTCGCCGATCACCACTGCCGAGCCGTCGACAAAAGCGCCTTTGCCCAGCAGCGGCGTGTAATTCTGATACTTGCGAAGGGTCACGATAGGGTTTCTCTCTGTTGCCGATAGCTGCGGTGAGCGTCGATTGTAATTAAGATGGGCGCATGTTTCTTCCCGCATGTTTTCCAGCCAAGGTGCCAACCGTGAGCGTGAACAACCCTCTTCTGCAGTCCTACGACCTGCCGCCGTTCTCGGCGATCCGTGCCGAACACGTGCAACCGGCCATTGAAAAGATCCTGGCTGACAACCGCGCCGCCATTGTCGAAATCCTCAAGACCCAGGCCAAACAACCGACCTGGGCCGGCTTGGTGCTGGCGATGGACGAACTCAACGATCGTCTGGGCGCCGCCTGGAGCCCGGTCAGCCACCTCAATGCCGTGTGCAACAGCGCCGAGTTGCGCGAAGCCTACGAGGCTTGCCTGCCAGCCTTGAGCGCCTACGCCACCGAACTGGGCCAGAACCGTGAACTGTTTCAGGCCTATGAAGCGCTGACCAACAGCCCTGAGGCCGCCGGTTTCGATGTGGCGCAGAAAACCATCCTGGAACACGCCCTGCGTGACTTCCGTCTGTCGGGTATCGACCTGCCTGAAGCCGAACAAAAACGTTATGCCGACGTGCAGAGCAAACTGTCGGAGCTGGGCAGCCGCTTCTCCAACCAGTTGCTCGACGCCACCCAGGCCTGGACCAAGCACATCACTGACGAAGCGGCCCTCGCCGGCCTGACCGATTCGGCCAAGGCGCAGATGGCCGCCGCCGCGCAAGCCAAAGACCTGGACGGCTGGCTGATCACCCTGGAGTTCCCGAGTTACTACGCGGTAATGACCTATGCCCAAGACCGCGCCCTGCGCGAAGAAGTCTACGCCGCCTATTGCACCCGTGCGTCGGATCAGGGCCCGAATGCCGGTCAGAACGATAACGGCCCGGTCATGGAAGAAATCCTCGACCTGCGTCAGGAACTGGCAAAACTGTTGGGCTTCACCAGCTTCTCAGAGCTGAGCCTGGCGACCAAAATGGCCGAGTCCAGCGATCAGGTACTCAGCTTCCTGCGCGATCTGGCCAAGCGCAGCAAGCCGTTCGCCGTCCGGGATCTGGAGCAACTCAAGGCCTACGCCGCCGAACAGGGTTGCCCGGACCTGCAAAGCTGGGACAGCGGTTTCTACGGTGAAAAACTTCGCGAACAGCGTTATAGCGTCGCCCAGGAAACCCTTCGCGCTTACTTCCCGATCGACAAGGTTTTGGGTGGCCTGTTCAGCATCGTCCAGCGCCTGTACGGCATCGAGATCGCCGAGCTGAAAGGCTTCGATACCTGGCATCCGGACGTCCGCCTGTTCGAAATCAAGGAAAACGGCCAGCACGTCGGTCGCTTCTACTTCGACCTGTATGCCCGCGCCAACAAGCGCGGCGGTGCCTGGATGGACGGCGCCCGCGATCATCGCCGTACGATCAGTGGCGTGCTGCAAAGTCCGGTGGCGAATCTGGTGTGCAACTTCACCCCGGCCGACAGTGGTAAGCCGGCCCTGCTGACCCACGACGAAGTGACCACCCTGTTCCACGAATTCGGTCATGGCCTGCATCACCTGCTGACCCGCGTCGAGCATGCCGGCGTGTCCGGCATCAATGGCGTGGCTTGGGATGCGGTCGAGCTGCCAAGCCAGTTCATGGAAAACTGGTGCTGGGAGCCGGAAGGTCTGGCACTGATTTCCGGTCACTACGAAACCGGCGAACCGCTACCTCAGGATCTGCTGGAGAAAATGCTCGCGGCGAAGAACTTCCAGTCCGGCCTGATGATGGTCCGCCAGCTGGAGTTCTCGCTGTTCGACTTCGAATTGCATGCCACCCACGGTGACGGTCGTAGCGTGCTGCAAGTGCTCGAAGGCGTGCGCGACGAGGTCTCGGTCATGCGTCCGCCGGCCTACAACCGTTTCCCCAACAGCTTCGCTCACATCTTTGCCGGCGGTTATGCGGCGGGTTACTACAGCTATAAGTGGGCTGAAGTATTGTCGGCCGATGCCTTCTCGAAATTCGAAGAAGAGGGTGTGCTCAATGCCGAGACCGGTCGTGCATTCCGTGAAGCAATCCTGGCGCGAGGCGGCTCCCAAGAGCCAATGGTGCTGTTCGTCGACTTCCGTGGCCGTGCGCCATCGATTGACGCACTCTTGCGCCATAGCGGCCTGAGTGAGGATGCGGCAGCATGAGTGAGGGACCTGTGATTACCAAGAAACGCTTTATCGCCGGGGCGGTCTGTCCGGCTTGCAGCGAGCCGGATAAGTTGATGATGTGGAGCGAAGACTCAGTTCCGCATCGCGAGTGCGTGGCCTGCGGTTATTCCGACACGCTGAATGAACAAGGTCTGTCGGTGCCCAAGGAATTGGGCACGCGGGTCAATACCTCGGCACTCAAGGTGCCGGACGCCAAGGTTCAGGCTGTGCAGTTTTTCCCGAACCCGAAGTTGAAGAAAAAGCCTGACGAACAGCACTGACTGAACACCACCTTCCACTTCCAATGGAGTGGAAGGTGGTATCTATCTACCACCTTTGTCCTGCGCTTCCTTTTTAGGCTGACCACATTCAGCCTCCATACAAGGAAGACGCCATGCCCGATATCAATCCACTCCTGCAGCGCTGGGACCTGCCGCCCTATTCGGCCGTTCGCGCCGAGCATCTGGTGCCGGCCATCGAAAAAATCATCAGCGACAACCGTCAGGCCATTTCCGACATCATTGCCAGTCAATCGGCACTTCCGACCTGGGACGACCTGATGCTGGCGGTCGATGAAACCGATGCACGCCTGGACGAAGCCATGGGCATCATCGAAACCCTCTCCATTGTGAAACACGATGGCGACGCCTGGGAAATCGCCAGCGGTACATGTCACGATGCAGTCGCGCAGTACAAAACCGAAAGGTTGAGCAATCAGGCGCTGTTCCAGGCTTATCAGCGTCTTGCGCAAAGTCCGGCCGCCGCGAACTACGATGAGTCTCGCAAAGCGGTGCTGAAAAAGATTCTGCGCAGGTTCCGTTACTCGGGAATCGATCTGCCCCTTGATCAACAGCAGCAACTTACTCGCCTGAATCGTGACATCGCCGCGCTCGAACGCCTGTTTTTAACGCACCTGGAAGATGCCAGCGCAGCCTGGAGCAAGCGCATCAACGACGTCGCCCAACTCAGGGGGCTACCTCTGGCGACCAAAGATCGTCTGGCACTCAATGCACGGCAGGCAGGGCATGAGGGCTGGCTGATAACCCTGGATCAGGACACCTACAACCAAGTCATGGCCTATGCCGAAGATCGCCCCCTGCGTGAAGAGTACTTCGTTGCCTTCAGCACTCGATCCTCCGATCAGGGCCCGCACGCCGGGCAATTCGATAATGGTCCGGTATTGGAATTGTTATTGGCTCAGCGTCATCGCAAAGCCCTGCTGCTAGGGTATGAGAACTTTGCCCAACTGAGCCTGGCGAACCGGATGGCGGAATCAACCGAACAGGTCAGCGATTTCCTGCGTCGACAAGTGGCGCTGAAAACACCGAGTTTCGAAGAGGATGCGCAAGCGCTCAAGGCTTTCGCGGTGGGCCAGGGCATCGCTGAGGTACAGCCTTGGGATCATGAGTTTCTCGCCGAAAAGCTGCGCCAGCAATCCCTCGATACTCCCCTGGAAAGCCTGCGCGATTATTTCCCGCTGGATGGAATCCTGCGCCGAATCTGCCTGTTCAGCGAGCGCATGTTCGGGGTCCGGATCGTTGAGCAGACAGCGTTCAGTCGCTGGCATGACAACGTTCGTCTGTTTGAAGTCAGCGAGCATGAGCAAGTGATCGGGTACATTTACCTTGACCCGTTCCATCGCAAGGAGGCCCCTGACTTTCCGTGGACCGCAACACCACGCAACCGGCGAATGGACGCCGAAGGTCGATTGACCCTGCCAATTGCCGTTATTCATACCAACTTCACTGAAGTTTTGGCTGATCAGCCTTGTTTGCTGACTCATCTGGATCTGCGGGTGCTTTTCCATGAATTTGGTCACTGCCTGCACCATATTCTGACTCGTTCACCGCATTACACCCTCTCAGGCATCTCCCAGCTGGGTCGCGACACGTCGGAGTTTGCCGGACAATTGTTCGAACGCTGGTGCTTTTCACGAACGTTTCTACTGTGGCTGGCGGCCCACTATCAGACGGGGGAAGGCTTGACCGCAGACCAAATCGATAAGGCACTGATATCGATTCAAACCCATAGCAGCTGGCAGACAGCCCGTTTGCTGATGGCTGGCTTGTTTGATTTCCAATTGCACCGCTCCCAAGGTGATGGTCGTAGCGTTCGACAAGTATTCGAAGACGTACAGCAGGAAATCCCTCATCTGAAACTGTCCTCCTACAGCCGACTCGCAAACAGTTTCGATTATATGGTGACCGGTTACGGTGCGTCGGTTTACGCCTACACCTGGTCAGATACGCTCGCTACCGAAGCCTTCAAACGTTTTGAGCGGGATTGGATTTTCAACGTTCGAACAGGTAAAGCTTTTCGTGAAGCTGTTTTTTCACCTGGGGATTCGCGCTCTCTATTGTCATCTCTAGAAACGTTTCTGGAGCGGCCGCTTGCCGAGGATCTTTTCCCGGCAGCCATAGGTAGCTGAGGTAACGGTTATTCAATGTGGGCCGACTTGAGCCAATTCTTCATCGAGCAACTGGCGAATGGGCTCGTGCTGCAATCACCATTGGCCAGCGCCATACGAAGTTTGTCGACATCGGCCTGCATCATGTAACGCACACCGTCCTTGAAATGCGTGCTGTCACCAAAGCCGCCTTGGGTCATTTCATTCAAGGCCTCCTCCTTGCTCCAACCCTGCACGACCACTCGGTACATCGCAGCCATCAGGCCGGTGCGATCAGAACCGTGTTTGCAGTGCATAAGCACAGGACCTTTGGCCTCGGCGGTCTGAATTGTGCGAAGGACTTTGAGCACATCACTGTCATCCACATGATTGGTGCGGTAGGGCAGTTGTATCTGGGTGATTCCGGTCGCGGGCAACCAGGTTGAGTCCGGGTCAGGCAGGAAATTGATGACGGTCGCGACGTTGAGTCTTTCCAGTAACGGCACTACTCCGCTGTCCGGCAATGAACTGCGATAGAGGGTCGGGGACATCTGATAGAGGTTGTACTGAACCTCCACCGGCTGAGCCCAGTCTGCGGGACGGGGTAAAGAAGTATCGTCAGCGCAGGCCAGCGTCAGGTTGAAAAGTGTGGCCAACGATAAAAAGAGCGTCGCAGGTAAAAAGCGCAGTAGGGGCATGCTCAGGCGACCGTGATTGAAGGGGTGGATGGATAGCACCCAGCTTCGACCCAGAGCGGTCAAAGGTCTGTGAGACGCCCGTCAAAGAATCGTGAATCGAACTATCCCGATAACCAGCCACCCTGCACAAACAAGCATCCAAAACAACAAATCAAGATTAAAATAAAAAGCCCTGTGTAGATTTTATTCACACAGGGCTTACTTATTGGCTTATATGAATAACAGCGCAAAGTTATCCGTACCAGGTATCAAGGACTGACGATACTGACGTATGCCTTGGCGAGTGCCAATAACTTGGCCTTGTCATCGGCGTCAACATCACCATCCCCATCGATATCTTTGGAATTGCGTATATCGAAGGATTTACCGCCATCGTACGAAGCTGCAACGATGATAGTGGAGTCGAGTAGCGTTTCTTTTGGCACCGCATTTACATCGTCCCAGCCTGAGTCTTTCAGAGCAAACTGCATGGAGACCAACACCTCATCCGGATCGACCGGAGTTGGACCAAGTTTTTGTAGAAAAATACCACGTTGATTAAAAGACGACATTGTTTAATCCCTTAATGAATATCCATTTATATGATGTGTACAGCGGCTGAAATAATACCGACACCTTTGATGTTAAAGCCACACTGGATATGTATCTCTTAGTTGCCGACATAATCAAATTACTATCAGGTTTTATATAACCTGTTAATGAGGGTGGCCTCTCCCGAAAATTGAAAGGCGCCGAATGGCACTATCCGACTTTATGCCACAGGGGTACTGTATGCCCATACAGCAATCAGGGCCTCCCCATGAATACGCCATTGCCCCCCCGCGGCCGCGGCACCGCTACCAACCCGCACAACCGTTTCGCGCCAAGCCGTTCGGTGGCCGAGGATGACGGCTGGTATCAGGAAGCGCCGATCACCCAAGGCACCGAGGTGCGCATTGAGACGGCAAAAACCATCATCACCCGCAACAACTCGCCGGACCTGCCCTTCGATCGTTCGATCAACCCCTATCGCGGCTGCGAGCATGGCTGCATCTATTGCTACGCACGGCCCAGCCACGCCTATTGGGACCTGTCACCGGGGCTGGATTTCGAAACCAAACTGATCGCCAAGACCAACGCCGCCGAT
This sequence comes from Pseudomonas sp. FP603, assembly GCF_030687415.1. Taxonomy (NCBI): domain Bacteria; kingdom Pseudomonadati; phylum Pseudomonadota; class Gammaproteobacteria; order Pseudomonadales; family Pseudomonadaceae; genus Pseudomonas; species Pseudomonas sp. FP603. The sequence goes on from NZ_CP117431.1 coordinate 6,772,581, forward strand.
GTGCTGGAAGAACAACTGTCCAAGCGCGGCTATCAATGCGCGCCGATCAACCTGGGCTCCAACACCGACCCTTATCAGCCGATCGAACGTGAACACAGAATCACCCGCAAGACTCTCGAAGTGCTGCTGCGTTACCGCCATCCGGTGACCATCATCACCAAGGGCTCGCTGATTCTTCGCGATCTGGACCTGCTGGCCGAACTCGCCGAGCAAAGGCTGGTGGCGGTGATGATCAGCCTGACCACGCTGGATGATGAACTCAAGCGCATCCTCGAACCGCGCGCCGCGGCACCCAAGGCGCGGCTGCGCGCGATCCGGGTGATGCGCGAAGCCGGGATTCCAGTGGGCGTTTTGTGCTCACCGATGATTCCCATGATCAACGACAGCGAACTCGAAAGCCTGCTGACCGAGGCCCACGCGGCCGGTGCACACAGCGCGGCCTACATGATGTTGCGCCTGCCGTTGGAAGTGGCGCCGCTGTTCGAAGAGTGGCTGGCCGTCCACTATCCTCAGCGTGCAGCTCATGTGTTGAGCCTGATCCGCCAAAGCCGTGGTGGTGAGCTCTACGACAGCCGGTTCGGTGCCAGAATGCGCGGTGAAGGGCCGTTTGCCGACCTGTTGGCGCAACGCTTCGCCAAAACCATCAAGCGTCTGGGGCTCAATAATCGGGAAGGTTTCAATCTGGATTGCGAAGCCTTTTGTCCGCCGGGGCGCCAAATGTCGTTGATTTAAAGACAATTGGCCCTATGGTTGAGTAGTGAAAACGATACGTCGCGTTTAGGCTGGTCACGTTTTCTGTGACCTGGAACACTCGTTCTAGAGCGTTTTATTCAGTTTGAGTTAAGTTTCAACGGCTACCTTGTTCATCGAGTGACTGACGGGTCTGGCTCTTCGACCTGGATGTTTTTTAAACAGCCACTGGCTTCACACCGGACAAAACGGGAAAATTCCCTGACTCCGCCAAAGAGGATGAATCATGAGTGACAAGGATAAACAGCCGTTGGCTGCGTCGGCTCCAGCCCAACCCGAGGCGGAAACCGCCGATGCAGCGCTGCAGCATATCGTTGACGGCTTTTTGCATTTTCATCACGAGATCTTTCCGCAGCAGGAAGAACTCTTCAAAAAACTCGCCACGGCCCAGCGGCCTCGGGCGATGTTCATCGCGTGTGCCGACTCACGCATCGTTCCCGAACTGATTACCCAAAGCGCCCCCGGCGACTTGTTCGTGACCCGCAACGTCGGCAACGTCGTGCCGCCCTATGGGCAAATGAACGGCGGTGTTTCCACGGCCATCGAATACGCGGTACTGGCTCTCGGCGTGCAGCACATCATTATCTGCGGGCACTCTGACTGTGGCGCCATGCGCGCAGTGCTCAACCCGCAGAGCCTGGAAAAGATGCCGACGGTAAAGGCCTGGCTGCGTCATGCAGAAGTGGCGAAAACCATGGTTCAAGACAACTGTCACTGCACTAACGAAAACGAGAGCATGCATATCCTCACCGAGGAGAATGTAATCGCTCAGTTGCAGCACTTGCGCACACACCCGTCGGTGGCCTCGCGCATGGCCAATGGTCAGCTGTTTATCCATGGTTGGGTCTACAACATCGAAACCAGCGAAATCAAAGCTTACGACGCGGATCAGGGTTGTTTCCTGCCGCTCGATGGCAGCCATCCGATTCCGGTGGCGACGCCCAAAGCGCGCTTCTAAATCCTCCGTATGGTTTAGTCGTGGCTGCTGATCCAGCAGCCTGGCTTTGCCATGCCTGAAGAAAACTTCGGGAGAGTCACCATGCGTGCTACTCAATTAAAAGCTGTTCTGCCACGGGAGCTGCTGGCTTCGGTGGTTGTGTTTCTTGTCGCCCTGCCCTTGTGCATGGGCATCGCCATCGCCTCGGGGCTGCCACCGGCCAAAGGTCTGATCACCGGCATCATCGGTGGTCTGGTGGTCGGCTGGCTTGCCGGATCGCCGCTGCAAGTCAGCGGCCCGGCAGCGGGTCTGGCGGTATTGGTGTTCGAACTGGTGCGCCAGCATGGTATCGCCATGCTCGGGCCGATCCTGCTGCTGGCGGGTTTTCTGCAATTGGTGGCCGGGCGCCTGAAACTGGGTTGCTGGTTTCGGGTCACCGCGCCAGCGGTGGTGTACGGCATGCTCGCCGGGATTGGGGTGCTGATCGTGCTGTCACAGGTGCATGTGATGCTTGATGCCGTGCCCAAGCCGTCTGGGCTGGATAATCTGGCAGCCTTCCCCGCTGCCGTGATTCAGGCTTTGCCGTCGTTTGGCTGGCAAGCAGGTTTGCTTGGGCTGTCGACCATTGCCGTGATGTGGCTGTGGGAAAAACTGCGCCCGCATTCCCTGCGTTTCGTTCCTGGAGCATTGCTTGGGGTCGGCTTGGCAACGGTCGCCAGCCTGGTGCTCGCATTGCAGGTCAAACGAGTGGAAGTCCCGGCCAACCTGGCGGAAGCCATCGATTGGCTGCGCCCGGCGGACCTGCTCAACCTGGCAGACCCGACTCTGCTGATCGCCGCTTTCGCCGTGGCCTTTATCGCCAGCGCCGAAACCCTGCTCTCGGCCGCCGCAGTGGACCGCATGCACAGCGGCCAGCGCTCGGACTTCGACCGCGAATTATCGGCGCAAGGTGTGGGTAACATGCTGTGTGGTCTGCTCGGTGCGCTGCCGATGACCGGGGTCATCGTGCGCAGTTCGGCCAACGTCCAGGCCGGCGCCACCACCCGACTGTCAACGGTGTTTCATGGTCTGTGGTTGCTGGCTTTCGTGCTGCTGCTGTCGAGCGTGCTGCAAAGCATTCCGGTGGCGAGTCTGGCAGGGGTTCTGGTTTACACCGGTTTCAAACTGGTAGACCTCAAGGCCTTTCGCGGTCTGGGCCGTTATGGCCGGATGCCGATGTTCACCTATGCGGCGACCGCACTGGCAATCATCTTCACCGACCTGCTGACCGGCGTGCTGATCGGCTTTGGCCTGACACTGGCCAAACTGGCCTGGAAGGCTTCGCGCCTGAAAATCAGCCTGATCGATCTTCCGGCGGACGGTGAAATGGAGCTGCGACTGGTGGGAGCGGCGACTTTCCTCAAGGTACCGGCGCTGACCAAAGTACTGGGGAGTATTCCGGCAGGTGCAACGGTGCATGTACCGCTCAATAACCTGAGCTACATCGATCACTCGTGTCTGGAGTTGCTGGAGGAATGGGGCCGGGCCAATGCGGCGAAGGGCTCGAAGCTGTTAATCGAAGCACGGGGGTTGAAGCGCAGGCTTGAAGGACGGTTGCGTACCACGACTGGAGTAGGCTCAGCCGCTTAAACCACTTGTAGGAGCGAGGCTTGCCCGCGAAGGCGGCGTGTCAGTCGACATCAATGTTGAATGTCAGGCAGCCTTCGCGGGCAAGCCTCGCCCTACAGGGGTTGCTTGGATTTACGCGGCTGGTTGATCCAGCTCCAACTCCACGCCCAATTGGCGCGACAGGCACGGCCAGCGCTTCCACGCGGCGCCGGTGTCCGGGCTGTTGAGTTTCTCGCGGTAGGCCTCTACGGACTCCAGCGCGAAACTTTCATCGTTAAGCATCTCGTCCACAGCGTGATGCACCGCCTCATCCAGTTGGTTGGCAAATTCCTCGCCAATCAATTGGTGGGCAATCAGGTTGGCAACAGTCATGTCCAAGGGGATCAGTGGCTGGCCAAAATGCTTGATGTACAGGTCGTTGACCTCTTCGACCAATCGATGCGCCAGATAAGCTTCGTCCAGCAGGCCGTCCAGACCAACATGACCGGCCATGATCGCCGGCGGCTGGAGGAAGAACTGCTCGGCGATTTTCAACACCGGCTTGATCTGTGATTCGATGCCCGCTTCCCTGGCGACTTCATTGGCTGCATCCAGCAGGTCCGGCACTTGTTCTATATACGCGGCCACAAAACGCGTCATCACGCCATTGGCATCGACATCCGGCAATTGGATGGCGGAGTGAAGGTGCGGCAGTTGGGTTTCCAGCTGACGAGTCAACAGGCCGGTCTGGGCCTCATGTTGTTGGGCTTTTTGGATCTGCTCGCGCAATGCGGCGGTGTTCATGAAAACTCCAGGAAACAAAGGCAATGAAATAGGGAAGACATAACTTAGCTGGCTTACGAAAAAGGCTAAGACGCATTTGTCATAATTATTTCATCCTTGAGACGCCTACGTTATATCGATTTGCCACCACTCGTCTGCATCCTTCTCCATTCGTGACCTGGAACGCAAGTCCAACCTGTTTCGGTTGATTTACGCCATCGCGTTGCGTGGTGGCAGTCGCTGTCTATACTCGGTTCTGAATGGAGTTAGCTGATGACGCCCGACTGCATATGCAGCAAGGCTCGGCGATTCAAGTTCGTAGTCTGAAAAAGCCGCTCCCTTGCCGCAGGTGAAAGCCGGCGGGATAAAAAGAACTATAAGGGGAACCCGCAATGATGCGACATCCACAAGTCTGGATGGGCCTCCTGTTGTGGTCGATTTTCAGTCAGGCGCAAGCGGCCTGGACTGTGAATATGGCGCCTGGAGCGACTGAAATCAGTCACGCAGTATTCGATCTGCACATGACCATTTTCTGGATCTGTGTAGTGATCGGCATCATCGTCTTCGGCGCCATGTTCTGGTCGATGATGGTCCACCGCCGCTCTACCGGGCAGGTGGCCGCAAAATTTCATGAAAGCACCACTGTCGAAATTCTCTGGACCATCGTGCCCCTGCTTATTCTGGTGGCCATGGCGGTCCCTGCAACCGCCACCCTGATCCAGATGTACGACAACACTGAGCCGGATATCGATATCCAGGTCACCGGCTATCAGTGGAAGTGGCATTACAAATACCTGGGTCAGGACGTCGAATTTTTCAGCAACCTGACCACCCCCGCCGATCAGATCCACAACAAGGAAACCAAGGGCGAGCATTACCTCTTGGAGGTCGACAAGCCGTTGGTGCTGCCGATCGGTGCCAAGGTGCGCTTTCTGGTGACCTCCGCCGACGTCATCCACTCCTGGTGGGTGCCGGCCTTCGCGGTCAAGCGCGATGCGATTCCGGGCTTCGTCAATGAGTCCTGGACCCGTGTCGAAAAGCCCGGTATCTACCGTGGCCAGTGCGCCGAGTTGTGCGGCAAGGACCACGGCTTCATGCCGATTGTGGTCGAGGTCAAGGAAAAGGCCGACTACGAAGCCTGGCTGGGCGAGCGCAAGGCGGAAGCCGCGCAGCTCAAAGAGCTGACCAGCAAGGAATGGACCCTCGACGAGCTCAAGGAGCGCGGCGACAAGGTCTATCACACCACCTGCGTGGCCTGTCACCAGGCCGAAGGCCAGGGCCTGCCGCCGATGTTCCCGGCACTCAAGGGCTCGAAAATCGCCACCGGGCCGATCAAGGATCACCTGAACATCGTCTTCCACGGCAAGCCCGGCACCTCCATGGCGGCGTTCGGCAAGCAGCTCTCGGAAGTCGATATCGCAGCGGTCGTGACCTACGAACGTAACGCCTGGGGCAACAACAAAGGCGACATGGTCACCCCTAAAGAAGTGCTGGAGCTGAAACAGGCGGAAAGCAAATGACCTGGTTAATTGCGCACGTAAGGAACCGCTCGGGGCATGACGCCCCGGCCCGCCCAGCCCATCCGTTTGCAGGAGACAGGACATGACTGCTGTCGTCGATGACCATGTTCATACCGGCACCGCCCACGCCCACGGCCCCGCCAAAGGCCTGATGCGTTGGGTGCTGACCACCAACCACAAGGATATCGGCACGCTGTACCTGTGGTTTGCGTTCTCCATGTTCCTGTTGGGCGGCTCGTTCGCCATGGTGATTCGTGCCGAGCTGTTCCAGCCGGGACTGCAAATCGTCCAGCCGGAATTCTTCAACCAGATGACCACCATGCACGGCCTGGTGATGGTGTTCGGTGCAGTGATGCCGGCCTTCGTCGGCCTCGCCAACTGGATGATCCCGTTGATGATCGGCGCGCCGGACATGGCCTTGCCGCGGATGAACAACTTCAGCTTCTGGCTGCTGCCAGCGGCGTTCATCCTGCTGGTATCGACCCTGTTCACCCCCGGTGGCGGGCCGAACTTCGGCTGGACCTTCTATGCACCGCTGTCGACGACCTACGCGCCGGAAAGCGTGACGTTCTTCATCTTCGCCATCCACTTGATGGGGATCAGTTCGATCATGGGGGCGATCAACGTGATCGCGACCATCCTCAACCTGCGCGCCCCCGGCATGACGTTGATGAAAATGCCACTGTTCGTCTGGACCTGGCTGATCACCGCGTTCCTGCTGATCGCGGTGATGCCAGTGCTGGCCGGTTGCGTGACCATGATGCTGATGGACATCCACTTCGGCACCAGTTTCTTCAGTGCCGCCGGTGGCGGAGACCCGGTGTTGTTCCAGCATGTGTTCTGGTTCTTCGGTCACCCCGAGGTGTACATCATGATCCTGCCGGCGTTCGGTGCCGTCAGCTCGATCATTCCGGCCTTTTCGCGCAAGCCATTGTTCGGCTACACCTCGATGGTCTACGCCACGGCGAGTATTGCGTTCCTGTCGTTCATCGTCTGGGCGCACCACATGTTCGTGGTCGGCATTCCGCTGGTGGGCGAGTTGTTCTTCATGTACGCCACGCTGCTGATCGCGGTGCCCACCGGAGTCAAGGTGTTCAACTGGGCCAGCACCATGTGGCAAGGCTCGCTGACCTTCGAGACGCCGATGCTGTTCGCCGTGGCATTCGTCATCCTGTTCTCCATCGGCGGGTTCTCCGGGTTGATGCTGGCCATCGCCCCGGCGGACTTCCAGTACCAGGACACCTACTTCGTGGTCGCGCACTTCCACTACGTGCTGGTGCCGGGGGCGATTTTCGGGATCTTCGCCTCGGCCTACTACTGGCTGCCGAAATGGACCGGCCACATGTACGACGAAACCCTCGGCAAGCTGCATTTCTGGCTGTCATTCATCGGCATGAACCTGGCGTTCTTCCCGATGCACTTCGTGGGCCTGGCGGGCATGCCGCGGCGGATTCCGGACTACAACCTGCAATTCGCCGACTTCAACATGGTGTCGTCGATTGGCGCGTTCATGTTTGGTGCCACGCAGATCTTCTTCCTGTTCATCGTGATCAAGACCATTCGTGGCGGCGAGCCGGCACCGGCCAAGCCGTGGGATGGCGCCGAAGGCCTGGAATGGAGCATTCCGTCGCCAGCGCCGTATCACACCTTCACCACGCCGCCGGAAGTGAAATGAACAGCCTTGCCTCTGTGGGGGCGAGCTTTTGTGGCGAGGGAGCTTGCTCCCGCTCGGCTGCGAAGCAGACGCAAAACTTTTGGGGCCGCTTCGCGACCCAGCGGGAGCAAGCTCCCTCGCCACAAAGGCCTGCTCCTACCGGGTCATGCGTAAAGGTTAGAAATCATGGCTGATTCGATTTCGATGAAGAAACTGGTCACCCGCCTGTTGCTGGTGGTGGTGGCGATGTTTGTTTTCGGCTTTGCCCTGGTGCCGATCTACGACGTGATGTGCCAGGCGTTCGGCATCAACGGCAAAACCTCCGGGCAGTATGAAGGCGAGCAAACGGTCGACGCTTCGCGGCAGGTTCGCGTGCAGTTTCTGTCGACCAACGCGGCCAACATGACCTGGGATTTCTATCCCAAGAGTGATGAGCTGACCGCTCACCCGGGGGCGGTGAACGAGATGATTTTTATCGCCCACAACCCGACCGATCGCCCGATGAGCGCCCAGGCGGTTCCGAGTATCGCGCCCAGCGCAGCCGCGGCGTACTTCCACAAGACCGAATGCTTCTGCTTTACCCAGCAAGTGCTGCAGCCCGGTCAACGAATCGAGATGCCGGTACGGTTCATTGTTGACCGCGACATGCCCAAGGATGTGAAGCACCTGACGCTGTCCTACACGCTGTTCGATATCACCGCACGTCATCCGCCCGTGGCTGTTGCAGCAAGCACCGGCGGCTAGGCGTTAAAGCGTGCCCGATAAGGAGAACAATAAATGGCAACTCACGAACATTATTACGTTCCAGCCCAGAGCAAATGGCCGATTATCGCCACGGTCGGCATGTTCGTCACGGTGTTCGGCCTGGGCACCTGGTTCAATGACCTGAAGGCTGCGCGGCCGGAATCTCATGGCCCGCTGATCTTTTTCGTCGGCAGCCTGCTGCTGGCCTACATGCTGTTCGGCTGGTTCGGTACGGTGATCAAGGAAAGTCGCCAAGGGTTGTACAGCGCACAGATGGACCGCTCGTTCCGCTGGGGCATGAGCTGGTTCATTTTCTCCGAGGTGATGTTCTTCATCGCCTTTTTCGGCGCGCTGTTTTATGTGCGCAACATTGCCGGCCCGGCACTGGGCGGTGAAGGCACCAAAGGCCTCGCTCACATGCTGTGGCCAACGTTTGAATTCACCTGGCCGCTGCTGAACAACCCGGACCCGAAACTCTTTCCTCCCCCCAAGGAAGTCATCAGCCCCTGGGGCCTGCCGCTGCTCAATACCGTGTTGCTGGTGAGTTCCAGTGTCACCGTGACCATTGCTCACCACGCCTTGAAAAAAGGCCATCGCGGCGCACTGAAAATCTGGCTGGCACTGACCGTGTTGCTCGGTTGCGCGTTCCTCGGTTTCCAGGCCGAAGAATACCTGCACGCCTACAACGAGCTGGGCCTGACTCTGGGCTCCGGCATCTACGGTGCAACGTTCTTCATGCTCACCGGTTTCCACGGCGCCCACGTGACCATGGGCACCATCATTCTGTTCGTGATGCTGATGCGGGTCATGCGCGGGCACTTCGATGCCGACCATCAATTCGGCTTCGAGGCGGCGAGCTGGTACTGGCACTTCGTGGACGTGGTGTGGATCGGTCTGTTCGTTTTCGTCTACGTGCTCTGAGCCTTGGTTCGCATGACTACCAAGGCACGTGAGACACCAACTGGCCGCTGAAAAAACCCCAGGCGATCAAGCCGACAGTGGTGGCGGCCAGCGCAACACGAACACTCAAGGCGATGACCAGGCGATTCGAGTGGCTGTCGTCCTTGACCAGAAAAAACAGGCCGCTGAACAGGCTGACAACCGTGGCAATCAGCATCAGGACGATGGCTGCTTTGAGCATGGTGACACTCCGGGGGACAGGCGATGCATTTGAGTATAGCTATCGCGATTACCGACTTTCTGGCGACGCCATGAAACGCTTCCGGCCGGGCCTCGTGCCGACTCTGGTGGTCGCGGTGCTGCTACCCTTGCTGGTGTCACTCGGGTTCTGGCAGTTGAGCCGGGGCGCGGAGAAAAGCGCACTGCTGCAAAGCTATGCCGAACGCCGGGCGGCCGAACCGATGGCCAGTACCGAACTGCAACACACCGAAGATCCGGCCTTCCGCCGGGTTCGCCTGCACGGCCAGTTCGATGCCGAACACAGCCTGCTACTGGACAACCGTCAGCGCGACGGCAAGGTCGGGGTCGAACTGCTGCAACCGTTTCAGGACCGGGCGACCGGGCTCTGGTTGCTGGTCAATCGCGGCTGGTTGCCGTGGCCGGATCGGCGTACACCGCCGTCATTCACCACACCGACTCAGGCATTGAGCCTCGACGCCTGGGTCTATGTCTCCCCCGGCGCAACGTTCCAGTTGCACGCCGACCCAGACGCCACGACCTGGCCACAACTGGTCACCGCCATTGAACCGGCCAGGCTCTGGGCGGCGCTTGACCGTGACGGTTTCGCCTACGAATTACGCGCGCAAAGCGGTCCCGCGACCTACCAGGCCGATTGGCCGGTAGTGGCCATGGGGCCGGAAAAACACGTGGCTTATGCCGTGCAGTGGTTCGCCCTGTCGATAGCCCTGCTCGGCCTTTACCTCTATCTCGGCTGGCACAACGCAAAGGAGAAAAATAATGGGAACGGCCATGAATCCACCCGACATGTCTGAGGCGAAAACGCCGGTAAATCGGCGGCGCGGGCGCTTGCAGTTGTTGCTGATCCTGTTGGGAGTGATCGGTCCGATGATCCTCGCCACCGGCATGTACAAATTGCAGTTCTGGGTACCGGAAGGCCGTAGTTATCACGGCGAACTGATCGGCAACGGCCAGACCCGCGCCGACATCGGCGTACCGGCGCAAGAAGACCGCTGGCAGTTGCTGGTGACGGCGCCCAAGGACTGTTCGGTGGACTGCCAGCAGCTGGTTTATCTGGCGCGCCAGATCCAGATCGGCCTTGGTCGCGATGCCTCCCGCGCCAGCCATGCGCTGGCCATCGCGCAGCCGCTGAACAGCGATTACGAGACTAAACTTCAACGAGAGTACCCGCAGCTGCAACGTTATTCACTGGACCCGCCGACCTACATCAAAGGCGCTCAGAGCAATGACACCCCGCACCTGTGGATCATCGACCCTCACGGCAACCTGGTGCTGCGCTACGACCCGACGGTGAAGGGCAAGGACCTGCTCAACGACCTGCGCCATTTGCTGAAACTGTCGAACATCGGATAAGGGCATCGTCATGGCCAAACCTGGATTTCGCCTCGCGCTGTTTGCCACCTTGCTGGCACTGATTGTGGTGTTGCTCGGCGCCTACACGCGCCTGACCCATGCGGGTCTCGGCTGTCCGGATTGGCCAGGCTGCTACAGCTTTATCAGCGTGCCGAACAGCGAAGCCCAACTGGCCCATGCCGAACTGCACTTTCCCGACGCGCCGGTAGAAGCCAACAAAGGCTGGAACGAGATGCTTCATCGCTACTTCGCCGGCACCCTGGGGCTGCTGATCGTGGTTCTGGCGGGCCGCGCCTGGACCCATCGTCATCACCCGGGGCAGCCCGTGAAATTACCGTTGTTTGTGCTGGCGGTGGTGTTCGCCCAAGCGGCGTTCGGCATGTGGACGGTGACGCTCAAGCTCTGGCCGCAAGTGGTCACCGGGCATTTGCTCGGCGGCTTTGCGACCTTGAGCCTATTGTTTCTGCTGACCTTGCGCCTGTCCGGCGTGTTGCCAGCGCTGACGGTGCCTCGACGTTTGCAGCACTGGGCGACCGCCGGGTTGTTGCTGGTGATCCTGCAAATTGCCCTTGGTGGCTGGGTCAGTTCCAATTACGCAGCGGTGGCCTGCATCGACTTTCCGACCTGCCACGGACAATGGCTGCCACCGACTGATTTCGCCAACGGCTTTCACCTGACCCAACACATCGGCCCCAATTACCTGGGCGGGCAACTGGACAGCGATGCCCGCACCGCGATTCACCTGACTCATCGCATCGGCGCGTTACTGGTCACCCTCGTTCTGCTCGGTCTGGCCTGGCAACTGAAGGTCGTCGGCATGACGCGCCTGGCCGCCATGGTGCTGATCGTCCTTGCCGCACAAATCACCCTGGGCATCAGCAATGTGGTGTTCCACTTACCGCTGCCGGTGGCCGTCGCCCACAACGCCGGCGGTGCAGCGCTGTTGCTGACGATGGTGCTGGTCAATTATCACGCGCGAACCAGTCTGGTTCGGGTCAAGCATCAGCCCCCAGTGCGCTGGCGTCTCAGCCTGCGCAAACACTCGGCCGGGCCCATAACAATAAAAGGAGAAATGCCATGGCGACCCTGATCGGCGAACGTCACAGTCAGGCAATCTGGCGGGATTACCTGGAGCTGACCAAGCCGAAAGTGGTGGTGCTGATGCTCATCACCTCGCTGGTCGGCATGTTCCTCGCGACCCGCGCCGGGGTGCCGTGGACGGTGCTGGTGTTCGGCAATCTGGGGATTGCCTTGTGTGCCGGCGGTGCGGCTGCGGTCAACCATGTGGTGGACCGACGCATCGACGCGGTCATGGCCCGGACCCACAAGCGGCCCTTGGCCGAAGGTCGGGTATCTCCGGCCGCTGCGCTGACCTTCGCCCTGGTGCTGGCGCTGCTCGGCCAGGCGTTGCTGCTGACCTTCACCAACCCGTTGACGGCGTGGCTGACCCTCGCGTCTTTGCTCGGTTATGCCGTGGTCTACACCGGTTTCCTGAAACGTGCGACGCCGCAGAACATCGTTATCGGCGGCCTCGCCGGTGCTGCCCCGCCGCTGCTCGGCTGGACCGCCGCCACCGGTCATGTCAGTGCCGAACCGTTGCTGCTGGTGCTGATCATCTTCGCCTGGACACCGCCGCACTTCTGGGCACTGGCGATTCATCGCAAAGAGGAATACGCCAAGGCTGACATTCCGATGCTGCCGGTGACCCATGGCGAGCACTACACCAAAGTCCATATCCTGCTTTATACCTTTGCGCTACTGGCCGTCAGCCTGATGCCCTTCGTAATCCACATGAGCGGCGTGCTCTACCTGATTTGTGCCCTCGCCTTGGGCGCGAGGTTTCTGCAATGGGCCGTGGTGCTGTACCGTGGCACTCGGCCGCACGCGGCGATCAACACGTTCAAGTACTCTATTTACTACTTGTTCCTGCTGTTTATCGCGCTGCTCGTAGACCACTACTTACTGTTGAACCTATGACTCGAACCCAGAAAACCGTCTTCATTCTCGTCGCCTTGATCGCGCTGATCCTGGGCCTGACCATCAATAAAGTACTGACCGGAAAAAACCAGGGCGACCCGACGGCACTGATCGATGCGGGGATCATCCTGTTGCCCCAAAGCCGTAACCTGCCGGACGTGAAGATGACCGATCAGGACGGTAAACCAGTGGCGGTCAACGAGCTGAAAGGCAAGTGGAGTGTGTTGTTCTTCGGCTACACCTTCTGCCCGGACATCTGCCCGACCACCCTCGCCCAGCTACGGCAGATCAAGAGCGAACTGCCGGCGGATGCTGTGGACAAGTTGCAGGTCGTTTTAGTCAGCGTCGACCCGAACCGCGACACGCCCAAGCAACTCAAGCAGTACCTGGGCTACTTCGATCCGCAGTTCATCGGGCTGACTGCGTCCTCGGTCGAAGACCTTCAGAAACTGGCCAATGCGGTGAGCATTCCGTTTATTCCGGCGGACACCAGCAAGCCTAATTACACCGTCGACCACAGCGGCAACCTCGCGGTGATCGGCCCGGATGGGACTCAGCGCGGGTTCATTCGTGCACCGTTGAACAACCAGAAACTGGTGGCGCAGTTGCCGGTGATGCTCAAGCGCGAATAACCAACACAATACCCTGTGGCGGGCTTGCTCGCGAAAGCGGAGTGTCAGGCAACATTAATGTCGACTGATACGCTGCCTTCGCGAGCAAGACAGTTGCTCCCACATTTTGATCTGTGCCCAGGCTGACTGGCGCTTTACAAATCCGACTCTTTAACCACCCGCACCTGCGCCGCATCCAATGCATACGCCGCGTCCGCCAGGTCGTTGTTGACCTTCTCGATCTTCAGCGTGCCAGTCACCCACAGCGGCGTGTAGATGTCATTCAGTTTCAGGCCTTTGGGATAACGCACCAGCACCAATTGGTTAGGCGGTGGTGGCGGCACGTGGATGCAAGCGCCCGGGTACGGCACGAGGAAGAACAGCGTGCTATGGCCCTTGGCATCGGACTCCAGCGGTACCGGATAACCGCCGATGCGGATGTGCTTGTCATTCATCGATGGCACGGTTTTGGTCGAGTACATCACCGCCGGCAAGCCCTTGCTCTGCTTCATGCCACCCTTTTGAGTAAAGGTGCCGTTGGCTTCCGGGGAGTTGTGATCGATTTCGGGCATGGCCTCGAGGGCTTTCTGGTCCGACTTGGGCATCAGTTCGAGCCAGTCGGTTTCCGGCAGTTCGCCGGCATGGGCCAAACCACTGCCCAGGAAGAGAAGAGTCAACAGAAGACGGCGCATGAAAGTGCTCGACAAAGGAAAGGACAATGTGACGATGCAACGCCGAGCATTCTAGCCCTCTCCGGCGATGGCGCAGAGAGGGCTTTGTCACTTCAATCAGGTCCTTTTTTTGATCAGGCCGTAGATCACCAGCAATACCACCGCGCCCACCAGCGCACCGATGAAACCTGCGCCTTCGCCAGCGCGGTAGATGCCCAGGGCCTGGCCGCCGTAAGTAGCCGCCAGCGAACCGCCGATACCGAGCAGGATGGTCATGATCCACCCCATGCTGTCATCGCCCGGTTTCAGAAACCGAGCCAGCAGGCCGACGATCAAGCCGATAAAGATGGTTCCGATAATTCCCATGGCATTTCCCTCTGATTGATTTGGATATGCCGAAAGCCTAGACAGACTTTGGCATCCTGCCATCAGAGAACGGCGGACACTGAAGGTTCCGCCGCCGCCACATGAAACTATTCGGCAATCAGCGCTTCGACCTTGAGGATCTGCGCAGCCAACGTCTCACGGTCTGCACAGCGCAGATTGGCGTGCCCGACCTTGCGGCCGACCTTGAAAGCCTTGCCGTAGTGATGCAAATGGCAGTCGTCGATCGCGATCACTTTTTCTATCGGCGGCACGACACCGATGAAGTTGAGCATCGCGCTCTCGCCGACCTTGGCCGTCGAACCCAGCGGTAAACCGGCGACGGCACGCAGATGGTTTTCGAACTGGCTGCACTCGGCGCCTTCGGTGGTCCAGTGCCCGGAGTTGTGCACGCGCGGGGCGATTTCGTTGGCCTTGAGGCCGCCGTCGACTTCAAAGAACTCGAACGCCATCACGCCGACGTACTCCAGCTGCTTCAGTACTCGGCTGGAGTAATCTTCAGCCAACGCTTGCAGCGGGTGATCGGTGCTGGCCACGGACAGCTTGAGAATGCCGCTGTCGTGGGTGTTGTGAACCAGTGGATAGAACTTGGTTTCGCCATCGCGAGCACGCACGGCAATCAGCGAGACTTCGCCAGTGAACGGCACGAAACCTTCCAGCAGGCAGGCGACGCTGCCCAGCTCGGCGAAGGTGCCGACCACGTCTTCAGGCTTGCGCAGGACCTTCTGGCCCTTGCCGTCGTAACCCAGGGTGCGGGTTTTCAGCACGGCCGGCAGGCCGATGGAAGCCACCGCAGCGTCCAGGTCGGCTTGCGACTGAATGTCAGCGAACGCGGGAGTCGGAATCCCCAGATCCTTGAACAGGCTCTTCTCGAACCAGCGATCACGAGCGATGCGCAGCGCTTCGGCGCTCGGATACACCGGGACGAATTGCGACAGGAATGCCACGGTTTCGGCCGGGACGCTTTCGAACTCGAAGGTCACCAGATCAACTTCATCGGCCAACTGACGCAGGTGATCCTGATCGCCGTAATCGGCCCGCAGATGTTCGCCCAATGCGGCTGCGCAAGCATCCGGCGCCGGGTCCAGGAAAGCGAAGTTCATGCCCAGCGGAGTGCCCGCCAGCGCCAACATGCGACCCAACTGGCCGCCACCGATTACACCGATTTTCATCGTCAACAACCTCAGGCGATGCGTGGGTCTGGATTGTCCAGGACGCTGTCTGTCTGCTCAGCGCGGAATTTCTTCAACACGGTATGAAATTGCGGATGCTTGGCGCCCAGGATGCTCGCCGAGAGCAGCGCTGCGTTGATCGCGCCGGCTTTGCCGATGGCCAGCGTGGCGACCGGAATGCCTGCTGGCATCTGCACGATAGACAGCAGCGAATCGACGCCCGAGAGCATCGACGACTGCACCGGCACACCCAGCACTGGCAGGTGGGTCTTGGCCGCACACATGCCTGGCAGGTGAGCCGCGCCACCGGCACCGGCGATGATCACCTCGATGCCACGGGCCTCAGCATCTTCGGCGTACTGGAACAGCAGGTCCGGGGTGCGGTGGGCAGAGACCACTTTCACCTCATAAGGGATGCCGAGCTTTTCCAGCATATCGGCGGTGTGGCTAAGGGTGGACCAATCGGACTTGGAGCCCATGATCACGCCAACCAGTGCGCTCATCGTCGTGCCTCTTCTCTCTGGGCGCCCGCAGGCGCGTCAAAAAACAACAAGCCACGCAGAATGCGTGGCTTGATTGTACGAAAAATGGCCGGACGAACCGGCCGAAGGCCGCGCAGTATACCTCAATGAAGCAGATAAACAGCCCCCGATACGACCATCTGTCATACGGCGCAAAGTGGCGGTTTTATTGACTTCAAGGTCAATCAAATCCACCACACATCCTTGTGGGAGCTGGCTTGCCCGCGATGAGGTCGGCATAGCAAACATTGATGTTGCCTGACACTCCGCAATCGCGGGCAAGCCCGCTCCCACAGAGTTCTTCGCCGTATTCAAGAACCGGGGGTGCCTTGGGCTGCGCCGCCCTCAAGCTTGCGCCAAAGCAACCGCACATTGGCCTTTCGCACCAGCGCGCAGCGATAAAGACGAATCTCCAGCGGCACATGCCATTGCGGGCCGCCGCAGACCACCAACTCACCGCGAGCCAGTTCGGCGCGCACGCTCAACTGCGGCACCCAGGCGATGCCCAGACCTTCCAGCGCCATGCTTTTCAGGCTATCGGCCATGGCGGTTTCATAAATGGTGGTGAATCGCAGGGCGCGCTGGCGCAACAGCATGTTTACCGAGCGTCCAAGAAACGCTCCGGCGCTATAGGCCAACAGCGGCACGCTGCTTTCTCCCTCCAGGTCGAACAACGGTTTGCCATCGGCATCGGCGGCGCAGACCGGGAGCATTTCGGTATCCCCCAGATGCAGCGACGGGAAAATCTCCGGGTCCATCTGCATGGCCGCATCCGGGTCGTAAAACGCCAGCATCAGATCACAGCCGCCTTCGCGCAATGCATGCACGGCATCACCAACGTTGGTCGCCACCAGTCGCGTGGCAATATTCAGCCCTTCGTTGCGCAATTGCGCGATCCAGCGCGGGAAGAAACCCAGCGCCAGGGAGTGCGCGGCTGCAACCTGCATCACCTCGCCCTGCCCGCCTTCCAGGTGATGAAGGTGGCGCAGCACTTCACCGAGCTGTTCGACCACGGTTCGCGCGGTGACGAGAAACAGCTGCCCCGCCGCCGTCAACTCGACCGGAGTGCGAGAGCGATTGACCAGAGTCAGCCCCAGCGCGGCTTCGAGGCTGCGGATCCGCCGGCTGAATGCCGGCTGAGTCACAAAGCGTCGTTCAGCCGCCTGGGAGAAGCTGCGGGTGGCGGCCAGAGCACTAAAGTCCTCGAGCCATTTGCTTTCCAGATTCATCACGCCCTCCCGGACACGCACCAATTTAGGTCACACGCTCGCCGCACACGCGGCGTCACACGAGCATTATGCCGAATGTGCATAGGCTAGTGTTTAACAGCATTGGCCCAAAATTCTTCACACGCCTAGCATTTGCGGTGTTCCGGCACAGACCGGGTCCCTATCGAGATGATTTCTATCATGTCCTCCGCTGCATCTTTCCGCACAGAAAAAGACCTGCTTGGCGTACTCGAAGTACCTGCTCAAGCGTATTACGGCATCCAGACCCTGCGAGCGGTGAACAACTTCCGTCTCTCCGGCGTTCCGATTTCGCATTACCCGAAGCTGGTTGTCGGCCTGGCAATGGTCAAACAGGCCGCCGCTGACGCCAACCGCGAGTTGGGTCATCTGAGCGAAGCCAAGCACGCGGCTATCAGCGAAGCCTGTGCCCGATTGATCCGCGGCGATTTCCACGAAGAGTTCGTGGTGGACATGATTCAAGGCGGCGCTGGCACTTCGACCAACATGAATGCCAACGAAGTCATCGCCAACATCGCGCTGGAGGCCATGGGCCACAGCAAGGGCGAATACCAGTACCTGCATCCGAACAACGACGTGAACATGGCGCAGTCGACCAACGACGCCTACCCGACCGCGATCCGTCTGGGTCTTCTGTTGGGTCATGACGCGCTGCTGGCCAGCCTCGACAGCCTGATCCAGTCGTTCGCCGCCAAAGGTGAAGAATTCAGCCACGTTCTGAAGATGGGTCGTACCCAACTGCAAGACGCCGTGCCGATGACCCTGGGCCAGGAATTCCGCGCCTTCGCCACCACCCTGAGCGAAGATCTGGCGCGTCTGAAGACCCTGGCACCTGAGCTGCTGACCGAAGTGAACCTGGGCGGCACCGCTATCGGTACCGGCATCAACGCCGACCCGCGTTACCAGGCCCTGGCCGTTCAGCGTCTGGCCACTATCAGCGGTCAACCGCTGGTGCCAGCCGCCGACCTGATCGAAGCCACCTCCGACATGGGTGCCTTCGTGCTGTTCTCCGGCATGCTCAAGCGCACCGCGGTCAAGCTGTCGAAGATCTGCAATGACCTGCGTCTGTTGTCCAGCGGCCCACGCACCGGCATCAACGAAATCAACCTGCCAGCGCGTCAGCCAGGCAGCTCGATCATGCCAGGCAAGGTCAACCCGGTTATCCCGGAAGCCGTGAACCAGGTTGCGTTCCAGATCATCGGCAACGACCTGGCCCTGACCATCGCGGCCGAAGGCGGCCAGCTGCAACTGAACGTGATGGAGCCGCTGATCGCCTTCAAGATTTTCGACTCGATCCGCCTGCTGCAGCGCGCCATGGACATGCTGCGCGAGCACTGCATCGTCGGCATCACCGCCAACGAAGAGCGCTGCCGTGAGCTGGTCGAACACTCGATCGGCCTGGTCACCGCGCTGAACCCGTACATCGGCTATGAAAACGCCACCCGTATTGCCCGTGTCGCTCTTGAAAGCGGCCGCGGCGTGCTGGAACTGGTGCGCGAAGAAGGCTTGCTCGACGAAGAAATGCTCGCCGACATTCTGCGCCCGGAAAACATGATTGCTCCGCGTCTGGTGCCTCTGAAGGCTTAACCGAACGCCGGCTCTTTTGAAGAGCACGCTCACCAGGTCGAGGGACTAGACACCTCTCACCTTTTGAGGGCTTGGGGATTTGTTCCCTCAAGCCCTTTTTTTTAACCCTTTTGCGGATTTTCCGAACATGTTTAATGTTTTCAGTGCCGCCAAGATCGCAGCCTTCGGCAGCTCCTACCGGGTTTGATGTACCTGTAGAAGCTTTCGAAGGCTGCGATTTTTTGATCTTGCAGCTACCCTCGTTTCGTCGCTTGCACCACAACTGTGCAGACGGACGGCACGCTCCTATGTATAGTGCCGGCCCTCTTCGCGTGAGCGGTCGTCGGTAACGAGGCCCAAACCCATGCGAAACCCCGAACTAATAACAACCCGCGAAATGGAACAGGGACGAACCTTCGACCCACCTGTTGTGCCACGCACAATCCGGTGTAACGCGATGTGTCGACCACCCAGTATTCGCACACACAAAAAATAGCGAGGAATAATCCATGCTCGAAGTCATCAACGACTTCCTCTCAGGGAAAGTACTGATCGTGCTCATTGTCGGGCTCGGTAGCTACTTCACGATCCGCTCGCGTTTCGTTCAGTTCCGCCATTTCTTTCACATGTTCGCGGTGTTCCGTGACAGCCTCAAAAGCAGCGCTGGCCAACTCAGTTCCTTCCAGGCCCTGATGCTCAGCCTTGCCGGCCGCGTCGGTGCGGGCAACATCGCTGGTGTCGGCATCGCCGTAACCCTGGGTGGCCCCGGCGCCGTGTTCTGGATGTGGGTGACCGCGCTGGTCGGCATGTCCAGCAGCTTCTTCGAATGCTCCCTCGGCCAGCTCTACAAGCGCTGCGACTCCGAAGGCCAGTTCCGTGGCGGCCCGTCGTTCTACATTCAGCACGGCCTGCAGAAACGCTGGTTGGGGATGATCATGGCGTTCCTGCTGCTGATCACCTTCGGCTTCGCCTTCAACGGTCTGCAAGCCCATGCCGTGACCCACTCGCTGAACAACGCGTTCGGCTTCGACACCACGTACACCGGGCTGGCCCTGGCGGTGTTGCTGGGTCTGGTGTTCATCGGCGGTATCAAGCGGATCGCCAAGGTCGCTGACCTGTTGGTACCGGTGAAAACCCTGGTGTACATCGGCGTGACCATCTACGTGATCGTGCTGCAGTTCGACCACGTTCCGGGCATGTTGATGACCATCGTCAAAAGCGCCTTCGGTCTGGACCCGGCGTTCGGCGGCCTGATCGGCAGTGCCATTGTCATGGGCGTGAAGCGCGGCGTGTTCGCCAACGAAGCAGGCCTGGGCAGTGCGCCGAACGTGGCCGCTGTGGCTTCGGTCGAGCACCCGGTCTCGCAAGGCGTGGTTCAAGCGTTCAGCGTGTTCCTCGACACCTTCGTGATCTGCACCTGCACCGCGTTGCTGATCCTGCTGTCGGGCTTCTACACCCCGGGCTTCGAAGGCGACGGTATTGCCCTGACCCAGAACTCCCTGGCCGCTGTGGTCGGTGACTGGGGCCGGATGTTCATCTCCGTGGCCCTGGCGTTGTTCGTGTTCACCTCGATCCTCTACAACTACTATCTGGGCGAAAACAACCTGCGCTTCATGGTCGGTGAAAACCGCAAGGCGCTGATTGGCTATCGCGCACTGGTACTGGTGTTGATCTTCTGGGGTGCCATCGAAAACCTCGGCACCGTGTTCGCATTCGCCGACATCACCATGACCATGCTGGCGTTTGTGAACCTGATCGCGCTGTTCCTGCTGTTCAAGGTCGGCATGCGCATCCTGCGTGACTACGATGACCAGCGTGCTGCCGGTATCAAGACCCCGGTGTTCGATTCGAGCAAGTTCCCGGATCTGGACCTGGACCTGAAAGCCTGGCCGGCCAATCCGCCAGCCGCCGCTGGCAAGACCGAAGCCGAGCCGCAAGGCGTACCTGCAGCGCAACGCTGATCGGTAAAAAACCGGGCGCATCCCCTGCGCCCGGCGTGACACAGCGTGCGACCGGCGTCATGCTCGGTCGTATGTTGTGGCAGCTTTTTTGATGCTGCCGTTTTGGTTCGAGCTTAAGACCACATCGCTGCCATCGCGAGCAGGCTCGCTCCCACATCGTTTTCGGAGAACCTCCATGAATTCCTCGACTTTTCCTGCTGCCCAGCACGTCATGGTGCTCTACACCGGCGGCACCATCGGCATGCAAGCCAGTGCCCACGGCCTGGCGCCGGCGTCCGGTTTCGAAGCGCGAATGCGCGAGTATCTGCACAGCCAACCTGAGCTGGTGGTGCCGCAGTGGCGCTTTCGCGAGATGTCGCCGCTGATCGACAGCGCCAACATGACGCCCGCCTACTGGCAGCAACTGCGTGAAGCAGTGGTCGACGCCGTTGATGTCCAGGGCTGCGACAGCGTGTTGATCCTGCATGGCACCGACACCCTGGCCTACAGCGCCGCGGCCATGAGCTTTCAGCTGCTCGGCCTGCATGCCCGCGTTGTGTTCACCGGCTCCATGTTGCCGGCCGGCGTGACCGACAGCGATGCCTGGGAAAACCTCAGCGGTGCGTTGGTTGCCCTTGGCCAAGGCCTGGCACCGGGCGTTCATCTGTACTTCCACGGTGAACTGCTCGACCCGACCCGTTGCGCCAAGGTTCGCAGTTTCGGTCGTCATCCGTTCAAGCGGCTGGAGCGTCAGGGTGGCGGCGTGAAAGCTTCATTGATTCCGTCACAACTGAACTACAACCAGCCGAAGCAACTGGCGAAGGTCGCGGCACTGCCGCTGTTTCCCGGTATCGGCGCTGAGCAACTGGATGGCCTGCTCAATAGCGGCATTCAGGGTCTGGTGCTGGAGTGTTATGGCAGCGGCACCGGGCCAAGCGACAACCCCGAGTTTCTCGCCAGCCTGGAACGGGCGCGAGACAACGGTGTGGTGGTGGTCGCGGTCACGCAATGTCATGAAGGTGGCGTGAAGCTCGACGTGTACGAGGCGGGCAGCCGCTTGCGTGACGCCGGTGTGTTGTCCGGTGGCGGCATGACTCGCGAGAGGCGGCGTTCGGCAAGTTGCATGGATTGCTGGGTGCAGGGCTTGAGACGGCTGAAGTTCGACGGTTGGTTGAGCTCGACCTGTGCGGAGAGCTAAACAACGACCTGACTCAAGACTGAACTAGCTTGCTGAGCATTACTTTGGCAAAAAATATAACCCTCCTTCTACTTCTTTGAGGGAGGGTTATAAGAGCACCAGCCCTATTACACTTTACCCACACTGAAAATGCCGCCTATCAGCTCTTCAACCGGCGCCCCAGTAAATTTAGCGCTCAAACTTCCGAAATACAGATTACCAACATCATCGCGGCTTACTTTTAGATTACCCTCATACCAAGAGAAAGATTGGCCTTGCTTCCAATATATTATGGATCCGTCCGAAGGACCCACTTCTTCTCCAAGATGATCTTTACTAACATTAACAGAAACACCATCCGTAAATTGCCCTCCAGTACCGGTGCCAAAGAATGCAGTCACAAAGAGCCCCGAATCACCAACCCTAAAAGCAGGGAAAGTGGTTTCCTCTCCATCTTTTTCGACCTTAAGCTCTCCTTTAGCTTCTTTGGCATCCTTTAAACATTTTACCCAATCTTCCTGATTTGAAATATTCATAAGTCGATCCCTTATCATTCAACAAAGTTACTACACGGCCGTATCAGACCGTAATTTACGCTAGCAAACAAATTCACACAGTCAATAAAAAATCGCAAAATTCTATAGTTAATTCACAACTTACAAACAAAGCGATGAATGGTACAGCTTCTCTCGAAAACCTATTACTTCTGACAGTAGCTCTATACTTTATTTCGTATTAACCTGTTCAGACACCAGTCTCTGCATCAGACTCACCAATAGATTTTTTAATCAGAGTAATCATTAATTTTAGGGAAAATTTTCAAATCACGTATTGGCGGCATATAACTTGCTATTTATCCCAGCCCCCAAGCTGGAACCGCTCATGCTCCACTCCCACCTCACCACCCTCAATGCCGTCTCCCTGGTGCTCAACACCTTCAAGGCTGAAGGCCTGTCCAGCGAGGCGTTACTGGCCGGCAGCGGCATCAGCGCGGCGGATCTGAGCCGGGCGGACACACGCATCACCACCAACCAGGAGATGCTGGTTTGCGCCAACGCCGTTGCGCTGCGCCGCGATATCGGCCTGGAATTGGGCCGGCGGATGCACGTTTCTTCCTACGGCATGCTCGGGTATGCCTTACTCACCAGCGCCACTTTAGGTGACGCCTTGCGGTTGGCGCTGCACTATCCGGCGCTCTTGGGAACACTCTTCGAGTTGAGCCTGGAGGAAGAGGACGAGCGCATCTGGCTCACCGCCGGCGACTATCGGGAAAATCCGGCGCTGGCGCCGTTCAATGTCGAGTTTTGCCTGGTCTCGATGAAAGTCACCTGCGAAGACTTGCTTGGCCACCCTTTGCCTCTGCTCGGCGCCCGCTTCGAACACCCGGCGCCGGACTATCAGACGCGCTACGCCGAGCGTTTCGACTGTCCCTTGCAGTTCGATGCTGTGTCCAATGCCTTTGCTTTCGACAAACGCTGGCTTGAACAACCGCTGCCTCTGGCCGACGCCATCACCCATCAGGCCATGACCGAGCGCTGTCGCAAACAAAACACCGAGTTCACCGGGCGTCAGGCCTGGCTCGGGCGTATCCGCCAACTACTCGCTGCGCAACTGAGCGCGGCACCGGGCCTGGACGGGCTGGCCGAACAGCTGAACTGCTCAGCGCGCACTCTGAGGCGACATCTGAAGGATCTGGGCTGCAGCTATCAGGAACTGCTCGATGAATTGCGCTTCGAGCAGGCCAAGCGAATGCTCTGCGAAGATCAATTGCCGATCTATCGGATTGCCGAGGCGTTGGGGTTCAGCGAGACCGCGAGTTTCCGACATGCGTTTGTGCGCTGGAGCGGCGTGGCGCCGAGCCAGTTTCGCCCCTGACAACCCAAACCCTGAGCGAGGCTTGCCCGCGAAGGCGTCTTCAAGAACGCCAAAAGCTTCGCGGGCAAGCCTCGCTCAGGGGTCGGATGCATCATTCGAGGGCACCGGCGTACCATTAAGGGGCGAATTTCGGTCAAATTTTTTGGCCATATCGATCCTCTTTTGGCCTTTCCTGCCGTTCTCCCAAACGCCGCCCGCCGCAAGACTGTGTGCAACCGAATCAGCCTGCGGAGAACAAGAATGCTGACGATCTACTCGGACGATCACCACTTGCATCACGGCCGTTGTGAACTGATGGACGGGCAATTGATGCCCTGCTTCGAAATGCCCTCGCGGGCCGACCATGTGCTGGCACGCGTACAGTACCGCCGTCTGGGCCCGGTCGAGGCGCCGCAGGACTTCGGTCTCGGGC
Organism: Pseudomonas sp. FP603; assembly: GCF_030687415.1. Lineage (NCBI taxonomy): Bacteria > Pseudomonadati > Pseudomonadota > Gammaproteobacteria > Pseudomonadales > Pseudomonadaceae > Pseudomonas > Pseudomonas sp. FP603. The sequence goes on from NZ_CP117431.1 coordinate 6,796,620, forward strand.
CGATAGAGCGCATCCACAGCCGCGACTACCTCGACTTCTTCAAAGGCGCCTGGGCGCGCTGGACCGAATTCAATACCGACGGCGACTTGTTGCCTTACACCTGGCCCGCTCGCACGTTGCGCCGGATCATGCCCACCAGCCTGCACGGCCAGCTCGGCTATTACAGCTTCGATGGCGGCGCACCGATCACCGCCGGCACCTGGCAAGCGGCATATAGCGCGGCGCAAGTTGCGTTGACCGCTCAAGCGGTGATCCAGCGCGGCGCCCGCAGTGCCTTCGCCCTGTGCCGTCCACCGGGACACCATGCCGCCAGCGATTTGATGGGCGGTTATTGCTACCTCAACAACGCCGCCATCGCCGCTCAGGCATTCCTCGATCAAGGCCACAAAAAAGTCGCGATCCTCGATGTCGATTACCACCACGGCAACGGCACCCAATCGATTTTCTATGAACGCAGCGATGTGCTGTTCACCTCGATCCATGGCCATCCGCAAGCCGAGTTTCCGTTCTTTCTCGGTTACGAAGATGAACACGGTGAAGGCGCAGGCGAAGGGTTCAACTTCAACTACCCTTTGCCCGCCGGTTCAGGCTGGGACAGCTGGAGTGCAGCGCTGGAGCAGGCCTGCAAAGAGATCGAAAAGTACGGCGCCGACATCGTCGTCGTGTCCTTGGGCGTCGATACGTTCAAGGACGACCCGATCTCCCAATTCAAACTCGACAGCCCGGATTACCTGGCGATGGGCGCGCGCATCGCGGGCCTCGGCAAGCCGACACTGTTCGTGATGGAAGGCGGTTACGCGGTAGAAGAAATCGGCATCAATGCCGTGAACGTTCTCGAAGGTTTTGAACGCGCTCAATGAGGAATTAGAACAGATGAACCGACTCAAGCGTCTCGCTCCAATGCTATGCGCCACAGTGTTCAGTGGCGCCATTCACGCAGAAGAACGTACTTTGCGGGTGTACAACTGGTTCGACTACATCACCCCCAAAGCGCTGGAAGATTTCAAGGCCCAGAACACCCAGACCAAACTGGTCTACGACATCTTCGACACCAACGAAGCGCTCGAGGCCAAGTTGCTGACCGGCAACTCCGGCTACGACGTGGTGGTGCCATCCAACGTATTCCTCGCCAAGCAGATCGAAGCCGGGGTATTCCAGCCGCTGGACCGCAGCAAACTGCCGAACTGGAACCACCTCGATCCGAAGCTGATGAAGCTGATCGAAGCCAACGACCCGGGTAACAAATTCGCCGTGCCGTACATGTACGGGACCATCCTGATCGGCTTCAACCCGGACAAGGTCAAGGCGGCTTTGGGCGACAACGCACCGCTGGACAGCTGGGACCTGATCTTCAAGGAAGAGAACATCAGCAAGCTCAAACAGTGCGGCGTAGCCCTGCTCGACTCGCCATCGGAGATCCTGCCGCTGGCCCTGCAACACCTGGGCCTGGACCCCAACAGCAAGAAGCCGGCGGACTACGCCAAGGCTGAAGCGCTGCTGATGAAGATTCGCCCGTACATCACCTACTTCCATTCGTCCAAGTACATGGCCGACATTGCCAACGGTGACATCTGCGTGGCGGTCGGTTACTCCGGCAGCTTCTCCCAGGCCGCCAACCGCGCCAAGGAAGCCAAGAATGGCGTGATCGTCGACATGCGCCTGCCTAAAGAAGGCGCGCCGATCTGGTTCGACATGCTCGCCATTCCGAAAGGCGCGAAAAACCCGGAAGACGCCTACACCTTCATCAACTACTTGCTGCAACCCCAGGTGATCGCACCGGTCAGCGATTTCGTCGGCTACCCGAACCCGAACAAGGACGCCACGGAAATGGTCGATCCGGCAATCCGCAACAACCCGAACCTGTACCCGACCGAAGCAGCGATGAGCACGCTCTACACCCTGCAACCGTTGCCTCGCGATGCCGAACGGGCACGGACCCGCGCCTGGACCAAGATCAAGTCAGGGACCTGATCCGGGCGGCGCAGTTCACACCGGGAGCCAGACCTCTCTGAGCCTTGCCAGTGCCGATTCGATAGCCGTCTCCGGCACTGCGGCGAACCCCAGGACCAGCCCAGCTCGCTGGTCCTCGGGGAGCGTCGTGTCCGGCAGCCAATAACTGCTCAGTCCATTGACCTCCACCCCGACGCTGGTGGCTTGTTCGATCAATTCGCGCTCACGGGCCACGCTGTCGACACGTACCGTCAGGTGCAAACCGGCCGCCACACTGGGCAGCTTACCGACGCCCGGGATACCTCTAGGCCAGCCATCAAGCAAAACGTTACGCCGACTCAACGCAGCACGGCGCATACGCCGGATGTGTCGCTGGAAATGCCCGGCCGCCATGAACTCAGCCATGACCGCTTGAGTGCTGACCTCCGAGTGCCGCACGTCCACCGCACGACGCTGGGAGAACGCCTCAACCAATCCGGGCGGCAACACCAGGTAACCCAGTCTTAATGCCGGGAATGCGACCTTGCCGAACGTCCCGACATACAGCACCCGCCCCTGCCGGTCGAGTGCCGCCAACGGCGCCAGCGGTGCGCCGCTGTAGCGGTATTCGCCATCGTAGTCGTCCTCGACGATCCAGCCTTGGGTGCGTTCGGCCCAGGTCAATAATTCAAGGCGCCGCGCCAGACTCATGACCACTCCGGTCGGGTACTGATGCGACGGCGTGACGTAAGCCAATCGACAATCGCTGAGCCCCGCCAATTCGGTGCAATCAATCCCCTCGCTGTCCACCGCTATCCCGTGCAATCGCGCGCCGGCTACAGCGAACGCATGACCCGCCGCTCGATACCCCGGATTTTCAATGCCCACCCCGTCGCCAGGCTCCACCAGCAACTGTGCACAAAGGCTAATCCCCTGTTGCGCGCCACTGGTGATCACTATTTGCTCAGCGGAGCACTGCATGCCCCTCGAACTGCGCAAGTACGCAGCAATCAGCCCACGTAATCGTGCATCACCCGCAGGGTCGCCGTAACACAGTTGCTGTAAATCCGGCTTACGCCAGAAAGCCGCGTTCAGCTTGGCCCAGACCTCGAAAGGAAATAGATCAAAGGCCGGTACGCCGACACGAAATGCTCGAGGCGGACCACTGGGAGGCAAGGCCAAATGGTTCTTTTCAACCCGGCCCAAAGCACCGCTGTGGATAACTTTACTGGATGAAACCACAGGTAAATCCAGCCAATTTGTGGATAAGGCTGTGGGTAACCCTGTTGAAAACCCTGTGGATACTTTTGTGGATAATTTTTTTACCGGTACCGTGGCTTGAGGCAATTGCGCGACATAAGTCCCGTCGCCAACACGCCCCTCGATGAAGCCCTCAGCGTAAAGCTGATCGTAGGCACGGACCACGCTGTTGCGGGAAATCGATAACGCCGCCGCCAGATCGCGACTGGCCGGCAGTCGTGTGCCGCTGGTCAATCGTCCGTCGAGCACACGCATTCGCAACGCTTGATAGAGCTGACGACTCAGACCTTGGCGGCGGTCGAGTTCGATACCCGCCGGATTGAACGACGAGGGAAGCGGCGGATTCGGCATGGTAATGGACCTATTAAATTGGTCATTAATGGCTCTTACAACAGACCATTAGCCTGCCTAGGATGCAGACATTCGCCAAGGAAAATTTCCATGTACACGCCCAGCAATTTCGCCATCGATGATTTGAATGAACTGCATCAGCAGATACTCGGCACTCGCCTGGCGGTCTTGGTCACCCGGGGTGAACAGGGCCTGCAAGCCAGTCATCTGCCGCTGCTGCTGAATGTTGACCAAGGCCCGAATGGCACCCTCTACGGGCACCTCGCCCGGGCCAACCCTCAATGGCGGGAATTGCAGAACGGCGCCGAGGCGCTGGTGATTTTTGCGGGTGCGGATGCTTACGTCAGCCCGGGGTTTTACCCGAGTAAAGCCGAGCATGGGAAAGTTGTGCCAACCTGGAACTACGTCGCCGTACACGCCTATGGCATGGCCGAAGTTTTCACCGACGCCGATCGGTTGCGCAATCTGGTCAGCGCCCTGACCGATCGTCATGAAGCGGGCCGTGCTAATCCGTGGAAAGTCGCCGATGCCCCCACCGACTACATTGACGGGATGCTCAAAGCCATCGTCGGTTTTGCCTTGCCGATCCAGCGTCTGGAGGGCAAACGCAAGCTCAGCCAGAACCGCAATGCTGCAGACATCGCCGGTGTGCGCGAGGGGCTGTCCGCCAGCCCTGATGTGCATGACCAGGCCCTCGCCCACTTGATGCGTTAAGGAACCCACATGAGTCAGATCGACATCCGCCAGGTCACCGCCGACGATCACGCCGCCTGGCTGCCGTTGTGGCAAGCCTACTTGCGCTTCTACAACACCGAACTGCCCGACGCTGTCACCCGGAGCACCTGGCAGCGCCTGCTCGACCCGAGCGAACCGACCCACGGGGCGCTGGCCTGGGCCGATGGCAAAGCGGTGGGCATGGTGCATTTCATCTACCACCGCTCGAACTGGAGTATCGAAAACTCCTGCTACCTGCAAGATTTACTGGTGACGCCCGAAACCCGTGGCACCGGTGTCGGTCGGCAACTGATCGAATTCGTCTACACCACGGCCAAGGCCGATGGCTGCTGCAAGGTTCATTGGTTGACCCACGAAACCAACGCCACCGCGATCCAGCTCTATGAGCGTATCGCCGAGCGTCCCGGTTTCATCCAGTTTCGCCACGCCCTATAAGGTTCAAGGAGAGCAGCATGTCGACTTCACTCGCGGACTGGAAAGGCGTTCCGCCGCCCTCGGTTCAACTGATCGAAGGGCGTTTCATCCGCCTGGAAAAACTTGACCCGGCGCGTCACGCCGACGGCTTGTGGAAAGCCCTTGAAGGCCCGGGCTCGGATCCGAAACTCTGGGACTATTTGCCTTACGGTCCTTTCCCGGAGCGCAGCGCGTTCAACGATTGGCTGAACAACCACGCGGCCAACAGCGACCCGTATTTCTTCACGGTGATCGACCGCGCCAGCGGCGACGTGCAGGGTATCCTCAGCCTGATGTCGATTGTGCCTTCTCAGGGTCGCATCGAGATCGGCCATGTGACCTTCGGCGCACCGATGCAACGTTCACCAAAAAGCACCGAGGCGGTTTACCTGCTGGCCAGGGAATCCTTTGCCTTGGGTTACCGGCGTCTGGAATGGAAGTGCAACAACGGCAATGCCCGTTCCAAGTATGCGGCGGAGCGGTTGGGGTTCAGTTTTGAAGGGGTGTTCCGCCAGCACATGGTGGTCAAGGGACAGAACCGTGACACGGCGTGGTATTCGATTCTGGATTCGGAGTGGCCGGCGATTGGCGCGGGGTTCGAGCGGTGGCTGTCCGATGAGAACCAGACGGAATCGGGGCAGGTGAAAACCCTGGTGGAGTGCCGCACCAGATGATCGTTCCCACGCTCCTGCGTGGGAATGCAGCCACGGATGCTCTGCGTTCGATCCGGAAGGCGACGCAGAGCGTCGCGGGATGCGTTCCTTTGCTGCGCGTGGGAATGATCTTTCAAACCAGTTTCTGGGCGAGCACTGCAATATGCTCCGGCCCGATCCCGCAGCAACCGCCCAAATGGCTGGCCCCACGCTTCTGCCAATCGGCCGCCCATTGCAGATAACCCGGCGGGTCGAGATCGTCGCGCAACGGGTCCAGCCCGTCATTGGCCGTGGCCTCTTTCGGCTGCGGCGGGAAGGCATTGGCGTATGCGCCGATGTGAATCTTCACACCCAAGCGTTCGAAGGTTTCCCGCGCCGCATCAATCGCCACGCCGATCACTTCCGGCTGGCTGCAGTTGAACAGCAATGTCTCGACGCCCAACTCAGCCGCCACCGCGGCAGCCTCAGCCACCGGCTCACCGGAACGCAGACGCGGCACTTCGTCGGTGTCTTCATCCTTCAGGGTAAACGACAGCCAGAGCGGCTTGCCGTCCTTCGGCAGCCCGGCATGGATCGCCCGTGCCTCGATAATCGAGCTCTGGGTTTCGGCCAGCCACAGGTCGACATGAGGCGCCAGGCCATTGACCAGAGGCGTCAGCAGTTCAGTCACCCGCGCAGCATCGAACAGGTCCGGGCGATAGGAGCCGAACAACGGTGGCAATGAACCGGCCACGCGCACCGGTTTGCCCGCCGCATCGACTGCACGACGGGCCAGCTCACCGGCCAATGCCGCGAGCGCCTGGCCCTCAGCGGCAAAACGCTCTTCGCCAATATGGAACGGCACCACCGCATAACTGTTGCTGGTGATCACGTTGGCACCGCTTTCGATGTAAGCCGCATGCACGGCCTCCACGGCTTGCGGCGCTTCGCTCAAAGCTAGCGCGGACCATTCAGGTTGCCTGAACGGCGCCCCTCGGCGTTGCAGCTCACGACCCATGCCGCCATCCAGAATTACCGTGCTGCCTGCGCCCATATGCTTTTCACTCATAAGCTTATGAAAATAACTCACTATCAGAGTCGTTCTTATAACTATTTAATACGCACCACCCGGTTAATAACAACCTCTTTTTTTTTCAGGGATCAACTGTGAAATTTCAACCACTGCTGGCCCTGGGCCTGACGATTTTGGCTGCCTCTACCCAAGCCTTTGCGGGCGCCACTCTGGATCGCATCGAGAAAAAGAAAGAACTGGTGGGTGTGTTGATGGAAAGCTATCCGCCCTTCTCATTCCTCAACGATCAAAACCAGCTCGACGGTTTCGACGTCGACGTGGCCAAGGCCGTGGCGGACAAACTGGGCGTCAAGCTGCGCCTTGAAACACCTTCTTGGGATGTGATCGCTGCCGGTCGCTGGAGCGGGCGTTATGACATCTGCATCTGCTCCATGACCCCGAGCAAAGCCCGCGCCGAAGTCTTCGACTTCCCGGTCGAGTACTACGCCTCCCCTGCTGTAATCGTGGTCAACGCCAAGGACAACAGCATTCACAGCGCCAAGGACCTGAGCGGCAAAAAAGTCGGCCTCACCAGCGCCTCCAGTTATGAAAGCTACCTGAACAAAAACCTGGTGATCGAAGGTGCCGAAGATACCCAACTGCAGTACCCGTTCGAGAATGTGCAGATCGCCCCGTATGACACCGACAACGTCGCGTTCCAGGATTTGGGCCTGGGCGCTGGCGTGCGTCTGGACGCGATCCTCACGAACCTGGTGACCGCGCAACCACGCCTGAACGAAGACAAACGCTTCAAACTCGCCGGTGACCCGCTGTACTCGGAGCCAAACTCGGTGGCCATCGAAAAAGGCGACGCCCAGTGGGACGCCAAAGTACGTGATGTGTTTGCCCAGTTGAAACAGGACGGCACCTTGAGCAAGCTGTCGCAAAAATGGATCGGCGCCGACATCAGCAAATGACTTCTTTCCCCAAACCACCTCAGCCGCCGCAACCGGTGGCTGAGTCATTACTGCAACGGGTCTTCGGTTTCCGCACACGGCTGTACCTGACCTGGGCGGCGATGTTCGGCTTGTTCGCGAGTTTCTTCCTGAGCTTCGACCTGAAGTTCTCGATCATCCTCGACAAACTGCCGAACCTGATCGGCCTGCACCTGGCGCCCAACGGCTTTCTACAAGGCGCGGCGCTGACGTTGTTCTTGTGCCTGTGCTCGATCGTGACGTCTTCGCTGTTGGGCTTCATCACGGCTTTGGCACGGCTGTCGAAAAGCGCGGTGGCGTTCGGTATTGCGAGCTTCTATGCCTCGTTCTTTCGCGGCACACCGCTGCTGATTCAGATTCTGCTGATTTACCTCGGCTTGCCACAACTCGGCATCGTGCCCGGCGCCATCGCCGCTGGCATCATCGCCCTGTCACTGAACTACGGCGCCTACCTGAGCGAAATCTTCCGCGCCGGCATCCTCGGCGTCCCCCATGGCCAACGCGAAGCATCATTGGCCCTGGGCATGCGCGAAACCGTGATCTTCTGGCGCGTCACCCTGCCCCAAGCCATGCGCACCATCATCCCGCCCACCACCAACCAGTTCATCTCCATGCTCAAGGACTCGTCACTGATTTCGGTGATGGGGGTTTGGGAAGTGATGTTCCTGGCGCAGTCGTATGGGCGCTCGAGCTATCGCTATATCGAAATGCTGACGACGGCGGCGGTGATTTATTGGGTGATGTCGATTGGGCTGGAGCTGATTCAGGCGCGGATGGAGCGGCATTATGGGAAGGCGTATTTGAGCCGTAGTTAGCGAAAGGAAGATGAGTTTCCGAGGTGCGATAGCCGACCGTTTCTCGATTTGTTGTAAGAAAAAGCGTCTGTCCGAACGGATAAAAACAACCTTCCTCAGGAGGCTGGCAATTTTCTACACAACCTTCTGACAACCCCCGCAAACCCGTCAGAAGCAGCTGACATCGGTACCTATAGCCTCCCTCTTAGAGTTGGCCTCCTTTCAAAAGAGGCCGTACTCGATGCCCGCTCAACACAAATACCGCCCGAAACACCTGGCGTTGGCCATTGCGTTTGCAGTGGGTTGCGCAGAATTTACAAACGCCCAAGAACTACCAGAGCATGCTGAACCGACGGGCCTCACTGAGGCAACCAAGCGGCCGGAATCTATACCGAACCCGTTTTCCCGGCTCCAAGCCTTTATCAATGCGGACAGCACCTTCAAAAAGGAGATTGATTCGCCCCAACCTGCTCGGCGAGGTATTTCTGTGAGACCGGAAGACAGAGATGACCTCATCATCGTCAAGAATGGTGGAAGCTTCGAAGGTCGGGTCGATGGCGGCAAAGGAACCAACGTCATACAACTTATTGGTACCGACGGTGGCCAATTGGGGAACACCCGCAACTTCAACGGTCTGTATGTTTCCCAAGGTTCTTGGACGTTGACCAGCACAGGAGATTTTCACGAAGGTGTGTTGGTGCTGAATGACGGGATACTGACCAATAAAGGAGAAATCGAAGGCGGAGCGATTGCAGCCGGAATGCTCTTCAACAACGGCGATATAAAGGGCCATGTGGACGTCTACGAGGAAGGTACTTTTGCAGGAGCAGGCACCATTGCTAGCCTGGATGTGCAGGGGCGTCTCACCGTCAACAGCTTGCATGGCGCCCCAAAGGTCAAAGGTGACTTGAATCTCTCCAAGACCGCTGTACTCGCCTATGAGGTCAATCCCGACGGCCGTCACGAAACGATCAAAGTCGACGGTACCGCCCGCCTCAGCGGTGCAACCCTGAAAATCGTCGCAGCATCGGGTGACTATCCGCAAACCACCCAGTACACCATCATCGAGGCCGACAAGGTCGATGGGCATTTCGGCAATATTGAAAACAATCTCGCATTCATGACGGCCACCCCGGACTACGGCGACGAAAAGGCCGTCCGCCTGACCTACGCTCGCAACGAAGTGACTTTCGAGAGTCTCGCGACGAACGAAAACGGTCGGGAACTCGCCCGCAGTATTGAAGAGCCCAAAGCCAGTCCGACGGCGCAGACACCTCCCAATACCGCTAACGCCGCTGTCACGGCCCTGCTCGCCTCCACCACCGAAACAGCCTCCCAGGCCATCAACCAACTGGACGGCGCCAACAACGCCAACCTTGCGAAAGCGACCCTGAACAGTGACAGCCCAATCAGCGCAACCATGCTCTCGGCCATGCGCCAGCTGGACAGCGCCCGTAGCTACAGCAATTCCACCAGGCGCAATGCACCACGCCTGGCCGCCGGCAGCGAAGACAATGGCCGAGTCTGGCTTCAAGCATTGGGTCACGGCGGGACGCTGGATCGCGACTATGACGCTCTGAAACACACAACCCACGGTCTGGTCCTGGGAGCTGATTGGGGCATCGATGAGGAATGGCGCATCGGGGTGATGAGCGGCAAATCCGAAACGCGCCTGGACAGCCGCGGACTCGACGGCGATCTCGACAGCTGGCATTTGGGAGCTTATACCCTACGTCAAAACGGACCGATGTCCCTGCGCCTGGGTGCGACCTACAGCAGTCACGATGGCAGCACTAAACGCCGGGTTGCCTTCAAAGGTTTCAGCGACCGCCCCGAAGGCCGTTACGGTGCCAACACCCAGCAAGCCTTTGCGGAATTGGGTTACAACCTGGGGCGGGCGAACATCAGCATCGAACCGTTTGCCAGCCTGGGCTACCAGCGCTATCAGCGCGACGCCTACACGGAAAAAGGTGGCGCAGCGGCGCTGAAGGTACACGGTCAAACGCAGAACAATTTAAACAGCACATTCGGCCTGCGGCTGGCGAAGCTCAACACTCTGGATAACGGCATGCAACTGACGCCACGGTTCAGTGCCAGCTGGAAACACACTTACGGGGACGTCTACAGCGATACTCGCCAACGATTGGTTACGGGCGGAAAAAACTTCACCGTTTCCGGTGCGCCGCTGGATCGTGACAGTCTGCTGGTCGATGCAGCGCTGGACCTTGGATTGTCAGCAAAACACACCTTGGGCGTCGGTCTCTCTGGCGAGATCGGCACCGACAGCCGCAACCACGGCGTGACGGGGCAATGGCGAATGAGTTTCTAACAGCCACAAACCCGGGGCGAAAAAAAAAGGGGAGCACATGCCCCCCCGAGGTTTAAAACGGTATATCGAGGCTGTTAACTCAGCCTTCGATCTCGATCAGAATCTCGCCCGGGTTCACCCGGTCGCCCTTGGCCACGTGGATGGCGGTGACTTTGCCGGCGATGGCCGATTGGACTTCGGTTTCCATCTTCATCGCTTCGGTGATCAGCACGGCCTGGCCGGCTTTCACGGTGTCGCCTTCCTTGACCAGCACATCGACGATGTTGCCCGGCATGGTGGTGCTGACGTGACCCGGTGCAGTGGCTTGCTTGCGCTTGCTGCTGCCACCGCTGACGAACTCGTTGAGTGGTTCGAACACCACTTCTTCCGGCATGCCGTCGATGGACAGGTAGAAGTGGCGCTTGCCTTCCGACTTGACGCCGACACCGGTGATGTCGACGCGGTAGGTCTCGCCGTGAACGTCGATGACGAACTCGGTCGGCACGCCTTCGCCGCCGGCCGACGCCACGCCGCCCGCTTCCGGAATCGGCAACAGCACTTCTGGCGTGAGGGTGCCGGCTGCGCGTTCTTCGAGGAACTTGCGGCCGATGTCCGGAAACATGGCGTAGGTCAGCACGTCTTCTTCAGACTTGGCCACGGCGCCAATTTCGGCACGCAACTTGGTCATCTCCGGCTTGAGCAGATCGGCCGGACGCACGTCGATCACTTCTTCGCTGCCGATTGCCTGACGACGCAGCTTTTCGTTCACGGTGCCCGGCGCTTTGCCGTAGCCGCCTTGCAGGTAGAGCTTCACTTCGTTGGTGATGGTCTTGTAGCGCTCGCCGGCCAGCACGTTGAAAAACGCCTGAGTACCGACGATTTGCGAGGTCGGGGTCACCAGCGGCGGGAAACCGAGGTCTTCACGAACGCGCGGGATTTCCGCAAGCACTTCCGCCATGCGATTCAGGGCGCCCTGCTCTTTCAACTGGTTGGCCAGGTTGGAGATCATCCCGCCCGGTACCTGGTTGACTTGAACGCGGGTGTCGACGGCGGTGAATTCGCTTTCGAACTGGTGGTACTTCTTGCGCACGGCGTAGAAGTACAAGCCGATTTCCTGCAACAGCTCCAGGTTCAGGCCGGTATCGAACTCGCTGCCTTTAAGGGCGGCGACCATCGATTCGGTGCCCGGATGGCTGGTGCCCCAAGCGAAGCTGGAGATCGCGGTGTCGATATGGTCGGCGCCGTTTTCGATGCCCTTGAGTTGGCACATCGCAGCCAAACCAGCAGTGTCGTGGGAATGGATGAACACCGGCAGCGACTGCTCGGCTTTCAGTGCCTTGACCAGCTCACCCGTAGCGTACGGGGTCAGCAGACCGGCCATGTCTTTGATCGCCACCGAGTCGCAACCCATGGCTTCCATTTGCTTGGCCTGCGCCACGAAAGCCTCGATGGTGTGCACCGGGCTGGTGGTGTAGGCGATGGTGCCCTGGGCGTGTTTGCCAGCTGCCTTCACTGCTTCGATGGCCACGCGCAGGTTACGCACGTCGTTCATCGCGTCGAAGATGCGGAACACGTCGATGCCGTTGACCGCGGCCTTGGCGACGAAGGCTTTGACCACGTCGTCGCTATAATGGCGATAACCGAGCAGGTTCTGGCCACGCAGGAGCATTTGCAGACGGGTATTAGGCAACGCCGCGCGCAGTTGGCGCAGACGCTCCCACGGGTCTTCTTTCAGGAAGCGTACGCAGGCGTCGAAGGTCGCGCCGCCCCAGCACTCCAGCGACCAGTAGCCGACTTTGTCGAGCTTGTCGCAGATCGGCAGCATGTCTTCGGTGCGCATGCGGGTGGCGAGCAGCGATTGGTGGGCGTCGCGCAGGATTGTGTCGGTAACGTGGATTTTCTTAGTCATTGGAATATTCCTCACAGGCCTGCGTGGGCGGCGATGGCGGCGGCGATGGCCAGGGCCAGCTCTTCGGGTTTGCGCTTGATCGAGTAGTTGGTCAGTTCAGGGTGGCTTTCAACGAAGCTGGTGTTGAACTGGCCGCTACGGAATTCCGGGTTACGGAGGATTTCCTGGTAATACGCGGCGGTGGTCTTGACCCCTTGCAGACGCATGTCGTCCAGAGCTCGCAAGCCACGGTCCATCGCTTCTTCCCAAGTCAGCGCCCAGACCACCAGTTTCAGGCACATGGAATCGTAGAACGGCGGAATGGTGTAGCCGGTGTAGATCGCTGTATCGGTGCGCACGCCGGGACCGCCAGGCGCGTAGTAACGGGTGATCTTGCCGAAGCTCGGCAGGAAGTTGTTTTTCGGGTCTTCGGCGTTAATCCGGAACTGCAGCGCGAAACCGCGGTGCTGGATGTCTTCCTGTTTCACCGAAAGCGGCAGGCCGGAGGCGATGCGGATCTGCTCGCGAACGATGTCGATGCCGGTAATTTCTTCGGTGATGGTGTGTTCCACCTGCACCCGGGTGTTCATCTCCATGAAGTACACCTCGCCCTCGGCGAGCAGGAACTCCACGGTGCCGGCGTTCTCGTAGCCCACGGCCTTGGCTGCGCGCACCGACAGGTCGCCGATATAGGCGCGCTGTTCCGGGGTCAGTTGTGGGCTCGGAGCGATCTCGATCAGCTTCTGGTTGCGACGCTGGATCGAGCAGTCACGCTCGAACAGGTGCACTACGTTGCCAAAGCTGTCGCCGAGAATCTGCGCTTCGATGTGCTTCGGATTGACGATGCATTTTTCCAGGAACACTTCCGCCGAACCGAAAGCCTTGGTGGCTTCGGAAATCACTCGTGGAAAGGCTTGTTCGAGTTCTTCGCGGCTGTTGCAGCGACGAATGCCGCGGCCGCCACCACCGGATGTGGCCTTGAGCATCACCGGGTAACCGATGCGGTCACCTTCGGTCAGGGCTTCTTCGATGCCCGACACGTTGCCTTCGGTGCCTGGGGTGACCGGTACGCCGGCCTTGATCATGCTGCGGCGCGCTTCGGTCTTGTCGCCCATGCGGCGAATCACTTCAGCCGATGGACCAATGAATTTGATACCGCGTTCGGCGCAGATGTCCGCCAGCTCGGCATTTTCCGAAAGGAAGCCGTAGCCAGGGTGCAATGCATCGCAACCGGTTTCCACCGCCAGATTCACCAGCTTGCGCGGGTTCAGATAGCCGGCCAGTGGTTCAGCACCGATGCTGTGGGCCTCGTCCGCACGCTTCACATGCAAGGCATGGCGGTCGGCGTCGGAATAGATCGCGACCGAGCGAATGCCCATTTCCGCGCAGGCACGCACGATTCGTACGGCAATCTCACCACGGTTGGCGATCAGGATCTTTTTTATCACTTGGAGGTTCCCTTGAGCCGGTGGTACCCACGACCTGTCACACCAGGTCGACGCGTGACCAAATGTTTCAATTCAGTCGCAGCTCCACACTAGCTCTCGCAAGGGATTAACAAAAATGAATAATAATTGGGTTACACATAAGCAAAGACTTATAGTTGAGGCATCAGCCTCCGCTCAGGATCTCTAGAAAATGCGTAAGTCATTGATGCGTATGACATTGCGTCAATTGCAGATCTTCAATGAGGTGTGCGATTTAAGGTCCTACAGCCGCGCTGCCGACGAAATGTCTCTCACACAACCTGCCGTGAGCCTACAGATTCGTCAACTCGAAGAGCTGATCGGACAACCGTTGTTCGATTATGTCGGCAAAAAACTCTACATGACCGAGGCGGCCGAAGCACTGCAGCGCGCCAGCCGGGATATTTTCGGGCGCCTGGAAAACCTCGATATGCAGCTATCGGACATGCAAGGCTCATTGCAGGGTCAGCTGAAACTGGCGGTGGAATCCAGCGCCAAGTATTTCGTACCGCATCTGTTTGCCGCCTTCAAGCGCCAGCACCCGGAAGTAAACCTGCACCTGACAGTGGTCAATCGTGGCCAGGTTATTCGGCGACTGTCGGACAACCGTGATGACTTGGTGATCATGTCGATGGTCCCACAAGACATGGGGCTGGAGTTTCTGCCGTTCCTCAACAACCCGATTGTAGCCGTGGCGCCGCCGGATCATCCGCTGTGCCACATGGGGCCGTTGCGCTTGCAGGATCTGGAACCCTACACGCTGCTGTTGCGCGAACCCGGTTCCGGTACGCGATTGGCGTGCGAAGAGTATTTCAAAGAGAAGCGCGTGCATTTCACCCAGACCCAGGAGGTCGCCTCGGCCGAAGCTCAGCGTGAATGCGTATTGGCGGGTCTGGGCCTGGCGCTATTGACGCGCCACGCCCTGAACCTTGAGTTGGCGACCGGCGCCCTGATTGAGCTGCCGGTCGAAGAGCTGCCGCTGCTGCGTAGCTGGTGCCTGGTGCAGGCCAAGGCCAAACGGCTGTCGCCGGTGGCCCACGCATTCCTTGCGTTTATCCGCAGCGAACGGACGCAGATCAGCGCGTTGGTTGGGCGTTTCGACGGGAAGCTACCGGTGCTGCCTGCCAATAGTTGAGTTCGAGGTCTTCAGGAAAATCGCCAATTTCGGCCAGTAGCTGGCGGCGTTCGCAGCGATCTTCGATGGCGCGGCGAAATTCCATGCGGCGCTGATCTTCTTGCTGACGACGGGTCTTGACGGCGCTGTTGCGTTCTTCGTAGGGCTGAGCCATTTCGAGTCTCCCAAGGCGAGTACGGGAGTTACAAGATAGGTGCGAGGGATGACGGTTTGGCGGCGGGAGGGTTACAGAGGTGTGAACATTGGCAGATGACAGGGTGTTTTTGAGGACGCCTTCGCGGGCAAGCCCGCGAAAAGGTCGGAACGACCTTCCGGCAATATCAGATCGAGCTCAATCGTCGAGGGCTTTTACTGACTTGGGCGACAGCCGCAAGCTGCGAAGGCTGCGTTTGACGCTTTTCAGGTGATTGACCAGGCTCGGACCGCGGGCCATGGCCACACCCATCGCCAGCACATCGATCACCACCAGGTGCGCAATGCGCGACGTCAGCGGCGTATAGATTTCGGTGTCTTCGTGCACATCGATCGCCAGATTGACGGTCGACAGCTCGGCCAACGGCGTCTGGCTCGGGCACAACGTGATCAACGAAGCGCCACTCTCGCGCACCAGATTGGCGGTGATCAACAGATCCTTGGAACGCCCCGACTGGGAAATGCAGATCGCCACGTCGCTCGGTTTCAGGGTAACCGCCGACATCGCCTGCATGTGCGGGTCGGAATACGCCGCTGCAGTCAGCAGCAAACGGAAGAACTTGTGCTGGGCATCCGCCGCCACTGCGCCCGAAGCACCGAATCCATAGAACTCGACACGCTGGGCCTGAGACATGAGCGACACCGCCCTCTGCAACTCCACCGGATCGAGTTTCTCGCGAACTTCCATCAGGGTGTGCAGGGTGGTGTCGAAGATTTTCAGGCTGTAATCGGCGACCGAATCGTCTTCATGGATCGCGAATTGCCCGAAGCTCGCGCCAGCCGCCAGGCTTTGCGCCAGTTTCAGCTTCAAATCCTGAAACCCGGAGCAACCGATGGCGCGGCAAAACCGCACGATGGTCGGCTCGCTGATGCCCACGCTGTGGGCCAGGTCGGCCATGGAACTGTGCATCACCGCCGCAGGATCAAGCAGCACGTGGTCGGCGACCTTGAGCTCCGACTTGCGTAACAGGTGGCGTGACTGGGCGATGTGTTGCAGCAGATTCAAGGGGCTGGACTCTTTGTTATTGGCAGGTGCCGGGGATGTAGCACGCTTGTAGTTATACTACATGAATCGGCTTTTTGCCTGCTCAATGCGTAACTCAATGTCCCCATTTCATGCATGATGGGCTTCATGTAGCCCTCTCGGTCCGTGTAGCAGCTGGCGAAGCCTGCGTTCGGCTGCGAAGCAGTGGTGAAGATGAATACGGTTTAACAGGAAAAATCCGGTTTCGCAGGTTTTACGACTGCTACGCAGCCGAACGCAGCCTTCGGCAGCTGCTACAAAGGGTTGGCGTCGCGACGTAAAAGCTCGGCCAGGTCGGCGGCCTCGACCGGACGGCTGACCCAATAGCCCTGTACTTCATCGCAGCGCTCGGCTTTCAGAAACTCCAACTGCTCCGGTCGCTCGACGCCTTCAGCCACCACTTTCAGCGACAGGCCATGCGCCATCGCGATAATCGCCCGGGTGATCGCCGCATCTTCACTGCTCTCCCCCAGCCCACGGATAAATGCCTGATCGATTTTCACGTAGTCCACGGGGATGCGCTTGAGGTAGTTCAGAGACGAATAGCCAGTGCCAAAATCGTCGATCGCCAGCTTCACCCCAAGGTCGCGCAACTGCTGGAAGGTCGCAATGATGTGCTCGACGCTGTCCAGCAACTGGCTTTCGGTGAGTTCCAGTTCCAGGTAGTGCGGCGCCAGACCGGTTTCCTCCAGCACCTGGCGCACCAGGCTGACCAGTTTTCCCTGACGCAGTTGATGCACCGACAGGTTGACCGACACCCGAATCGGCTCCAGTCCCTGACGCTGCCACTCACAAGCTTGCCAACAGGCCTGGCGCAAAACGAACTCGCCGATAGCACCGATCAACCCGGTTTCCTCGGCCAGACCGATGAAATCCCCCGGCGGTACCTGGCCCAGGGTCGGATGATTCCAGCGTACCAACGCCTCGGCGGCATTCAGCCGGCCGGTGGCGAGGCAGAGTTTCGGTTGATAAAACACTTTCAGCTGCTTTTCTTCGATGGCTTTGCGCAATTGGTTCTCGAGCTGCAAACGCTCGAGCGTGCTGGCTTGCAGGCTGTCTGTATAGAACTGGAAGTTGTTGCCGCCCAAGTGTTTGGCATGCTGCATGGCCATGTTCGACTGGCTGACCAGCGCAGAAATCTCCCGCGCGGTGTCCGGCAAGAGGCTGATGCCCATGGATGCGCTCATCACCAGTTCATGCCCCTGGACGGTGATCGGCAAACGCAGTTTGGTCGACAATCGGGTCGCCACACGCGCCAGGCTCGACAGGTTGCCGTAGGCGTCGAACAGCACCGCAAATTCATCGCCGGACAACCGGGCGATGGTGTCCGCTTCCGGCAGCGCATTGACCAGCCGCCGGGACATTTTCTGTAACAGCTGATCGGCAATTTCATGGCCGAGGCTATCGTTGAGCAGTTTGAAGCGATCCAGATTGATGTGCAGTAATGCCAGACTGCGCCGACCGCCCTGGCGCACCCGCTGATGAGCCTCACGCAGCCGTTCGTGGAACAACGAACGGTTGGCCAATCCCGTGAGTTCGTCGTAATGCGTGAGGTAGCGCATGCGCTCTTCGGATTCACGCCGAGCAGACAGATCGGCGAAGAAGCCGACAA
The DNA here is from genome assembly GCF_030687415.1 of Pseudomonas sp. FP603. Classification (NCBI taxonomy): domain Bacteria; kingdom Pseudomonadati; phylum Pseudomonadota; class Gammaproteobacteria; order Pseudomonadales; family Pseudomonadaceae; genus Pseudomonas; species Pseudomonas sp. FP603. The sequence goes on from NZ_CP117431.1 coordinate 6,814,406, forward strand.
TATGGCTCACATTTCCCCGTGAATCGCGCACGGCATTCAATTGCAGCCATTGCGGATACAACTCGCCATTCTTGCGGGTCTCGACCAACTCGCCCTGCCAACTACCGTGCTGCTCCAGCGCCTGACGAATCGCTGCGTAATGCCGGCGGGCGTCGCGGCTGCAAGGCAAATCGACCACGTTGCGCCCAAGCATGTCGTCGATTTCATAGCCAGTCACCCGACTGAAAGCCTGATTGACCGCGATCAGCGCGTAATTCGGGTCGAAAATCACAATGCCTTCGCTGGCCGCCTCGAACACTGTCGCCGCCAGTTGGCGCTGTTCTTCCAGGCCCTTGCTGGCGCTGATATCGCGGCGGGTGCCGACCATGCGGATCACCCGGCCGTTCTCGGCGCGCTCCACCGCTCGACCACGATCCTCGATCCAGACCCAATGGCCATCGCCATGCCGTACCCGATACTCGATCTGGTAATCCTCGCTGCGGCCCTTCAAATGCTCGACCAGCGCCCGCTTCAGCGATGGCAAGTCGTCGGGGTGCAGCCTGGGCTTGAGGTGGCGGAGCATCGCTGTCACGTATTCCGGCTCCAGCCCGAACAGCTCCTGGAGTTGGGTGTGATGGACTTCGTCTGTCTGCAGGTTCCAGTCCCACAACCCGAGCTCGCTCGCCTTCAATGCCAGCGCCAGCCGCGCTTCGCTCTTGCTCAAGGCCTGGTTGGCGGCGTCCAGCTCCAGACTGCGTTGGGCGACTCGATTCTCGAGGTCGACCTGAGTTTCGCGCAATTCGTCTTCGGCTCGTCGGCGCTGGTCGACTTCCTTGCCCAGCTCTTGGTTGAGCTGATCGCTGCGACTTTGCGCCTGCTGCAAGTGCTCGATCAGGGCCTGATTTTGAAAGCGCCGCAGCAGCCCTTGGTTGATCAGCCGATTGACCTGCCAGGCGACCACGCTCAACGAACCCAGCAAAATCAGCCCAAACCAACCCCAGCCCTGTTCCTGCTCGTCCCCGCCCCAGAACAGATAGCCGATGGCCGGCAACAGACAGGGCAAGGTAAAGGACAGAAAAGCCGGCAAGCTGACAGCATAAGCGACACTGGCCGAGAGCGCCGCGGCGCCGATCAGGCCGAACACCCAGGCTTGCTGCATGAAATTGTCAGCGGGCACCAACGCGATACCGGCACCGGCCAGGGTCAGGCCAGTCATCGCAGAGCCGAGCATGAACATGCGACGCCAGACCGGATGGGCCTGACGGTTGGGGATCGCCGAATCGAAGGCCGCGACCTGAATCACCCGCAACGCCACCAGCGACAATAACCAAATCAACCAGACGCTGACCACAAAGTAACGCTGCGGGCTCCAGAGCAAGCCGGCGCACACCAGACCGTTGATCAGCATGAACAGCGTGGGCAACAGCGAGCCTTGGTACAGCAGGCGCGTGCGTTCGACCGCCATCTCCATGGCGTACTGTTTGCGGATAACCCGAGGCTCCACAGAGGGGCCCGACAGGTCGGAGCTGAGGGTCATAGGCAATGTTCTTGTTCTTATAGTTGAGCATGAGAGCCCGAATTGTGAACGGAGCATACACAAGCAAATGACCGGACCAAACAGTCCAAGGTCATAAAACAGACGAAAGTTTGAGCCGCCCGCCCCGGTCCAAAAGCGGCCAGACGCGCACCGCCCACGCTTGCAGCCGGTGACCGACCGGTCGTCATCGGTATTTCTTTCATCGGCTAATGCAAAGCTCGGTTTGCCCGGTGTGACGCCGCACCCTAGAATGCCCTGATGCGCGATGATCTCTCCCTTCTGCTGAACTCCCTCAACGATGCCCAACGTCAGGCCGTAGCTGCCTCCGTGGGTCGTCAGTTGGTCCTGGCCGGTGCTGGTTCCGGTAAAACCCGAGTGCTGGTGCACCGTATCGCCTGGTTGATCCAGGTCGAAAACGCCTCGCCCCACTCCATTCTGTCGGTGACCTTCACCAACAAGGCCGCTGCCGAGATGCGTCATCGCATCGAGCAGCTGATGGGTATCAACCCGGCCGGCATGTGGGTCGGCACCTTCCACGGCCTGGCGCACCGCTTGCTGCGGGCGCACTGGCAGGAAGCCGGCCTGAGCCAGACCTTCCAGATTCTCGACAGCGACGACCAGCAACGACTGGTCAAGCGGGTGATCCGCGAGCTGGGCCTGGACGAGCAACGCTGGCCGGTCCGACAGGCCCAGTGGTTTATCAACGGGCAGAAAGACGAAGGTCTGCGTCCGCAACATATTCAAGCCAGCGGCGATCTGTTCCTGGCAACCATGCGCAGCATTTATGAAGCCTATGAGGCCGCGTGCCTGCGCGCCGGCGTCATCGACTTCTCTGAACTGCTGCTGCGCGCCCTCGATCTGTGGCGCGATAACCCGGGCCTGCTCGCCCATTATCAGAAGCGCTTCCGGCACATTCTGGTGGACGAGTTCCAGGACACCAACGCCGTGCAGTACGCCTGGTTGCGTCTGCTGGCCAAGGGTGGCGACAGCCTGATGGTGGTTGGCGACGACGATCAGTCGATCTACGGCTGGCGTGGCGCGAAAATCGAGAACATTTATCAGTATTCGGACGACTTCCCGGATGCCCAGATTATTCGCCTGGAGCAAAACTACCGCTCCACAGCCGGGATCCTCAAAGCCGCCAACGCCCTGATCGCCAACAATACCGGGCGCATGGGCAAAGAGCTGTGGACCGATGGCGGCGAAGGCGAAGCGATCAATCTGTACGCCGCCTTCAACGAACACGATGAAGCACGCTACGTGGTTGAAACCATCGAAAGCGCGCTGAAAACAGGCTTGGCCCGCAGCGATATCGCGATTTTGTACCGCTCCAACGCCCAATCGCGCGTTTTGGAAGAAGCCTTGCTCCGTGAGCGCATTCCGTACCGCATTTATGGCGGCCAGCGCTTCTTCGAACGGGCAGAAATCAAGAACGCCATGGCGTACATGCGTTTGCTGGAAGGCCGTGGCAACGATGCGGCGCTAGAGCGGGTGATCAACGTTCCGGCCCGTGGCATTGGCGAAAAAACCGTCGAAGCCATCCGCGATCATGCGCGCCACAGCCATGTGTCAATGTGGGAAGCCATGCGTCAGCTGGTGGCCAACAAAGGCCTGACTGGCCGTGCTGCCGGCGCCCTGGGGGCGTTTATGGAGCTGATCGACGACCTCGCCGCCAAGTGCCTGGAAATGCCGCTTCACTTGATGACCCAAACCGTGATCGAGCAATCGGGGTTGATTGCTTACCACCAGGCGGAAAAAGGCGAGAAAGGCCAGGCCCGGGTAGAAAACCTTGAGGAACTGGTCAGCGCCGCGCGCAACTTCGAAAATCCGGAAGAGGATGAAGAGCAGTCGCCACTGTCAGCGTTCCTCGGTCACGCCTCACTGGAGGCCGGAGACACCCAGGCCGATGAGCACGAAGACAGCATTCAGTTGATGACCCTGCACAGCGCCAAGGGCCTGGAATTCCCTTACGTGTTCCTGGTGGGCATGGAAGAGGGCCTGTTTCCGCACAAGATGAGCCTGGAAGAACCCGGCCGTCTTGAAGAGGAACGCCGTCTGGCCTACGTCGGTATCACCCGGGCGATGCAGAACCTGGTGCTGACCTATGCTGAAACCCGACGCCTGTACGGCAGCGAGACCTACAACAAAGTGTCGCGTTTCGTACGTGAAGTGCCGAAAGGCCTGATCCAGGAAGTGCGGCTGTCCAACAGCGTCAGCCGTCCGTTCGGTGGTGGCCAGCAGCAGAGCTCCAGCAGCCTGTTCGGCGGCAGCGAGATCCCGGACACCGGGTTCAGCCTCGGCCAGACCGTGCGGCATTCGGTGTTTGGCGATGGTGTGATCCTGAATTTCGAAGGCGCTGGCGCTCAGGCGCGGGTACAGGTGAACTTCAGCGAAGGCAGCAAGTGGTTGATGCTGGGTTACGCCAAGCTGGAAGCGGTATAAAGACAACCAAGAGCCTTTTGTGGGAGCCCTGACTCCTACAGAACTTATCCACTCGTCCTACAGACCAAAGTTAACAGGCCTTATTGCGCTGACTGAAGCTGAACACAACCTGTCAGGCAAAAGCCCGAAACACTCTGCCGCTAGCCAGTAACACTTCAGCTGTGCAACATGGCGCGCGTGCCTTCCACAAATGGGAATTCCCTTTATGAAACGTTTTCTTAGCATCGCCATGGCGTTGTGCATTGGCCTGACGATGAGCCTCGACGCCAATGCCGCCAAGCGCTTTGGTGGTGGCAAGAGCTCCGGCGCTGCGCCGACTCACCAGACCAGCCAAATGGCTCCTTCTTCTGCTGCAGGCGGCGCTGCTGCCACTGCGGGCGCGGCCGGTGCTGCTGGCGCCGCTACCAAGGCCAGCGGTGCTTCGCGCTGGCTCGGCCCCCTGGCCGGTATCGCGGCTGGTGGCCTGCTGGCCTCCATGTTCATGGGCGATGGCTTCCAGGGCATGCAGATCTTCGACATCCTGATCATGGCGGTCATTGCCTTCCTGGTCTTCCGTTTCATCGCCGCTCGTCGTCGCAAGCAGCAGGAGCACATGGCTCCAGCCGGCGCGCCGATGCAGCGTGAAGTCTTCGAACAGAAACCAACAGCCATGGGTTCGATCTTCGGCGGCTCGGCCGCACCTGCTGCCGCTCGTCCGGTGATCAACGCGCCAGCCTGGTTCAATGAAAACAACTTCATTGAAGCGGCCCGCAACCACTTCCAGTCCCTGCAACAACACTGGGACGCCAACGAAATGGACAAGATCGCCGAGTTCGTGACTCCACAACTGCTGGAGTTCCTCAAGCGCGAACGTGCCGACCTGGGCGACGGCTTCCAGTCGACCTACATCGATAACCTCCAGGTACAACTGGATGGCGTTGATGACCGTGCGGACAAGACCATCGCCACCCTGACCTTCAGCGGCGTGTCGAAGTCCTCGCGCTTCGACCAGGGCGAAGTGTTCAGCGAAAGCTGGAACATGGAACGTCTACAGGGCGAAAACCAGCCTTGGCTGGTGGCCGGTATCCGCCAGAACGGCTGATCACTTCCCGCGTTTCACCTGTTGTAATAAAACCCCGGCCTCGGCCGGGGTTTTCTATTTCGCGGTTGCATCTATAGCGAGCTACTGTATAAACCGCCCCAACTAAACCGCGCCATCAAGCAAGAGGATCCCGGACGTGGAAGAAATCATCGAACAACTGCGTGAAGCCAACGAACCGGTACCGGTCCCCTTGGAGTTACCCGACGAAGATCAGATTGTGGAAATCGAAGAACAACTGTTCATCGACATCCCGTTCGTCTTCAGAGAATTTTTGCTGACCGTCAGCGATGTGGTCTACGGCAGCCTGGAGCCGGTGACTGTCACCGACCCGCAGTCCCACACCTACCTGCCGGACGTTGCCGCCAACGCCTGGGATGCTGGCGTCGATCGCAGCATGATTCCGATCTGCCAGGACGGTGACAATTACTACCTGGTCGAAGAAGACGGCACCGTGGTGCTGTGGCTGGCCGAGGAAGAATTGCTTGCCGAAGAAACCTGGGAATCGGTCTGGCACTGGGCGCGGGACGTCTGGCTGGAAAGCTGATCCGTCCTGATGCATTGCGTGGTCAATGCCCGGACGAGTCCTTGTGATTGTCCAGCGTTTCCAGTAAGGCCACCTGCATCCGCGTATGCACGCGAATGAACCAGCGCCAGAGCAGCGCCGCCACCGCGGCCGCGACTATGACGATCAGCACCAGCAACTTGTTGGTCGGCAGAATACTGGCCGACAAGGCTGCCAGCAGCAGGAAAATCACTAACAGCGAGAGTATCGGGATCACTTCGGCGATCACCCGACGCACTCGCTGCGTGTGGCGGCCAGCCATTTCCGGCTTCACGCCCATCTCTGCCAGCAACATCGACAGTGCCTTGAGCTTGCGATAGGCGGCGATCAGGAACGGCAGCGACAACAGCAACGCCCCGCCCCAGATCAATGCTTTCTGCCAGCTCGGATCGCTGATCCAGTCCTGCAGGTAAACGGACATGCGCTCGGCGAAGAACGCGCCTGAGAGAAAGATCGCAGTCACCAACGCCAGATTGACCCCTACCTGCAATAGAATCCGCCGAATCATCGACGCCAACAGTGCGCCCTCGCCCTGAGGCTGAATGCTGCGCAGCCATTCGCCATACATCCCCAGCACACGACCCAGACGCTGCGGCATCACCGCAGCAAGCTTGATCGACAGCGGATCGGCCGCGCGAATCAGATACGGCGTCAACAGCGTGGTGATCACCGAGACGGCCACCGCCACTGGATAAAGGAAGTTGCTGGTGACCTGCAGCGTCATGCCCAGCGCCGCGATGATGAAGGAGGAGAATTCGCCAATCTGTGAAAGCCCCATCCCCACGCGCAGTGAGGTGCGTCCGTCATTACCGGCGATAAAGGCACCGAGGCCGCAGGACAACATCTTGCCCAGCACCACAGCCACGGTGATCACCGCGATCGGCCAGGCGTATTGCAGCAGGATCGTCGGGTCGAGCATCAGGCCGATGGCGACGAAGAAAATCGCACTGAACAAGTCGCGAACCGGCTCGATCAACTGCTCGATTTTCAGCAGTTGCCGCGATTCGGCCATGATCGCGCCGATCAGGAACGCGCCGAGGACCATGCTGTATTCAAGTTTGACCACTAGCAGACAGAAGCCGAAACACAGGCCCAGCACGGTGATCAGCAACATCTCGTTGCTCTCGAATTTAGCCACGTAAGCCAGCAGTCGCGGCACCAGCAAAATGCCAATAACCAGTGCGACAATCATAAACAGTGAAAGCTTTCCGACCGTGGAAAACACTTCGCCGGAACTGACCGTGCCGCTGACCGCGATGCTCGACAGCAACGCGATGATGCCGATGCCGAGGATGTCTTCGACGATCAGTACGCCGAAGATCAGCTGCGCAAAACGCTCATTCTTCATCTTCAGGTCGTTGAGCGCCTTAACGATGATGGTGGTCGAGGAAATCGCCAGGATCGCACCGAGGAACAGCGAATCCATGGTATTCCACTCGAACCAGCGGCCGATTTCATAGCCGATCCAGATCATCAGGACGATTTCCAGGAACGCTGCGATGAACGCTGTGGCGCCGACCTTGAACAGCTTGCGCAGGCTGAACTCCAGGCCCAGGCAGAACATCAGGAAAATCACCCCGAGCTCGGCGAGGGTTTTAATGGTTGCTTCGTCGTGGATCAGGCTGAACGGCGGCGTGTGCGGGCCGATGATGAAGCCGGCGACGATGTAGCCAAGCACCACCGGTTGTTTGAGACGATGAAAGAGCACGGTCACCACCCCTGCGATCAACATGATCACTGCCAGATCCTGAATGAAACTGATGGCGTGCATGGTGTGTGGCTCCTTGGGGTGGGCTTTTGAAGGGTAACATCGCGACTTCCGGCGGGAAGAGGGTGCAATATATGGAAACAGATCGATTCGGGCGTGACGGCGGCCCCCCGCCCGGCGTCCCGATAACTGTTGGTTTGAAAATCAAGCACCCACAGAGGTGTAACCCTGAAATCCTGCCTTGAACCCGTGAGTACGTTATGGAACCCGGAAACGCCCAGCTGTCGATGACGGTATTGATGACCCCCGACATGGCCAACTTCTCTGGCAATGTCCACGGCGGCACCCTGCTCAAATACCTCGATGAAGTGGCCTACGCTTGCGCCAGCCGGTACGCCGGCCGCTATGTAGTGACCCTGTCGGTGGATCAGGTGATTTTCCGCGAACCGATTCACGTCGGTGAACTGGTGACCTTTCTGGCCTCGGTCAACTACACCGGCAACACCTCGATGGAGGTGGGCATCAAGGTCGTGACCGAGAACATCCGCGAGCGCTCGGTGCGTCACACCAACAGCTGCTTCTTCACCATGGTCGCGGTGGATGACCAGCGCAAACCGGCCGCAGTCCCGCCGCTGCAACCGCAGAACAGTGAAGACAAGCGTCGTTACATGCAGGCCCAGCAGCGTCGGCAGATTCGTCAGGAACTGGAAAAGCGTTATCAGGACATCAAGGGCGACGCCTGAGCTGTTCAGTCAGTTTGACGGTGGTCATTGAATCGTCTTCGCGAGCAAGCCCGCTCCCACAATAGATTTTCAGCGCACACAATTTTCGTGTACGACAGAGAACTCGTGTGGGAGCGGGTTTGCTCGCGAATGGGGTCGACGCGAAGCTCAGAGGCTGATCGCTGTCGCCTCGAACCGCACCCGCGGATGGGCGATCCGGTCCTGCGCCCGCACCAGTTCCAGCTCATAGCTGGCGCAAGCCTGGGTTTCCAGCAGCACTTCATGCACCGCCGCCGCGGTGAATTCGAAGGCGCTCACCAGATTGTCACCCTGCAGCACACGCGCCAGGAACAACCCGGCAGTCAGATCGCCAACGCCCACCGGCTGACGCGGAAACGCCAGCAGCGGCCGACGCAGGTGCCAGCTGCCTTCAGTGGTCACCAGCAACATCTCGAAGCCCTCCGCCGGTTTGCCGGGATAGTCCAGATGCTTGACCAGCACCGCCTTCGGGCCGCGCGCCAACAGCGCGCGAGCCATCGCCAGGCAATCGAACAACGACTGCGCCTTGTGCCCCGAGAAACTGTTCAGCTCCAACTGGTTCGGGCACATGAAGTCGGCCATTGCCGCCGCCTCTTCCAGCAGAAAATCGCTGACCTCAGCTGGGACGGTGCAGCCCTTCTCCGGATGACCCATCACCGGGTCGCAGAGGTACAGCGCTTTGGGATTGATCGATTTGATTCGTTCCACGCCCGCGAGTATCGCCCGGCCCTGAGCCGCGCTGCCGAGGTAGCCAGACAACACGGCGTCGCAATTACCCAGCTCGCCGATCGCCGCGATTCCTTCTACCAATTCCGGAATCTGATGCGGGGCCAGCACCTCTCCGGCCCACTGGCCATATTGCGTGTGGTTGGAGAACTGCACGGTATTGAGCGGCCACACGTTCACCCCGACCCGCTGCATCGGGAAAACCGCGGCGCTGTTGCCAGCGTGGCCGAACACCACGTGGGACTGGATGGCGAGCACATGGGGCGTACGTTTCATGCGGTGAGTTTTCCGTCAAACGATTGAAATTCAAGCCGCGCAGTATGCGACTAAACGCAGCCTGTACGACAGACCGGCGACACAGTTAAGCTGGCACTATCTTGTTGGAGCACCCTGTTGATGCTGACCCTCGGAAATATCTTTGTGCTGATGCTGCTCGCCACCGGTGGCGCGTGGTTGTGGCACAACCACGGCTTGCGCGAACGCGCGCTGGAGCGGGTCATACAGCATTGCGCCAAGCTGCGAATCGAGCTACTGGACGGCAACGTAGCCTTGAAGAAGATCGCCTTTATTAAAGACGCCAATGGCCGTCGGCGCCTGGCCCGTGTGTATAACTTCGAATTCACCGTGACTGGCGAGACCCGCCATACCGGCACCATCATCCAGTTCGGCGCCCATAGCGCACAGATCGAGCTCGCGCCCTACCCGATGCCGTTCGACGACACACCGCCGGTGGTTGATATCGCGAAGCCCAGAGCCGAGGTGATTGAATTGAGTCAGTGGCGGCAAGAGCACACCAAGTGGCGTCCTTGAGTCGGGTGTCAGTCTGTTAAAACCAATCGCGGGCAAGCTCGCTCCCACAAGGTTCACACTGCACCTGTGGGAGCGGGCTTGCCCGCGATGAGGCCTTCAAAAACCGCACAAAAACTCGCTAATTTGCCTAGGTGCGGCACCTCGCCAAACCTTCCTGCAGTTCTTGGACAGCCTGCAGCTCACTGAAAATCAACTCGATACGCGAATCCCGACGCCATTCGCTGGCTTGCCAATCCAGTACCGAGTTATCCACCGCATTCGCCGACACCCACCCCTCAACACTGTGGATAACCAGCTTCGCCCGCCGCCATTCAAGGCGCTCAAGCCACTCCCCGATCAATACGGAGTCGAATACCTGACTCGGATGCCACCGCCATCCAACGCTCCAGCCACCCTCCTGCGCCTGACTCAAGCAAATCGGCAACGTCGAATCGGTCCAGATGGCCGGCATCTGCGCCAATCCCTTGGGCACGACAAGGTTATCCACACCCCCGACAGCCTGAGCCCCGAGCCCCGGCAACTCACTCAACGGCAAGACCGCTTGCTGCGTCCAGTACAAGGGGCGCACCGGCAACTGTGCGGCGATTCGCTGGCGATCACTGTCGTCGAGGTCTTCGGCCTTGTTCAGCAACAGCAACCCGGCACTGTTCAAGGCTTGCTGTTGCGCCTCAGGCAGCGGTTTTCCCGCCGCGAGCGCTTGCGCGTCCAAAACCAGCACGCACGGCTGCACCGCCAGGACGCCTTGCCACGGGGGCTCACTCAATTGGCTGAGCAATTGCGCCGGATGTCCTAGCCCCGAGGGTTCAATGAACAGTCGATCCGGTCGTGCCTTGCGCAGCAATCGCCCGAGGCCGATCTGAAACGGTGCACCATTGACGCAACACAAACAGCCCCCGGCCACTTCCCCCAGTGCGATACCATCGGCGTCCTGGGTCAACAGCGCGGCATCCAGGCCGATCTGGCCGAACTCGTTGATCAGCACCGCCCAGCGCTCACCCGCGGGCCGTTGCGCCAGCAGGTGCTTGATCAGGCTGGTCTTGCCGGCCCCCAACGGGCCGGCAATGACGTGGGTGGGAATGTTGTGCAACATTGTCGAGGTTTTCTGAGGAGGTAAAGAATGCGGTTGATGGGATGGTCGTTGCTTCTGGCGCTCACATCGGGCGACGCGCTGGCCCAGGCCTGCGTGGTGCACAGCACGGCTGAGCGGCTCGACGTGAAGGTTTGTCAGCAAAACCGCAACATCCCGGAAAAACTGTTCGCCGACGGATTCTGCCAGCCGAATCTGCCGGGGCAGAAAGTCGAGGTGCAGTACGTCGATCAATGCCCTACTGGCGCGTTCGGGGTGTGCAGCAACGCTCAAGTCGCCAATATGCCTTACCGGCAGGATATTCACTATTACGGCGTGGCCACCGATGCGGCGTATTTGAAGCCGTTTTGCGAAGCCCAGAGCCAGGGAACCTGGCTCAAACCTTGAGCCACTAACTCAGCCAGTCCAGGGTCAGAATCAAACGACGCTCGCCCGGCGCCGGCTGCGGCGAGCGGTGGATCAAACCGAAGCCTTCGTTGCCGTGCCACTTCTCCCCTTTAAGCAGCGCCACTTCGCCACTGGTGATCTGCTGAATCAGCGAATCGTCCTGCGGTTCGGCCTCAGGTTTGCCTAATTGCCGACGATCCATCGCCCCTTCTTTCAGCCACTGGCTGCCGATACCTGCATAGGTGGTGATCAACCGCACCGGCACATGATCGACGTGGAAACGCGGGCACATGGCTTTATCCAGAACCCGCAGGCGTAGGCCGATACGCTGGGCGCCCAACAAGCAGGCGAAAGCGCTGACCAGCCAGGAAACATCAGCGATAAAGCCTTCGTAGCCCTCAAGGTCACTGAAGCCTGAGGCTAAACCGTGGAGATTGGGTTCGGCGTCATCGCTGGGCATTTCCAGGGACAGCGACTCAGCCAGCGGCTCGTTCAGGGACAACAACAAACGACCGAAATCGGCAATGTGTGCCGGGAGTTGGCGTTGCCAGAGGGCGAGGTTCACGCCGTCGTCCAGAATCCCGGTCAGCGCTTTTGGCGTATCACCTTGAACCTGGCGAATGACCGGTCGCAGCTTCAGACTGGGCGCCAGCATCAAGCAGCCGCCTCTTCATGCCAAGGACCAAACGGATCGGGCAATAACTGCCAGCCCTCGACACCCAAGGCCATTTCAGCATCCGTCAGCAGGCAGTTATCTAGCTCGACGGTGAGTTGCGCGAAGTCGATGTTTTGGCCGATGAACACCAGTTCCTGGCGGCAGTCGCCGGTGGTGGTCGTCCAGTTTTCCATGATCCCGGCGGTGCTTTCTTCATCTTGCGGCCACTGGTTTTTCGGCACGAAACGCCACCAGCGTCCGGCAAAACCGTGACGCATCAAGCCGCCGGCCTGGGACCAGCTACCAGCGTCCCGGTGTTTGCTGGCCAGCCAGAAATAGCCCTTGGAACGCAGTAGTTTGCCGTTCACCCACGGACGATCGATAAAGTTGAAGAAGCGTTGCGGATGAAACGGTCGCCGTGCCCGATAAGCCGTGGAGGCGATACCGTATTCCTCGGTTTCCGGCACGTGTTCACCGCGCAGTTCCTGTAACCATCCCGGCGCCTGAGCGGCCTTTTCGAAGTCGAAGCGACCAGTGTTGAGAATCTTCTTGAGCGGTACTTCGCCCATGACCATCGGAATGATTTCAGCCTGGGAATTGAGCCGTTCGAGGATCGCGATCAACTCCTGGCGCTCGCTACTGCTGATCAAATCGATCTTGCTGATTAGAATCACGTCGGCGAATTCGATCTGCTCGATCAACAGGTCGGTGATCGAGCGTTCGTCCTCCTCTCCCAGGGTTTCGCCACGGGACGCAAGGCTTTCGGCGGCCTGATAGTCGAGCAGGAAGTTCATGCCGTCGACCACGGTGACCATAGTGTCGAGCCGCGCGATGTCCGCCAGGCTCTGCCCTTCTTCATCGCGAAACGTGAAGGTTTCCGCCACGGGCAGCGGCTCGGAAATGCCCGTGGACTCGATCAGCAGATAATCGAAACGACCATCCTTGGCGAGTTTGCTGACTTCTTCGAGCAAGTCTTCTCGCAAGGTGCAGCAGATGCAGCCGTTACTCATTTCCACGAGTTTTTCTTCGGCACGGTTCAGGCTGACATCGCGTTGGACTTCGCTGCCATCGATATTGATTTCACTCATGTCGTTGACGATCACTGCGACCCGCAAATTATCGCGATTACGTAGTACGTAATTAAGAAGTGTACTTTTTCCGGCGCCGAGAAAGCCCGACAGGACGGTCACAGGGAGACGATTGGGCATCAGGTATTCCTCATCAGGATGTGGCCGGTCAAATCGCCCGTTGATGGCGTTCGCGCAGCTCTTCACGTTCTTTGGCTTCAATGCACAGAGTGGCGGTGGGTCGCAGCAGCAGGCGCTTGAGGCCGATCGGTTCACCGGTTTCGCGGCACCAGCCGTACTCGCCGCGAGCCAGGTGTTCGAGGGCTTCGTCGATCTTGTCCAGGAGCTTCTTTTCCCGCTCCAGCAGGCGCAGTTGCCACTGGCGCTGTTCTTCGGCGCTGCCGATGTCGGCGGGATCGCTGTGGGGTTCCTGCTCACGCAACGCGTCGAACTCGCCGGCAATGCGCTCCTGCAGCTCGCTGCGCTGAGCCAGTAGCAGCTCGCGAAAGAAGCCTTGCTGGGCGTCGCTCATGTAAGCGGCGGCGGGTTGAGCGAGGAGTTCTTGTTCAGTCATGGCGATGGATCATCAGAGCGGGTGTATTTTTATGTTATAGTATAACAATACAATTAAGCCACTCCCCTCTTGCTCGCCACTACAAAGGGCACGATGCTTTAACCCGTCCGCCCCTTTGAGAAATGCCATGGGAAACGCCCTGAAATTCTCGCTGTTGAGCCTTTCGCTGCTGATCGCGGTCGATGCCTGGGGACAAATTCCGAGCCTGGCCAACTGCACCCGTAGCGCCAATCTGCTGGCCTGCGTAGATCCCGACGGCAATGCCTACAGCGTTAACACCGTCGGTAGCACGATCTATCTGCGCGGCTTCGAAGTGGCCGGCAAACGCTATTGGGCGCAAACCAACAGCCGCTATGGGCAACTGACGTTCTTCACGGGCATCGCGTCCGATGGCGAAGCCTGGGTCGGCTACAACCGCCGGGTTGGCTGGACAACCATCAATCGGTTTTCCAGCTCCGGCGGCAGCAGCGGCAAGTTCACGTGTAGCCGGATGACCGGCTGCTAGGCCTGCGCCTTTTTCTGTTCCTGCTGCCAGGCGATATAGCTGTTCATCGGTGGGTTCTTCTGAAAATAGCGCTGCAAACCTTCGAATAAACCATCCGCCACGGCTTGCTGATGGCGGGCAGTCACCAGTCGCTGGCTGTCGCGGGCGTTCGAGATAAAGCCGGTTTCCACCAGAATCGACGGCACATCCGGCGACTTCAACACAGCGAATCCTGCTTGTTCCACGCGCTTCTGATGCAGCGTGGTGATGCCCGCCAGGCTGCCGAGCACCGTGCTGCCCAGCTGCAAACTGGCGGCGATGGTGGCGTTCATCGACATGTCGAGAATTACCCCGGCGAGCATCGGATCCTTGTCCTTGAGATTGAGCAGGCTGGTGGCGCCCAGCAGGTCTGCACCGTTCTCCCGTTGCGCCATGAAGCGCGCCGTGGCCGAGGTCGCGCCACCTTCGGACAGGCAGTACACCGACGCACCTGAAGCGGTCAGACGCGGCGCTGCATCGGCATGAACCGAGATGAACATGTCGGCCTTGTGCTTGCGGGCAATCTCCACGCGCTTGCGCAGCGGGACGAAGAAGTCGTCGTTGCGCACCAGTTTCACGTCGAAGCCCTTCTCGCGCTTCAGTCGCTTGGCCAGCAATTGGGCGATCGACAGCACCACGTCTTTTTCCCGCTCGCCTTTGGCACCGACCGCGCCCGGGTCTTTGCCGCCGTGACCAGGGTCGACCACCACGATGATGTCGCGCTTGGGGTGAGCCTTGTCGGTGACGGGTTCAGGTTTTTCCGACGGCACCGCCGCGATATGCAGCGGCGCAGCGCTCTTCAGATCGAGCACCAATCGGTGCCCCTGCCCGTCCTGGGGCGGCAGCAGGAAACTGTTGAGCTGCACCGGGCCGCTGAGGTCGAGGACGATCCGCGTATCGCCCTGGCCGAAATGTCCGGAGCGAATTGAGCGAATCACCGTGTTGCTGAGTGCCAACTGACTGAAGTCGCCACTGTGATTGGCGCCACTCAGATCGATGATCAGCCGCTCCGGAGCGCTCAGGGAAAACGTCTTGTATTGCACCGGCCCGCTCAGATCGAACACCAGTCGCAGCTTGTCGTCCGAACGCCACAGTCGTGTATTGCGAATTTGCGTGGCCGATGCCCCAAAAGGTAACGCGAAGGCCGCGCTGGCCAGAATCAGGTTGAGCAAGTGACGTCTGTGCATGATGAAAGCTCGTTCACGAAAAAGGCATCGTCGATTTGATTGTTATAATATAACATGCCAAATCAACTCCCACGATGGACCTGCTCATGAACGCGCTGACTCTGCCGGATATCGCCGCGCAGGCCTCACGCCAAGCCCTGCCACTCGATTGGGTGGGCATGTGCGGCATTGCTCTTCCTGTTTTATTCGATGGCCAGCGACTGAGCGCAAAGGTCGACGCTGGCGTTAGCCTCGACGATGGAGAGGCGCGCGGCATCCATATGTCGCGGCTGTATCTGGCGTTGGAAATGCTTGAGCAGGAAAACCTTTCGCCCGCGTTATTGCGGCGAGTCTTGCAGAGTTTTCTTGAGACCCATGAAGGGCTTTCCCATAACGCTTACCTGAAAATTCACACCGAACTATTGCTCAAAAGACCTGCGCTTATCAGTCCGCTAGCCGGTTGGAAAACTTATCCGGTGAGCATCGAAGCCAGTTTGAAAAACACGATGTTCCACGTGGAACTAAAAATCGACGTTCCTTATTCCTCAACCTGCCCGTGCTCAGCAGCACTTTCGCGGCAGTTGATTCAGCAACAATTCGTTGATGACTTTGCCAACAAGTCGCTGCAACACGCCGACGTTCTGGCTTGGCTCGGCTCCACGAAAGGAATCGTCGCCACGCCGCATAGCCAACGCAGCAATGCGCAATTGCAGCTGCGACTGGACGACTATCTGGATGACCTGCCGCTGATCGCCACGATCAACGATGCCGAAGCAGCCCTCGGCACTGCCGTGCAAACCGCCGTGAAACGCGCCGACGAACAAGCCTTCGCCCTCGCCAACGGCCAGAACCTGATGTTCTGCGAAGACGCCGCCCGACGCTTGAACCTGGCCCTGAAACGCTCACCGGGCATCAACGCCTTTCACGTGCGAGTCGTTCACGCCGAAAGTCTTCACGCCCACGATGCTGTCGCCGAAAGTCGCTGGAATTGGGAGGTCGCATGATCCAATGCCAAGCGTTGCGCTGGGGTGCACCCGGTCAACCGCTCACTCCGTCGATGGATTTCCAGTTACCCAAAGGAAGTCTGACCGCCGTCATCGGTGCCAACGGATCGGGTAAAAGCAGTCTGCTGAAAGTCATCGCCGGTCTGCAAAAGCCATTGACCGGCAAAGTCATCATTGATGTTCCACGCAAAGGCGGCCTTTCGTTCCTGCCTCAGCAACAACACCTGGACCGGCAATTCCCCATCAGTCTGCAAGAGTTGGTGGCCGCGGGTTTCTGGGGCAACAAGCAAGCTCCGGAAATTCGCAGCCAGCGCCTCAAGTCTGCGCTGGAAGACTGGTGCCTGACCGGCCTGGAACATCGCCCCTTGATGGCCCTCTCCGGAGGCGAATTGCAGCGTGCCCTGCTCGCCCGGTTGAGTCTCGCCGAAGCGCCTTTGTTGTTGCTCGACGAACCCCACGCCGCGCTCGACGAACTCGGCCAGGCGCTGCTCTGGAAACACATCCACGCTTGGCATGCCGAAGGCCGAACCTTGGTCGTTGTGTGTCATGACTTGGCCGCCGTGCGCCAACACATCCCACATGCCCTATTGATCAAAAGCAGCGGCTGCGTCCTCGGTCTCAGTACCGATCTGATTCGCCAACAGCCCCAGACGCAGGTGGCTTGATGATCGCTGCCGCTCAGCTTTGGCAACCGTTCCACGAATTCGTATTCATGCGCCGGGCGTTGCTTGGTGGTCTCGTTCTGGCATGCAGCACCGCTCCGCTTGGGGTGTTTCTGATCCTGCGGCGCATGAGCCTGATCGGCGACGCGGTGGCTCACGGCATCTTGCCCGGTGCCGCATTGGGCTTCTGGTTTGCCGGGTTGAGTCTGCCCGCGTTGACCATCGGTGGCCTCGGCGCTGGCCTGAGCATGGCCGGACTGGCCGCCTGGATCACCCGGCGCACCGGCCTGCGGGAAGACGCGAGCCTGGCCGCGATCTACCCGATATCGCTGGCCAGCGGCGTGCTGATCCTCGGCATCGCCGGCAAGCGTCTGGACCTGTTGCACCTTCTGTTTGGCTCCGCACTGGCGGTCGACGGGCCGACTTTGACCGGCATGATTTGGGTTTCAGGCTTCAGCCTGATCGCCATGGCCCTCATCTACAAACCCCTGTTGCTGGACACCCTCGACCCGCTCTTTCTGCAAACCGTTAGCCGCCTCGGGCCTCTGGCTCACGGGGTATTTCTGACGTTGGTGGTGCTGAACCTGGTGATCGGTTTCCAGGCAATCGGCGCGTTGATGGTGGTCGGTTTGATGATGTTGCCGGCCGCGGCTTCTCGCTTCTGGAGCCGCCGCTTGCCGGTACTGATCGCGATCGCCGCGCTGCTCGGCTGCCTTTCGGTCTGGCTTGGTTTACTGCTGTCGTTCTACTACTCGCTGCCCAGCGGCCCGGCGATCGTGCTGGTGGCTGGCGCTTTATATCTGCTGTCCGTGGTGTTCGGTCCGGTGCACGGTTTGCTACGCCGCCCGCCTTTGCTCACATCCCAATGAGGTGTTACCCGATGCGCGCTTTACTCGTGCTGTTCAGTTTGATGCTGTCGATGTCGGTGTCTGCCGCGGAAAAACTCCAGGTAGTCACCAGCTTCAGCATCCTCGCCGACATGACTCATCAGGTCGGCGGCGACCATATTCAGATCACCAACATGGTCGGCCCGGACGCCGATGCCCATACTTACGAGCCGACTCCGGACGATGCCAAGGCATTGCTCAAGGCCAGACTGATCATCAAGAACGGGCTAGGTTTCGAGCCATGGCTGGACCGTCTGGTGACCAGCACCGAGACCAAAGCTGCAGTCATCAGCGCCAGCCATGGTGTCATTCCACGCTCGCTGGATGAAGACGGCGAAACCATTCCCGACCCACACGCCTGGCACAACCTGGCGAACACCGAGCTGTACATCAGCAACATCACCAAAGCGCTGATCGCCGCCGACCCGGCCAACCAAACCGACTACGAACACAACAGCCAGGCCTACCTGAAAAAGATCTACGCCTTGCTCGCCGTAGCCAAAGCCAAGCTCGGCTCGCTGCCGCCGGGTAATCGCAAAATCGTGACCTCCCATGACGCCTTCGGCTATCTCGGTCAGGCTTACGGCATCGACTTCATGGCGCCACAAGGACTGTCCACCGAACGCGAACCGTCGGCCGCCGAAGTCGCTGCGCTGATCACGCAAATCCGTCAGGCCAAGGTCAAAGCGGTGTTCATGGAAAACATCAAGGACGCGCGCCTGCTCAAGCAAATCGCCGATGAAAGCGGTGCGCATATCGGCGGCACGCTGTACTCCGATGCCCTCGCGGCGACCGGCCCGGCCAGCACGTTCGCCGGGTTGTTCGAATACAACCTCAACACCTTGTATGAGGCGTTGAGCAAACCATGATCCGCAAGAATCCTTCAGGCGATCTGCCGTCGATTGCAGAGTCGGCGTACGTGGATAAAACCGCCATCATCTGCGGCAAAGTGGTGATCGGCGAGAACGTGTTCGTCGGTCCGTACGCGGTCATTCGCGCCGATGAAGTGGATGACTCGGGCGAGATGGAAGCGATCACCATCGGTGCCAATTCGAACATCCAGGACGGCGTGGTGATTCACTCCAAGTCCGGCGCGGCGGTGACCATCGGCGAGTTCAGCTCCATCGCCCACCGCTCCATCGTGCACGGCCCCTGCACCGTCGGTAACCGCGTGTTCATCGGGTTCAACAGCGTGCTGTTCAACTGCGCCGTGGGCGATGGTTGCGTGGTGCGGCACAACTCGGTGGTCGACGGTCGTGACTTGCCCGAAGCCTTCTACGTACCCTCCACCACGCGCATCGGCCCCAACACTGACCTGTCGCAGTTCCCACCGGTGAGCGTCAGCGCCTCGGAATTTTCCGAGGACGTGGCGCGCACCAACGTCGATCTGGTGCGGGGCTACAAAGCCCTGCAAAACGAGTTCTGACCATGAGCAGCGTGCTGATTCGCAACGCCCGGCTGGTCAATGAAGGTCGTGAATTCGACGGTGATTTGCTGGTAAGCCACGGTCGCATCGTCAAGATCGCCAGCAGTATCGAAGGTGAAACGGCCACCGTGGAAATCGACGCCAACGGCCAATGGCTACTGCCGGGCATGATCGATGATCAGGTGCATTTCCGCGATCCCGGAGCGCCGGACAAAGGCAGTTTCCATACCGAATCGAGGGCAGCTGTAGCCGGCGGCATCACCAGCTTCATGGACATGCCCAACACCTCCCCGGCCACCCTGACCCTCGCCGCGCTGGCCGACAAGAAGCGCCGAGCAGCGACCAGCTCAGTGGCCAATTACGGTTTTCATTTCGGCGTGAGCAATGACAATCTCGACACCGTCGCCGCGCTCAATCCTAGCGAGGTGGCCGGGGTCAAAGTGTTCATGGGCGCCTCCACCGGCAACATGCTGGTGGACAACCCACGGATACTCGAGCGGCTCTTCGCCGAAGTGCCGACCATTTTGTTGGCTCACTGCGAACACACGCCCAGCATCGAAGCCAATGCCGCGAGCCTGCGAGAACTGTTTGGCGAGCACCTGCCGCCCGCCGCCCATCCGCTGATCCGCAACGCCGAAGCGTGCTTTCGATCCTCCTCGATGGCCGTCGATCTGGCCCGGCGACACGGCACTCGCTTGCATGTTTTGCATCTGACTACCGCCCGCGAACTGGCGCTGTTCGAAGACAAGCCGCTGGCACAGAAACACATCACTGCCGAAGTCTGTCTGCACCACTTGCTGTTCGACGACCGCGACTACCCGAGCCTCGGCAACCTGATCAAATGCAACCCGGCGATCAAGACCCGGGCCGACCGCGACGCCTTGCGCAACGCATTGTTGAGCAATCGACTGGATGTGATCGGCAGCGATCACGCGCCTCATACCTGGGCCGAAAAACAACGGCCCTATAGCCAAGCGCCGTCCGGCTTGCCGTTGGTGCAACACACCCTGCCCGCGTTGCTGGAGCTGGTGGCCGATGAGGTCTTGCCGATCACTACCCTTGTGGCCAAGACCAGTCACCGGGTCGCCGATCTGTTTGCCATCCCCGACCGCGGCTACCTGCGCGAAGGCTATTGGGCCGACCTGGTGTTGATCAAACCCGAGCCCGATGGCGTTGCGGTTTCCCGGCAACCCATCCTCTCGCAATGCGGCTGGACGCCCTTCACCCACCATCGTTTTCGCCACAGCGTCAGCACCACGGTCGTGTCGGGGCAAATTGCCTGGCACAACCAACGTCTTAATGACAGCTGCCAGGGTTTAGCCCTACGGTTTATGCGCTAGCGCGCGTTATCGAAAACATTCGAGAACACCGATCATGATCCACATCACCCTACCCGATGGTTCATTGCGTGAGTACGATCAGCCGCTGACTGTGTATGAAGTCGCTGCAACTATCAGTCTCGGGTTGGCCAACGCGGCGGTGGCCGGTCGAGTCGACGGCGTGTTGGTGGACTGTGGATTCCTCATCGAGGGCGATGCCCGGGTCAGTATCGTCACGCCCCAGGAGCCCGATGGTCTGGAGATTCTTCGGCGTTCCTGCGCGCTGATGCTGGCCATGGCCGTCAAACAACTCCATCCGAACGCGCAGTTGCGGGCCGGATCGTCGCTGGGTGATGGCTTCTTTTATGAGTTTGCTTTCCAGCGCTCCTTGACTCTGGCCGAGCTGCCCCTGATTGAAGCGCGCATGCATGCACTGGCGGCGACCAACCATTCGATCCGTCCAACTGAACGGTTATCGCTGTATCGCTTGGGGGATTTTGAAAGTTTCGCTGCAGGCCCGCATGTTCCCACCACCAAGGTGTTACAAGCCTTCGCTCTGGACCATATCAGCGGCACGTCGCAGCAACGGATCTACGGCACGTGCTGGTCCAGCCAACAGGAGCTGGACAACTGGCGAGCACCGCCGCAGGTGATGGTCGTGAACATCGATGAGCGTCAGACCGCTTATGCACACTCGGTGACCGAGACGCTGCGCCGCCGCGGACTGCGGGCCAACTCGGACCTGCGTAACGAAAAAATCAGCCACAAGATTCGCCAGCACAGCCGGAAAGTGCCGTATCTGTTGGTGGTGGGAGAGAAGGAAAAGGAAGGCAGGTTTGTCAGTATTCGCAGCAGCAGCGGAGAGGACTTCGGGGAGAAAGGGATTGAAGCGGTGTGTGAATTGTTGAATCCGCCCAAGACTGGAGGCGTCTGAGCGAATGCCTTCGCGAGCAGGCTCGCTCCCACAGGGATCGCGATGACCTTGTGGGAGCGAGCCTGCTCGCGATGCTTTTAGGCCCTTGGCTTCACTGTGCCGCAATCCTGTCCCAGCCATACAGCGCGAGTATCGAGGCTACCCTTCTGCTGAATGCCGGTGGCGTTGAAGGTGCCATTGACCTTAGTGGTGAACTCGCGATCGCTGAGGAATGTGGCGACCCCCGCACCTTGCGCTTTCGGACAGCTGAAACGGAATTTCCACTGGTTACCGGTACGCTCGGTGATTTCCTGCTTGCAGCCCGATTGTGGGTCCGTCAGTGGAATGTTGTCGGTCTTCACTTGCTCAGGCGTCAGGCAAGCCCGAATCCCTTTGCCGCCCATGGTGATGCCCTGCTTTTCCAGCATCGCCCGCTGTTCCGGGGTGATCTGGTTCTGTATCTGGCCGAGGATCAGCTGCAGATCCGGCAGGTTCTGGTCATCGACTTTCATGTTGCTTGAGGTCAATTCCCACAAACCCGGTTGCAGCATTTGCGCCTGAGCAGCCACAGGAAGTGCCAAACCAAACGCAATGGCCAAACCCAGCAGACGAACGTTCATCGAGTAACTCCTGATCATTAGTGGCCGTTAGACGTCAGGCACGGGCTTCGGTTCATGGGCCAATTAAATAGCGACATTCTGCCCGGAACATGGTCTGTTAAGCATTGAATCTTCAGGAGCAAGGCAGCCCCCATGGATTATTTTGGACCGCATGTTTTCGGTTACCTCATCGCTCTGCTGCACGCGCTGGGCTCGATTGCCGCCATCCATGCCGTATTGACCGTTCGGACCGCTCAGGGCTCGATCGCCTGGGCTCTGTCACTGCTGTTCATTCCCTACCTCACGCTTATCCCTTATCTGGTCTTCGGCCGCAGCACCTTCGATGGTTACATCAAGGCCCGGCGGCAAGCCAACGAGGAAATGCGCAAGGCAATCTCTGAGCTGAACTGGCGCCCCTGGGGTAGAAGAGGCGCTGGCTGCTCGCGCCTCCAGCGCCTACGCGTCTTTGAGGGCCATGCCGAAACTGGGACGCATGCCGTGTCTGGCCAACAACGAAGTCCGCTTGCTGATCGACGGCCAAGCCACCTTCGAGGCGATTTTCGACGCCATCAGCAACGCCCGGCAAGCGGTGCTGATCCAGTTCTTCATCATCCACGACGACCGCCTCGGCCAACGCCTGCACACCTTGTTGACGAAGAAAGCTGCCGAAGGCGTGGCGATATACCTGCTCTACGACCGCATCGGCAGCCACTCCCTGCCCCACAGTTACGTTCAACCGTTGCGCGATGCCGGCATCGAGGTCAAAGCCTTCGCCACCCGCAGCGGTTGGCTCAACCGCTTTCAGGTCAATTTCCGTAACCACCGCAAGATCGTCGTGGTCGACGGAATAGTGGGTTTTGTCGGCGGGCTCAACGTCGGCGACGAATACATGGGCGAGAAACCACCCCTTGCGCCATGGCGTGACACCCACGTACTAGTGCACGGGCCAGTGGTGGCCTGCATGCAGGAATCCTTTGCCGAAGACTGGTTCTGGGCGGCCCGTTCACTGCCGCCATTGATCCTGCCGGAGGTTTATCCGGATGACGGCGTGCTCTGCCAATTGCTGGCCACCGGCCCGGCGGATTCCTACGAAACCTGTTCGCTATTCTTCGTCGAAGCCATCCATGCGGCGACGGAACGGGTGTGGATCACCACCCCTTATTTCATCCCCGACGAAGCGGTGTTCGCCGCGTTGCGACTGGCAGTATTGCGTGGCGTGGATGTACGGATTTTGTTGCCGTCGCGGCCGGATCACCGGATCGTCTACGCTGCTTCCAGCCTTTACGCCTTCGAAGCGGTACGTGCTGGCGTGCGTCTGTTCCGTTACCAGCCGGGGTTTATGCATCAGAAAGTGGTGCTGATCGACAGCGAGATCAGCGCCATTGGCAGCGCCAATATGGACAACCGTTCTTTCCGGCTGAATTTCGAAGTGATGTTGCTGACGGTCGACAGCGTATTTGCCGCCGAAGTGGAACAGATGCTCAACGATGACTTTGCCCAGGCTCACGAAATCGCCAAAGAAGAAAGCCGGGAGACCCACCGCCTGCAACAGGTCGGCATGCGGATCGCCCGGCTTATTTCGCCGATTCTTTAAGGGTTGTAAATGTCATCGCGGGTCCATGGCAGTTCATGGCTGCCATCGGGATGGGCTTTCACCGCGAGGATTTGATGCAGGTTGATCCAGCCTCTGGCGAACGCATAGGCGCATCCCGCCAGATACAACCGCCAGATCCGTAGTGCCTGCTCCGGTACCAGTTTGGCGGCGGCTTCCAGATTGTCTTCCAGGCGTTCGCTCCAGTGGTCCAGGGTTCGCGCGTAATGCAGGCGCAGGCTCTCGACATCGACGATCTCCAGCCCCGCTTCGCTGATCTCGGCCGAGATCATCGCCAGGTGCGGCAGTTCGCCGTTGGGGAACACGTACTTCTCAATGAATTCACCGGCACCCCGCCCAACCGGACGACCATCGGTGTGCTTGGCGGTGATCCCGTGGTTCATCACCAGGCCACCCTCTTTCACCGCGCCGAACAAGGTTTTGCAGTACTCGGCAAGATTCGCATGGCCAACGTGTTCGAACATGCCGACGCTGACCACCTTGTCGAAGCGACCGTCCTGAGGCAAATCGCGGTAGTCGAGCAGTTGCAGTTCGATCTGATCCTCCAGGCCTTCGGCTCTCACCCGTTCGCGGGCCAGTTCCAATTGCTCCTTACTGAGCGTGATCCCGAACACCTTCGCGCCGAACTCCCGAGCCGCATACCGCGCCAACCCGCCCCAGCCGCAACCGACATCCAGCAGATATTCGCCTGGTTGCAACCGCAGCTTGCGGCACAAGTGGCGAAACTTGGCTTGTTGGGCTTGCTCGAGGGTTTCACTGCCGGTCTCGAAATAGGCGCAGGAATACGCCATGTCGCTGTCGAGCCACAGTTGGTAAAACGCATTGGAGAGGTCGTAATGGTAGGAGATGGCCTTGGCATCGGTTTCTTTGTCATGAACCGTGCGCACCGGTTGCCCATCTTCGTCTTCATTGATCAGCGCCTGACTCCATTCATCGCAGACACGAATCACGTCGCTGATAGAACCTTCCAGCTCTAGCTTGCCTTCGACAAACGCCGCCCCCAACGCGTCGAGGCTGGGATGGGTGAACTGGGTAACCATGTGGGGGTCCTTGACCACAATAGTGACGCTGGGCGTCGGCCCCAGATTGAACTCATGGCCGTCCCAGAGTCGCAAGCGAAGCGGTAATTGCAGGTTCTGTAAGGCCGGTGGAAGTTGCGCGAGCATGAAAAGTCCCCCTTGTTTCAGACGTCAAATCTGAGGGTAGACCATCCTTGAAAAATAGCAGGCTATCGAATTAATAGCCTTTTTCTATTCCCGGTGTTGCCTGCCACACTGAAACCATCCAACGGGCGATCGTTGAAAATGATCGCCTTACCCTAGATGACTACAAATCCGGCACACAGTTCTGAAAAGTTGTAGACGCTCACACCTCATCCTTAAGCTTGAGTAGGGGTTCCTCAAAGCGTAGCAAACGTCCGGCATTACCGAGCACTAATAACGTGCTCAAGTTATGCAACAAGGCGGCAATCATCGCCCCTGCCGCGCCAAGCCAGCCGAATGCGGCGAACGCGACGATGGCCAGGGTCCAGCCCAACCCGATGATCACGTTGACCTGCAAGGTCTGGCGGCATTGGCGACTCAAGCGCACGCAGGTTCCGAGCCGGCGCAGGTCGCTACCGATCAGTACGATATCGGCCGAGGCCAGCGCGATGTCCGCACCGCCTGCGCCCATGGCCACGCCGACCACACCGGCCTTGAGCGCCAGGGAATCGTTGATGCCGTCTCCCACCACCATCGGCCGGAATCCGCTGCCGATTTCTTTCAGCACACGATTGAGTTTGTCCTCGGGCAAGGCCTGGGCTTCGACATCGCTGATACCCACATCCCGGGCCAGCGTATGCGCAACGCTTTGCCGATCCCCGGTGAGCAACAACTGACGACCCAAACCCAGCTCACGCAATTCGCTCAGGGCAAACCGCGCCTCAGGTTTGATACTGTCAGCGAGCAACAGCCAGGCGAGAAATTCACCGTTGAGTGCCAGCCCCGCAATCGGGCCGTCGTGTTCGGGAACCGCGGATGTAGCGATGCCTAATTGCGCGAACAGCTCCCGACGACCGAGGGCCGCCTCGCCCTGCTCGGTCATCGCCACTACACCCAGCCCCTGACGCTCGTGAATATCGGAGAGCAACAGAAAGTGTTCCTGAGTGACCAACCCGGCCAAGGCACGGCTGACCGGGTGGCTGCTGGCGGAACCGAGGCTGGCGGCGAGTTTCAATACGTGACTGCGATCCTCCAGCGGGCTGTCGATGGACTGCAGGCGCAAGGTGCCGAACGTCAGGGTTCCGGTCTTGTCGACCACCAACGACGTCAAGTCAGCCAACTCTTCGAGGAACGCCGAGCTGCGAATCAGAATCCCGTGCCGAGCCGCCACCGCCACCCCGGCAATGGCCGTGGCCGGTGCGGACAACACCAACGCACAAGGGCAAGCCGCCACCAACACTGCGAGCATCGCTTGCGCGTCGTTGGTTATGAACCAGGTCACGGCCGCCAGCAACAACACCAGCACCATGTAGCTGCCGGCGTAGCGTTCGAGCAAACGCGTTATCGGAGGTTTGGAACGTTCGGCGCTTTGCATCAGCGCGATGACTTTACCCAGGGTCGATTCCTGCCCCGTGCGGGTCACTTCGATGCGCAGCAGGCCATCAAGATTGATCGCCCCGCCGAACACCGGCATGCCCACGCCGGCTTCTATTGGCACCGACTCACCGGTGATTGACGCGGTGTCGAGGCTTGCCTGACCGGACAATACCCGGCCATCCGCCGGCACTCGATCACCGGCACGCACCTCCACAAGGTCGCCAGCCCTGAGTGTGCCGTTGTCGACTTCAACCACGGAACCGTCAGCCTGAATCTTGCGTGCATGGCTGCGAGTCAGTTTGCCGAGGGCATGAATCGCTTCCTGGGAACCGATCACGCTGCGCTCCTCCAGCACGTGACCGAAGATCATGATGATCGGCAGCAGAGCCGCAGTGAGCAGATCGCCTGTCGCCCAGGCGCCGATCATGGCCAGGGCAATCAACTGATCGGTGATCCCGTGCAGGCTCGGATAACGCAGGCTGTACCACGCCGAACGCATGACCGGCACGGCCACCAGCAAGGAGGCAAAACCCAGCAGCAATTGGCTGACACCGGTCTGCTCCGGCGATAACCAGCGCCAGATCAGGCCCAGCGCAAGCAACCCCAGCGCAAGCATGGCCAGGGTCAACTGGCGCGCGGCGCTACGTTGTTCAGCCGAGGAAAGCATGCTCGGCGCGGCGGCGGTTTGGGCGGTCATTGCGCTGCTCCCTGAATGATCAGGCGGGAATCGTCTTTCGGATCAACCGTGGTCACCGAGCCGGCTTGCCCGAGAATCTTCGGCATCCGTTCACGGTAAATACGCAGCAGCATTTGCGGGTCGGTGCCCTGCTGTTGCGCCTTGGCCAAACTCAGCACCGTGGCGGTGTCGGCAGAGGCTTTAGCCAAGCGTTCGCTGGCTTGGGCGTGAGCCACTTGCAGCGTGCGGTCGGCTTGTTCATTGGCGCTCTGAGTCAGCTTCTCGGCTTCAGTGCGCGCGTTGGCCACGGCTTTGTCGGCCTGCTGGCTGGCGGTTAATACTGCGTTGAACGCATTCACCGCCGGAGCGGGCAGACTCGATTGCACATCGACCCGCTCCACTTCGATGCCCAACCCCTGCCCGGTCGCCGTCAGTTCGGCCAAGCGTTGATTGATGCCCCGCACCAGATCGCCGCGTAGACGTTCGCGGCGCTCAGCGGCCTGATTGTCGGCACCGATCAGTTCCGGTCGCGCCACCAGAATGGTGTCCAGATCTCGTGCGGCAGTGAGCGCCACCGCGCTGCGGGTCACCAGCCGATCTAGGGCCGGCAGCACATGCTCAGCCTGAAGAACAAAGGCATAGGGCTCGGTGACTTTGTAGAACACCCGCACATCCAGTTGCACCACCCCTGCATCACCGGTCAACAAATAGCCGGAGCCGGCGAGCGCATCGCTGATGGGTGTGGCGAAACTCGCCACTCTATCCGCCTGCAATGCAGCATCCGTGCGCAGCAGATTTTCCACCCGACGCTCGATCACCCGATCCGCTGCCGGCAACAAGATTACCTGCTCAAACGGGCGCGGCCATGCCAACAGCAAACCGGCATTTTGAATGCGATCCAGTGCGCCGAAGTGCAGCACCACGGCACGATTTTGCGGGTCGATTTGCCGCACATTGGAGAATGCCCAAGCCAAAGCAGCCAACACGGTCACGGCGTATAGCGCCAAAAAAGCCAAGCGCCCGGCCTGAATCCAGGGACTGCTCAACTCATGTGTTCCACGTGGAACTAAACTCATGGCTGCGACCCGGACTTGTTATCGAGCGTCGGCGGACCGTCAACCAACACCCGGAACGGTGCCGCATCGGTGCGCAAAATCAGTTTGGTACCCGGCGTGACGATGGTGCCCAAGGTGTCGAGAGAGCGCAGCAAGTTATAGAGCTGCGGCGAACCGGCGTAGGCACGGCCATAAATCTGAGCGGCTTCGACGCGGGATTGGGCTTCAATGTCCGCGGCTTTCACTGTCGCATCGGCTTGCACGATTCGCGCATCACGCTCGGCCGCGGAGCGAATTTGCGCAGCTTCACGCTTGCCGATGGCCGTGCGCTCAGTGGCGATGGTTTCACGCTCGGCGCGCATACGATCGACAGTCGCGGTGAGCGTCACCGACGGCAGGGTCAAACGCTCGATGCCGACTTGCAGCACTCGCACGCCATAAGTGGTGAGCAACTGCTGATCGATCTGCTGACGCAGCTGCGCTTCAAAATCGGCGATGCGCACTTGGTTGGCATCGGTGTTCACCAGGTTGGCCAGATCGAAACTGCTGGCGGTGGTTTCCAGCGCCGAGCCGACAAAAGTGCGAATCTGCCGCGCGGCTTCATCCGGCTGGTTCTGCACGGCGCGCATAAAGCGTTGCACGTTGTCCGGATCACCCTGCACCTGCCAGGCCACGTAGGCTTGCACAATGATGCGCAGACCATCGCGCGTGCCCACATCCTGCAAACCGCTGGAAGTTGTGCGCAGGCGCAGATCTACCGGAATCGCCGCCTCGAACGGTGCCGGCCAGCGCCAGCCAAGACCGGGTTCCAGCAACACCCGCGATGGATTACCGAAGCGAGTGATGACCGTGGCCTCTCCCGAACGCACTTGCACCAGGCTCGCCGCCGCAATGGCAAACGCCATCAGTAGCGCCGCCCAACCCATTCGCCGCCACGGGAAAGGGCCAGCTTCGTGTGGATCACCGTGGTGATGATGGTGATGGCCGTGGTGATGCCCGCCATGGCCGTGATCATGGCCGGCGTGATCATCGTGATCGCGATTGTGTGTAGGCTTCGGCTGGCTCAATGGACGGCTCCTGGCTGAACGGTATTACGCGCCGGCGCAGGGTCAGCCGGCAGCGTGAAAGTACGTAGGTCGATGGTCGGCGCATTGCTGCTGCCGCCCAGACGATGATCGAGAACCAGCAGCTTGGCGTTGGCCAAACCTTGAGTCAGTTGACTGAGGTATTGCTCCAGCACGAAGGCCTGGCCGGCGCTGGAGTAAGCCTTTTGCTCGGCGGCAAATTTCAGGTCGGCAGCCTGAGCGGTCGAGTTGATTTCATGAGCACTGGCCGTGGCTTGATCGTGAGCGATACTGGCTTGCAATTGCGCTTGGTTGGTCGCCTCCGCCGCAGCACCGCGCTCACGGGAAATCAATGCCTGAGCACCAATCTGCGCCGCTTGCACGCCGTGATAAGCGTTGGCCGCCCCCGCTGGCGGGTGGATGGCTTCAACCACCGTGGCCAGAATTTCCACGCCGCTGTCGAGTTTTTGCAGGTCAGCCTGCACGGCGCGGCCGATCTCTTCGGCGAGCCCTACCCTGTCCTCGCCGAGCAAACCATCGAGCGTTCGCGAGGCGAAGTCGTGGACCAGAATCCGGCTAGCGGTGCTGCGGATCAACGTTGGTACGTCGGCGCTGTTGTAAGTCGCGGCCAGCGCCGCCTGATCACTCAAGCCGATGCGATAGACGAAGCGCACGTCCATGTTGACGATCTGGAAGCTCTGTTTGTCAGCGCGGCGGCTGGCGATGACCTGGGATTTGTCGTTCACATGGCTGGCGTCCCACAAGCGATTGGCAATCGCTGGTGCGGGGCCTTCAGCTGGTTCGGTCGCGACCGGTGCCGATGTTTCGCCCACGCTGGTGGCCAACTCGTGGACCACACCGTTTTCGACGCTCAGCACGCGACCCAGCGGCCATGGCAAACCGGCGTGCAAACCAGGACCGAAAACTTCTACCGGTTTGCCAAAGCGCTCATAGATACCGCGCCCTTGCAGCGCAATTTCGTGAATGCCGGTGAGCGACCAACCGATGATTACCACCACCACCAGCACCGGCAAAAACGCCCGACGCATGTAGGTGAAGGCCCAGATTTGTCGCAGGTCGATACCGAAGCGGTTGTGCAGTTCGTGCTGCAATGCGAGCAATGGTTGCGGCGGCCAGCGCAGCATGTCGGCGACGAAGCTTCGCGCCAGCAAGGCTGGTTCCAACTGTTCACGACGAGGACTGAACAGCGACAACACGGCCCGCAGCAGCAACTCGATGGCGACCAGCCCCGGCAGCAAGCCGATCAGTACCGCCAGACGCACCGGCCAGACCGATGTTTCGCTGCCGAACAACAAACACAGGGCGCTGAGCACCAGGCAACTAATCGCGACCCGCGTCAGCTGCGCCAACGGCTCCGCTTCGGGCCATTGGGCGATATTTTCCTGCGCCAGTTGCCGCTCCAGCACCAGCAAACCAAAAGCCAGCAGCAACGATAGCGCGGCGCCGACACTGGCCGACAACCCTAACGCGGCGGGCGGCAAGGTCAGATTCCAGACTTGCTCGATGCTGTACAACGTCAACAACGCCCAGCCGCCAAGCCAAAGCGTCGGGGCACCGATCTGCCCCAGCAAGCGCAACCAACGCTGGCTGATCCGGTCCAGCAACCGCTCATACCAGCCTTCAGCGGCAACGACTTCCTCGGCGACAACCACCGGCACTAACACAGCCGGATTCATCGCCCGTGCGCGCCATAGCGTCACCCACCAGGCCGATTGCAGGCCGGCGACCAGCACCAGCAAACCCGCGCTCTGATTGACCAACAACGCCGGCCAAAGCGACTGCGGCGCAAACAGTCCGACAAAAAACGCCAGTACCAATCCTGTTGCCGCCAAGGCCCCGAAACCGATAGCGAATTGCCGCAATCGACGTCCTTGAACGACTGCCTGCTGAAAGCGCGGCAGCCCTGTTATCTGTGCTCCATCGCCATCGAGATCGATTTGCATACCATCTCAGCCTCACATCGCAATTCGTTACGATATAACGAAAGTAGTGAAATTTTCGTGCTAAATCGTTCTATCTAAAAGCACCAAACCTGTCGCCAGGCTGAAGCCTTGACCGAAATGGTTCGAAACGCACATATTACGTTCGTAATTTTATCGAAGACTAACTTTATCGATCCCACCCCTTTCACCAGGAGTACCACTATGAGCACCTATG
Source organism: Pseudomonas sp. FP603 (assembly GCF_030687415.1). Taxonomy (NCBI): domain Bacteria; kingdom Pseudomonadati; phylum Pseudomonadota; class Gammaproteobacteria; order Pseudomonadales; family Pseudomonadaceae; genus Pseudomonas; species Pseudomonas sp. FP603. The sequence goes on from NZ_CP117431.1 coordinate 6,845,445, forward strand.
ACGTCGTGATTCTGGGCGCAGGCCCCGGCGGTTATAACGCAGCGATCCGCGCCGGCCAGCTGGGCCTGAAAGCGGCGTGCGTGGAAGGCCGCGCCACTCTGGGCGGGACCTGCCTGAATGTCGGCTGCATGCCGTCCAAGGCGCTGCTGCATGCCTCCGAACTCTACGACGCGGCCATGGGGGCGGAATTCGCCAACTTGGGGATTGAGGTCAAACCCGTCCTCAACCTTGCTCAAATGATGAAGCAGAAGGATGAAAGCGTTACCGGGCTGACCAAAGGCATCGAGTTTCTGTTTCGCAAAAACAAAGTCGACTGGATCAAGGGCTGGGGCCACATCGACGGCCCGGGCAAAGTCACGGTGACCGACAGCCAGGGCGCCAAGACCGAGCTGAGCACCAAGGACATCGTTATCGCCACCGGTTCCGAACCCACTCCCCTGCCCGGCGTGGACATCGATAACAAACGCATCCTCGACTCCACGGGCGCGCTGTCGCTGAGCGAAGTGCCGAAACACCTGGTGGTGATCGGGGCCGGGGTGATCGGCCTGGAGCTGGGTTCGGTATGGCGGCGCCTGGGTGCTCAGGTGACGGTGGTCGAATTTCTTGATCGGATCTGCCCCGGTGTGGATGGCGAAGCGGGCAAGAGCCTTCAGCGCTCATTGAGCAAGCAAGGCATCCGCTTCAAGTTGAGCTCGAAAGTCACCAGCGCCACGACGTCGGCGAGCGGTGTTCAGCTCAGCGTCGAACCGGCCGCGGGTGGCACCGCCGAGTTGCTTGAAGCCGATTACGTGTTGGTGGCCATTGGTCGGCGCCCTTACACCCAAGGCCTGGGACTGGAAAACGTCGGTCTTGCCACGGACAAACGCGGCATGCTCGCCAATCAGGGCCACCGCACCGAGGCCGCTGGCGTCTGGGTGATCGGTGATGTCACGTCGGGGCCGATGCTCGCCCACAAGGCCGAGGACGAAGCCATGGCCTGCATCGAGCAGATCGTCGGCAAGGCCGGCGAGGTCAATTACAACCTGATCCCCAGCGTGATCTACACCAAACCGGAGCTGGCCAGCGTCGGCAAGACCGAAGAACAGCTGAAGGCCGAAGGTCGCGCCTATAAAGTCGGCAAATTTCCCTTCACCGCCAACAGCCGGGCGAAAATCAACCATGAAACCGAAGGCTTCGCCAAAGTATTGGCCGATGAGCGCACCGACGAAGTCCTCGGCGTGCACCTTGTGGGCCCGAGCGTCAGTGAAATGATTGGCGAATATTGCGTGGCCATGGAGTTCAGCGCCTCGGCCGAAGACATCGCCCTGACCTGTCATCCACACCCGACCCGCTCCGAGGCATTGCGCCAGGCGGCAATGGATGTGGAGGGGATGGCGACGCAGATGTAGGGCCGATGATTTGGCGATGACTGAACTGACGCTTTCGCGAGCAAGCCCGCGCCCACAGTAGATCTTCAGTGAACACAGGTTCTGTGTTCGACAATGATCGAATGTGGGAGCGGGCTTGCTCGCGAATGGGTCGACTCGGTCTAAAGCGGCAAATGCTCCAACGGCAATGCCCCCGGCGTCTTCACCGTGTGAATCGCAAAGTTGCTGCGGATGTCGCTCACACCCGGCAATTTCAGCAGTCGCCCGGTGAGAAAACGGTCATAGGCGCGCAAATCCGGCACCACCACTTGCAGCAGAAAATCCGACTCTCCTGACACCAGGAACGCCGAAATCACCTCAGGCAATGCCGTCACGGCCAAGCGAAACGCTTCCGCCTGTTCATCGTTGTGTCGTTCGACTTTGACCCCGACAAACACCGTCAGCCCAAGGCCCACTTCATCTCTATCCAGATTGGCCTGATAGCCGCGAATCACTCCCGCTTCTTCCAGCATCCGTACCCGACGCAAACAGGGCGAGGCGGACAAACCGATTTCGTCAGCCAATTGCACGTTGCTCAGGCGACCGTCCCGTTGCAGCGCCGCGAGAATCTTGCGGTCGTAGGCGTCCAGTTTCATGGTTTGGCAGATCCCGATGGTTCGATCGTCACAAAATGGCAGGTTATGCCAAATATGGAAGCTTTAGAAGCTGACTACGCAACCACCTGCCCTGCTCTTCAGCCATAGACTGATCCGACCAAATCGACAACGAATGGGGTGCAACATGGCAGGTCTCTGGCTGTTTTTCATGGCGCTGGCGGTGGTGTACCTGTTGCCCGGCCCAGACATGATTCTGCTGTTGCAGACCGGCGCGCGTCAGGGCAAAAGCGCGGCACTGGCCACGGCGTTGGGGCTGGGCATCGCGCGTGGTTGTCATGTGGCCTTGGCCGCGTTGGGTTTGGCGGCGCTGTTCAAGACGGCACCCTGGACTTTCGACGTGGTGCGCCTGGTCGGGGCCGCGTACCTGCTGTGGATCGGCATTCAGTGCCTGCGAAGCACGATGCTGCCGAGCTTGAACGGTACAGGCGCAACCACCGAAAAACCGCATTGGCGCGAGGCGATCCTGCGCGGTTTGCTGACCAATCTGCTCAACCCCAAGGCGCTGCTGTTTTGCTCGGTGCTGTTGCCACAATTTATTGAGCCGCACGCCGGGCCAGTGCTCGCGCAATTTGCAACGCTGGGCATGATGCTGGTCGGTGTCGGGTTGTTGTTCGACAGCGCCTACGCGCTGGTCGGCGCCGCACTGGGCCGCTGGCTGCAACGCAGTCCATCGGCCCAGAGGGTGCAGCAGTGGTTGTTCGGCAGCCTGCTGATCGGCTTCGCGGTGCGGCTGACCTTTGTGCAGCAGGGTTGAGGGTAATCGCGCTCTACGACGGCGGCGACTGATCAGCAGTAAAGCCGCCGCCGTGATCGCCACAATAGCGCCTACTTGCACCGGTTTCTTGTAAGGCCGCAGCGTCGAACGCGTAGCATCAGTAGCCTGGGTGACATAACGCTTGCTGGCGTTTTCAAAGTCGGGATAAGGGCATTGGTGACCGAAGTTCTCCGCCCAATCCACGTATGGCCCTTCTTTCACATACCGTTGATAGAACGCACGTTCTTCTTCAACGCTGGTGTTCCACCCCGCCGCCGCACACAACACTGCCGCAAAAGCCTGGCTGGTATGAGGCAGATTATCGGCAGCACGACTGGCCAAATCCGTTGCGACATAACGATAGTGATAGCGCTGATCGGGTTGAGCGGCGTTGGCTTGCTGACGCAGGACTTCATCTTCAGCCACTAACGGGCCGACCTTTAGCTCACGGCTCTCAAGGCTGTAATTACCGCCGAACGTGGCGTAATCCGGCGCCATTTCATAGCCGAGAAGCTCCATGCCCCATTGGCGTGCCGTCGATGCGGCATTGAACAACGCCGCGGCACGTTTGGTCGGCCACCAGGCAGCGTCCGCATCCTGACGATACTGACCATACGCCTTGGCCTTGTTCTGCAGTTCAACGTTGTCGAAGTAAGCCGGGGCTTCGTCATAGCGCCCTTCACGCAGCAGACGCCGCCCGAGCAAATTGCGCAGGTTCGCGGCTACCGACAACGGCACATAATTGTCGCGATCCTGTTGGCTGAGCGGCGGCGGTGCCGGCACCTGAGTGTCGACGTACTGCTTGAGTTCATCGAGGGTCAGCACCCGCTCGGCCACGGTGGCCGCGTCGTACCAGTAAATGCTTTGGCTGCGATAGAGCTGATCAAAGGCTTGCAGATAATCGCCGCGTTGCAGGGCCAGGATCGCGCTTTCGCCGTCGACCCGGCACTTGGGCTGGAGCGTTTCATAATCCCAATCCGGGGTCCGGCGATCGCCCCAGGATTCATTCTGCGGGAACGCTTGGGCGGCCTTGGCATAGGCCGCCGCGGCAGCGTTTTTGTCGCCATCACGCAACGCCAGTTTCGCCCGCAGCCACCACGCGAGGCCGCCGTCTCCGGCCTGTTCGAGGAAAGCTTTGGCGCTGGCGTAATCGCCCTGTTGATAATTCACTGCCGCCAGGCGATCAGCATTATCCAGGCTGCCACGGGTGCTGGTTTGCAGCAGTTTGATCAGTTTCTGTTCGCTGGGCGGTTGATCACCGAATGACCAGCCCTGTCGGCTGATCAAGGAGGCCGTCACCAATTGCTGTACCCGTTTGCCCTTGAGCAATCGGGCCAATTGATCGTCAGGCATCGCCGCCAGATCGGTCATCAGCCACTTCAGCGAGCTGTACCCCACCGCCGAACCATGGAGGTTTTGCGTGGCGTAGAGTTCGATGGCGTTGTCCCAGTCGCCGGCGGTGCGGGCCACTCGCGCTTCTTCGCCGAGGCTGGCAACACCCAATTCCAACGGGTCGCTGAAGCCGTCGATACTCAGCTGACGAGTCTTTTCGAAGGCTTTGCGCGATTGAGCCAGCAGGTCCGGGCCGGCATCTGCCTCTGAACTCATGGCAAACAGTGCCCGGCCCAACGAGTACGCCGCCCAGGTGCTGCGAAACGCCCGTTGATCCGCCGGCAGCGCCAGCACTTTCTGAAAGTATTCGGCGGCCAGGCCATGATCACCGGCGTTGAACGCCACAGCACCCGCCAGATAGAGCGAGTGCTCGGCCGGCAGGCTCGCGCCTTGCTCTTCAACCTGTTGGGCATCGGTCAGGCTACGCAGCTGTTGCACTAGTGCTTGCTGTTCAGGCGTCAACCCGGCCTGTTCGGCAGTGTTACGCTGATCGGAGTAATCGGGCGCATCGCCGTAGCCGTCATCCGGATTATGGGTGGCCGCCGTGACGTTCTTCAGGCCCGCGATAGCATGCCCGAGGCGACTGATCTCAAAATTGAAGTTGCCTTCCGGCAGCTCAGCCAGCGACTGGCCACGGTTGTCCAGCAGGCGCATGGGAAAGTCCGGCCCGCAGGCCAGCGCCGAACCCAACGGCAGGCTGAGGCTCAGGCAAAGCACATGGCGGGGCCAGTTACGGGTGAACATTCGAACCTCCTTGATCAATAGTTGCGCAGCGTGCCCAACCGATGGCGCGCTGCCCGCCGGCCGGGATTCGCCCCTCGCGCAGGCGGGTGAAGGTAAGCAGATCCGGGCGTTGTTGCAATGCATAACCGGCCAATGCATCGGCGCCATCGCAGCCCTGCACCGCCAGTGTCAGGCGTTCGGGCCAGGCGCTATCGAGGTTGCCTTGGTTGCTGACGCTGATGTCATAGAGGCCGTCCTGCGCCGAGAGCTTCAGCCCCACGCGGCTGTCGAGCGTATCGCCACGCGCCACCGCGATTAGCGTCGTCAGGCTCCAGGCCCTGCGATCATTGGCCAGCGGCAGGCGAAACCAGATCAGCCCGGCCAGATGAGCCGGCGGATCGGCGCGTAACTCGGCGCCGAGTTTGCTCAGTTGCAGCGGATCCGCCATTAGCTCCCGGCGCTTGCCGCCTCGCTCGATGGGCACTTCACTTTCCACCACCGGCGCGCCACTGGCCCCTGGCAACAACGCCACGCCATAAGCCGGCAGCGCCAGATAAAACGGTTTCGACGTGATACGGCTCCAGGCCTTGGCCCATTGCCGTGCCTGATTCGGATCGAACAGCCCACGCCGTGGATCGCTCACCGCGTGCACCTGCAATACGCTGCTGTCGACCGTCGCCAGCAGCGCCGGCAATTCTGGGCTGTCGAGCCAGGCCGGCAACGCGGTGATGCTCAGTGGCAAGGAGGTTGGCAGAACAGCGCGTAAATGCGTGAGAAATTCGCGGTAGGCCGGTAGCCGGGCGTTGCCCGCATCGTGGTCGATTTCCACGCCGGAGAGGATCAGCCCCTGCCCTTGCCAATCGCTGAGCACCTGCTGGATGTGCGCCGTGACCTCGCCCTGATCCAGTCCCTTGAGCTGGCCATCCAGACGAATCACTGCAATCAGCGGCCGGCCATCACGCTTGAGCAGCGCCGGATCGATCCGCGCCCGGCTCCAGCCGGCCTGCGGAAACGCCTGCAAGGCCAGTACTCGTAAGGTCGAAAAATCGGCACGGCTGTCGCGCAGCGCGGCGTCATGGGCCTGCGTCCATTGCCGTTGCCAGACATAGAGTTGCTGATCGAGCGGCGTCGCGTCCGGTTGCTTGCAACCGTTGAGCAACACCGCCGCCAGCAAAACGATCAAGCGCGTGAAATAAACCATGAAAAACCTTATCCCTGAAATGCAAAAAGGGCCTCTCAAGGCCCTTTGTCGCTCTGCTCGCTACCCTACTCAGCCATTGGCTTGCGGGCAATGATCACCTGATTTTTCGCCATTACCGCTCCCACATCAAATCAGCTGTGTGGCGCAGGTTTTGGTATGGCGACGTTATCCAGCATCCGGTTCACCGCCAGTTCCGCCAGCATGACGATCTGTTGAATCGCCATCGCCGTATGCCGGTGCGGCCCTTCCAGATACCCCGCAAAGTCACTCGCCATCACACTGGCCTGGGCCAACGACTCACAGGTGTGGGCCAACAGGTCTTCGTCTTTGATATCCGGCGCAACCATAAACATCGTGCTCGGCTTGCGGGCGACCGGTGCTTTGAGGGCCGAGGGGTTGAGGTAGTGATCGAGCGCGCGCTCGGCGGCTTCGTTGAGCTTTTTTGAATTGGGGGATTCGTAGGGGGAAACGTCGTCGGTTTCCGGGGGATTCGGTGTGGCTTTGAACATGGTGAAACTCCATTCGAGAACTGGAGTTCGCCAACACTGCGACCAAGCAGAAGGGTGGCGAACCGTACGCGGGTTGGTCGACCAGGGAATGGAACCCGGCAGGGCCTAAGCCCTCCCACGCACAGCTCGCCATGAAGCAAGCACAAAAGTGCGCCATTCTAAACCTGAGCGACCAAACCCGATCACTGAATTTGCAGTGACTCCCAAAGCCTATCCCTCGGACTTCTGATACGAAAACCGCTAGAACTTGTCGGATTTGTCCTTCAGAACAGCCAAATTTGTAGGATGTTCGCAAATATTTTCAGGCCAGCCGAGATCGAATGTGGGAGCGGGCTTGCTCGCGAAGGCTGTTTAACATTCAACGTGGAAGTTGTCTGAGACACCGCTTTCGCGAGTAAGCCACAGGGGATTTTCTGTGTTGTCTGGTTCAGTTACAGATCCAGCACCAACGGCTGCGAACCCTGCGCCGGCACCGCACAACAAATCAGCACCTCTCCCGCATCGGGAACCTCCGCCGGAGGCTGTGGATAATTCACCTCTCCGCTGATCAACCGGGTTTTGCAGGTCCCGCAGGAACCCCCGCGGCAACTGAATTCCGGGCGCAGGCCACGGCTTTCCGCCAACTCCAGCAAACTGCCGCCGTCCGGCTGCCAACGCGCCTCTTTCGCCGAGCGCTGGAACACGACGGGCACCGAAACGGTGGCGGCCGGTAATTGCTCGATGACCACCGCGCCCGGGTCCGGCTTGCGACGCAGTGTGGACGGGCCAAAGGTTTCGGCATGAATCCTTGAATCAGGGACATCCAGATCCCTCAGGCTGTCGTAAAGCCCTTGGGTAAAACCTCCCGGACCGCACAGGACAAAATCCACCTGGTCGTAGTCCTCCACCTCAAGAATGGTCTTGAGCAAGTCGGCGTCGATGCGCCCTGTCAGGTCGTAATCTTCACCCTCACGGGCATCGGACTCCGGCTGACTGAGCAAACGCAGCACACGCACCCCATCACCGAGGCCGTCGAGCAAGCGATCCAGCTCAGGACGAAACGGTTGATCGGCCAAAGGTCCGCGAGCTCTGGAAGAACCACACAGGACGGATGCGCCGCGTACGCAGGCCTTGATAAACCACCTCACGCAGCATCGACAGCAGCGGCGTGATCCCCACGCCGGCGGCCAATAACACCAGCGGCCGACGCTCATTCGGCACCACGGTGAAATGCCCTTGAGGCGAGCGGGCTTCAAGCACATCGCCGACACGAATTTGCTCATGCAGGTGCGAGGACACCAGGCCTTCACGCTTCACGCTGATGCGGAAAAAGTCATCGGATGGCGCGCTCGACAGGCTGTACGTGCGGATGTGCACATCGCCGGCGATGTTGAACCGCAAGGGCAAATGTTGCCCGGCTTGAAACACTGGCAACCCGGCGCCATCGGCAGGCTCCAGATAGATCGAACGGATGTTGTGGCTCTCCTGCTCGATGCGCATCACTCGCAGCGGCCGCCAGTGATCCCCCAGCGCCTGGGCTTGCAGGCGTGCGTTCGCCTGCGCCCAGGTGCCGGTCAGCAAACTGGTGGGCGACACACCGTCAAAGCGCCAACGCAAGGCCAGCGCCGCAGGCCGACGCACCACGCGCTCAACCTCGAAAGTCCACAGCCGCTCGGCCCCTTGAAAGGCTTCGATCTGCGGGCCTTCGAGGATGACTTGCGTGCGACCGCTGAGGTGCAGCAGGTCGCCCGAATCGAAATCGATGAACAGCAAACCGGCCCGAGGGTTGATCAGCAGGTTGCCCAAGGTATTGAAGAACAGGTTGCCGGCGAAGTCCGGGATGGTCAGGCGATTGCCTTCTATCTGGACGAAACCGGCCTGGCCGCCCCGATGAGAAACGTCCACCGAGCGTTGGCCATCGACGTCCACATAGCTGGCGACAAAGAAGGTATCGGCGCTGGTAATCATGGCTTTGGCCGCGTCATCCAGCCCATTGAGATGCTGCGCGATACGGGTCTCCGGATCCGCCAATGGCACCGAGCGAAACTGGCGCAATTGAATGTATTGCGGGCAATTGCCGAAGGATTGCTCCACCGTCACCTCGAAGCCGCTTGCCGTTACAGCGCCGACTCGACCATTGAGGCGGTTGCGACGTCGGGTGTGCAGTTCGATACCGAGCAGACCGATCGCCGCCCCGTCTTGCAGTTGTGCAGGGTCGTCGCGGCCGGGCAGGCTACCGAGCTGCAACAGCGCGGGCTCGGGGGATTTCGCAAAGCCCGGCGCCCCTTCAAGAATACTGGCCCAAGGGTTGCCGTCAGCATCCACCGCGCCGTACAGCATGAACGGCAGTTGCTGATAGAACGTACGGTGCTGGTCCGGCATCTCGCCGCGAATCACCCTACGACCCAATGCGTCCATTCGTTCGACGACACCTACATGAGCCTGCAATTGTTTCTCGCCTGCGTGCCAAGGTGAACGTTCCATAACGGCTTCTCCCCTGCGCTCATTGCGCAATAAGAATGGCTCGACCGAATCGGGCCGTGAGCATCAGGCAGTTTTTTGCAAACCGGCGACGGTGCGCGGCATGCCGACAAACCCTGGCAAGGCTTCAATGCGCGCCAGCCAGGCGCGGATGTTGGCGTAGTCATCCAGCGACACATTGCCTTCCGGTGCGTGGGCGATGTAGCTGTACGCGGCGATATCGGCAATGGTCGGCTCGCTGCCGGCCAGATAGGACGTTGCGCCCAATTCCTGATCGATCACTTTGAGCCAGGTGTGGGAAAAAGCGATCACCTCTTCAGCGTTGTAAGGCGCACCAAACACAGTGATTAGCCTTGCCCTGCCAGGGCCAAAGGCAATCGGCCCGGCGGCGACCGACAACCAGCGCTGAACCTTGGCTGCACCGACCGGATCGGTTGGCAGCCAGCGACCGTTGCCGTATTTGCGCGCAAGGTAAACCAGGATCGCGTTGGAGTCGGCCAGCACCATGCCTTGATCATCAATCACCGGAATCTGGCCGAACGGGTTGAGCGCAAGAAAGTCCGCTTGCTTGTGTGCGCCCTTGGCCAGATCGACGAAGATCAGCTCGGTCGGCAGTTGCAACAACGACAGCATCAGCTCTACACGGTGAGCATGGCCGGAACGGGGAAAGTTGTAGAGTTTGATGGCTTGCATGGTCGACTCCGCTGGGTAGTGGCGCTATCCAGGAAAGGATCGGCGCCGATGGGAGCTATCTTCCATCCCCAGCCAAAACAACAGAATAACCAGCAAACGCAATCCATTATTTCAGCCAGTGCAATAACTAACCCTGCAGGGCCGGGTGTTCACGCAGTACGTTCACCGCGAAGTCCACAAAACTGCGAACCCGCACCGGGGCTTTGCGCCCACCCTGGTAGACCACATGAATGGGCAATGGCGGCAGTTCGAAGTCAGCCAGAACGATTTCCAGCTCACCCGAGGCGACCTTGCTCGCCACCTGATACGACAGGATTCGGGTCAACCCCAGTCCCATGGCGGCGGCAGTGATCGCCGCTTGATTGGCGGAGACCACCAGACGTGGCTCCGGACGAACACTGATCGGCTCTCCCGCTTCAAGGAACGGCCAGCTTCTGGGCTGCCCGATGGACGAGGTGGCGATGATCGGGGCACGGCTCAAATCCGCAGGATGCCGAGGCCGGCCATGGTCGCTCAGGAATCCAGGGGAAGCGCAGATCACCCGCCGCACCTCGCCCACGCGAATTGCATGTTGATTGCTGTCAGGCAACTCACCGATGCGCACAGCCACATCGATGCCCTCCTCGACCATGCTCACCACACGATCGACCAGTACAGCGTTGATACTGACTTCAGGGAACTGAGTCAGATAACCGACCATGAGCGGCGTGACGAACAAATCGCCGAACAATACTGGTGCCGTGATCGTCAGTTGCCCACGGGGCTGGGCATGGCTTCCGGCTGCCGAATCCTCGGCTTCCTGCACTTCGGCGAGAATTCTCCGACAGTCCTCCAGATAACGCTGACCCGCCTCGCTCAAATGCACGCTGCGGGTGGTGCGCGTCAGCAACTGGGTGCCGATGCGTTTCTCCAGCGCCGCCACCGCGCGGGTGACGCTGGCCGCCGACATCCCCAAACGCCGCGCCGCCGCCGAGAAGCCTTGCTCCTGAGCGACTGCGGCGAAGACCTGCATTTCCTGGAAGCGGTCCATGGATTAACTCCTGAGCACTGAAAAACGCGAGGCCGACAGTTCCCGATTGGACCTGGATATCGCTGGAAGAGGATGAGCCGTGCAGTTTTACTGGCATTCTGATTATTGTGACGTATAACCCTGAACGTTCACGCTTTCAATTGCTGAGACCGTATCCAGATGCCCTCCATCTACCAACTTAAACCCGCCTTTCAGAATCTGTTGCGACCGCTGGTTCAGCGATTGTTCGATAACGGCACCACCGCCAATCAAATCACCGTGCTGGCCGGCGTCATTTCGGTCGTGACGGGCGTCGGGATTGCCTGTTTCGCCAATCACCTGTGGATATTTCTGCTGATTCCCGTGTGGATGATCCTGCGGATGGCGCTGAACGCCATCGACGGCATGCTGGCCCGGGAATTCGGCCAGCAGTCGCGCCTCGGCGCCTACCTGAATGAACTGTGCGATATCGTGGCCGACAGCGCGCTGATCCTGCCTTTTGCCCTGATTCCCGGCGTGAGTGTGTTGATTGTGCTGTTGGTCACGCTGCTGGCATTGTTCAGCGAGTACAGTGGCGTCCTCGGGCCGATGATAGGCGCCTCGCGGCGTTACGACGGCCCGATGGGCAAGAGTGATCGCGCGTTTGTACTGGGCGTCTTGGCCACCGGCATTGCCATCGGCTGGATCAACGCGTTGTGGATTAACATTGTGTTTGCGGTGGTCGCCGTACTGCTGGCTTACACCTTGGTCAACCGGGTCCGTCTGGGCCTGAAAGAAGTGCAGGAAAACGCTCCCTCGGCATAAGGCCTCAGCGTAAGGCTCCCCAAGCATAAGGAAAGTGCAATGCGTGAAACTCAGAGTCAGACCTTCACTACCCACGACGGCGTTGAACTGTTCTACCGTCATTGGCCAGCCACGGCGGGTAACCCTGGCGAACCGCGCAAGGCTGTGCTGCTGTTTCATCGCGGCCATGAACACTCGGGGCGTATCGCCCACCTGGTGGATGAGCTGGACCTGCCAGCGTTCGACTTCTTTGCCTGGGACGCGCGCGGCCATGGTCAGTCGCCGGGCGCTCGCGGTGACAGCCCGAGTTTCGCCACCAGCGTGCGTGACGTGCAGACCTTTTGCGATCACCTGAACGCGACCCACCAGATCGACGAAGAGAACATGGCCGTGATCGCCCAGAGCGTCGGCGCGGTGATTGCCTCGACCTGGGTCCACGACTATGCACCGCGCATCCGCTCGTTGGTGCTTGCGTCGCCCGCCTTCAAGGTCAAGCTCTACGTACCTTTCGCCCGTCCGGGCCTGGCGCTGATGCGCAAGTTTCGCGGCAACTTTTTCGTCAACAGCTACGTCAAGGCCAAGTTCCTCAGCCACGACCCGGAACGCGTCGCCTCCTACGACAGCGATCCGCTGATCACCAAGGCGATTTCAGTGAATGTGCTGCTCGGCTTGTATGAAGCCGCCGACCGTGTGGTGGCCGATGCGCAGGCGATTCAAGTGCCGACCCAATTGCTGATTTCCGGCTCGGATTTTGTGGTCCACCGCAAACCCCAGGAACAGTTTTTCGAACGCCTGGGCAGCCTGAAAAAAGAAAAACACATCCTCCCGGGCTTCTTCCACGACACGCTTGGGGAACGTGATCGCGCCGTGGCCATCGCCAGCGCCAAACGCTTTATCCTGCAAAACTTTGAATACCCGCTGGACCGGGCCTCGTTGCTCGATGCCGACAAAATCGGCCTGACCTGCGCCGAATCCGAATCCCTCGCCGCCCCGCTGCCGCACAACTCGTTGCGTGACCTGTACTGGCGCATGACCCGCGCCAGCATGCGCCTGGGCAGCCGGCTGTCTGACGGGGTGAAGCTGGGCTTCGACACCGGTTTCGATTCCGGCAGCACCTTGGACTATGTGTACCGCAACCAGCCCACCGGTAAGGGCGGGCTCGGGCGGATGATTGATCAGAACTACCTGAACTCCATCGGCTGGCGCGGTATTCGCCAGCGCAAACTCAACGTCGAAGAGTTGCTGCGCCTGACCATGGCCAAACTGCGCGAAGAAGGCCGACCGGTGCGCATCGTCGACATCGCCGCCGGTCACGGCCGCTACATTCTCGAAGCCTTGCAAGGTGTCAGCCCGCTACCGGAATCGATACTGTTGCGCGATTACAGCGACATCAATGTCCGTGACGGTGGTGCGCTGATTCGCGATAAGGGCCTTGGAGACATCGCGCAGTTCGTGAAAGGCGACGCGTTCGACCGCGCCGACCTGGCGGCACTGAACCCAAAGCCGACACTGGCGGTGGTGTCCGGGTTGTATGAACTGTTTGCCGACAATGCACTGGTCGGCGGCTCTCTGGCGGGCCTGGCCGAGGCCGTGGAGCCCGGTGGCTATCTGGTCTACACCGGTCAGCCCTGGCACCCGCAGCTGGAACTGATCGCCCGCGCCCTCACCAGTCACCGTCAAGGCCAGGCGTGGGTGATGCGTCGGCGCAGCCAGGCAGAAATGGATCAACTGGTGGAAGCAGCGGGTTTTCGCAAAATCACCCAGCGAGTGGATGAATGGGGGATCTTCACCGTGTCCCTCGCGCAACGGGTGCAATGATGGGGGCTGCCCCGAGAGAGCCGGGTCTGCTGAAACCCGCCGTGCTCTGGTTGCTGGTGCTGGCGCCGCTGTTTTTTGCCAGTTACGGCTTTGCCACGTGGGTCACGGCCCAGCGCAGCGATGTCGGCACCTTCGTTTTCGATTGGGAAACCGCCATGCCCTTCTGGGCCTGGACCATCGTCCCCTACTGGACGATTGATCTGCTGTACGGTTTTTCGCTGCTGCTGCCCGATAGTCGCCATGAACTCAAGCGCCACGCCTTGCGCCTGCTGAGTGCGCAAGTGATCTCGATCAGTTGTTTCCTGTTATGGCCGCTGCGCTTCACCTTCGAACGGCCTGAACTGGACGGGGTGTTCGGCTGGCTGTTCGCAGTGCTGGCCGGGTTCGACAAGCCGTTCAATCAGGCGCCATCGCTGCACATCGCCCTGCTGGTGATTTTGTGGGTCATGTACCAACGGCACTCTCAAGGGCTATGGCGCTGGCTGGTGCACGGTTGGTTCGCATTGATCGGGATTTCGGTGCTGACCACTTATCAACATCACTTTATCGACTTACCCACAGGCGCCCTCGCCGGCTTGCTGTGCGTGTGGTTGTGGCCGCTGGATCGGCCCAGCCCCTTGAGTAGCCTGCGGTTGGCCAAGGATCCGAAACGCTGGCGCCTGGCCCTGCGTTATGGCATCGGTGCGGCGATATTCGCCATTCCAGCCTTTGGCCTGGGCGGCGGATGGCTGTGGCTGATCTGGCCTGCCGTGGCGTTGCTGTTGGTGGCGATCAACTACATGCTGCTGGACGCCGCCGGGTTTCAGAAACGCGCCGACGGCCGCCTTAGCCCGGCCGCCCGTTGGTTATTTGCGCCTTACGTGGCAGCGGCGTGGATCAACTCACGGCTTTGGACCCGCAAGCATCCGCAGCCCAATGAAGTTGTGGATAACGTTTGGCTCGGCAGGCTTCCCGACGCTGATCAGTTGGCGCCGTTCAACGCTGTGGTTGATCTATGCGCCGAGCTGCCGCTCAACCCGAGAGGCCGCGCCTATCAAAACGTTCCAATACTCGACCTGACCGCGCCCAGCGCTGAGCAATGTCTCGCCGCCGCCCAGGCTATTGAACACCTGCGCCACCAAGGTCCACTACTGGTCTGCTGCGCTTTGGGCTATTCGCGCAGCGCCACCGCTATCGCAGCCTGGTTGCTGCACAGCGGTCGAGCGGCCACTGTCGATGCCGCCGTGGCGATGATCCAGGCCGCACGTCCGCAAGTGGTGCTGCATTCGGCCCATCGCCTAGCCCTGGAGAACGCCTATGCCGGGTGATATGGAACTGCACGTGGTCGCCAGCCTGCTGCGCCGGGGCCGCACCCTCGATCAGTTATCCACAGGACTGACCTTGCTGGGTGTATTGTTCGGCCTGCTGCAACTGCTGCTGATCACCCCGACTGCGCCGTTCTTGATCCTCAGCGCCTGGCTGATCATCCTTGGGCTATGGCAAAAATACTGGGCGCTGCGGGTGGCCTTCGACGCTGACCTGTTTACTCTGATGGCCCGCGACACTGACGCTTTGTCAGACCGCACTCAAGCTCTCGACCAGGCCCTGCAAAACCTCGGCCTGCAACCGGCCACCCGTGCCGGCCGGCCCTGGATCGAACGTCAGCGCGGGGGGCTTAAACTGCTGCGCAAACAGGCTGTCCTGCTGGCCGCCCAAGTGCTGCCACCATTGGCTGTCATTCTGGCCAGCCCTTGGCTGCCCTTCGCTGGATAAGGAAATCGTTAATGTTCGAACCTGTGGTTGCCTTCCTCATCACCTCCATGGCCCGAACCGTTACTGGCGCCCGCAGCCTGTGGATGGGTTGCGCGCCGGAACCCGTGCAGCGCATTTATTTTGCCAACCACAGCAGCCACGGCGACTTCGTGCTGCTCTGGGCCTCGCTCCCTTCCGCCCTGCGCAAACTTACGCGACCGGTGGCCGGCAGCGACTACTGGAACAAGAGTGCCTTACGCCGGTACATCATCAGCCGGGTGTTCAACGGCGTGCTGATCGACCGCGAGCGCAAGGACCCTGTGGATAACCCGTTGCAACCCATGCTCGACGCCCTGCAGAAGGGTGATTCATTAATCATCTTTCCCGAAGGCACGCGCAATCCGGAAGAGGGTTTGCTGCCGTTCAAAAGCGGCTTGTACCACTTGGCAAAAAGTTACCCACAGGCCCAGGTGATTCCGGTGTGGATCGCCAACCTCAACCGGGTCATGCCCAAGGGCCGAGTACTGCCACTGCCGCTGCTGTGTACCACCAGTTTCGGCGCGCCCCTGCAACTGACTGAAGGCGAGAGCAAAGAGCAGTTCCTTTCACGCAGCCGCGACGCACTGCTGGCCCTCGCCCCGGAGCATTCCTGACATGGATAGACAAACCCTGATGCTATTCGGCGGGATCGGCATGATCCTGGTGCTGGCCTCACTGATTGGCCTGATCCTCAAACTGCGCACCCGGGGCACGCCCAATGCAGTCATCGAAAACCTCAACGCCCGCATCAACGCTTGGTGGGTGATGGTGGTGGTGATCGGCATCGCTTTTTGGCTGGGCACCGGCGCGGTGATCCTGCTGTTTTACGCGGTATCGTTCTATGCGCTACGCGAATTCCTCACCCTCATGCCCACCCGACGCAGCGACTACCCGGCGCTGGTGGCAGCGTTTTACCTGGCATTGCCGCTGCAATATCTGCTGATCTATTCCGATTGGTACGGACTATTCTCGATCTTCATTCCGGTGTACGTGTTTTTGCTGCTGCCGATCCTTGCGTCTCTCGGCGGCGACAGCACGCACTTCCTCGAGCGGGCGTCGAAAGTGCAATGGGGCTTGATGATCGCAGTGTTCTGCGTGTCGTTCGTGCCCGCCCTGCTGACCCTGGACATCGTCGGTTATGAAGGCCGCAACCTCCTGCTGATCGCGTATCTGGTGATCGTGGTGCAACTGTCGGACGTGCTGCAGTACGTATGCGGCAAATTGTTCGGCAAACACAAAATCGCGCCCACTCTATCGCCGTCGAAAACCGTTGAAGGCTTTGTCGGTGGCGTTTTGCTGTCCTCGCTGATTGGCGCAGCCTTGTGGTGGACCACACCATTCAGCCCGTGGCAGTCGTTCATGATTGCACTGCTGATCAACCTGCTGGGCTTTGCCGGCGGCATCGTGATGTCGGCAATCAAGCGTGATCGCGGCGTGAAGGATTGGGGGCACATGATCGAAGGCCATGGCGGGATGCTGGATCGACTGGATTCAGTGTGTTTTGCGGCGCCAATCTTCTTTCATCTTGTGCGGTATTGGTGGACTTGAAATAGCTGACCTTTCTCAAAAAAAAAGACCGCAGCCAAAACTGCGGTCTTTTGATTTCATCGCTTGTGGATAACTTATTCCACCGTCACCGACTTTGCCAAGTTACGCGGCTGGTCAACGTCAGTGCCTTTCAACACGGCAACGTAGTACGAGAGCAGCTGCAACGGAATGGTGTAGAGAATCGGCGACAGGATGTCGTGGATGTGCGGCATCTGGACGACATGAGTGCCTTCGCCATTGGTCATGCCGGCCTGCTCGTCGGCGAAGACGATCAGCTCACCGCCACGGGCGCGGACTTCCTGGAGGTTGGACTTCAGCTTCTCCAGCAACTCGTTGTTGGGCGCCACGGTGACTACGGGCATGTCGTTATCCACAAGCGCCAACGGGCCATGTTTCAGTTCGCCCGCCGGATAGGCTTCGGCGTGGATGTAGGAGATTTCCTTGAGTTTGAGCGCCCCTTCCATCGCCACCGGGAATTGCGCACCGCGACCGAGGAACAGCGTGTGGTTCTTTTCGGCGAACAGCTCGGCGATTTTCTCCACAGTGCTGTCCATGGCCAGGGCTTCACCCAAACGGGTCGGCAGGCGACGCAGTTCTTCGACCAGTGTGGCTTCGACACCTTCGGCCAACGTACCGCGAACCTGACCCAGCGACAGGGTCAGCAACAGCAGGCCAACCAGTTGAGTGGTGAAGGCTTTGGTCGAGGCCACGCCGATTTCACGACCGGCTTGAGTCAGCAGGGTCAGGTCCGATTCACGCACCAGGGAGCTGATGCCGACGTTGCAGATTGCCAGGCTGGCGAGGAATCCCAGTTCCTTGGCATTGCGCAGCGCGGCCAACGTGTCGGCGGTTTCACCTGACTGGGAGATGCTCACGAACAGGGTGTCCGGCTGCACCACCACCTTGCGATAGCGGAATTCGCTGGCGACTTCGACCTGACACGGGATGCCAGCCAGTTCTTCGAGCCAGTAACGGGCAACCATGCCGGCGTGATAGCTGGTGCCGCAGGCGACGATCTGTACATTGCGCACCTTGGCGAACAGCTCGGCGGCTTCTGGACCGAATGCCTCGACCAGCACCTGGTTATGACTCAGCCGACCTTCGAGGGTGCGCTGCACTACGACCGGTTGCTCGTGAATTTCCTTGAGCATGTAATGGCGGAATTCGCCCTTATCAGCGGCTTCGGCCCCATCACGGTACTGAACGCTTTCACGCTCGACGAGTGCACCGTTGATGTCCCAGATCTGCACGCTATCGCGGCGAATTTCGGCGATATCGCCTTCTTCCAGGTACATGAAGCGGTCTGTGACCTGGCGCAGGGCCAATTGGTCGGAGGCCAGGAAGTTTTCACCCAGGCCCAGACCGATCACCAGCGGGCTACCACTGCGGGCCGCCACCAGGCGATCCGGTTGAAGGGCGCTGATCACCGCCAGGCCGTAAGCACCGTGCAGCTCTTGCACGGTCGCTTTCAGGGCTACTGTCAGGTCGGGTTGCAGCTTGAGTTTTTCGTGCAGCAAATGCGCGATGACTTCAGTGTCGGTGTCCGATGTGAACACGTGGCCCAAAGCCTGGAGTTGCTCGCGCAGGGCTTCATGGTTCTCGATGATGCCGTTGTGCACCACCGCCAGATCGCCAGAAAAATGCGGGTGAGCATTGCGTTCACACGGCGCGCCGTGAGTCGCCCAGCGGGTGTGGGCAATGCCCAGACGGCCGACCAGCGGCTCTTCGATCAGCGCTTGTTCCAGTTCGCTGACCTTGCCCGGACGACGCGTGCGCAAGAGTTTTTCATCGTTGGTGTACACCGCCACACCGGCGCTGTCATAGCCACGGTATTCCAGACGCTTGAGGCCTTCGAGCAGGATGGCGGTAATGTTACGTTCTGCGACTGCGCCGACAATTCCACACATGCTAGTTCTCCTGACTGACGGCGGCGCAGATCAAATTGATGCCGCGGGCCTGAATCTGATCGCGTGCCGCAAGTGGCAGGCGATCATCGGTGATGAGGGTATGGACGCTGCTCCACGGCAGCTCCAGATTGGGAATTTTGCGACCGATCTTGTCGGCCTCGACCATCACGATCACTTCGCGGGCAACCTCGGCCATGACACGGCTCAAGCCCAGCAATTCATTGAAGGTGGTGGTCCCGCGCACCAGATCGATGCCATCGGCACCGATAAATAGCTGATCAAAGTCATATGAGCGTAGTACTTGCTCGGCCACCTGACCCTGGAAGGACTCGGAATGCGGGTCCCACGTCCCCCCGGTCATCAGCAGCACCGGCTCGTGCTCGAGTTCGCTCAAGGCGTTGGCGACATGCAGGGAATTGGTCATCACCACCAGACCCGGTTGCTGGCCGAGTTCCGGGATCATCGCGGCGGTGGTACTGCCGCTATCGATGATGATCCGCGCATGCTCGCGGATCCGCGTGACGGCGGCGCGGGCAATGGCCTGCTTGTATTTGGAAACCGGTTGGCCAAGGTCGGCGACCAGCTCCTGAGGCATGGTGACTGCCCCGCCATAACGACGCAGCAATAGACCGTTGCTTTCAAGCGCTGCCAAGTCCTTGCGAATCGTAACTTCCGAGGTTTCGAAGCGCTTGGCGAGCTCATCCACACTGACTTCCCCCTGCTCATTGAGCAGGGCGAGGATGTTGTGGCGGCGTTGGGGAGTGTTGCGCTTTGACATGGCTTGGTAAGTTTCGATTCGAAAGATAACGTAAGCAATCAAAACCTATTAGCGAAACTTCGTCAAGCCGGAACAAGAAAAATTACCTGTGGATAAAAGCATCGCGGGCAAGCCCGCTCCCACAGGTCCAACAAAACCTTGTGGGAGCGGGCTTGCCCGCGATTACAATCGATCAGGCTGTGAATAACTAAAACCTGACCAACTTTTGTGGATAACTCAGCTCTTCTTGACCTTCTCCGGCCGCTTCCAGCCATCGATGTTCTTCTGTCGAGCCCGACCCACGGCCAACTGAGCCTTATCCACATTCTGGGTAATGGTCGAACCGGCTGCCGTGGTCGCACCCGCGGAGATATCCACAGGCGCCACCAACGAGTTGTTGGAACCAATGAATACATCTTCGCCCAACACGGTTTTCCACTTGTTCGCGCCATCGTAGTTACAGGTGATGGTGCCAGCGCCGATGTTGGTACGCGCACCGATCTCGGCGTCGCCCAGATACGTCAGGTGACCGGCCTTGGCGCCCTCGCCCATATGGGCGTTCTTCAGCTCAACGAAGTTACCCACATGCGCGCGAGCTTCCAGCACCGTGCCCGGACGCAAACGAGCGAACGGGCCGGCATCGCTGCCTTCACCGAGTATCGCGCCTTCGATATGGCTGTTGGCTTTAATCACCACGCCTTTGCGCAGGGTGCTGTCCTTGATCACGCAGTTCGGACCGATCACCACGTCGTCCTCGATAACCACTTTGCCTTCGAGGATCACGTTGATGTCGATCAGCACATCGCGGCCGACGCTAACCTCACCTCGCACATCGAAACGTGCCGGATCGCGCAGGGTCACGCCATGAGCCATCAAACGACGAGCGGCGCGCAGCTGATAGTGACGTTCAAGCTCGGCCAGTTGCTTGCGATCGTTGGCACCCTGCACTTCCATGGTGTCATGGGGGTGTTCGGTAGCCACCACCAGACCATCGCTGACTGCCATGGCGATTACATCAGTCAGGTAGTACTCGCCCTGGGCATTGTTGTTGGAGAGCCGGCTCATCCAGCCCCCCAAGTGCTCGAAAGGCAGCGCGAGAATACCGGTATTGCCTTCGGTGATCGCACGTTCGGCTTCGTTGGCGTCTTTCTGCTCGACGATGGCGCTGACGTTGCCAGCGGCATCACGGACGATGCGGCCGTAACCGGTCGGGTCATCCAGCTCGACCGTCAGCAGGCCCAATTGCCGCGGCGCAGCGTGCTTGAGCAGACGTTTCAGGGTTTCGACTTCGATCAACGGTACATCGCCGTACAGAATCAGCACGGTGTGAGACTTGATGAACGGTACAGCCTGGGCCACCGCATGTCCGGTACCCAGCTGTTGATCCTGCAGGACGAAATTCAGGTCATCGGCCGCCAGACGCTCGCGCACCGCTTCGGCACCATGGCCAATCACCACATGGATGCGTTGTGGATCAAGTTGCCGGGCCGTGTCGATAACATGGCCAAGCATTGAGTTACCGGCAACCGGGTGCAGAACTTTCGGCAAGGCCGAACGCATGCGCGTGCCTTGGCCGGCAGCGAGGATAACGATTTCAAGAGACATGACAGGCTACTAATCCTGGGGGTCAGCGGCTGCGACCGGGTGATAAAAGTCGGAAAAGAAAAAAGGGTAGCCGAGGCTACCCTTTTTAATCAATCACACAATAAGTCGATGGCCAATTAGTGGCCAAACTTCTTGCGGATCTGCTGGACGGTGCGCAGCTGAGCTGCAGCCTCGGCCAGGCGTGCGGCAGCAGAACCGTAGTCGAATTCCGCGCCCCGCTCATGCAAGGCCTTCTCGGCAGCCTTAACGGCTTCCTGAGCGGAGGCTTCGTCCAGGTCGGCAGCACGTTGCACGGTGTCGGCAAGAACCTTGACCATGTTCGGCTGAACCTCGAGGAAACCGCCGGAGATGTAATACACCTCCTCTTCCCCGCCCTGCTTGACCAGGCGGATCGGGCCCGGCTTGAGATTAGTGATCAACGGCGCGTGACCCAGAGCGATACCAAGATCACCCAGTGCACCGTGCGCAATCACCATCTCGACCAGACCGGAAAAGATTTCCCCTTCCGCGCTGACGATATCGCAATGGACTGTCATAGCCATCTGATTGCCTCAACCTAAATTAGCGCCCGTTGCCGGGCGCCGGGATTACAGTTTCTTGGCTTTCTCGATCGCTTCTTCGATGCCACCGACCATGTAGAACGCTTGTTCTGGCAGGTGGTCGTAGTCACCGTTGAGGATGCCTTTGAAGCCAGCAATGGTGTCTTTCAGGGAAACGTATTTACCCGAAGCACCGGTGAAGACTTCAGCCACGAAGAACGGCTGCGACAAGAAACGCTGGATCTTACGAGCACGGTTTACCAACTGCTTGTCGGCTTCCGACAGCTCGTCCATACCCAGGATCGCAATGATGTCCTTCAGTTCTTTGTAACGCTGCAGAACATACTGTACGCCGCGAGCGGTGTCGTAGTGGTCCTGGCCGATTACGTTCGGGTCCAGCTGACGCGAAGTCGAGTCGAGTGGATCGACCGCCGGGTAGATACCCAGGGAAGCGATGTCACGGGACAGAACGACGGTGGCGTCCAAGTGGGCGAAGGTGGTCGCTGGCGACGGGTCAGTCAAGTCATCCGCCGGTACGTATACCGCCTGGATCGAAGTGATCGAACCTTCCTTGGTCGAAGTGATACGTTCTTGCAGAACGCCCATCTCTTCAGCCAGGGTCGGCTGGTAACCTACTGCGGAAGGCATACGGCCCAGCAGTGCGGATACTTCAGTACCGGCCAGGGTGTAACGATAGATGTTGTCGACGAACAGCAGAACGTCGTTACCTTCGTCACGGAACTTCTCGGCCATGGTCAGGCCGGTCAGTGCTACGCGCAGACGGTTACCCGGCGGCTCGTTCATCTGACCGTAAACCAGTGCCACTTTGTCCAGAACGTTGGAATCCTTCATCTCGTGGTAGAAGTCGTTACCCTCACGAGTACGCTCACCCACACCGGCGAACACGGAATAACCGCTGTGCTCGATGGCGATGTTACGGATCAGTTCCATCATGTTTACGGTTTTGCCTACACCGGCACCACCGAACAGACCGACTTTACCGCCCTTGGCGAACGGGCAAACCAGGTCGATAACCTTGATGCCGGTTTCCAGCAGGTCGTTGCCGCCAGCTTGTTCAGCGAAGGTTGGCGCAGGACGGTGAATGCCCCAACGCTCTTCGGTGTCGATCGGGCCTGCTTCGTCGATCGGGTTGCCCAGTACGTCCATGATCCGGCCCAGAGTCGCTTTACCGACCGGTACGGAGATGGCAGCGCCAGAGTCGGTGACTTCCAGACCGCGCTTCAAGCCCTCGGTGGAACCCATCGCAATGGTACGAACCACGCCGTCGCCCAGCTGTTGCTGAACTTCCAGAGTGGTTTCGGCCGCGCTTTGTACTTTCAGCGCGTTGTAGATGCTCGGTACGCTGTCGCGTGGAAATTCCACGTCGATAACGGCGCCGATGATTTGAACGATACGTCCGCTACTCATAGCTGGATCCTCTGAATATTTGAACCGTTAAACCGCGGCAGCGCCGCCGACGATTTCCGAGATCTCTTGGGTGATCGCAGCCTGACGCGCCTTGTTGTAGACCAGCTGCAAATCGCTGATCAAATCACCGGCGTTGTCGGTAGCGTTCTTCATCGCGATCATCCGCGCAGCTTGTTCAGCCGCGTTGTTCTCGACCACCGCCTGGTAGACCTGCGACTCCACGTAACGGACCATCAAGCCGTCAAGCAGCTCTTTGGCGTCCGGTTCGTACAGATAATCCCAGTGGTGCTTGAGTTCTTGATCCGGGGTTGCCACCAGTGGAATCAACTGCTCCACGGTAGGCTGTTGCGTCATGGTGTTGATGAACTTGTTGGACACCACGGACAGGCGGTCAATACGGCCGTCCAGGTAGGCATCCAGCATCACCTTGACGCTGCCGATCAGGTCATTGATCGACGGCTCTTCACCCAGGTGGCTGATAGCTGCAACGACGTTACCGCCGAAGTTGCGGAAGAAAGCCGCACCCTTGCTACCAACGACACACAGATCAATCTCGACGCCGTTATCGCGGTTTACCGCCATGTCCTTGACCAGGGCCTTGAACAGGTTGGTGTTCAAGCCACCACACAGACCACGGTCACTGCTCACCACGACGTAACCGACACGTTTTACTTCACGGTCGATCATGAACGGGTGGCGATATTCCGGGTTGGCGTTGGCCAGATGGCCAATAACCTGGCGGATGCGCTCCGCGTAAGGACGGCTAGCAGCCATGCGCATTTGTGCCTTGCGCATTTTGCTGACCGCCACTTTTTCCATGGCGCTGGTAATCTTTTGCGTGCTTTTGATGCTCGCAATCTTACTGCGAATCTCTTTTGCGCCTGCCATGTAACACCTATCAGGTTAGCAAGCGGGAGCCTTGCGGCTCCCGCTGCGGCTTACCAGGTTTGGGTGGCCTTGAACTTCTCGATACCGGCTTTCATGCCAGCGTCGATTTCGTCATTGAAGTCACCCTTCACGTTGATCTTCGCCATCAAGTCGGCGTGATCGCGGTTGAAGAAAGCAATCAGCGCTTGTTCGAAGCTGCCGATCTTGGCGATTTCAACGTCAGTCAGGAACCCACGCTCAGCGGCATACAGCGACAGCGCCATGTCAGCGATCGACATTGGTGCGTATTGCTTCTGCTTCATCAGCTCGGTAACGCGCTGACCATGCTCAAGTTGCTTACGGGTCGCTTCGTCCAGGTCAGAAGCGAACTGGGCGAATGCCGCCAGTTCACGGTACTGAGCCAGAGCGGTACGGATACCACCGGAGAGCTTCTTGATGATCTTGGTCTGAGCGGCACCACCCACACGGGATACCGAAACACCGGCGTTCACAGCAGGACGGATCCCGGAGTTGAACATGGCCGATTCCAGGAAGATCTGACCGTCGGTGATGGAAATCACGTTGGTCGGAACGAACGCGGAAACGTCGCCAGCCTGGGTTTCGATGATCGGCAGTGCGGTCAGGGAACCGGTTTTGCCGGTCACTGCGCCGTTGGTGAACTTCTCTACGTACTCTTCCGAAACGCGGGATGCGCGCTCCAGCAGACGGGAGTGGAGATAGAACACGTCGCCTGGGTAAGCTTCACGGCCTGGTGGACGACGCAGCAGCAGGGAAATCTGGCGGTAAGCCACTGCTTGCTTGGACAGATCGTCATAAACGATCAGCGCGTCTTCACCGCGGTCGCGGAAGAATTCACCCATGGTGCAACCGGAGTACGGTGCCAGGAATTGCAGCGCAGGAGATTCCGAAGCACTGGCAGCCACGATGATCGTGTTGGCCAGAGCGCCGTTTTCTTCCAGCTTGCGAACCACGTTGGCGATGGTCGATTGCTTCTGACCGATTGCTACGTAGACGCAGAAAATGCCGCTGTCTTTCTGGTTGATGATCGCGTCGATCGCCAGAGCGGTTTTACCGATCTGACGGTCACCGATGATCAGCTCACGCTGGCCACGGCCGACAGGGATCATGGCATCGACAGCCTTGTAGCCAGTCTGTACAGGCTGGTCTACCGACTTACGCCAGATCACGCCTGGAGCAACTTTCTCGACCGCGTCGGTCTGTGTGTTGCCCAGTGGACCTTTGCCGTCAACAGGGTTACCCAATGCGTCGACGACGCGACCCAGCAGTTCCTTACCAACCGGAACTTCGAGGATGCGGCCAGTGCACTTGGCGCTCATGCCTTCAGCCAGAGACTGGTAAGCACCCAATACAACGGCACCTACAGAGTCTTGCTCCAGGTTGAGAGCCATACCGAAGACGCCGCCCGGAAACTCGATCATCTCGCCGTACATAACGTCGGCCAGACCGTGAATCCGCACGATACCGTCAGATACGCTGACGACAGTGCCTTCGTTACGGGCTTGGGAGGTCACATCGAGCTTGTCGATGCGGCCCTTGATAATTTCACTTATTTCGGAAGGATTGAGTTGCTGCATTGCTCTGCTGCCCCTTCAAACTCAAGATTTCAATGCTTCGGCAAGGTTCGCGAGTTTGCCGCGAACCGAGCCATCGATAACCAGGTCGCCGGCGCGGATGACAATGCCCCCAATCAGGGATTTGTCTTCCTCGACTTGCAGGCGCACTTCCCGGTTGAGTCGTGCACTGAGAACCTTGGCGAGTTTGTCTTGCTGTTCTTGGTTCAATGCAAAAGCACTGGTCACTTCAACGTCTACCGACTTCTCTTGTTCAGCCTTGTACAGGTCGAACAGAGCGGATATCTCCGGCAAAAGCGGGAGACGGTCGTTTTCGGCAACGACGTGAATGAAGTTCTGTGCCTTGGCATCAAACTTGTCGCCGCACACGTCGATAAACGTGGCGGCCTTGTTTGCGCTCGTCAGTCGCGGGGCCTTGAGCACGCGCTGCATGGTGTCGTCTTGCGACACTGCTGCAGCCAGGCCGAGCATGGCTGACCAAGAGGCCAGTTGCTGGTGGGCCTGGGCGTGCTCGAAGGCTGCCTTAGCGTAAGGTCGGGCCAACGTGGTCAATTCTGCCATGATCGCCCTCGCTTAAATTTCAGCAGCCAGTTTGTTTACCAGCTCCGCGTGCGCGTTTTGATCGATTGTGGCACCCAGGATCTTCTCGGCGCCGCCGACAGCCAGTGCACCCAGTTGGGCACGCAGCGCGTCTTTGACACTGTTCAGTTCCTGCTCGATCTCGGCCTGAGCCTGAACCTTCACACGGTCAGCGTCGATACGGGCTTTTTCAACAGCCTCTTCAACGATCTGGTTACCGCGCTTCTTGGCTTGCTCAATGATTTCGGCTGCCTGAGCTTTCGCTTCGCGCAGTTGTTGACCCGCTTTATCTTGGGCCAACTCCAGGTCGCGAGCTGCTCGGGCGGCAGCGTCCAGTCCATCCGCGATCTTCTTCTGACGTTCGTGCAAAGCCGCGATGACCGGAGGCCATACGAACTTCATGCAAAAAAGTACAAAAATTAAGAACGCAACGGACTGGCCAATCAGGGTTGCATTAATGTTCACGCCAACACCTCGCTCGTTCGTTGCACAACACACTAATCACTCGACGATTCGAGTGATTAGCCAGCGAGTTGACCAACGAATGGGTTCGCGAAGGTGAAGAACAGAGCGATACCAACACCGATCATGGTCACGGCGTCGAGCAGACCGGCAACGATGAACATTTTGACTTGCAGCATTGGAACCATTTCTGGCTGACGCGCTGCGCCTTCCAGGAACTTGCCGCCCAACAGGCCGAAACCAATTGCGGTACCCAGTGCGCCCAGGCCGATCAACAGTGCAACAGCGATAGCGGTTAGACCAACTACAGTTTCCATCTTTCCTCCCGACTTTTACGTCGTATGGTTTAGGTTTTTTAGATTTTAAAGCGGTAAAACAAATCGTTTCATAGCCCTGTTCGGGCACCCACCCGTGTTACCGGGTGGGACATCAGACTAGTCGAGACTGGTCTTAATGGTTCTCTTCGTGCGCCATCGACAGGTAAACGATGGTCAGCATCATGAAGATAAACGCCTGCAGGGTGATGATCAGGATGTGGAACACAGCCCACGCCCACTGCAGAACTACGCCCAGGCCGCTAAGCCAGAGCAGACCGCTGCCGAACATCACAGCAATCAGAATGAAGACCAGTTCGCCGGCATACATGTTGCCGAACAGACGCAGTGCCAACGAGATTGGCTTGGCAATCAGTGTCACGAACTCAAGCAGGAAGTTCACCGGAATAAGCAGGGCTTGAACGAAGATGTTCTTGCTGCCGAACGGGTGCAGGGTCAGTTCGCCGATGAAACCGCCGATACCCTTGACCTTGATGCTGTAGAAAATGATCAACGCGAATACCGACAGGGCCATGCCCAGGGTAGCGTTCGGGTCAGTGGTCGATACGGCGCGGAACGGAATGTGCGCATCGCCGGAGATCAACATGGCTACTTGAGGAATCCAGTCAACCGGAATCAGGTCTACGGCATTCATCAGGAAGACCCAGACGAAGATGGTCAGCGCCAGTGGTGCAATCACCGGGCTACGGCCATGGAAGCTGTCTTTCACGCTGCCATCGACGAATTCGACCAATACTTCAACGAAGTTCTGCAAAGCACCAGGCTGACCGGAAGTCGCCTTCTTTGCCGCCATGCGGAAAAGAAGAACGAAAATCAGACCCAACGCAACCGACCAGCCGAGAGTATCGACGTGGAAAGCCCAGAAGCCCATTTCTTTGGCTTCTGCTGCGGTGTGGGCAAAACCCCACCCGCCAGTTGGGTGCTGACCGAAGGTCAGGTTCTGCAAGTGGTGCTGGATATAGCCCGAAGCGGTTGTCTCTGCCATGGTTGCCTCAAACGCCCTAAGGTCTCGAAAGTCTTGTTCTCATTAGCAGGGGAGCGAACCAGCTAACCAGTTGGGTCAGCACGAAGACGCCGAATACTGCTAACGGCGCCAATGGCTTCACACCTGCAAACGTCAATGCAAACAGCACTGCCGTCAAAATCAGTTTGCCCGCCTCGCCGGCATAAAAAGACCGGACGATGGCTTGAGCTGCTCGGGCGCCGGAAAACCGAAATGCCCTGTGAGCGAAATAAATATTGGGAAGCAAGGCTATCAGGCCTCCGCAGAGTCCTGAGTACCCGGCAACGACTCCATGCCATTGCCAGAGCGCCAAAGCGGCAATCAGCAAAACGACAAATTGAGCCATTAACACCGGAAAAACTGCCAGGCGATGGAACGGCAAGCGGTCTGGCGTGCGGTTTTCCATCTCTTTCGCTCCCCAATGGTCGGCTGCCAGAACTCAATAACCTGGCATAATTTGTGCCGACAAAATGCGCGCAGAGTATAGGGGCGGTTCTGCCCCTATTCAACTGTCAGGTAGTGATTTCCGGCTTCACGCTACATGAGGAATTGTTTCAGCGGATGTGTGCGAGCACACCTTGAAGCTCATCAAGAGAGTTGTAGCCGATCACCAACTGCCCCTTACCCTTCTTTCCGTGGCGGATCTGCACCGCAGAGCCTAGGCGCTCGGCCAGACGCTGCTCGAGTCGGGCGATATCCGGGTCCGGTTTTGCAGGTTCCACAGGCTCCGGCTTGCCACTCAACCACTGGCGAACCAGTGCTTCAGTCTGGCGCACAGTCAGCCCTCGTGCGACAACATGTCGCGCCCCTTCAACTTGTTGATTTTCCGGCAAACCGAGCAAGGCACGGGCATGACCCATTTCCAGGTCGCCGTGAGACAGCATGGTTTTGATCACTTCCGGCAGCGCAATCAGACGCAACAGGTTGGCGACGGTGACGCGGGACTTACCCACAGCCTCGGCCACTTGTTGCTGAGTCAGCTGGAATTCCTGCTGCAAACGCTGCAAGGCCACCGCTTCTTCGATCGGATTGAGGTCTTCGCGCTGGATATTCTCGATCAGCGCCATCGCGATGGCGGTTTCATCCGGCACATCACGAACCATCGCCGGGATGGTTTCCTGGCCAGCCTGCTGGCTGGCACGCCAGCGGCGTTCGCCGGCGATGATTTCGAAGCGCCCGCTGCCGATCGGGCGAACCACGATCGGCTGCATCACGCCCTGGGCCCTGATCGACTGCGCCAGCTCTTCCAGCGCCTGAGGATCCATGTCCCGACGCGGCTGGTATTTGCCACGCTGAATCAGGTCCAGGGGCAGGTGCTGCAGCTCACGCTGATCGGCCTGTACCGCTTGCTCTTCCAGCGAGCTGACAGTCGGACCACTCAGCAGTGCATCCAGTCCACGTCCGAGACCTCGTTTCTTGACGGCCATGGGGATTCCTTAAGTTGCCTGAGCAGCGGCGGTGCGTGAGTTTTTGCGCTGACGGCGAACCATCTCGCCAGCCAATGCCAGATAGGCAATCGCGCCCCGCGATGATTTGTCGTACGCCAGCGCCGGCATGCCATAGCTTGGCGCTTCGGCCAGACGGATGTTGCGCGGAATCACGGTGTCGTAGAGCTGATCGCCAAAGTGTTCCTTGAGCTGCGCCGAGACGTCGTTCATCAGGCTCAGGCGCGGGTCGTACATGGTCCGCAACAAGCCTTCGACTTTCAGGTTCGGGTTCAGCAGTTCGGCAATGCGCTTGATGTTATCCACAAGGTCGCTCAGCCCTTCGAGCGCGAAGTACTCGCACTGCATGGGGATAATCACCCCGTCGGCGGCAACCAGCGCGTTGAGCGTCAACATCGACAGCGACGGCGGGCAGTCGATCAAAATGTAATCGTAGTTTTCACGGATCGGCGCCAACGCACTGCGCAGACGACTTTCCTTCATCTGCATTTCCAGCAGAACGACTTCGGCCGCGGTCAGGTCGCGGTTGGCCGGCAGCAATTGATAACCGCCGTGCTCGGAATAGTGCATAGCCTGGGCCAGATCGCATTCGCCTATCAGCAGGTCGTAGACCGAGTTTTCCAGGCCGTGTTTATCCACACCGCTACCCATGGTGGCGTTGCCCTGTGGATCGAGATCGATCAACAGCACCCGACGCTTGGTAGCGACCAGGGAAGCTGCGAGGTTGATGCAGGTGGTGGTCTTGCCCACACCACCCTTTTGGTTCGCTATCGCGAATACCTTAGCCATTCTTGCTTGTGTTCCCAATCATGCCGTGCGGCGCAGTATCAGCAGATGGCGTTGGCCTTGGCAACCGGGTACGGCCAGGGCGTGTTCGCTATCGAGGTGGAAGTCTGCCGGCAATGCTACCAGCTCATCGGCGGGATGAACGCCCTTCATTGCCAGCCAACGTGTTTCGGCGTCGCCCAAATGGCGAGTCCAGTTGCTGAAGTTCTCCATGCTGCTGAACGCACGGGAAATGATCCCGTTGAATGGCAGTTCAGGCTGGAAGGCTTCGACGCGACTGTGGATAACTTGCAGGTTATCCAGTTTGAGTTCGAGTTTGACCTGGGTCAGGAAGCGGGTTTTCTTGCCGTTGCTGTCCAGGCAGGTCACTTGCGACTCGGGAAACAGGATCGCCAGGGGAATCCCTGGCATGCCGCCACCACTGCCCACATCCAGCCAACGGCCGTTTTCGATGAAGGACATAACGCTCAGGCTGTCGAGCAAATGCCGTGAAACCATTTCGTCCGGATCACGCACTGCCGTGAGGTTGTAGGCCTTGTTCCATTTTATCAACAGGGCCAGATAACCCAGCAGCTGTGCATGCTGGGCTTCCGTCAGGCTGACACCGAGCTGGCGAGCACCTGTGGATAACTCTTCGGCGTGTTGCGAGGTGACCAACGAACTCAAGCGCTTTGCTCCAACTGACGGCCCGCGCCGCGTTTTTTCAAATGAATCATCAACAGCGAAATCGCTGCCGGGGTTACGCCCGGAATACGCGACGCCTGGCCCAGGGTCTCTGGACGGGTCGAGCCGAGCTTGCTCTGGATCTCTTTCGAGAGACCGGAGATGTTCGTGTAATCGATATCCACAGGCAGTTTGGTGTCTTCGCTGGCCCGCAGACGTGCGATTTCATCCTGTTGGCGATCGATGTAACCGGCGTATTTGGTCTTGATTTCGACCTGTTCGGCGACCTGTGGATCTTCTGCGCCCCCACCTGTCACGGCGATCAGACCAGCGTAGTCGATTTCCGGACGGCTCAGCAGGTTGAGCAAATTGTATTCGTGGGTCAGCGGCGTACCGAACGTCTCGGAAATCGCATCGCCCTGCTCGGTGCCTGGGCGAACCCAGGTACTTTTCAGGCGTTGCTCTTCCAGATCGATGCTTTCGCGCTTCTTGCAGAACGCTGCCCAACGCACGTCATCCACCAGACCCAATTCGCGACCTTTTTCGGTCAAACGCAGGTCGGCGTTGTCTTCGCGCAGGATCAAACGGTATTCGGCGCGGGACGTGAACATCCGATACGGTTCCTGGGTACCCAGGGTAATCAGGTCATCGACCAAAACGCCGATGTACGCCTCGTCGCGACGCGGGCACCAGGCATCTTTGCCCTGAGCGAGCAGTGCGGCGTTGGCTCCAGCCAGCAAACCCTGGGCGCCGGCTTCTTCGTAACCGGTGGTGCCGTTGATTTGCCCGGCGAAGAACAGACCGCCGATCACTTTGGTTTCCAGGCTGTACTTCAGGTCACGCGGGTCGAAGTAGTCGTACTCGATGGCGTAGCCCGGGCGAACGATGTGTGCGTTTTCCATGCCGCGGATCGATTGCACGATTTGCAATTGCACATCGAACGGCAAGGATGTGGATATCCCGTTCGGGTACAGCTCGTGGGTGGTCAAACCTTCCGGTTCGATGAAGACCTGGTGGCTTTCCTTGTCGGCAAAACGGTGGATTTTGTCTTCGATCGACGGGCAATAACGCGGACCGATGCCTTCAATCAAGCCTGCATCGGAATACATTGGCGAACGGTCGAGGTTCGCGGCAATGATTTCGTGGGTCCGCGAATTGGTGTGGGTAATCCAGCAGCTGACCTGTTTCGGATGCTGCTCTTTGGACCCCATGAACGACATCACCGGAATCGGCGTATCCCCTGCCTGCTCGGTCATTACCGAAAAATCCACAGTGCGACCGTCGATACGCGGTGGTGTACCGGTTTTCAGGCGACCGACCCGCAACGGCAGTTCGCGCAGGCGATGAGCCAGCGCAATCGACGGCGGATCACCGGCGCGACCGCCGGAATAATTCTGCATGCCGATGTGGATAAGTCCGCCGAGGAAGGTACCAGTGGTCAACACCACGGAATCTGCGAAGAAACGCAGGCCCATTTGGGTGACAACACCGCGCACTTGTTCCTGTTCGACGATGAGGTCGTCAGCAGCTTGTTGAAATATCCACAGGTTCGGCTGGTTTTCCAACGCTTCGCGGACAGCGGCCTTGTACAGAACCCGATCTGCCTGAGCGCGGGTTGCACGCACGGCGGGGCCTTTGCGGCTGTTCAATACGCGAAACTGGATACCACCTTTATCGGTAGCCATGGCCATCGCGCCGCCCAGGGCATCGATTTCTTTAACCAAATGGCTTTTACCAATCCCGCCAATGGCTGGGTTGCAACTCATGGCACCGAGGGTTTCCACGTTATGCGTCAGCAACAGGGTTTTTGCCCCCATACGTGCTGACGCCAGTGCTGCCTCGGTACCGGCATGACCGCCGCCGATGACGATGACTTCAAAACGGGAAGGGAAATCCACCACGCACCTCGTGCCTGCTTCAGTCAGGTAATCCGGAAATAGTTTGAGCTCAGGTTTTTGGACCTGGTCGGCAAGTATAGGGACTTCGCCCTTCCTAAAGAACCCTTTGCACAAAATTTAACCAGCTGTGGAGAAGTCGAGGTTATAGAAATTAAAAAGAGAGAAATTTATTAAATCTTTGTTTTTATGTTTATTTCTACTGAGCCACCTTTCTGTGGATAGATTTATACAGCCCTTTATTTTCAATATGTACAGAGATTCAAAACCCTGTGGTCATATGCCAAGGAGGCCATTGGATAACCGGTTTAAGCCTGTGGATGAAAGGGGTGGTTATCCACAGAGGTGGTTATCTTCAGTTTCCAAGCCTTGTTATCAACTGCCCTTAGCGGCACTTATTCACAGGGCTTAATCCACAGAAAAGCCGCCGAATGAGCAAATCCCGGGCAAGGGAAATCCGCTCAAGCGAAGAATCTGCTCGGCACTGGGGAAAAATTTCAGAAAAGGAGAGAACAGACAGGCCCGAATGGCCTGTCTGTGAACTGCGGAAGGGACTATTTACCGATACAGAAGCTGGAAAAGATCCTTCCCAGCAGATCATCGGAGCTGAATGCGCCGGTGATTTCGCCCAAAGACTGCTGCGCCTGCCGCAAATCTTCGGCCAATAGCTCACCAGCACCCGCTAACGTCAGCTGCGCACGGCCATGCTCTAGGGACGCACTCGCATGACGCAGTGCCTCCAGGTGACGCCTGCGTGCACTGAAGCTGCTTTCGGAGGTCTGTTCGTAACCCATGCACGCCTTGAGATGCTCGCGTAACAGTTCAAGCCCCATACCGGCGGATTTGGCACTGAGACTGATTGTGACATGGCCATCATCACTGACCTCCAGGGCAATCGCTTCCCCCGTCAGGTCAGCCTTGTTGCGGATAAGGGTAACTTTTGCCGGATCCGGACGTATTTCAAGAAATTCAGGCCACAAGGCAAAGGGATCAAGGGCCTCGGGAGCCGTGGCGTCAACCACCAGCAGTACCCGATCTGCTTCACCAATGGCTTTTAATGCCCGTTCGACACCAATTTTTTCCACCTGATCATCGGTATCGCGCAGGCCGGCAGTGTCGACCACGTGCAACGGCATGCCATCGATGTGGATATGTTCGCGAAGAATGTCCCGGGTAGTGCCGGCAATCTCGGTCACGATCGCGGCTTCACGTCCGGCCAAGGCATTCAGCAGGCTGGACTTGCCGGCATTCGGCCGACCGGCGATGACCACGGTCATGCCATCGCGCAGCAAAGCCCCTTGGCCAGCTTCACGCAGCACTGTGGATAATTCGTCGCGCACTTTGTCGAGCATGCTCAGCACGTGGCCATCGGCAAGGAAGTCGATTTCTTCTTCGGGGAAGTCGATGGCTGCTTCGACGTAAATGCGCAGGCCTATCAGTTGCTCGGTGAGGTTATGTACACGCTGGGAAAACGCACCCTGTAACGAACGCAGGGCATTTCGTGCCGCCTGTGCAGAACTTGCCTCGATCAAGTCGGCAATGGCTTCGGCCTGAGCCAGATCGAGCTTGTCGTTGAGGAAGGCGCGCTCGCTGAATTCACCCGGCCGGGCCAGACGACAGCCCAGTTCCAGGCAACGCTTGAGCAGCATATCCAGAACGATTGGCCCGCCGTGGCCCTGCAGCTCAAGCACATCTTCGCCGGTGAACGAGTTCGGTCCGGGGAAATATAGCGCGATGCCTTCGTCCAGCACCTCTTCGTTTGCACTGAGGAACGGGCCGTAATGGGCAAACCGCGGTTTCAGTTCGCGACCGCTGATGGCTTTGGCCGCCAGACTCGCCAGCGGCCCAGAAATACGGACGATGCCCACACCGCCGCGACCTTGAGCGGTGGCGACGGCCGCGATGGTTTCACGAGGAACGCTCATAAACCGGTATCCAGACAAAAGTGACAGATAGCAAAACGCCCCACTAGGGGGCGTTTTGAGTGGTTATCCACAGAGTAAGTTACGCCTCGGCTTTTTTGGTAGCCGCTTCGATCTTACGCGTGATGTACCACTGTTGTGCGATGGACAGCACGTTGTTCACAACCCAGTACAGCACCAGACCTGCCGGGAACCACAGGAAGAAGAAGGTGAAGATGATTGGCATCATTTTCATGACCTTCGCCTGCATCGGATCCGGAGGAGTCGGGTTCAACTGCTGCTGGATAAACATGGTTGCGCCCATGATGATCGGCAGAATGAAGAACGGATCCTTGATCGACAGGTCAGTAATCCACAGCATGAACGGCGCCTGGCGCATTTCCACGCTTTCCAGCAGAACCCAGTACAGCGAAAGGAAAACCGGCATCTGCACCAGGATTGGCAAGCAGCCACCCAGCGGATTGATCTTCTCTTTCTTGTACAGCTCCATCATGGCTTGCGACATTTTCTGCCGGTCGTCGCCATGTTGCTCTTTCAGCGCGGCCAGTTTCGGTGCCACTGCACGCATGCGCGCCATGGATTTGTAGCTGGCAGCCGACAGTGGGAAGAAAATCCCCTTGATCAGCATGGTCAGGAAGATGATCGACCAACCCCAGTTACCGACCAGCGCGTGGATATGTTGCAGCAACCAGAAGATTGGTTGGGCAATGAACCACAGAATGCCGTAGTCGACGGTCAGTTCCAGACCTGGGGACAACTCTTTCAGCACAGCCTGGCTTTTCGGACCGGCGTACAGAACGGCGCTGGTTTCAGCTTTCGCACCCGGTGCGACAGTCATTGCCGGGGCGGTGTAGCCAATGATGTAGTTGCCTTTGCTGTCTTTACGGGTCTGGACGATGTTGTTTTCGCCCTTGACCGGAATCCACGCAGTCACGAAGTAGTGCTGCAACCAGGCAACCCAACCACCGGTGACGGTTTCTTTCAGCTGAGCCTTGTCCATGTCGCTCATCGACACTTTCTTGTACGGCTCGTTACTTGTCCACAGGGCGGCGCCCAGGTAAGTCGCGGTGCCGGTGGCGGTGCTGGAAGAAGGATCGGAGCTGGCATCACGCTTCAGTTGCGCGAACATTGCACCGGACCAGGGCTGAGCGCTCTGGTTGTCGATCAGGTAGGAAACGGTAACGTCATACAGGCCACGTTTCAGCGTGAAACGCTTGATGTAGTTGACGCCGTCCTTGCTGAACTTCAGGTCCGCGACCAATTGGTCTTGACCGTCAGCCAGTTGATAAATCTTCTTCTCGGAGGAATAAACCGGACGACCGGCAGGACTTGCGTCCGGACCGTTGGTGCCGATCAGGCCACTCTGAGCCAGATAAGTCCGCTCGTTGCCGTTATCAAACAGCTGGAATGGAATTTCCGGGTGGTCCTGGCGACGTGGATACAGCGGCAACGTCAACTGGGCAACATCGCCACCTTGTGGATCGATTGCCAGGTTGAGCACATCCGTTTTGATCTGGATGAGGTCTTTGCTTGCAGCTACTGGTGTTTCAGCAGGTGCAGTTGCACTGGTATCGCTTGCGGCGCGTGGAATGTCGTCACTGACAGAAGCATTATTGCCAGTCGCCGTATCCGGTAGGCCCGGTGCGGTAGTACTGGAAGCAACATTCTGAGTCGGCAGGGCAGCCTGGCCATAGTCCTGGTTCCATTTAAGGACCATAACGTAGGACACGATTGCCAGGGCGACGATCAGGATCGTGCGTTTGATATCCATGATTACTCGGCCATCGAAGAAGAACGGGAGGTAGGGATAGATGGAACCGGGTCATAACCACCGGGATTCCACGGATGACAGCGACCTAAACGACGAAAGGTCAGCCAGCCACCGCGCAGAAGGCCATGATTTTCTATGGCTTCATACGCGTAGCAGGAACAACTGGGGTAGAAACGACAGTGACTGGCCATCATGGGACTGATGGCATAGCGATAAAACTGGATCGGAACGAGCGCCAGTTTACGCATCGGGACTGTCTACCCCTACAGTTTCGGTTTTGACTGCTGGTACCGGCTTGCTGCGTGCCAGACGTTTCCAGAGTTTGTCGAAATGCTGAATCAATTCGGGGCTTTCTACGTCACCCAAACCTTTGCGCGCGACGATAACAATGTCCCAACCGACCAGTAAATCCTGGTTCAGGCGAAACGATTCGCGCATCAGACGTTTGAGGCGATTGCGCTCGACGGAGAGCTTTACGCTCTTTTTCCCGATAACCAGCCCGAGACGGGGGTGATCAAGATCGTTATTGCGCGCAAGGAGCAGGAGATTTTTCCCCGGAACCTTGCCGGTAGGGGAGTCAAAGACTGCCTTGAAATGCCGGGGAGTAAGCAGACGCTTTTCCCGACTGAAGTCCTGACTCACCTCCAGTGCCGGATTATCAAACTGCCAGACGCGCACGACCTTTGGCGCGACGACGCGACAGGACGGCACGACCGTTCTTGGTAGCCATGCGAGCACGGAAACCGTGGGTACGAGCGCGTTTGATAGTGCTTGGTTGGAAAGTACGTTTCATTGTCGTGTTACCTGGTTCGTCCACAACGGGCCGGAATGGCCCCCGTTTTAAGAGACCGGGGATTCTAGAGAAAGCAAGCCTCTAGGTCAATTTCCAACCAGCGTTTCCTTATAAATAGATCTCCAGACGATTTGCTCGCCCGAAGGTCGTTCGCTAGATATAGAAATAAAGAAGGGAATTATTTAAAGCTTTTCTGTAAAGCTTATAAAAGCTAGGGGCACGATCATCTGTGGATAACTACCTTAAGCCCTTCTAAACCGTGATGTACAGAGAATGACAACTACAGTGGAAAACAGTGATCAGCCTGTGCTGCGCTGTCGGATAAGCTGTGTGTGGAAAGGCTAGTTATCCACAGGCAGGTTATCCACCGAGTTTCGCCCCCGCTTGTCCAGTGCCCTCATGGGCGGTTATCCACAGAGCTTATGCACATACCGTTGGTCTTCTTTTCGGGGGTTAACGCATTGATAAATCATGCCCTGTGCGCAACCTGCATGTGGATAAGTGGACGTCTGGTCGCTACAATGACCGCTTGTTTTTGCCTCACCGGCTTTCAACTTAGGGGATATCCGTGTCAGTGGAACTTTGGCAGCAGTGC